>NZ_JBFUIV010000005.1:0-314853 GCF_056401715.1 Bacillus sp. P4_E1
TGTTTCTTGGTTTCTTGATATTTCCTAACCCACTCTATTAATTGCGTTCTACTTTTAAGTCCATATTTCTTCGCTATAGCTGATTGACTACCCTCACCGTTTAAAAAACTTTCTACAGCTTGTATCTTTAATTCATTTGAATAAGTTTGAAATGTAGACCCTTTTTTAGCCATAATAAAATCCCCTCCAAGTAGAAGTGTAACATCCATGTTTGTTCATGGTCTTTTTACACTGTCTACCTTAAGGGGATAATATCACATCGGATAAGTTCCGATGTCTTTTTCTTTTTATATTTGATAATCATGCAGCATTGCATAAGTCACTCAAAGATTCATAAGTAAAGGGGATGACACGATATGATTAACGTAGTATTTTCACTTGGCACGATTATTGCTTTGTACAATTAGTAAAAGTATAAAGAGGGGTGTTATCGTGCCGATTCAATCAGAAAAACATACAAATACAGTTGAAGTTGAAAATCCTTTAGAGGAATTTCAAGCTATATTAAAAGAGGCGCTTCATTTTTTAAGTTATCCAGAAGAAGTATTCGAATTTCTGAAAAAACCAATGCGTTTTTTAGAAGTAAGCATTCCTGTTCGAATGGATGATGGAACAACAAAGGTATTTCAAGGGTATCGCGCTCAGCATAACGACGCAGCAGGGCCAACAAAAGGTGGTATTAGATTTCATCCAGATGTTACGGCAGAAGAAGTAAAAGCACTTGCTGGCTGGATGAGCTTGAAATGTGGAGTGACAGGACTGCCATATGGAGGCGCAAAGGGCGGGATTATTTGTAATCCACAGGAGTTGAGTTTTAGAGAACTAGAGTTACTGAGTCGTGGGTATGTAAGAGCAGTAAGTCAAATTGTGGGGCCGACGAAAGATATTCCAGCACCTGATATGTATACAAATGCGCAAATTATGGCTTGGATGCTAGATGAATATGACCATATCAGGGAGTTTGACTCTCCAGGATTTATAACCGGGAAGCCATTAATGCTAGGAGGATCACAAGGGCGGGAAACAGCAACGTCTAAAGGTGTATTGTATACACTTCAGTTAGTAAGTGAGTTAAAACAAATTCCGCTACAAAATATGCGAGTTATTATTCAAGGGTTTGGGAATGTTGGAGGTTATTTGGCAAAATATTTATATGATATTGGTGTGAAAGTAGTCGGGGTATCAGATGCTATAGGAGGAATTTATAATCCAGACGGTCTAGATGTTCCTTATTTACTAGAAAACAGAGATTCTTTCGGTGTAGTATCGAATCTCTTTAGTAAAACAATTTCTAATCAGGAGTTGTTAGAAAAAGAATGTGATGTACTCATTCCGGCGGCAATTGGAGGAGTCATTACAAAACATAATGCAGGAAAGCTTGGATGTAAGATTATCATTGAGGCTGCAAATGGACCAACAACAAAAGAGGCGATAACCATGTTAGAAGAAAAGGGAATTTTGGTTGTTCCAGATATTTTAGCAAACTCTGGTGGCGTGATTGTTTCATATTTTGAATGGTGTCAAAATAACCAAGGATATTACTGGACGGAGCAATATGTTGATCAATGTTTAAAGGAGAAAATTACATCTAGTTTTTCTAACGTACTTGATACTTCTAAACGCTATGGAGTAAATATGAAAATTGCTGCCTATATGGAAGGGGTTCGCAAGATTGTAGAAGCATCACGCCTAAGAGGTTGGTTGCATTTTTAACCTAAAGGGAGGGCTAAAATGAAACTGGATATTTTATTAGAAGAAGTGGAGAGACAACAAATCGGTTATTACTGTATTGTGTCGAATAGTCATCGTTACGATATAGCTGTTACGTATTCGCAACAGTTTCTTGGAAAAGCAATGGTTACCTCAATTCAAAATGGGAGAATGGTTTTATTAAGCCAAGAAGATATTGGAGAGGAACAATATTGGGCAACAAGGCTAGGCATTGAGGTAGAGGACATAGAAGAGTTTCAAAGCTTTTTCTATATGATTCTTCAGTCACAAAGGTTAGAAGAACAATATTAATAGAATAAAAGAAAGGGATGATTGATTATGTATTATGATATTATTACGAGTCCGTGTTATGGAATAATTGAAAAAGTGTCTATCGATAAGGATTCTCGAATTTATGAATGGGAGCCATTATTCGCTATTAAAGATATGAATGGTAAACTGGAAGTAATTAAGATGGGATGTAGTGGAGAAGTTCAATCTTTAGAAGTAGAAGCAGGAGATAAAGTAATTCCAGGTATGGTATTAGCTTATATTCAAGAAGATCTTTTCGTTAGTGGTAGTGATTAATGATAGAACTATGGGGAAGATGGAGGCACTCATCTTCCTTTTTTTATTAAATAAAGAAAGAAATGTTTTATTTTCAGATTAATTAAAAAAATCTGCATTTAATGATACAATACAAATTAAATAGTTCAAAGGAGGAATAGCAGAATGTTTTCCATCGCTCATACAAAAATTAGACCCATAGTTTCTCTACCTATCGATCAATCTGAAAAGGAATGGAATATAGATGTTAAAAATATAAAAGAATCGTTTCTATTTTTAAAAAGAGGAGAGAAATTATTTGCATACGTTCATGTGAAGGATCTGCTATCAAATAGTAAGGAATTAACTTCTAAGCTATTACTTTCAAATGCTGTTTCACTAGATACAATATGTCATCTTAGTAAAGATATTTCTTTAACAGCTCTTTTTCAAATTATTGGAGCGCCGATTGCCATAGTAAAAAATGAAGTGGATGAGCTAACAGGATATATAAGAAGAGAGGATGTTTTTGCAGAACTATTTAAACAAGAAAATCAGAGTGTTGATATATTGAAAATTATTTTAACGTCTATTCCAATGGGGATTTTTGTAGTAGATCGAGAAAAGAAAATTGTAAATTGTAATGAATCTGGTTTGAAGATGATTAAATCGACTCCTGAAAAAGTTATGAATGTACCAGCAGAACTGATTTTTAATGGAGAACATATTAATAACGTATTTACAAAGGGAAAAACGATCTTGAATCAATTACAAATCACAAATGAGATGGGTGTATTAGTTGACTATAGTCCGATTCCAAACTTTGATCAAAGTATTGAAGGAATGGTTATTATTGTGCAAGATTTGCCGATGGTCGAGGACATGGCGATGGAAATTGAATATATAAAGGATTTAAATAAAGATTTACATGCAATTTTGTCTAGCATTTATGATGAAATATTAGTTGTTAATCATAAAGGGGAATTAATTCGTTATAGTGAAACTGTTATCAATGATTTTTGGGGGAGTAATTTGAAGGACTTGTTAGGAAAAAATCTTTTAGACCTAGAAAAGAAAGGATTATTTAGTCCATCGGTTACGCGATTAGTGTTGGAAAAACAAAAAAAGGTATCAGTTGTACAAGAAACAAAAAGCGGAAGAAAAATATTAGCAGTTGGAAACCCTGTATTTAATGAAAACGGAGAGCTTCATCGTATTATTATTGCCTCCAGGGATATTACCGAAGCAACGAGATTGAAGACGGAATTACATGAAATAAAGAAGATATCAGAGCAATATAAGAAGGAGTTAGATGACTTTAAAAATAAAGATCGTTTTCTTAAGAAGCTTATTTACTGTAGTCCGAAAATGGAGCAAATTATTAACCAAGCTAAAAAAATAGCAGATTTTTCTTCCAATGTTCTTATTTCTGGAGAATCTGGCGTCGGAAAAGAAGTAATTGCTCAGGCAATTCATCAACTTGGAAACCGATCTTCAAAGCCATTTTTAAAATTAAATTGTGGTGCAATTCCAGAAACTTTGCTAGAAAGTGAACTATTTGGTTATACGAAAGGTGCTTTTACAGGAGCCGATAAAAATGGAAAAGAAGGATATTTTAAGCGAGCTGATCAAGGTATTTTATTTTTAGATGAAATTGGAGAAATGCCTTTACATTTGCAAGTAAAATTGCTTAGAGTCCTGCAGGAACAAGAAGTAATTCCTATTGGAAGTACAACACCTATGAAAATAAATGTACAAATTATTGCTGCTACAAATAAGAGCCTTGAAAAGATGGTCGAATCTGGAACATTCCGTGAAGATTTATTTTATCGCCTCAATGTAATTCCACTGCGAGTTCCTTCTTTACGAGAGCGAATGGAAGATGTTCCGGTACTTGCCTTTCATTTCTTACAACAGTTAAATGAAAAATATAATAAAAATTATCATTTAACTCCAGATGCACTTAATTTACTAGAGTTCTATTCATGGCCAGGAAATGTCCGTGAATTACAAAATATGATTGAACGTTTAGTAGTATCAGCAGACGATCCAGTAATTGAAGCGGAGTTTGTTAGTAAGTTTTTAACACCCGGTTATGACTTTAATAAATCAAAACCAGTTATTACAAGAGTATTACCATTACAAGAAGCACTACATTCTGTAGAAGAACAATTGATTTTGCTTGCAATGAAGCAGTATAAAACAACGACTAAGGCTGCAAAAGCTCTTGGAATCAGCCAATCTTCAGTGAGTCGTAAATATCAAAAGATTGTTAGTGAAAAAGAGATAGCGGCTGATATCATCTCATATTCCTAAAAAAGGAGAAGGTCACATAGACTTCTCCTTTTTGTGTGCGCTCAGCATGTACATATTCTCTGGGATTCAAGTCTCGAGTGGTGAAGGCGGTAGCGGAAATGATTAAAGTTTCACTTTATGCAAAATGGAATAGTGTATGCGGAAATGCATAAAATGTTTGTTGTTTTTAAGAAAATAGTCAGTTTATCCCGATATTTGTGGGCAGTAAAACTCCCACCTCAAAATTCAGGTGGAGCAAAGAAGTTAGGTGGAAGCCCTGCTGTCCGTAAACGCCCGATTGGTGAGGGCTAATTAAAGTTTCACTTTATGTATGATTCTTTTGAATTTTAAATATTGGCATGGAAATTGCTTATAAATATATAAACGATCGATAAAGGAGGATTCAATATAGTGCTAGATTTAAAAATGTATGTAAACGGTGAATGGAGAGACTCTAGTGATCAAGAAAAAAGAACGATTATTAACCCTGCGAATGGCAAGGGTATAGCATATGCACCTGAGGGAACGATTGAGGATGCAAAATACGCGATAGAAGTGGCAAGAACGGCTTTCGATAGCGGAATTTGGTCAGGAACATCCACTGCTGAAAGGGCATCATATTTATTTAAAATAGCAGATGAAATTGATAAAAATATGGAAGAATTAGTGTACCTTGAAACAATGGATAATGGAAAAACATACCGTGAGGCAGAAGGAGATATTGGAGATGCAGCGGCTTGTTTTCGCTATTATGCCGGATTGATTACAAAGCCAGATGGTCAAACATATCATGTAGCCGATCCGATGCAAGCGATGGTTGTAAGAGAGCCAGTCGGTGTTTGTGGATTAATTGTTCCATGGAATTATCCGCTATTGATGAGTGTATGGAAAATTGCACCTGCTTTAGCAGCTGGAAATACCATTGTGTTTAAACCTTCTGAAGTGACACCAATCACTGCAACAAAGCTATTCGAAATCCTTGAAAAAGTAGGGCTACCAAAAGGTGTTGCCAATATGGTAATGGGGGCCGGTCCAATAGTAGGAAATGAAATTGCAGCGAGTAATAAAGTGGACATGATTTCCTTTACAGGTGGAACAAAAACAGGTAAGCACATTATGAGAACAGCGGCTGATAATATGAAAAAGATTTCGTTAGAACTTGGAGGGAAATCTCCAAATATTATTTTTGCAGATGCAGATTTTGAGACCGCTATTGATTATGCTCTATTCGGTATTTATGCAGGTAGCGGACAAGTATGTTCAGCAGGATCAAGAATCCTTGTAGAAGAAAAGATTTATGATAAATTTGTTAATAGTTTTGTAGAGCGAGCGCAGCAAATTAACGTTGGACCTGGTGATAATCCAGAATCAGAAATGGGGCCACTTGTAAGTCAAGAACATATGGAAAAAGTATTACGCTATATTGAAATTGGGAAAGACGAAGGTGCAAACGTTGCTTGCGGAGGTAGACGAATAATGGAGGATGGAAAAGGTGATGGTTTCTTTATTGAACCAACAGTCTTTGTCAATGTAAAACCTGATATGCGCATTGTCCAGGAAGAAATCTTCGGTCCTGTTGTAGTAATTCAAAAGTTTAAAGACGAACAGGAAGCAATTGAGTTGGCAAATGGTACAGACTATGGTTTGGCTGGAGGAGTATTTACAGTTGATGGTGCAAAAGCAATGCGTGTGATTCGCAAACTTCGCGCAGGAATTACGTGGATTAATAGTTATCATCCAACATACAATGAGGCACCTTGGGGCGGATATAAGCAAAGTGGTATAGGTCGTAGTCTAGGAACGTTTGGTTTAGAAGAATTTCAAGAAATTAAGCAGATTAATATAAATCTAGAAGTAGAACCAATAGGTTGGTTTGCAAATAAAAAAAATGTAGGAGTGAATTAGATGGAAACGAACGTGAAAAATAAATTGAATGAGAAAGAATCAAATGTAAATGAGTATATTACGAAAGTACTACAGTTAATTGAAAAAGAAAAGGTTACTGAAGAAGAGGCAAACTGGATTCAAAAAGAAACAGTAGACGGATTTAGAGAGCATGTAAACCCTGGTTTTCTTGCTTATAGAAAAACAGTAACAAAAGATGGACAATTTGCAGCAGTAGAGTGGTCAGATGAAGGATCTTGTTTCATGGATATTAACGGTAAAAGATATATTGATTGTTTAGGTGGATTTGGAATTTATAATGTTGGTCACCGTAATCCGAAAGTGGTAAAAGCTGTGACAGATCAATTAAAACGTCAAGCATTGCACAGTCAGGATTTACTGGATCCACTTCGAGCAATGCTTGCAAAGATTTTAGCGGATATTACACCTGGTGATTTGAAATACGCCTTCTTCACAAATAGTGGAACAGAAAGCGTAGAGGCAGCATTAAAACTAGCAAAAATGTATAGTGAACGAACAACTTTCATTGCTACAACGCGTGCTTTCCATGGTAAGAGCCTTGGTGCTTTATCTGGGACGGCAAAAGGAATGTTCCGTAAGCCATTTTTACCATTAATTCCGGGTTTCCGTCATGTTCCGTTTGGCGATATTGATATGATGAGAAAAACATTTGAGACATGTGCATTAGTGGGAGAAGATGTTGCAGCAGTTATTTTAGAACCAATTCAAGGAGAGGGCGGTATTATTTTACCTCCAGAAAATTATTTGAAACAAGTACGAGAGCTTTGTGATGAGTTTGGATCACTCCTTATTTTTGATGAAGTACAAACTGGAATGGGACGGACAGGAAAAATGTTTGCTGCAGAATTATATGATGTCGTGCCGGATATTATTTGTCTTGCGAAGGCGTTTGGTGGAGGTGTAATGCCAGCGGGAGCTATTGTTGCGAAAGAAACAGTATTCAAAAGTTGGTTTGAAAATCCATTTATGCATACAACAACATTTGGAGGAAATCCACTTGCATGTGCTGCTGCAATTGCAACAATCCATGTATTATTGGAAGAGAAATTACCGGAACGAGCTATGGAAGTTGGGGAGTATTTCTTAAATGGATTGAAACAAGCAGCAGAAGGGCACGAAGATAAAATCTTTGAAATTCGTGGTCAAGGTTTAATGATTGGGATTGAATTCCATAAAGACGAGATTGGTTATGAAGTGTCAAAGGCGATGTTTGATCAAGGAATTCTTGTTGCGGGAACATTAATTAACTCAAAAACAATTCGTATTGAACCATCCCTTACAATTAGTTATGAAGAAGTAGATACAGTTATTAATACGTTTAAATCTGTGCTAGCTCAAGTAAAAGTAAAATAAATTTCGCATAAGGTTATATGTGAATTCAAACGATTGAAACTATAATTAGAATAGATTTACCTGTATTTTATTACAGGAAGGCAGTGTAACGAAAAGTTACACTGCCTTTTTATTACATTTTTTGTTGTTGAGTATTTACATATAATTTGTCTTAGTGTACTATTTAACTAACACACTAAGACAGGAGTGGAGAAATGAAAATCGAGTTTTCTCCAAATACACCAATTTACATTCAGGTAATGGAATACACAAAGAAAGAAATTGTAACGGGTCATTTATTGCCTGGCGATAAAATTCCCTCCGTACGTGAATTAGCGAGTGAATTACAAGTAAATCCAAATACGATTCAACGTACATTTCAAGAACTAGAACGGGATGGAGTTGTTGTAACGCGTAGAGGAATGGGGCGATATGTAACGAATGAAGGGGAGAAAATTATGGAGCTGCGAAAAGATATGGCGAAAGAATTACTTCATTCTTTCATAAATGGAATGGACAATTTAGGTTTTTCAGAAGAAGAAATTCTTTTAATTCTTAGTTCTTCATTAAATAAGAAAAGGGAGGAGAACGAATGACAGAGCTATTAAAAATAGAAAATCTATGGAAGCGATACGGATTGAAAGCAGTAATCCGGGAATTAAACATAGAGATTACAGAAGGGAAAATCGTTGGGCTTGTTGGAGATAACGGGAGCGGGAAAACGACGTTATTGAAAATGATTGCAGGCTTGCAGCACCCTTCTGAAGGTAGTATTACAATAGATGGTAAAAAGGTAGGATTAGAGACGAAAAAAATCGTTTCATTTATGTCCGATAAGCCAGTCTTTGATGATTGGATGACTGTAAAAGATGCTTTATTTTTCTATAGAGATTTTTATAAAGACTTCGATATTCAAAAAGCAGTAGATACGATTGTGGAATTCAAAATACCGTTAGAAGAAAAAATTAAAGCATTGTCAAAAGGGATGATTGAGAAGCTGCAAATCATTTTAACATTTTCTCGAAAAGCGAAGTTATACGTACTGGATGAACCGCTTGGCGGGATTGATCTCGTTTCTAGGGAGCATGTACTTGAGCTAATCCTTAAATTTTATCGTGAAGATTGTACGCTGCTTATATCAACTCATTTAATAAGAGAAATTGAAAATATATTTGATGAAGTAATCTTTTTGAAAGATGGAGAAATAATATTGCATGAAAATGTGGAAGAACTACGATTTCAAAAGGGGAAAGCAGTACATGAGCTGTTTAAGGAGGCCTATGAGAAATGAGTCAGCTTTTTCTTTATCTGTATAATTGTAATAAGAGAAAAATAGCCATTATTTACTTCGGATTTATTACAGTTTCATTAATTCTTTTATTTAATATGAAAGGAGTTTCAGGAGCTAGAATTTCAGGTAGGCAAGATATAATCATTATTATATTTTTTATCGTACTAGGTATAAATGGATTCGCAATTCTTCTAACAGGTATATCGTCTTTTCGAAAAATGCTAAAAAACTCTATGCTACGTTGTACTTCTATTTCAGCACAAAAATATATAGCTGCAAATGTTTTATTTTGTGTACTACTCTTTATGATTTTGCTAGGAATAGGAATCATTTTTCTATACTATTTTTCTTTAAATATTTATAATGGAAAAACAGATTTAGGTGTTCAGCAAGCAATCCACAGTTTATATGATTATGGAATATTACATCATATGTTATCTATTTTCTTATGGGGACTAGATTTTGTTAATATGCTAGTTTCTATTTATTTAATTATAGTAATTACGAAGCTATTCAATGTGAAATCATCGATGAGTAAGATTGTTTGCGTAATCTTATTCGTTGTTTTTATCGCATTTAATGGGGGAATAACATATATCTTTCAGCAAATAGAAAAGTATGTGTTTGCCATAAATAATATTGGATTTATAGATCAAAATGGCTTTTTAAATACATCATTTTATTCTGGTACAGATATTACAGTTTTAAATCTATGTTTTAACTGTTTATTAACAATTATATTATTAGTAGTTACAGGGCGCATCATCGACAAAAAACTAGAAGTTTAAAGGAGGAATCATCATTGGGAAATGTAGTAGTGAAATTAGAAAATGTCCGAAAAAAAATCGGTAGAACAGAAATTATTCGGGGCTTATCATTTGAGGTTCGAGAAGGAGAGGTATACGGATTCCTTGGACCGAACGGTAGCGGCAAGACAACGACAATTCGTATGATGACAGGTCTTATTTCTATGACAGAAGGCGATATTACAATTTGTGGTCATAGTATTCGCACAGAGCGTGAAAAGGCGCTAGAGCAAATTGGAGCGATTGTAGAAAATCCCGAGCTATATGATTATATGACTGGAATGCAAAATTTAAAGCATTTTGCGAACATGGCGATTACCCCAATTAGTAAAGAGCGCATCGCTGAAATTGTAAAGCTTGTTGAATTAGAGCATGCGATTCATAAAAAGGTGAAAACATACTCACTTGGTATGAAACAGCGTTTAGGAATTGCGCAGGCGTTACTTCATCAGCCGAAAATCTTAATTTTAGATGAACCGACAAATGGATTAGATCCAGCTGGTATTCGCCAAATTCGTGATTATTTACAACGATTAGCGAAAGAAGAAAATATTGCAGTCATTGTATCAAGTCATTTATTAAGTGAAATTGAATTAATGTGTGATCGCGTAGTTATTATAAAGCAAGGTGAGTTTGTACAAGAGTATAACTTACATGAACAAGCGAAGCATGATGAAACAGTTGTAGTTGCATTTGAAGTAGATCAAGTTCAAAAAGCGAACGAAATTATTAAAGGTAAAGTACAAGGAAAGGTAGCTGTGGCATCTGTAATGAAAGAAGAGATTCCGCAAATTGTAAAACAGTTAGTGAATGCTGATGTACTCGTATACGGTGTTACTGTTCAAAATAAAACGTTAGAGGATGAGTTCTTAGCGATTACAGGGGGAGTGAAAGCGTAATGTTTAAATTAATTCAAAATGAATTTTTAAAGTTACATGCGAAAAAAGGTATGTACATTTTAATAGGTGTAATTGCAGCATTGGAGATTTTGGGAGTTTTAGCGATGCTGAAATGGGGAGGAGGAAATGAGTTTAAAGGATCATATTTAGATTTTGTAAGTTCAGAGATTGGTTTAATTACCTTATTTGCAACAATTTTTGGAATTACGATTGCGTCTCGTACAATTACTGATGAGTTCCAAAAAGGTACAATTAAGCAGTTATTAATCCGTCCGAGAAAACGAATTACAGTTTTGTTCTCTAAATATATTACAGTGTTACTTACTATATTATTTATCATATTTGCTAGCACGTTAATCTCAATGATTATTGGCGGGATTGTAATGGATGGTAGTAAAACAGGAGTAACGTTAGGAATCGTAATGAAGTCCATTTTATATCAAGTACTTTCACCGTTCTTCTTTGCAACTCTTTCATTTTGCTTAGCTAATGTATTTAGAAATTCTGTATTACCATTAATTATTTCGTTGTTCTTATTCTTCTTACAAAGTGCAATTACAATGGTGCTTATGATGTTTGCTAAAGGTGTTGCAAAGTTTGTTGTATTCTCGCATTTAAATTTAAGTGTGTACGACAGCAATAAATTAGTAAGTGGCGGAGTAGAACCACCATTTACAGAATTTACGTTTACAACTTCATTATTACTTGTAGTTGCATACTTTGCTGTATTACTTGTAGCATCAAGTGTATTATTCCAAAAACGTGACGTATTATAGTAGAAAAATCCCCGTGTTAACGGGGATTTTTATTAACCAGCTTTTTTGATTTATGTAGCTTTTAAGTGTGGCAGATACATATTTACTTAGGAACATAATTGTAACTAAGTTGAAGAACATTGATATGGTATATCAAATAGGATCGTTATTATATAATTTAATACGTATATTATTCGGAATAAAGTGAGAAAAATAGGAAGATTTTCAACTATATTCATATTATAATTTAGTTATCCGGCCATTTGTGGAGAAGGGCTACCCATAAAATACTGATTAAAGTTTCACTTTATCCCGCATTAACGGGCAGTAAAACTCCCACCCAAAAATTCGGCTGGAGCAAAGAAGTTAGGTGGGAGATCAACTGCCCGTAAAAGCCCGATTGGTTCAACTAATAATCAGTGGGGGATGAACAAAACCCCCACTGATTAAAGTTTCACTTTATATCATCTCTGGAGGTGTTCCATATGCAACATGCATTTTCACGTATAAGGCTACGTAGTTTTTTTGGATGGATGATTATAGGGATGTTCCTGACGATGATTCCATTAAGGTTATCAGGTGCTTCTGACAATACGATAGAGTTGCTGTCACAAATATCAATATTTTTTGCATTTCCACTATTGTGGCTATATTTAAAAACAAGTAAAAATAATGTTGTTTTTAAAAGTTTTTTTGATAAGCCCGGACGTTTACATTGGGGGTTAATTGTATTAGCAACGATCATGGGAATGATTTTTGCAGTCGGTATATCCCAAATTCAATTTTATATTTTAGCACATACTTTACCTAATTTCTTAGTTACCATGTTAAAAGATGGAAATGTAATTAATACGAGTAACATATACATGACGATATTTACTTTCATTTCAGCATGTGTATTAGCCCCAATAATGGAAGAGGTTATTTTTAGAGGTTTTTTCTTGCAGCGAATGGCTTACAAATGGGGGATTAAACGAGCGGTTATTATATCCTCTCTTATTTTTGGACTAGGACATTTTGATGTTATCGGTGCTTTCATGTTCGGTGTTATTATGTGTCTTCTATACATAAAGACAAAAAATATATGGACGAATATTGCTGTGCATGCTCTAAATAATTTGATTGCAACGAGTATGCAATTTGTAGGTGGAGATGGAAGTGACGCAATCTCGATTACTGAATTACAAGCACAAAGTAATTTATGGATCGGCATTGGTCTTGTGATTATCGGTTTATTATGGTTCATTCCTTTTACTTGGAATCAATGGCGTACAGTAAAAGAAGTTGGTGTGCCACCGCTTCGTTTCATAAATGAAGAGAAAGTAGTGAATACATCAGAAGAAAATGAAATATATAGCCAAGTGATAGTAACAGATAGATTGATGGCTGTAGAACTACCTGATGACGCTGTAAATAAGCTTCGGTTAGAAGAAAATGATTATGTAACAGTTTCTGTAGAAGAAGATAAAATTGTTATAAAGAAAGCGCATAATAGATAATTAAAAAGTAGCTCCTAAAGAGCTACTTTTTAATTTGTAATAATCTCTACACGAAAATTATTACCGTTCTTTACATATTTAATATCTGTAACGATCCGAACGGTTTTTAGAAGTTCAACTTTTTCACCAATTCGAGGGATGGTCGGAACATTGTCCCAAATACCAAGCAAGTCATCTAATTGTGCCGTTTTTTCATAAAACCAGATTTTCAATGTAAAGCCCCTTTCTCGAACTTTATGTATTTTAATACATAATATATTATTTTTATTCTTATTGTAAGGGGTTTTTCAATAATTTATGAATAAAAATAAATTAATTTTCTGGGAAGATATGTTCAATGTCCGGAGTAAGAGCTACTTCTGATAATACGATATGAGAAACTGTCGTTGCATATGAAGAAACATCATTGATAAATTCTTCAAGTTCAACGAGTGAAGGAACAGAGATTTTTACAATGTAGCATAAGCTTCCTGTTACTCGGTAACAAAAACTTGCAGATGGATAAGACTGAATAAACTGTTGCATACGTGTTGTATCACCATTTTTTAAAGTGATTTCTAAAATACAATCTAAAACAAGTCCTGCTTTTTTATAATTGATATCGATTGTGTATTTTTGAATAATCCCTTCACCTTCAAGTTTACGTACACGTTCTGTAGTAGACGGAGCCGATAAGTTTACTCGTTTTGCTAATTCACGCATCGAAAGGCGGCTATCATTATATAATTCATTTAAAATTTTTCGATCAACACGGTCTAATTGCATTTGTAACTATACCTCCAGTAAAATGATAATTTTTGTAAAGAAAAATTTAAAATTAAGATTCATATGAAATGTAAAGTGAACTTTATTTATTTTACAATAAAAAAGAAGGAAATAGGAGGGGAAATGATGGAGAGAATTACATTATCAAATGTAGGAGATACAAAGTTTCAAAAATTATTAGGTCATAATCCAGATATATTAAATTCGTGGAGTACGTTAGAGAATACACTGTATAGTACGGGGGCCCTTTCCGTAGAGTTAAAGGAGCAAGTAAGAAGAACATTAGCGTTTGGGAATGAATGTCCGTACTGTATGGCAAAGGGAAAGCCGGATGATATACAAAAAATAGAAGAAATTAGCGTAGCCGTTACTTTTGCACATGCATTTGTTCATGACCAAAAGGCGATAGATGATAATATGTTTCATATATTAAAACAATATTGGACTGAAAAAGAAATTGTAGAGCTTTGTGCCTATATTTGTTTTATTACTGCTTCGCAGCAACTTGGTTTTCTGTTTCAATTACAGCCCAATTAATTAGGAGGATATTATGCTTAATCAAGCAGCACTTATAATCATTGATGTACAGGAAGCATTCAACTTACCATACTGGGGCGTGAGGAATAACCTTTTGGCGGAAGAAAATATGAAAAGTTTGTTAGAAGAATGGAGAAAAAGAAAACTACCAGTTTTTCATATTCAACATGTAAATAAAGAAAATGTTCAATCGATGTTTTATCAACATGCGGAAACGGTAAACTTTAAAGAAGAAGTGCAACCGATGCCAGATGAAATAATTATCCAGAAAGCCGTTAATAGCGCGTTCATTGGGACAAATTTGGAAGAACAATTAAGAGAACAAAAATGTAATACGGTAGTGATTGTAGGATTAACAACAAATCATTGTGTGGAGACTACAACACGGATGGCAGGTAATTTAGGGCTTACAACGTATTTAGTGAGCGATGCGACGGCTACATTCAATCGTAAAGGTCTGGACGGGACAGAGTATAGTGCAGAGGACATTCACAATATGACACTTGTAAACTTACATGATGAATTTGCCAAAATCGTTACGACTGAAGGTGTTTTAAAATTATTTTAAGAAAATAATTGTGGAATTATGTAGAAAAAAATAAGAATATTTCGTATAATCTAAGTATAATCATTTTGAAAATAGGGGTGTCATCATATGGAGCAAATTCCGGTAAAGAAAATAGAAGAAGTACTCGTTTTAGCAGGAGATGATAAACAAAAGCAAAAGGAATTTTATGAATTGCTCTTAACAACGGAGTTTTATGTTGCTGGTTCACTTGAAGCAGAAGACGGGGCAACGGAAGGAACACTTCGTTTGCGTCATTTCCAAGGAGAGGGTAGATGGATCGTTCCGTTCTTTACACAATTGAAATTTGTAAAAGATGTGTTGCCAGAAGGTACACCCCTTATTACGATACGTGGAAAAGAATTATTGGGTAGCATCGAGAAAGATGCGACAGCTGTATTAAATGTTGGAACAGATATGAGTAAAACATTTATTCCAGAAGAAATTGCAGAGATAGCATCAGGACGAATCTTTAATTATTATAAGTAAAAGGAAAAGCTTAGCAGCTTTTCCTTTTTAATTTGAACATGGAGTGGCTATACCAGAAGAAATAGAAACAGTTTTGTTAGTTGTATTTATTGTTGCTGTAGCTCCGAGGGGAATACCGATATTTGGACTTATATGTCCAATCGGTAAACCGAATAACACAGGTATATTATATGGCGTGAAATATTCATATAATATTGTTTGCAATGATTGAGATGGCTTAGAAGGGTTGCAGTCGTGACAACTTGTAAAAATAACGCCGCTGCATTCATTAAACTGTCCAGATAAAAGTAGTTGATTTAACATCCGGTCAATGCGGTACGGTTCTTCACCAATATCTTCAAGCAATAAAAGTTTATTTGACGTATTTATCTCATAGGGCGAGCCAATTATACTTGTTAACACAGTTAAATTTCCTCCAACTAATGTGCCTGTAACTGTACATGGAGAGGTAGGTACGATACATTCTGATGCATATAAGATAGATGAATACGGATGGAATAGTTGATTGAAAGAAGATAAAGAGAGAGAATCTATACCTTTTCCTAATTCTTCAATCATTGGACCATGAAAAGTAACCAGCTCCGCATAACGTGAAAAGGCAGTATGTAAAGCGGTAATATCGCTATATCCCCAAAAAATCTTTGGATTCCGTTGAATGATTTCATATTGAATGTAAGGGAGGAGACGAGCGCTGCCGTAACCACCTCGTGCACAAAAGACTGCTTTGACCTCAGTATTTGTAAATGCTTCATGTATATCATCAAGACGAACTTGATCACTTCCAGCTAAATATCCATATTTTTCATAAACACTCTTTCCAATTATTACGGATAATCCCATCTCTTGTAATACGTTCACACCTTTTAATATATTCTCAAGTGTTGGTGGGCCAGACGGTGCAATAACCATTACTGTATCACCTTTTTGCAAAGCATTTGGATAAATCATTGTTCTCAGCCTCCTTCTCTTTCAATATATTCGCTTGAGCGAAAGTTCAATCCTTGTAAAAGAAGGGGAAAGCATGTCATATAAAGAAGGTATAGGGAAAGTAGGAGGGAAAATGATGTTTACAAGTCGAGTAATAGATATATTACAAATTAAGTATCCGATCATTCAAGCAGGTATGGCAGGAGCGATTACAACGTCAAAACTTGTTGCAGCTGTGAGTAATAGCGGAGGATTAGGTACGCTTGGAGCAGGGTATATGAGCCCAGAACAAATCCGTGAAGCGATTTATAAAATAAGGGAACTAACAAATAAGCCTTTCGGTGTTAATTTACTTTTAACGAAAGAGATACAGATAGAAGAAGAGAAGGTAAACGAGGCGAAAGTATTACTTAGTGGAGTGAATAGAGAATTAGGTATAGAGGAAGAAAAGACTTTAAAACTTCCAAAAAGCTATAAAGAACAATTACAAGTATTATTAGAGGAAAAGGTACCAGTCGTTAGTTTTGCATTTCAAACGTTAGAAAAAGAAGAAATAGATGATTTGAAAAAGGAAGGGATAAAAGTTATCGGAACAGCTACCCATGTAGCGGAAGCGAAAGCACTTGCTAAGTTAGGGGTAGATATTATTGTCGGGCAAGGTAGCGAGGCAGGAGGGCATAGAGGAACGTTTATTGGGAAAGAACAAGATGCGATGATTGGTACATTTGCATTAATCCCGCAATTAGTAGCGGAAGTACCTCATATCCCGATTGTTGCAGCAGGTGGTGTAATGAATGGGCAAGGGCTTGTTGCGGCATTTGCGTTAGGGGCAGAGGCTGTTCAAATGGGATCAGCCTTTTTAACGAGTGAAGAAAGTATTACGCATGACGTGTATAAAGAGGCGATTTTACATAGTACAGATACGAGTACAACGGTAACCCGTGCGTTTTCCGGGAAATATGCACGGGGTATTCGTAATGAATTTATAGAGAAACATGAAGGAAGAGAAGAGAATTTACCGATGTATCCAGTGCAAAACGTATTAACTTCAAAAATACGTCAAGAAGCAGCGAAGCAAAATAAGGAAGAGTATATGTCGCTTTGGGCGGGACAAGCATCATCATTAGCGCGAACGGAATCAGCTCAGCACGTAGTGAAACGTGTCATGAAAGAAGCAGAGAACGTAATTGAACAATTACAAGATGTATATAAAAAAAGACCACTTGAATAATTCAAGCGGTCTTTTCGTTAGTTTGCTTTATAAAATTGTTGGATAGCTTCGTCGATGTAAACCCAGCCTTTCCAACCTAAGTGCATATGATCTTTTAAGAAGTACTTATCATATTCATGATTTGAGAAATCAGCAATTGGATAGCCAGCTTGCTTAATTTGCTCATGAACTTTATTGTAGTATAATTCGCGTTTTTCTTTCGGGAAGCCAGCGTAATCATACCAAGGACCTTTTACAGGAACAGAAATGAAGAGCGGTTTTGCGCCAGATTGTTTTAATAAATCAAGTACAATTTGTAAATCTTCATATTCTGGTGATTGGTCATAAGCATCATTTTTTAAGTAACCTTCACGTTGTTTTAATTTCTTCTTAATTTTGCTATTGAAGTAATCATCTTCGATACCATATTCGTTGGAGCTTGATTCTACTGCACCTGTTTGATCAGCATGCTTACGAGCTTCTTCCCAGTTCATTTGTTTCAATGATGGATCAAGCTGTTCTTTATGCGGCTTAATATTAAACA
This sequence comes from Bacillus sp. P4_E1, assembly GCF_056401715.1. Taxonomy (NCBI): domain Bacteria; kingdom Bacillati; phylum Bacillota; class Bacilli; order Caryophanales; family Bacillaceae; genus Bacillus; species Bacillus sp. P4_E1. Next base: position 18,097 of record NZ_JBFUIV010000005.1, read on the forward strand.
TAACTGTAAATAAATCTTTACGATCTAGAATGTTACGATAAATATAAGCGAAAGGTTTAGCAGCAAGTGCTTTTACTTTATACTTTGTATCATCGTAGGCGATACCTTCAAGCGAAATTTTTAATAAAGTTTCTTTTTTAACAATCTCAAAGTTTAATAAGCGTTTTGCAATTTGTTTTTTCATTTCAGGTTTTAAATCATCGTTGAAAATGAAGTGGTAACCTTGTTGTTTTGAAAAGTTAGGTGCAAAGTGTGTCTCATCAATACCTTGTGGTACAAACCATTGCGGAGAAAGAACGAATATCATTTTCTTATCTTTCAATTGATCCATTGTAGATGTGAAGTTTAATACATGTACAAGGTCTTGTGTTCCACCGCGCCCAAGTAGGAATGGTGTGAATCCTTCAGGCTTTACTTTGAAATAATTCGATGGATGGAAAGCATCCATACGTGCGAATTCCGATGAACCGTACATCGGAAGATATTTCGGGTCTGCTAACATCTTTTGCTGTAAAATCATACTTTGAATCTTTTCTTCTTTTAAAGAAGTCGCAGCTTGTTCTACTTTCTCATCACTTAAAAGTGGGAGTAGGAAGCGCGTAGGAATAAGTAAGAATACAGCAAAAAGGGCCAATGCTAAAAGCATCGGACCAAATTTCACTTTGTTCATCGGATTTCTTCTAACTTTTTAATAACCATATTTGGTGTAGCCCACTCATCGCGGTCAAAATCAGAAATAGAAACTTCAATCTCTAAACGCTCTTGGAATTCTACTAATAAAGATACTACAGCGAAAGAATCAAGAATACCTTCTTCAAATAATTGAACATCTAAGTTTTCTTTCACAATATCGTTTTCACATACTTCTTCTAAAATATCTAATACTTGCTCTTTGAATTCTGCCATTTTTAAAATCTCCTTTATATCCGAAATATATTATATGTGCAACTTCTTAATAGTATAAGAAGGGTGCATTAAAAGTATCTGTTAAGGTGTCCAGAGAAGATCAGGAAACCGAAACATACAACGTGGAACGTAATTACAATCGCAAGGACGTGTGTAAATTTATTGTTTGGCCAAAACTTATGCTTCTTGTTTTTTCGTTCGAAAATATCGAATAAAATAAACAGTGCGGCATGATATAGACCATAAATAACATATTGCGCAACAGCGCTTCCTTGGATGTGCCAAATTCCCATAATGAAAAAGTTTAAAAATGCACCGATATACGAAATTGTGTAACGGTTCTTAATTAACTTTTTCTTCGTTGCAAAAAAGACGAAACGCATGTAAATAAAATCACGGAACCAGAATGATAAACTCATATGCCAGCGGTTCCAGAAGTCTTTAATGTTACGACTAATGAATGGCTTATTAAAGTTTTCTGGAGTTTTAATTCCCATCATGTAACTGATACCAATTACGAATGCACTATAACCTGCAAAGTCAAAGAATAACTGCATGCTAGTAGCGTACATAAAAATCACATTAGATAAAAGTGTATCTTGATTGGCGAATACTGCCTTTACAAGATATGTTGTTATCAAGTGCGCGATTATAAATTTATACAGAAAACCTTGGAAAATACGGTTAATCCCTGTATATAGTAACTTTTGATATTCCTCAGCACTAGGCGGCTTTTGAATATCTTTTTGGAATCTACGGTAACGATCGATAGGTCCACTTGAAATCGCAGGGAAGAATAAAACGAATTCCCAGAAATTAAAGAAGGAAAGTTCTTTAATTAAATTATCACGAACTTCAAAGACCATCTGTACAGCTCTAAATGTTACGTAAGACATACCTGCGAAAACAATAAAATGCAATTCAGGTACAAACGGTGCGATTTTTGCCAAAATAAGCGGTAAAATCGATAAAATAACAGCTATACAAAACGTGAATGTACTATTATTTTGTTTTCTTAAAATTAAATAGCCTTTAATAAGGGCATATTGCCAAATAATAAATGCGGCTAACATGATTGCTTGCTTCGGTTTATCAGAGAAGATAATAACGAGCATTACTAATGTTAAAACGGCATTATATTTACGCAACATTTTACCTTTTAATCCAGCTATGATAGTAGGTATTAATAAAATGCCTACTATAGCGAAAAAATAAAATGATCCATATGCGGTCATGCTGTAACCTCACTCAATAATTTTTTGCGATCTACCTTTCCATTTGGTGTCATTGGAATAGAAGAGTGATACATGAATTTACGTGGAATCATGTAATTTGGTAATCGCTCATTGAGTTCTTTTTTGATTGCAGATGTTAATTTGAATTCTTTTTCAAACGAATGCTCTCCAGGAACAACAACCGCTAATAAGTAATCATATTTTTCACCTTTTTTAATTGGAACAACAACTGCACCTTCTACGTAAGAACACGCGCGAAGATGATGTTCGATTTCTTCTAATTCCATTCGATAACCATGAAGCTTAATTTGGAAATCAAGACGACCATTATAGAATAGAAGACCATTTTCTACATAGCCAGCATCACCTGTTTTATAGGCACGCTCACCATCAATCATGGTAAATACTTTTTCTGTTAATTCAGGGCTTCCTAAATAGCCAACGCTTACGCTTGGACCGACAATTACGATTTCACCTTTTTCACCTTCAGGTGCAATTGTACCATCTTCTTTCATAATAAGAAGGCGACAGTCTGATTTACAGTAGCCAACTGGAAGTGATTTGTATTGATCAAGCACTTCTTCTGTAACGTGAATGCCTGTTACAGCAACAGTAGCTTCTGTTGGACCGTACGTATTCATAATTGCTGCTTTCGGGAAACGCTCAATTAATTTTCTAGCTACTTCATTTGGTAACACTTCACCGCAGAATAAGAATGTTTTCATGTTTGGTAGCATACTTTCAGAGAAAGAGGCTTCCATTAAACACATTTCTGCGAAAGATGGTGTCGAAGTCCATACTTGTATATCCGATTGCTCTAAAGAAGCAAACAAGTCTTTTGGACGTGCAATCATATCTTTATCGATTGCCCAAAGTGTACCACCTGTTACTAATGATGGGTAAATATCCATTACAGATAAATCGAATGAGAAAGGTGCTTGGTTTAAGAATACTTGCCCTGTTTGTAAGTTGAAATCTTCTACAGCCCATTTTGTAAAGCTAACAAGACAGTTATAAGTAATCTGAACCCCTTTCGGATTACCTGTACTTCCTGATGTGTAAATAATGTAGAAGTTCTCATCACCTTTTACCGCATGTTCAGGATTTGGAGTATTCCCTTTATGAGTAAAGAAAATATCTTTTAAGTTATCTTCACTTGTAATGCGAACTGGTAAGTCCGTTACCGTTACTTCTGCCCCTGATAACAGTAATTTCGCACCAGAACTTTCAGCAATACGTTGTACACGATCAGCTGGAATAGATAAATCTACAGGAATGTAAGCATGTCCAGCTTTTACACAACCTAAAAAGTTAATAATCATTTCAGGTTGCATATGGCCATAAACCATAATTGGTGAACGATCATCTGGATACTCAGAAGAAATCCAATGTGCTAACGCATCAGAATCTTCCTTTAATTGTTTGTACGTAATTTTCGCATCTCGCCAAACAAAAGCGGTTTGATCAGGCGTTTCTACAGCCCACTTTTCAATTTGTTCTAATAACTTCATAACGTTCCCACCCTAGAATTCATTGTAAATAAATGTACTTGTGTTTGTATCATGGAATCCATACAACCAAAGTAATGCAAATAAAATTGCAAGGTAATAAACCGTCTTTGCAACCCATTGTGTGAGTGGTTGAGACCATATCTCTTTTAATCTTTCCATGTCTTTCCCTCGCTTAATGAAATAATAGCTCTTTGTAGGTATCATGTCCTACATTATTGTGAAAAAAACAAAATCCCACATTTTAGGTAAAAATAAGTCAAAAGGCTCTTTTCTGATATTAGCACTAAATACTAAAAAAGAAAATCCCTAACTTAGCAATTATATTACATTCAGCATGAATTTGTAATGGGTTTGACATGTAAATAGGAAGTGGATTGTGTGAATGTATAAAAGTGGATTGTGAGAAGGCGGGAAAATATAATATTTGTTTTGTTATTCCTGAATTGGAGTGGGTTAATAATCACTGGGTACTTAGTACATTTTCAAGGTATAGAGCCTTTTAAAAGGAGGTAATTATTATGAAAAGAGAGTGGAGGAGTTTTATTTCAGAGGAAAATATCATTAAATGGAGACGGCATTTCCATAAGTATCCGGAATTATCGTTTCATGAAAAAGAAACTTCGCAATTTATATATGAAACATTATGCTCATTTTCTTCTTTTGAAGTAACGAGACCAACGCAGTACAGTGTGCTAGCAATTAAAAGAGGAAGGCAACAAGGGAAAGTAGTTGCGATTCGAGCTGATATAGATGCTTTACCAATCCAAGAGGAAACAAGGAAACCTTATACGTCTGTGCATAAAGGAATAATGCATGCATGCGGGCATGATGCTCACGCAGCTATTTTATTAAGTGCAGCAGAGACGATAGCAAATATGAAGGAAGATTTTGCAGGCGAAATCCGTCTGTTCTTTCAGCACGCAGAGGAAGTGTATCCCGGTGGTGGACAAGAAATGGTGGAGGCCGGTGTTATGGACGGCGTCGATTATGTAGTAGGTTTGCACGTTATGTCTGGATTAGAAAGTGGAAAGATAGGAATTGTATATGGCCCTATGATGGCAGCACCAGACGTATTTACAATTGAAATTTTAGGAAAGGGTGGTCACGCGGCACGACCAGAAGAAACGATAGATCCTATTGCTATCGGAGCACAAATTATTACAAATTTACAACATATCGTATCAAGAAATACAAGTGCTTTTATGCATAGAGTAGTGTCAGTTACACAATTTCATGGGGGGATGGCCGATAATATCATTCCTAGTGCAGCAGCTTTAATGGGAACTGTTCGATCTTTTAATCAAACATTAAGAGAGGAAGCAAAAGAGAAAATTGAGCAAATTGTAAAAGGAATTACAGAAGCACATGGGGGAGATTATACATATACGTATCGTTACGGATATGATCCAGTTGTTAATAATGAGTACATTACGAAAATAGTAGAAAAAAGTGCGATAAAATTGTTCGGAAATCAGCGTATTGTGCATCTTGAACCTTCTATGGGAGGAGAAGATTTTTCAGCGTATTTAAGAAAAGCACCTGGTTGTTTCATTAAATTAGGAACAGGGAATAAAAATATTGATACTTGTTATCCACATCATCATCCGAAATTTGATGTGGATGAATCGGCTTTAATTAATGGAGTGGAACTATTTTTAGAGACAACTATAAGACTACTAGAAACTGATAAAGCATAAAAAAAGGCAACTGCACTCTATTGCAGTTGCTTTTATTTCTTCCGTCAGAGAGGGCTGAGAAAGAACTATGCTCATTTATAGTATATGAATAGCTAACGGACAAGCTTGTACATTTTAACTATTTTTTTAAAAATAGTTATTGACTTTGATAATCAATTTCAATTAATCTAATGGTATAATTGAAATTGATAATTATTATCAATGAAACAGATGAGGAACCTTAATGAGAAAAACATTTCACCTTTTACGAAGGGGATTAAAAAATAAAGATGTTGATAAGCATATTGAATGGCAACGAAATGTAATTCGTTCTGAATATGTAGATGAGAAGAGTACACTTCAAACAGAAAAAGAGATACAAGGTAAAAGGAGAGGTTCAGTTGAGTAAGTTAGTAATGATTTTTGCAAGTATGAGTGGAAATACAGAGGAAATGGCTGACCATATTGCGGGTGCGATTCGTGAAACAGAAAATGAGATTGAAGTAATTGATATTATGGATACACCAGAAGCTTCTATATTAGAGCAATATGACGGGATTATTTTAGGTGCTTATACTTGGGGAGATGGTGATCTTCCTGATGATTTTTTAGATTTTTATGATGCAATGGGTTCTATTAACTTAACTGGTAAAAAAGCAGCTGCATTCGGTTCTTGTGATTCGGCTTATCCGAAATACGGGGTAGCGGTTGATATTTTAATAGAAAAGCTGCAGGAGCGCGGGGCAGCAGTTGTGTTAGAAGGATTGAAAGTAGAATTAACGCCAGAAGATGAAGATGTAGAAAAATGTTTACAGTTTGGAGCTGAATTCGTAAAACACCTTTCTTAATGGCAGAAGGGAGATGAAGAGCAATTGCATGAGAAAATCTCAATCAAAACGATGACAGATTACCATTTGTATGATTTTATGCGTTGTCCGCATAAATTTTATTTCCGTCATATAAAAAGAAGAGAACCTTCTTCATTTGAATGGCAACAAATAGCGCAAATGATTGTGAATCAAATTATTAATGAATATTACACGCTACCTGCGGGCCAACAAACGAAAATTGTACTTTTAATATTAATAGAAAAGTATTGGAAAAAAGTAAGAATTAATATGTTTGCTTCAAAGGCGGAGTACTATATTGTTTTAGCGAAGCTAACTGATCACTTATTACAGTTTGTTGAAAGGGATGATAGTCAGGCACCGCCGTTATTTTTATATGAGAAGTTTCAAACATATATGGAAGAGTTAGGTGTCCACATGTCATTGACATTTGAAGTTGGTGAGTGGAGTGCTGAATCGTTTGTAATTAAAAAGTATGTTATCGATGCGGATGAGGAAATGCTTGCTCTTTGTCAGAAGCTAATGACAGTATTCAGTTATAAAGCTTTCGGTATTCTTCCAGGGAAAATTGAAGTTATTAATTTAATAGAAGGAACTAAGTATGAGTACATTCCAAAGCAGGAAGATATTATAACTGGAATGGATGATTTATTTAGAATGAAAGAAATGTTGCAGCAACCTGAGCACTATACAGAGCGTCATTTTCGTTCTGAGTGTATGAGTTGTGCGTTTCGTAGTGAATGCCAAAGGGAAGAAGTAAAGAAAGAAGCGAAGCAGAAGAAAAATATAGTACATTAAAGGATGCAAATTTGCATCCTTTTTTGTTATTGACATGAAAAGCTTTTCATCATTTACGGTATATAAGTAGCAGATTTTAATAAGAGGAGGAATAATCAATGAAAGATGAAACGGCAGTATTTCAATGGTTAAAAGAACAGAATGCTCCTTTTGGAATTCAACTGCAAATTTTACAGGCGTTTCAATTGTATAAAGTTATTGTTGAAATGGATAAAAAGTTAATGATGTATGAGGAGAGAGTATAGGGAGAGAATTTAATCTCGTCCCTGTAGTATTGCTTTAAGCTGTTCTTCATTCTCCTTTAATGTTATTTCGTTGTTTGTTTCAATGTTATAAATAAGGTTATGTAGTAAAGGGCTGTATTGATAAAAGGTAGTGATGCGGTGAATGAGTAATGGATCGTGGTGAGAAATACGTGCACTGTATTGTTCATATACAGAAGTAGTAAACTCATGACCGAAATCATAATATAGTCCAGCAAAATCAAAAGCAGGATCGCCAATTTGAGCATCACCAAAATCAATAACTCCCGAAATGTTTTTGTGCAGGTTGTTAAATAAAATGTGATGATGTGTAAAGTCAGCATGGATGATTGTATTTTGAAAGGTAGATTTAGCTATACAGGTAAAGAAATTTTCGAATAAACGATTTAAGGCTGATTTCTGTAATGAAGTAAGATTGTTAGTAAAATATTGATTTAATTTTGTTTGTAGCTCTTTCCAGTAGATAAGTGTTTTTTCGATAGGGAATCCTAGCGTTTCAACACGTTTTAAAGGAATACTATGTAAAGCCGCAAGGAAAGTGGCTAATTGTGTAATAATTACTTCAAGTTCTTTTTTCTCTAGCTTTGCAACTAGTTCAGTTGTTAACGGTTCACCATGAATGAGAGGATAATAGCTGCAAAATGGAACAGTATTACAATTATTCTTATACAATAAATGATACTTAGGAATCTTGATTTCTTGTAATGAATGAGAAAGAATTGTGCACAGTTCTTTTTCTAACGGAATTCGGTTTGCATATTCAAGTTTTCGTGGGAAACGAAATAGTAGTTCATCATTTATAATAACAGTTATATTATCCCACCCTTCTTCATTTTGCATATATGAATGTATAGAAAGATCTGGTAGAGCTTCTTTTATATATTGTTTGTAAGAGTCCATAATTGTTCCTCGTTTCTAAGTTAAAGGTAGGTTATTCCACTTTATGATATCAGAATTTTCTTTCTATATGTTAAAATATAACTATCATTATGGAGGAGGGTGGGGTGCATTACGAAGAAAAGAATATTAATCATTTCTCTATGTATCGCTTTTGGATTGTTTTGGCCATATAAAGAGGAGGTTTTTGCTACCTTTAAACCGATAGATCGCTACGAGTTAAATAAGGAATTAAAGAACAAAAGTATAGAAACTTTAACTGATAAAGAAATGAAAATGATAGGAGAACACTTTGTGACAGTGCAACTATCAGTGTTTGAGTTTAATAATAAAGAAGATGTGAAACGAAAAGGTGAAGAAATATTTGTAAATAGAGGGTATGAACAGTTAATAGAAAATTATTACCCAAACCGTTTTCGGGATTTAGAGTATAAATTTACAAACGAAGAGATACGTGAAGAGACAGATGAGAGTTTTCGCTATCATGCTGTAGCGTACGTTGCTGGTATTGAAAATGGTAAGAGAAGTGAAATGAAATTAAATTATGACATGAAAATTGTAAAGGTTAATAATATATTTATGGTGTTAGATCAAAAACAGTACGTACAATGAAAAATCCCTCTAGAAGCAGAGGGACTTTAAAGATTTTCATTTTGTTGACCAAGTTCTTTTTGAGCAATGTATAAATTTCCTTGCTCAACTTGTTTCAGTGTATGAACAGAATCTCCTGCATATCCTTTTTCTGTTTTAACAGTTCTTTTTGAACGATTTGAATCTTGTTTCTTCATATAATAGACCACCCTTCCTTAAAAATAGACGAAAATGATGAGCACGAGTAATACAGCTGCGAAAATGGTAATGCCCATTAAAAAAGAAGTGTTTTTATATTTAGGTGGCTTATGTACATCTTGCCGATATCCAGGTGAAATTTCAGGGGCGAATTCTTCATCGAATGATTGTTTCTTTTGTTTTTCGTCCATATGTATCCACCTTTCTTTTTCATTATGTTACACGTTACAAGAAAAAATATGCATGAAGAAAACAGCCGCTATATCATTAGCGGCTGCTTTGCGTTGTATATTTTCTTTGTACTTGAAAGAGACGGATAAGCAGGAAGATTGCTCCAAATGCTAGACCGATAATAAGACCGATCCAATAACCTTTTGCTGCCCAGTCAGTATAAGTTGCTAACATGTAGCCAAGAGGTAGACCTATTACCCAATAAGCTATTAATGTCATAATTAAGGCAACATTTACGTCTTTATAACCACGAAGTGCTCCTTGTACTGGAGTTGCAATCGCATCTGAAATTTGAAATAAAATCGCGAATATAAGAAATTCTTTAGCTAAATGATGGACATTTGCATTTGTCGTATAAATAGAAGCAATTTCATCATCAAAGAAATAAAGAAGGATTGAATATAAAAGAGCGAAAGCAAGGGCTAACCCAATTCCGATAAATCCATATTGTTTCGCATTATTGTATCGTTTTGCTCCAACTTCAAATCCAACGGCTATCGTCATTGCCATTGCTAAACTTAAAGGAGTCATATATAACAAGGAAGCAAAGTTCATAGCTGCTTGATGTGCTGCTATTGTTGTCGTACTAAAATTACTCATCATAAGTGTTACCGCAGCGAAAATACTCGTCTCAAAAAAGATAGCAAATCCGATAGGGACGCCAAGTTTCAGGAATTCCTTCCAAATTGTAAAGGAAGGACGGTATAACTGTTTAAAGATATTGAAAGAAGCGAAAGGCTCTTTCGTACGAATAATAATAACCGTAATAATTAAAATACACCAATAGGTTGCTGCAGAAGCGATTGCCGCACCAACACCACCGAGTTTTGGAAAGCCAAAGTGACCAAAAATTAATAAGTAATTTAATACTACATTAATTGGTAATGATAGTAATGTAATAATCATCGTTGTTCGAGTTTTTCCTAATGCATCAATAAACCCGCGTAAAACGGTGTAAGTAAATAAAGGGATAATTCCAATCGCGATAATAATTAAAAATTGTGCTGCAATACGTTCCACGGGTTCTTCTAATTGCATGCCATTTAAAATAGGTGAAACAGCGAAGAATCCGATAAGGATAACAACGAAACTAGCACAAATTGCTAAATATACTGCTTGTATGACAATGTGGGGAACGTCCTCCTTTTTCTTTGATCCAACGAGCTGTGCAACAATAGGAGTAGTAGCCATTAAAATTCCTGTTAAGCCGGTACTAACGGGAAGCCATATACTTGTTCCGATAGCAACACCCGCTAAATCAATAGGACTCGCATGTCCTGACATTGTCGTATCAAAAAAGCTCATCGCAAATAATGACATTTGCGTTACAAAAATCGGGAAAAAGAGTAATAAAAATTGCTTTAACTTTTGTGAGAATGAAGTAGTTTCTTTCATAAAATCCCCTTTCAACGTAAAAAACAAACTCTTATTATCATACAATTTAATCAAAAAATAGAAAAGAAATAAGCGTATACAACAAATGAAATCAATAAAAAAAGGATGCACTTTGAAAAGGGATAAGGTATTATGATAAGGTGTGAAAAAATTACATATTCGTTATTAAGGAGGCACTACTTGTGGCTGATTGGTTAATTGGATTAATCATGGGTGCTGTTGAAGGTTTAACAGAGTTTTTACCAGTATCATCAACAGGACATATGATTTTAACAGGACACTTAATTGGATTTGAAGACGATAGAGCGAAAGTTTTCGAAGTTGTTATTCAGTTGGGATCGATTTTAGCAGTTGTTGTTATATTTTGGAAACGTTTATGGTCATTAGTTGGAATAGGGAAAGTAACTGATGGACCATCTTTAAATTTATTACATATTATTATCGGGATGATTCCTGCCGGCATACTCGGCGTACTATTCCATAGCGCAATTAAAGAAGTTTTATTCGGTCCAGGACCGGTTGTTATTAGTTTAGTAGCTGGTGGTATTTTAATGATTGTTGCTGAGAAGTTTTCAAAACCAAGTACAGCAAGAACGTTAGATGAAATCACATATAAGCAAGCATTTACAATCGGAATGTTCCAATGTTTAGCACTTTGGCCAGGATTTTCTCGTTCTGGATCAACAATAAGTGGTGGTTTATTAGCACGTGTTTCGCATACAGCGGCAGCGGAATATACATTTATTCTAGCGGTGCCAATGATGGTAGCTGCAAGTGCCTTAGATTTAATTAAAAGCTGGGATATATTAAGCGTGGCTGATATACCGTTATTTGCAACTGGATTTATTACAGCATTCGTTGTTGCGATGCTTGCAATTGTTTCATTCTTAAAATTATTAGGTCGTGTAAAACTAACACCGTTCGCTTACTACCGTTTCATTTTAGCTGCGGTATTCTATTTCTTCATTATGTAAGTATAAAATATCAGCAATACCCTATAGAATAGACACTTGAAAAAAAGTCTACTCTGTAGGGTATTTTTTTATAGAAAGAGAAAAATGAAACTTTTACCTTCAATTACTTGTATTTCACCATGTGAAATATGCCATAATGATTTCGTTATAATAATTTTAAGGAAATCGATAGGGTATTTGAGAGGAGCAATTTAGTGAGTTTTGCAATAGAAATAGTAATTCCAGCACCAATTGATGTTGTATTTGATTATGTACACAATGACGAGAAAATACTAGAATGGAGTACCTTTATGGTAGAAAATAGGTATCCTTCAAATATAGATGTTGAAAACCCTCGTGAAGGTGACAAATATATATCTGTGCAAAAGATGGGGAAGAAAATATATGAATTTGAGGCGGAAATTTTAGAGTATGATGAACCGTATATCGTTTCAGTTGGATGTGAGATGAAGCAAGGCTATACAGCTGCAACTTATATGTTAGAAGAGGATGAAGAAGGTACATCGCTTACTTTAATTGTAGAATTTGAACCGAAGAATTTTTTATATAAGATTATGTACAAGTTGACTGGGTGGATGACACGTGGAATATACATGGGTGAAATGGAACGTTTAGCAGCGTGCGTAGATGCTGTATGTTCTCAGAAAAAAGGATTATAATTTAGTAAAATAAAAAACCTGCCGAAATCGGCAGGTTTTTTATTTTACTACTTTTTCAATCATGCTTTCCATTACATGTTCCCAAAGAGAAGTATCATCAGCTAATGTAGCACGGAAATTAGCATACATTTCTTTTTGTTTCTCTTCGAATGTTGGATCTTCTTTTTCAGGTAATGTAGCGCGCATTGAAGTTACTAATTCTTGTATTTTTGGAGCTCGTGGTCCAAAGACGGCTTGTTCATTTCCGTCTTTATCAATGAAAATAAAGATTGGAATCGCACGTGCTGTTCCGTTTGTTAAGTATTGATCCATTAACTCTAAGTTTTCATCGCGAATTAATAAACGCATATCAATATTTGCAACTTCAGAAATTCGTTTCATAACAGGTACACATAAAAGAGCGTCGCCGCACCAGTCAGCTGTTAATACGATAACGCGCCAGCCATCATTTTGACGTTCTTCTAAAACTGGAAGTAATTCATTTGGAATTAAAAAGTTATTGTAAATGTGTAGTAGCTCGTATTGGTTTACTTTCATTTCATTCACATATGTATCAAAGGACATGCCTTTATCAGCCCATTGTAGTAAGTTCATAAGTAACACCTCTTTAGTATGATTTATTTTTATTGTACCAATTTTTATATAGAAAAGCTTGTATTCTTACTCTTTCTTATCACTAAATAATTTATTTAGTGTGTAAAGGAATAGTGCGACACATAATTCAGCTATGTTGGGCATTTGTACACTCTCTATCCAGTCATCGGCGGTATGTATGACAAACCAATCTAACGTAATTTCAATTATAGAGAGCAGAGCAATTGAGAGCCAATTGGGCATACTTGTCATCATTGGATGTAGGAGCACTTTAAAGAAAATGAATATAAAATATGTAATACCGTCTAATAAAAGAATGAGTAAAAAAAAGAGTAGTAGAGCTGTTCTTGATGAATATTCTATACCTGTAATATGAAAGATTCCCACATATACAAAAAATATAAATGCAAAGAATATAATGAGAATAAGAATAACAACACTAATAATAATAGTCTTATCTTTTAGACTGAGATTAGAAAGTTTGTCTTCTTCACTCATTACCCCAACTCCTTTTTTTGGAAAATCAATTTCATTGTACCATGAAATATCTATTAAAAAACTACGAATTATGGGGAAATAAGGTGACAAAAAGTAAGATTTCGTGTAAAATTATTAATAAGGTTTTTATTTAACTAAATTAAATAAAAGGGGCTGTCGAAGTTGTCTCAAAATCGAGAACAATTAATGGAAGAACTATCGACAAATGTTTTTGCAATGTTTCGCACGTTGCGTAATGATATTGGAAAAATATTTGGTGGTTACATACCGTGGAATGAGTTCATTGTCCTTAGAATATTGAACCGTACGAATAAAGAAATGGTCTCACGTGTAGCTAATGAGTTAAATGTGTCGAATAGTCATATTACAGCTGTTACAGAAAAATTAATTAATAAAGGCTTTGTAACTCGTTCACGTTCTACATCAGATCGCCGAGTTGTATATTTAGAGATTACAGAACAAGGGAAAGAGTTAGTTGCGAAAATGGAAGGTGAGAAAAAGAAATATTTACAAGAAAGATTTTCCGCACTTTCAGAAGATGAAATGGATATAATGATATCTATTTCTAAAAAACTTATTTAAATAATTACAAATAAGAAAACGCTTACCTAATTAAAAAGAAGACCTTCCTCATATATGGAAGGTCTTCTTCTGTGTGTAATAGATGATAAAAAATAAAATGTGTATGAAAAAAGATAGAGCGCCATACTACTAATAAAGGAAGGAGGGAGAAATATGACGAATCGTAATGGTAGTCAAGGAAGTGGAAATCAAGGTTCACCAAAATCAGGGCAATTCCAGCAGGAGTTTAGTACTGAATTTGAAACGGGAAATGATAATAAAGGAAAAGAATATCGTTCGAAAAAAGGAAGTAAATCAAAAAAGGAGTGAAATGATTCACTCCTTTTTTGATTTAAGATGCTGCAGATTGATCCGTATTATATTTTTCTTCTGATTTTGCAACAATCATTGCACAAATTGCATCACCGGAAATATTTACAGCAGTTCTAGACATATCTAGAATGCGGTCAATACCGATAATTAAAGCAATGCCTTCTACTGGTAGATTTACTTGATTTAAAACCATCGTAAGCATTACTAGTCCAACACCTGGTACACCTGCAGTACCGATACTAGCTAGTACAGCAGTTAATACGACCATAGCTAATTGTGGTAATGTAAGTTCAACGCCGTATACTTGAGCGATAAATACAGTTGCTACCCCTTGCATAATAGCGGTACCATCCATATTAATCGTTGCACCTAGTGGTTGTACAAAAGAGCTTATCGCTTTTGGAACTCCAAGTTTTTCTTGGGCGGTTTTCATGGCAAATGGAAGGGACGCATTAGAGCTAGATGTACTAAACCCAATTGCCATTACCGGACCGAAATGTTTAAAGAAACGAATAATACTTTCTTTGGCTAGTACCTTTAATAAGCCGCCGTATACGAAGACACCGTGAATAATGAGTACCAACATAACGACAATCATATACTTGAACATCGCAGCGACGCCTGCAAGACCCATTTTACCAACGGACGAAGCGAGCAACCCGAATGTTCCGATTGGAGCTAATTTCATGACAAGATTAACAAGATACATCATTAATTCGTTGCCCTGTTCAAGTAATGAATGGATACCTTGAACTCGTTTTCCTAAAACAGCTAAACCGAGTCCGATCAATGCGGCAAAGGCAATAATTTGTAGCATGTTCCCATCAGCCATCGCTTTTGCTGGATTATCTGGCACAATATTCAGCAATGTATCAACGAAAGATGTTTCAGTTTTTGCACCTTCATACTTAAGCCCGTCTGTTTTAAAGTTACCGCCAGCTCCTGGTTTTATGATAAGTGCAAATGTAACTGCAATAGAGATAGCGACAGCTGTTGTTACGAGAAAGAATGAAATTGATTTTAAACCAATTCTTCCAAGTTGTTTCGGATCTCCAAGACCAGCAGCCCCAAGTACGATAGAAATGAACACAACAGGAACAACTAGCATTTTAATAAGTCGAATAAACAGTTGACCAATTGGATTGAACGCATATTGATTCAATGGCTCAAAAATAGATGGAGCAGCTAAATTTAAAGTGAGTCCGACAACTAGACCGAGAAATAATGCAATTAAGATTGCCTTTGTTTGTTTCAATAAAACCCCCCCTTTTGTTTTTGTAAAATTGCTTTCTAAATTAATTATACCGAAAAAATACCTATTTTGACAATATTTTCTGAATATTTAGTATAAAACTGTCTGTTTCAATGTATATAGTCCAGTTTTGCTGAAATATGTGGAAAGAATACATTTATGTATTTGGAAAAAAAATAGACCATCACATGATGGCCTAGGGAAGGGGACAATTTATATCAATTTAATTAGGGATGGAAGCTATTCAAAGATACTGGGGAATGTCTTATAAATTAGGGAGGAACAGCTTCGATACATATACTATAAAAGATAGATGTGAACATAGAGTGAAATAGAGGGGAAGTTTTAAGTAAGAAGAAAGAGAGAATAAAAAAATAAGACCATCACATATAGGATGGTCAAAGGAAGGGGACAATTTATGTCAATTTAATTAGGGATGGAAAGCTGTTCAAGACACTGGGGAATGTCTTATAAATTAGGGAGGAACAGCTTCGATACGTATACTATAAAAGGTAGATGTGATCCTCGTGTGAACATGGAGTGAAAGAGAGAGGGAGTTTTAAATAAAAGATAGAGTAAACAAAAAAATAAGACCATCACATATAGGATGGTCAAGGGAAGGGGACAATTTATGTCAATTTAATTAGGGATGGAAAGCTGTTCAAGACACTGGGGAATGTCTTATAAATTAGGGAGGAACAGCTTCGATACGTATACTATAAAAGTTGGATGTGACCTTGGTGTGAACATAGAGTGAAAGAGAGAGGGAGTTTCAAATAAAAGATAGAAAGAATAAAAAAATAAGACCATCACATATAGGATGGTCAAGGAAGGGGACAATTTATGTCAATTTAATTAGGGATGGAAAGCTGTTCAAGACACTGGGGAATGTCTTGAACAGCTTCGATACATATACTATAAAAGGTGGATGTGATCCTCTTGTGAACATGGAGTGAAAGAGAGAGGGAGTTTCAAATAAAAGATAGAAAGAATAAAAAAATAAGACCATCACATATAGGATGGTCAAGGAAGGGGACAATTTATGTCAATTTAATTAGGGATGGAAAGCTGTTCAAGACACTGGGGAATGTCTTATAAATTAGGGAGGAACAGCTCCGATACATATACTATAAAAGGTAGATGTGACCCTCGTGTGAACTTGGAGTGAAAGATATGGGAATTTGAAAAGGGATAAAATAGTTGTTGTAAGAGTCATAGTATAAGTGGAGATATAATAGAAAATATTCTTTTGTAAAACGATAGGAGTCTGAATATAAATAAAAGTTGAAATCTATGAAAAAAAGGATTATGCTCAACTATATTATAAGAATATAAGGTTTATCCCGCTACTTGTAGGCTCTTAAAGAGTCTTTATTTATGAGGGGATAAAAGCTTCACTTGATAAAGGGAGTTAGTGATATGGAAGTAGCAAAAAAACAAGGGTTGTATAATCGTTTTATACGATTGAATCCACCACAAATTTTAGCATTAGGCTTTTTTTGTTTAATTGTGGTCGGAGGATTGTTATTAAAGTTACCGTTTGCAACGAAAGTACATATTAGTTGGGTAGATGCTTTCTTTACAGCTACGTCGGCAGCGACTGTAACCGGTTTAGGTGTTGTAGATACTGCGAGTACGTTTACGATGTTTGGTGAAATTGTTATTATGTTTTTAATTCAAACGGGTGGTCTCGGTCTTATGACGATAGCCATTTTAATTGTTTGGGTATTAGGGAAAAAAATTGGTTTACGCCACCGATTATTAATTGGAGAAGCATTTAATCAAACAAATATTGGTGGTCTTGTGAAATTAGTAAAACGTGTTTTTATTTTTTCTATTTGTATTGAGCTAATTGGAGTTATCTTTTTATCGATTCGCTTTATTCCAGAGTTTGGTTTTGGAAAAGGTTTATACTATAGTATTTTTCACGTTATTGCGTCATATAATAATGCCGGCTTTGCGCTTTGGCCAGATAATTTAACAAGATATGTAGGAGATCCTATTATTAATATTGGGATTTGTTCTTTAATTGTAATAGGAGGGTTAGGGTTTACGGTATTAATTGATATATGGTATAGCCGTAGTTTCCGAAAATTATCACTGCACTCCAAAATCATGATTGTTGGAACGATAGCACTTAATGTTATTGCGATGATTGTGATTTTTGTATTGGAATATAATAATGTGAAGACTTTGGGGCACTTATCTTTAAATGAAAAATTATGGGCTTCGTTCTTCCAAGGAATTACACCTCGTACAGCTGGTTTTAACACGGTAGATTATGGGGGGATGGAAGAGTCATCGATACTATTTACAATGGTATTAATGTTTATTGGTGCGGGAAGTGTATCGACAGGCGGTGGAATTAAGTTAACGACATTCGTTATTTTAATTACGTCAGTTCTTTCTTTCTTTAGAAAGAAAGAGGATTTTGTTTTGTTTCAGCGTACGATTAAAATGTCGACAGTAACGAGAGCGTTAGCAATTGTCGTTGCTAGTCAAATACTTATTTTTACAGCGGTATTTGTATTAATGCTTACAGAAGACTTCAGTTTTATTCAGTTATTATTTGAGACAATTTCAGCGTTTGGTACAGTAGGGTTAACAATGGGGATTACTGCGAAGCTATCGGCGTTTGGAAAATGTATTATTATGTTTGTTATGTTTTGTGGATTAATCGGACCGTTAACACTTGTGTTCTCTTTGGCACGACCAGCAAAACAAAAAATTAAATATCCATCAGAAGATGTATTTACAGGATAAGGTATCCCGCATAAAGCGAGATACCTTTTTCTTTTTAAAAAAGAGAGAACAATAAACCAATAAGCGCCACTCGGAATAAAATCGCAATGAGTGCAGCGATACCACCCACAATGGCAGCGGTACCGCCAGTTACAGTAGCCCCGCGATTATAAGCGTAAATACCAAGTAGAACAGAAACAAGACCAAATAGTGTTGGGAATGTGAATAATGATAATATTGCTAAGGCAAGAGCAATGAAACCAGCAGTCGATCCAGCTGCAGACGATCTTACATCATCGTTATCTTTATCATCATAATCGATACGCTGTGGTGCAACTTCAGCTGCGTATTCTTCTTTATAATCACTATCTATTCGATCTCTTTTTTTATATTCATCAAATTTCTCAGTCAAAGTAAGGACTCCTTTCATAACAAGGTTCAATAGTAGTATGTTTCTCTTTACTGTTTTTATCCCGCTATTTGCGAGCAGTAAGACTCCCACCTCAAAATTTGGCTGGAGCCCTGCGACTCGTGAACGCCCGATTGGTGTGGGCTAATAATCAGTGGGGGATGAACAAAACCTCCACTGATTAAAGTTTCACTTTATCCGAGCATGTACAGGGAGTAATATCCAATTGGAAAGTGGAAAATGTTTTTTCGAAATAGGAAAACTTAGTATGACTTCCTCTATTTTGGAAAGTATAAAAAAGAATAATGAGGAAAGGGTGTAGTACATAATGGAACATCCAATTGAAAATTTAATGAAAACAGCAATGACAAATTTAAAAGAGATGGTAGATGTAAATACGATTGTTGGAAGTCCGGTTTCAACAGCTGACGGAAATGTAGTATTAACAGTATCTCAAGTGGCTTTTGGTTTTGGAGCTGGTGGAAGTGACTTTAAAGGTGATTTTATTTCCGAAAAACATAACGGCGGACAAGGGCAGCATAAAGAGAACAAGCAAAGTCATCCATTCGGAGGCGGAAGCGGGGCTGGGGTTTCTATTAGCCCAGTTGCTTTTTTAGTAGTTGGTTCTAACGGTGTGCAAGTGTTGCATCTCAATAGTAGTACACATTTAATTGAAAAAGCGTTAAATACTGTGCCAAGCACTGTGGATAAATTTGTGAATGGTCGCCAAAAGTGAACTTGCATTTTTTAGGAATTATGATATATTAGAAAAAGTGCGCTTTATGACGATCGGAATAATTGAACTGTAAATATATATGATGTGTGGAATAAGGGAGAGGAATTTATGATTAATATCAAAAACTTAGTAGTTGGCTTATGTATGTTAGTAAGCGGTTTTGTTGTATATGTAATAAAAGAAAAAGCTCCATTCTAAAACAGACAAACCGTTAATGTCTGTTTTTAATTTGTAAAAAATGTTGACAAGTTATTGTATTGGTGTTAGAATTTTAATTCGTGTCTCGGTTAAAGCTAGTGTAA
Source organism: Bacillus sp. P4_E1 (assembly GCF_056401715.1). Lineage (NCBI taxonomy): Bacteria > Bacillati > Bacillota > Bacilli > Caryophanales > Bacillaceae > Bacillus > Bacillus sp. P4_E1. The sequence goes on from NZ_JBFUIV010000005.1 coordinate 37,706, forward strand.
AGTAAATAAATCTTATGAATATAATACGAAAAGTTTGCGAAAGATCGGGTAGTCTTACCAACAACTTTTGTGAACAAACCCTATAAATTGTATATGTAAGCTTTATATGTATACTAGTGAATCAAGGAGCGGTCAGTGGAACCGTAATGATGAGAGAGAGGTAGGGCTTTCATCCAGTATATGTTACTTTCCCGTTAGGTGAATATAAAAAAGAGGGCTCCTTTTGAAAAGGAGCCCTCTTTCTATAAATAAATTGAAACTATAATCAGTGGGACCATTCCATTCTCTTTACATGTTAGCTCACAAATAATGTGATAAAAATGATTAAGTGCGGTTTTCAACTTGCTGACAAATTTCATCTGTTGTTAAACCATGTGCTTTAATTACAGATCCTTTTATCGATGTATCTGCAATGCCCATCATATTAGAATCTTGCCCGGTTACAACGCAACAATCACACCCATGTGCATCATTTTCAGAGTTAAGTGAAACGACTTCATGTCCTTGTTGCTGAAGAGCTTGTTGAACATCTGTTAAAGAGTTCTCAACACCAATTCTAGCCATAATTTTCACCTCCTACCATCTAGTTGCTAGTATGCTCAAGTCCATAGCATATATTTATGAAAAAATGGTAGGAAGAGAATATTTATTTAGTCGTTATATACACCAGTAAGCATTTGACTAACGAATTGATCATTTAATGTATCTTGTGCTGAGCTGTTATTAGACTGAATATCGATTGAAGCTGTGTAGTTGTTATGTTTCCTACTATTTGGTTCTACTTCAACGTAATTATTGAATTTACAAAATCCTTTCGTATCCATTAGATCAAATAGTTGTAGCATTTCTACTACCTCTTGTCTCGTTCCTTTAATTTGTACACACGCCATTGTTATTTCCTCCTTCAATTTGACAAATTGTTTTTTAAAAATAGGATTATGATTACTAAATGAAAAATATGAATGTTATTTTTAGACAGCGTTATTTTTGTTATTTTCCCCCTTTTTCACCAAAAGTCGTTGTATATTCCCGGATTTATAAAATCGGACGTCCGTTTATTGAATACAATAGATTCGTATCAATTGGCGAAAACCCTTCTTTTAAACAAATATTTTTTTAGTAGAATTTGACGAAAAAATTTTTTTGACTTTTTGTAAACGTTAACAATGTTATTAAATCAATATAAACAAAGATGTACGTACGATTAAAAATTAAAAATTTTCTAAAAATTCACTTGATTTATTTGAAAAGGAGAGTAGACTAGGAAACAATAAAAAACTCATAGAACATAGGGGGCGCTTTCAAGTGAACGAGCAGTGGATTTTCTTAAATGGAGAATTTGTTCCAAAAGACGAAGCAAAGGTTTCAGTATATGATCATGGCTATTTATATGGCGATGGAGTGTTCGAAGGAATTAGGGTATATAGCGGTAATGTTTTCCGTTTGAGAGAGCATCTTGTCCGGTTATATGAATCAGCGAAATCCATCATGTTAGAAATTCCATATACGTTAGAAGAAGCAATGAAAATCGTTGTTGAAACGATTCGACAAAACAAACTATCTAATGGATATATCCGCCTCGTTGTATCAAGAGGACCTGGGAACTTGGGATTAGATCCCGATTCTTGTACGAAACCAAATGTAGTAGTAATTGCAGAGCAATTATCTTTATTTCCACAAGAATATTATGAAAAAGGGATTCCGATTATAACAGTTGCAACGCGTCGCAATCGCCCGGATGTTTTATCGCCTCAAGTAAAATCTTTAAATTACTTAAATAATATTTTAGTTCGCATTGAGGCGAAATTAGCTGGAGTACAAGAAGCACTTATGTTAAATGACCAAGGATATGTAGCTGAAGGCTCTGGAGATAATGTATTTATTGTGAAGGGAAATAAATTAATTACACCACCAAGTTCTGCTGGAGCGTTAGAAGGTATTACACGAAACGCGATTTTAGAAATCGGCGAAAAACTTGGATATGACGTAAGAGAAGAATTATTTACAAGGCATGATGTATATGTAGCTGATGAAGTGTTTTTAACAGGAACAGCTGCTGAAGTAATTGCTGTTACGACAGTAGATGGAAGAACGATTGGTTTAGGTAGAACAGGGCCACATACGAATCGTTTATTAGAAGAATTCCGTAAATTAGTTGTAGAAGATGGAGAGAAAATTTACGAAGAAAATAAAGTTGGATAATAGCTCTTATGACATGATAAAGCGTTGATAGGGAGGAGTAGTTGACTGTGAAGCCTCACAGAGAGTCGGTGGTTGCTGGAAACCGATGGTTCACGTCGACGAACATCACCCTTGAGTGCTAAGCTGAAACGTTTGTTTAGGCTTAGACGGTAGCTCCGTTATTAGCTAGACTCATATCCCGAGTCACTGAGGCAAGAGTAATCTTGCAAAGAAGGGTGGTACCGCGAAATCTTTCGTCCCTTCAGCACATAGCTGGAGTGTGGACGTAGGATTTTTTTATTTTATAAATGTTTTAAAAAAGGGGGCTTATAAGAAAAATGTCTTCAAAAACGGAAGAGAAACTGGCAACTGGTGCACAGCTATTGTTAGAAGCGCTAGAAAAGGAAGGAGTAGAGGTGATTTTTGGTTATCCAGGTGGTGCGGTTTTACCTCTATATGATGCGCTTTATGATTGTGAAATTCCGCATATTTTAACGAGGCATGAGCAAGGTGCAATTCATGCTGCTGAAGGATATGCAAGAATTACAGGAAATCCAGGAGTGGTAATTGCAACAAGTGGACCGGGTGCTACAAATGTTATTACTGGTCTAGCTGACGCGATGATTGATTCATTGCCACTTGTTGTATTTACAGGGCAAGTAGCAACAACGTTAATCGGGAGTGATGCTTTCCAAGAAGCTGATATTATGGGGCTTACGATGCCGGTGACAAAACATAATTATCAAGTACGAAAAGCATCGGATTTACCCCGAATTATTAAAGAAGCATTTCATATCGCTAGAACAGGAAGACCAGGCCCAGTCGTAATTGACCTTCCGAAAGATATGGTAGTAGAGAAAGGTGAGCGATGTAGTGATGTACAAATGGATTTACCAGGATACCAGCCTAATTACGAACCGAATCTACTACAAATAAACAAATTATTACAAGCGATTGCGACTTCAAAAAAACCGTTAATTTTAGCTGGAGCAGGTGTATTGCATGCGAAAGCATCGAAAGAATTAACAAGTTTTGCTCGCAAATATCATATTCCAGTTGTTCATACATTACTTGGTCTTGGTGGGTTTCCGCCAGATGATGAACTATTTCTAGGGATGGGAGGAATGCACGGTTCATACACCGCAAATATGGCGTTATACGAATGTGACTTACTTATTAATATAGGTGCAAGGTTTGATGATCGTCTTACTGGAAATTTAGCTTATTTTGCTAAAGAGGCGATTGTCGCACATATAGATATTGATCCAGCGGAAATTGGGAAAAATGTGCCGACTGAAATCCCTATTGTTGCGAGTGCAAAGCAAGCATTAGAAGCTCTACTCAACTTTAAGGAAGGGGAAGTAAATCACAATGATTGGCTCTCATTATTGAATAGTAGAAAAGAAAAATACCCTCTTTCTTACAAAGAACATGCAGAGCGTATTAAACCTCAATATGCAATTGATATGCTATACGAAATTACGAAAGGAGAAGCGATTGTAACGACAGATGTTGGGCAACATCAAATGTGGGCAGCTCAATATTATCCGCTGAAAAACCCAGATAGATGGGTAACCTCTGGGGGGTTGGGAACAATGGGCTTCGGGTTTCCAGCAGCAATAGGTGCACAAATCGCAAAGCCTGAAGAACTAGTTATTGCAATTGTCGGTGATGCTGGATTTCAAATGACCTTGCAAGAACTTAGTGTGTTAAAAGAGCATTCTTTACCAGTTAAAGTTTTTATTTTAAATAATGAAGCTTTAGGGATGGTAAGACAATGGCAAGAGGAATTTTATAATGGGCGATATTCGCACTCCTTACTTTCATGCCAACCAGATTTTGTTGCGCTTGCCAATGCTTATGGCATAAAAGGTGTTCGTATTGAAGACCCACTTCTTGCAAAGCAACAATTACAGTATGCAATTGAGTTAAGAGAGCCTGTTGTAATTGATTGCCGCGTACTTCAATCCGAAAAGGTAATGCCGATGGTTGCCCCAGGAAAAGGCGTTCATCAAATGGAGGGAGTGGAGAAAAGGTGAAGAGAATTGTAACAGCGACAGTTCGAAATCAAAGCGGTGTGTTAAATCGAATTACAGGTGTTATGACACGTAGACATTTTAATATTGAAAGTATTTCAGTAGGTCATACGGAATCATCGGATATTTCGAGAATGACGATTGTTGTACACGTTGAAAATGAACAGCAAGTTGAGCAGTTAATTAAACAACTTCATAAGCAAATCGATGTACTGAAAGTATCAGATATTACAGAAGAAGCGATGATCGCTAGAGAACTTGCACTTATTAAAGTAGCAACGTCTGTAGCAAGAGCAGAATTATATAGTTTAATTGAACCGTTCCGAGCCGCTGTAATAGACGTTGGGAAGGATTCCATAGTGGTGCAAGTAACAGGTACCCAGGAGAAAGTAGAAGCGTTAATTGAATTACTTCGTCCATATGGTTTGAAAGAAATTGCTAGAACAGGTGTAACAGCATTTACACGTAGTATGAAAAAACAAGATAAACAAGTTATGTTAATTCAATAATTATTTAAAAAATAGGGGGAAATGAAAATGGCGAAAGTTTATTATGAAAAAGACGTAACGGTAAATGTATTAAAGGAAAAGAAAGTAGCAATCATCGGATATGGATCGCAAGGCCATGCGCATGCGCAAAACTTACGTGATAACGGATTTGATGTGGTAGTAGGACTGAGGAAAGGGAAGTCATGGGATAAGGCGAAAGAAGACGGTTTTTCTGTTTATACAGTAGCGGAAGCAGCAGAAAAAGCAGATGTAGTAATGATTCTACTACCTGATGAATTACAGCCGGAAGTATATGAAGCTGAAATTGCACCAAACTTACAAGGCGGCAATTCTCTCGTTTTCGCGCATGGATTTAATGTTCACTTTGATCAAGTAAAACCGCCAGCTAATGTAGATGTATTTCTAGTAGCACCGAAAGGTCCAGGACATCTAGTACGTCGTACGTTTGCGGAAGGGGGAGCTGTTCCTGCATTATTTGCAGTATATCAAGATGCAACAGGAGTTGCGACTGAAAAGGCACTTTCATATGCAGATGGAATTGGGGCGACGAGAGCAGGTGTATTAGAAACAACGTTTAAAGAAGAAACAGAAACAGATTTATTTGGAGAGCAAGCTGTACTTTGCGGCGGAGTGACTGCACTAGTAAAAGCTGGGTTTGAAACGTTAGTTGATGCTGGTTATCAACCGGAAGTTGCATATTTTGAATGTTTACATGAACTAAAACTAATCGTTGACCTTATGTATGAAGGCGGACTTGAAAATATGAGATATTCAGTTTCAGATACAGCGCAGTGGGGCGACTTCGTATCAGGACCACGCGTTGTAACGGAAGATACGAAGAAAGCGATGGGTGCAGTGCTAGCAGAAATTCAAGATGGTACATTTGCAAGAGGCTGGATTGCAGAGCATAAAGCAGGAAAACCAAATTTCCATGCGACAAATGAGAAAGAAAATGAACATGAAATCGAAGTAGTTGGACGTAAATTACGTGAAATGATGCCTTTCGTACAGCCCCGAGTAAAGGCAGGGGTCAAATAATATGAAGCAAATTTTGTTCATGGATACGACGCTACGTGATGGCGAACAATCACCAGGAGTTAATTTAAATGAACAAGAGAAATTACAGATTGCGAGGCAACTAGAGAGACTTGGTATTAATGTAATGGAAGCTGGATTCGCAGCAGCTTCTGAAGGTGATTTTCAATCGGTAAAACGTATCGCAAATACCATTCAAAATGCTACGGTTATGAGTTTAGCTAGAGCGAAAGAAAGTGATATTCGAAGAGCCTATGAAGCTGTGAAAGGCGCTGTCTCTCCTCGTTTACACGTATTTTTAGCTACGAGTGACATTCATATGAAATATAAGCTTTGTATGTCAAAAGAAGATGTATTAGATAGCATACATCGCTCGGTTACGCTCGGGAAATCACTATTTCCAACAGTTCAATTTTCAGCAGAAGATGCAACAAGAACATCGAGAGCATTTTTAGCGGAAGCAGTAGAAGTCGCGATTCGCGCAGGAGCGAATGTAATCAATATTCCTGATACAGTTGGATATACGAATCCAGAAGAATATTATTCTCTCTTTAAATACTTACAAGAATCCGTTCCGTCGTATGAAAAAGCAATTTTCTCTTGTCATTGTCACGATGATCTTGGGATGGCAGTAGCGAATTCGTTAGCTGCGGTTGAAGGCGGAGCGTTACAAGTAGAAGGAACGATTAATGGAATTGGAGAAAGAGCGGGGAATGCGGCGCTAGAAGAAGTCGCGGTTGCTCTCCATATTAGAAAAGATTTCTATGAAGCAGAATCCTCTATGACATTAAAAGAAATTAAAGCGACGAGTACGTTAGTAAGTCGGTTAACGGGTATGGTTGTACCGAAAAATAAGGCGATTGTTGGAGCAAATGCTTTTGCTCACGAATCAGGTATTCATCAAGACGGTGTATTAAAAGAAGTAACGACGTATGAAATTATTGAACCATCACTGATTGGAGAGTCACAAAATTTATTTGTATTAGGAAAGCATTCCGGGCGCCATGCGTTTACTGAAAAAATGAAAGAACTTGGTTATGAGTTTACAAAAGAAGAACGAGATGTGGTGTTTGAAGCATTTAAAAACTTGGCTGACCGTAAAAAAGAAATTACAGAAGAAGATTTACGTGCGCTTATGCTTGGTGAAGCAGCATTTGCGGCCCAGCAATATAGCATTACTCAATTGCAAGTACATTTCGTATCAAATAGTACACAGTGTGCAACGGTTGTACTAAAAGATGAGGAAGGAAATATGTACGAAGATGCAGCAACTGGTTCTGGAAGTATTGAAGCGATCTATAATGCAATTCAAAGAATTTTAGGATTAGAATGTGACTTAGCGGATTATCGCATACAATCTATAACGCAAGGTCAAGATGCACTTGCACATGTTCATGTTGAATTAAAAGAAGGAACTCATCAAGTATCAGGTTTTGGTGTTGCGCAAGACGTATTAGAAGCATCGGCGAGAGCGTATGTTCATGCGGCCGGAAAATTAAAATCTTTTATTACTCTTGTGAAGTAACTGTTTGATAAGTGAGGGGATCGTCCCTTACTTATCAAAATATATTTCTGAAAATTCAGATAAAAAGGAGTGTTTTAATTGGAAAAACGTATCGTTTGTTTAGCGGGTGATGGTGTTGGTCCGGAAATTATGGAAAGCGCGAAGGAAGTATTGCATATGGTAGAGAGGCTATATGGACATCACTTTCATTTACAAGATGAGTACTTTGGCGGAGCGGCTATCGATTTAAATGGGCAACCATTACCACAGCGAACACTTGCCGCTTGTTTAGCGAGTGATGCAGTTTTACTTGGAGCGGTTGGTGGACCGCGGTGGGATGATGCGAAAGAAAGGCCAGAGAAAGGATTATTAGCTTTAAGAAAAGGACTTGGTGTATTTGCGAACGTTCGTCCTGTAACAGTAGAAAGCGCAACTGCACATTTATCGCCATTAAAAAACGCAGATGAAATTGACTTCGTTGTCGTTCGTGAACTAACAGGCGGTATTTATTTCTCTTATCCGAAAGAAAGAACGGAAGAATCGGCAACCGATACACTTACGTACCATCGTCATGAAATTGAACGTATCGTGTCGTATGCTTTTCAATTAGCGAGTAAGAGAGAGAAAAAAGTAACCTCTATTGATAAAGCGAATGTTTTAGAATCTAGTAAATTGTGGAGAGCTGTTACGGAAGAAGTAGCTCTTCGTTATCCTAATGTTGAATTAGAGCACATTTTAGTAGATGCAGCTGCTATGGAGTTAATTCGAAACCCAAGGAGATTTGACGTTATCGTAACAGAAAATTTATTTGGTGATATTTTGAGCGACGAGGCTTCTGTATTAGCAGGGTCATTAGGAATGCTTCCATCAGCGAGCCATGCGGAAAACGGGCCGTCTTTATATGAGCCTATTCACGGATCAGCGCCAGATATTGCAGGTAAAAATAAAGCGAATCCAATTGCGATGATGCGTTCAGTAGCGATGATGCTTGGGCAATCATTTGGATTAACGAGAGAAGGGTATGCGATTGAAGAGGCAATTTCTGCAGTTCTTCAATCTGGGAAATGTACAGCTGATATTGGGGGGAATGAGACGACAACTTCATTTACGAGGGCAGTTATTCAAGAAATGGAAGAGCAGGCACTAGTAGGGAGAGGAAGATAATGGGGAAAAGGTTACTAGATAAGCTTTGGGAAAGACATGTAGTTGTAACGAATGAAAATGGATTGGATTTATTATATATCGATCTTCATCTCGTTCATGAAGTAACGTCACCGCAAGCCTTTGAAGGCTTGCGGCTTGCAAATCGAACTGTTCGGAGACCGGAATTAACGTTTGCAACGATGGATCATAATATTCCAACGAAAGATGTTTGGAATATTACCGATCGCATTGCGAAGCAGCAATTGGATACACTTCGTGACAATTGTAAACAATTTAAGGTGCGATTAGCCGATATTGGTGATGAAGAGCAAGGGATTGTTCACGTTATAGGACCAGAACTTGGGCTCACACAACCGGGGAAAACGATTGTATGCGGTGATAGCCATACAGCAACCCACGGTGCTTTCGGTGCTTTAGCGTTTGGTATTGGTACGAGTGAAGTAGAACATGTATTAGCAACTCAAACGTTGTGGCAACGAAAACCGAAAGCGATGGGGATTGAATTAAAAGGAAAGTTACCGAAAGGAGTTTATGCAAAGGATATTATTTTGCATCTTCTCTCAAAGTACGGTGTAGCGGTTGGAACGGGGCATGTAATGGAATTCTACGGAGAGACGATTCGTGATATGGGTATGGAAGAGAGAATGACACTTTGCAATATGGCAATTGAAGGGGGAGCGAAAGCTGGCATCATTGCACCAGATGAGAAAACATTTTCTTATGTAAAAGGGCGTGAATATGCACCGAAAGACTATGAAACGTTTACGGGAAAATGGTCGGAGCTTTATACAGATTCAGATGCAATTTATGATTTACATATTTCGGTAGATGTTACGGATTTAGCACCGTATGTCACTTGGGGAACAAATCCTAGTATGGGTGTTCCTATTGATGAAAAATTACCAGAGAAGCATAACGAAAATGATGAAAGAGCATTTTCATATATGGGATTGAGCCCTGGGCAAAGTACGTTTGAAATTCCTGTTAAGCATGTCTTCATTGGTTCTTGTACAAATTCACGTTTATCTGATTTAGAAATTGCTGCATCTGTTGTAAAAGGGAAAAAGGTAAAAGAAGGTGTGCGAGCACTCGTTGTACCAGGATCAAAAAGTGTGAGAGAGCGGGCGATGCAAAAAGGCTTACATCGCATATTTGAAGAAGCGGGATTTGAATGGAGAGAGCCTGGATGTTCAATGTGTCTTGGGATGAATCCAGATCAAGTACCTGAAGGAGAACATTGTGCTTCTACTTCAAATCGTAATTTTGAAGGAAGGCAAGGGAAAGGAGCACGAACACATTTAGTAAGTCCAGCTATGGCTGCAGCAGCTGCGTTATATGGTCATTTTGTTGATATTAGAAAGGAGAGTTACGATGGAACCATTTCATATTCATAAAGGTACTGCCGCAGTACTTATGAATGATAACATTGATACAGATCAAATTATTCCGAAGCAATATTTGAAGAGAATTGAAAGGACGGGATTTGGAAAATATTTATTTGATGAGTGGCGTTACGATAATGAGCGCCATGAAAATCCTAATTTCTCCCTTAATGCACAAGAACGAAAAGGAGCAAGTATATTAATTACAGGTGATAATTTTGGATGTGGTTCTTCAAGAGAACATGCTCCGTGGGCGCTTGCGGATTATGGTTTCCGCGTTATTATCGCCGGAGGATTTGCAGATATTTTTTATATGAATTGTATGAAGAATGGTATGTTACCGATTGTAATGGATAAAGAGATGCGTGAACAACTTGCCAAAACGAATGCAAGAGATCAAATGGAAGTTGATTTAGAGAATGAAGTAATTATTACGAATACGCACAGGTTTCATTTTACAATCGAGAAAATGTGGAAAGAAAAATTATTAAATGGTCTAGATGAAATCAGCATTACAATGCAATATGAACAAGAAATTGAAGAGTATGAAAGAAAAGTAGCTTCACATTAACTAAAAATAGAATATTCGAAATGTATTTACATTCAGAATTAACTGTTATATAATATGTAAAAAATCAGAGGAGAAAGGGAGTAAGTATTATGAATATCGTACAATCTATTAAAATGCTTACAAAACTACATCATCATACATGAAACCCTTGAACCTAACGTGAAAACGTGTAGGCACAAGGGTTATTCCCGTTGTACCTACACTCTACTAAAGAGCCTTGTAGGTATTTTGTCTACAAGGCTCTTTTTATTTTCGGTTTGGGTGGATGGAATGGGCATAAATTAAAGAGGGAAGGGTGTGTGAATTCAGATGACAAAGTGGAAACGGGCAAATCCGAATGGAACGAGAGATTACTTATTCGAAGAATGTACGTTAATTGAAGAAGTGGAACAAAAATTAAGACGGACCTTTTTAGAGAGAGGTTATGAAGAAATAAGGACACCTACAATTGAATTTTATGATGTTTTTGCATTTCAAAACAGGCCGATAGATGAAGAAAAGATGTATAAATTTGTCGATGAAAAAGGACGGATTATCGTTTTACGCCCAGATATGACAATTCCTTTAGCAAGAGTAATTGGAACACAGAGAGGAGATATTCCTCTTAAAGTAACTTATAGCGGGAATGTATTTCGGGCGAATGAGTCCCTTACTGGGAAATATAATGAAATAGTGCAAAGTGGTATTGAAATTATCGGGATTGAAAATGTAAGGGCTGAAATTGAATGTGTGATAAGCGTAATTCAAGCACTTCAAAAATTAAAGGTGCAATCTTTCACAATTGAGATTGGGCAAGTGCAGTTATATAAATGTATCGTAAAAAAGCTCCCCATTAATGATGAAGAAGAGAAGTTACTTAGAACGTATATTGAAAATAAAAATTATGCCGCACTCTCACACTTTATAGAAGAAAAGAAATTAAATCGGTGTGATGAAACAGTAAGGTTACTTGAGAAACTACCAAGGTTATTCGGGAGTTTAGATGTTGTTGAGGAAGCAGAAAAACTCGCCTCAAGTAATGAAATGAAAATGGCCATTGCGAGAGTGAAAGAAATATATGAAACAATTGAACAGTTAGGATATGGCTCTTACATATCAATTGATTTAGGTATGGTTCAACATTTGGATTATTATACGGGTGTTATTTTCAAAGGGTATATATATGAAATTGGAGAAGAGATTGTTAGTGGCGGAAGATATGATGAGTTAATTGGAAATTTTGGAGAAATGATGCCAGCGGTTGGGCTCGCGGTGCAAGTAAATCAAATAGTTAAGGCACTTCAAGAGCAGCAAGAACCATATAAACGAAAGAGAATAGATATTATGATTCATTATGAGTTAAATAGATTAGCAGAAGCGGAAAGGTTACGAAATTTACTTCAAAAGGACGGGAAGAATGCCCAGTTATCTTTATTCTCTAATTTAAACGATACTTTTCAATTTGCAAACAAGAATAAAATAATGACAGTCGTTGAGGCGAAGAGTGAGTCACTAGTGGAATATGTATGGAGAGAGAAATGGATCATCCAGAAAGAAGGGGAGGCTTCATGCGTAACATTCAAATTGCGTTAACGAAAGGAAGATTAGAAAAGCATGTTATTCCACTGTTTGAAAAAATTGGAATTGATTGTTCAGAGCTCAAAGATAAAGGAAGAAAACTTGTGTTTAAAAGTAAAAACACAAACATTTCATTTATTTTAGTGAAAGCGGTAGATGTTGCTACTTATGTAGAACATGGCGTAGCTGATATTGGAGTCGTTGGAAAAGATATATTAATGGAATTTGAGAAAGATATATATGAGATGGTCGATTTAGGAGTGGGCGTGTGTAAATTTTGTGTCGCTTCTATTCCTACGTATAATCCGAAGAGTTATCGAAAAAAACGAATTGCTACGAAATATCCGCACATTACTTCTACATATTTTCATGATAAAGGGGAGGATGTAGAAATTATTAAAATAGAAGGATCTGTAGAGATTGCTCCACTTCTAGGTTTGGCAGATGCCATTGTTGATATTGTTGAAACAGGAAAAACATTACAAGAAAACGGGTTAATTGTATTTGAGGAAATGTGCTCTATATCAGCTCGAATGATTGTGAATAAGGCTGCATTGAAAACTAAAAAAGACGAAATATTCTGTATTATAAATATGATGGAGCAAGAAATTTTGTCAGGGAAATAGGGGGACTTTAAATGGAGATAGTTTTTGAAGATTTCCAAGAGGCTTTATCGAAAATAAAATCGCTACGAGAAAGCGCTAATATAATAGAAGAAACTGTTCAAAGAAGTGTAAGTGAAATTGTTCAAAACGTAAGGAAGAGTAAAGATGAGGCTTTATCGTTCTATACAAAAAAGTTTGATGGTGTAGAGACAAAAGATTTTCGTGTAAGTGAGGAAGAAATAAAACAGGCAAGTAAGTTTGTAGAACAAGATTTTTTAGAAGCGTTAAAAGAGGCGAAGAAAAATATTATCTCGTATCACGAAAAGCAAAAAAGACAATCTATGTTTGATTGCGTGAGTGAAGGGGTAATTAGAGGGCAGCTTATTCGTCCGTTAGAAAATGTAGGTGTATATGTGCCGGGCGGGACTGCTTCGTATCCTTCATCAGTATTAATGAATGTATTGCCAGCAAAACTCGCAGGAGTGAAAAAAATTGTAATGGTAACACCGCCGAAGCAAGGAGGAATTGATCCGCATATTTTAGCTGCTGCAAGTCTTGCAGGTGTAGATGAAATATATATGGCCGGTGGTGCTCAAGTAATTGCTGCTCTAGCATATGGAACGGAATCGATTCCTAAAGTGGATAAAATAGTTGGGCCAGGGAATTTATATGTCGCGCTAGCGAAGAGAGAAGTATATGGGATAGTCAATATCGATATGATTGCTGGACCATCAGAAATTGTAGTTATCGCAGATGAAACAGGAAATGCCGAATATATTGCTGCTGATTTATTATCACAGGCAGAACATGACGAGAGGGCAACAGCTATTTGTATTACAACAAATATAAAGCTTGCTAAAGAAGTAGAAAGAGAAATAGAAAGGCAGCTAGAGACGTTGCCTAGAAGTGAAATCGCTCGTGAATCCATAAAAAGAAATGGAGCAATTTTTATTGTCCCTTCTTTAGAAGAGGCGTTTCATTTATCAAATGAAATCGCTCCAGAACATTTAGAGTTACACATAAAAGAGCCAATGAATGCTCTAGCTTATGTAAAGCATGCTGGATCAATTTTTCTTGGTCCATATGCACCTGAACCGCTCGGAGATTATTTGGCGGGGCCGAATCACGTATTACCGACAAGTGGAACGGCAAGATTTTTTTCTCCGTTATCCGTCGATGATTTCGTAAAAAAATCAAGCTTCGTTTCGTATACGGAAGAAGCGTTAAGAAGTGTACAGCATCATATTGTAGAACTTGCAAATAAAGAAGGTTTACATGCACACGCAAGAGCAATCCAAATTAGGTTTAAGGAGGAAGAATAATGCGCGAGTCTAGTCAAGTACGTGAGACGACGGAAACAAAAATTAAATTAAGTTTGCAACTTGATGAAAGTACGAATGTTTCTGTGCAAACAGGAGTTGGATTTTTTGATCATATGCTAACTTTATTTGCTAGACACGGAAGATTTGGTTTGCAAATTGAAGCTGAAGGTGATGTATTCGTTGATGCTCATCATACGGTTGAAGATGTTGGAATTGTACTCGGAACTTGCTTGAAAGAATCATTGCAAAATAAAGAAGGGATTAACCGTTACGGCTCAGCGTATGTACCGATGGATGAATCTTTAGGATTTGTCGCGATTGATATAAGCGGGCGCTCATATATTGTATTTCAAGGTGAATTAACAAATCCGAAGCTAGGGGATTTTGACACAGAATTAACGGAAGAATTTTTTAGAGCAGTTGCTCATGCTGCAAATATTACGTTACATGCTCGCATTTTATACGGAAGCAATACACATCACAAAATTGAAGCTTTATTTAAAGCGTTCGGTCGAGCGCTTAGAGAGGCAGTCGATAAAAATGCCAATATTAATGGTGTAAATTCAACGAAAGGGATGTTGTAATTGATTGCAATTATAGATTATGGAATGGGAAATATTCGTAGTGTGGAACAAGCATTAAAATATATTGGAACAGAGTACATCATAACGGATGATAAAAAAGAAATATTGAGAAGTGATGGAGTTATTTTACCAGGAGTAGGCACATTTCCGAAAGCGATGGGCGTTTTAGAAGAAAAAGATTTAGTATGTGTGCTAAAAGAAGTGGGGAGCTTAGGAAAACCGCTTCTGGGTATTTGTTTAGGAATGCAGCTTTTATTTGAAAAAAGTGAGGAACTACAAAATTGTAACGGATTAAATTTATTGCCAGGTGTTATTCGAAAGTTAAAAGTTCCTTATAAAATTCCACATATGGGGTGGAATGAATTAAAAAAAGAAGGAGAAATATCGCTTTGGAATGGAGTAGAGGACGGTTCTTTCGTATATTATGTCCACTCTTATTATGCAGATTGTCCGAATGAAATTGTGTATGGGGCAAGTGAATATGGAGTGAAAGTACCTGGTTTTGTAGCAAAAGGAAATATATTTGGCGCACAGTTTCATCCTGAAAAAAGTGGGGAAATTGGGATGCGAATGTTAAAAAATTTCAAAGGGGTGGTAGAAGCATGGAAATCTTCCCAGCTATCGATTTAAAAGAAGGACGATGCGTCAGGCTTTATCAAGGAGAGTTTAGTAAAGAAACGGTGATGAATGAAGATCCAGTCGCACAAGCAATCATATTTGAAAAACTTGGAGCGAAAATACTACACGTTGTTGATTTAGATGGAGCAATTGTTGGGGAGTCAGTAAATTTACCTGTCATTGAAAAAATATGCAAGGCGGTACGTATTCCGGTGCAAATTGGAGGAGGAGTTCGGTCACTCGCGGCAGTGGAGAAGTTGTTGTCAGTAGGTGTAGAAAAAGTGATATTAGGAACGGCTGCCCTTTACGATAAATCATTTTTAGAAGAAGCGGTTCGTTTATATAAGGAGCAAATCATAGTTGGAATTGATGCGAAAAATGGTTTCGTAGCAACGAGGGGCTGGTTAGATGTGTCTGAAATTTCGTACATCGATTTAGCGAAGCAAATGGAAAGTGTAGGTGTTCAAACGATTGTGTTTACGGACATTTCAAAAGATGGGACACTTGCAGGACCAAATTTTGAGCAATTAGAGTTACTGCAAAAAAGCGTGGGTATTCGTGTGATTGCATCTGGAGGTGTCGCATCTATTCAACAGGTGAAAAGATTAAATGATATGAACATATATGGCGTCATTATTGGGAAGGCACTTTACGAGAAAACGATTGATTTAGAAAAAGTGTTACAGGTAACAAAACTATGTTAGCAAAACGAATTATTCCATGTCTAGATGTGAAAGAAGGGCGGGTAGTAAAGGGTGTGAATTTTATAGGGTTACAAGACGTCGGTGATCCTGTTGAAATAGCCGCATTATATAATGATGCGGGAGCAGATGAAATCGTATTTTTAGACATCACTGCGACGCATGAAGGGCGAAAAACGATTATAGATGTTGTAGAACAAACAGCCTCAAAGGTGTTTATTCCTCTTACAGTTGGCGGGGGGATTTCAAGTGTTAAAGATATGTACAATTTACTAAGAGCTGGAGCAGATAAAGTTTCAATAAACTCAGCGGCAGTGAGAAATCCGAAGTTAATCCAGGAAGGTGCGGAACATTTTGGCTCACAATGTATTGTCGTAGCAATTGATGCTAGAAAAGTAGAGGAAGATAAATGGAATGTATACGTGAACGGCGGAAGAGTCGATACAGGGATGGATGCAATCGAATGGGCGAGACGCGTTGCCCAGCTCGGGGCAGGAGAAATTTTGTTGACGAGTATGGATGCAGATGGAACGAAAAACGGATATGATCTTCGTTTAACAGGAGCAATTTCAAACAGCGTTTCTGTTCCAGTAATCGCATCAGGTGGATGTGGTCATGTGGATCACATTATAGAAGTATTTCAAAAGACAACAGTTGATGCAGCATTAGCGGCATCAATCTTTCATTATGGTGAAGCGACTGTACAAGATGTAAAGAGAAAATTAAGAGAAGCAAACGTTGAGGTGCGGTTATGAAACCTAATTTTGCAAAAGGATTGATACCAGCTGTTGTTATCGAGGAAGATACGAAAGAAGTTTTAATGTTAGCTTATATGAATGAAGAAGCGTATGACAAGACGCTGGAAACGAAAAGAACATGGTTTTATTCCCGTTCGAGACAATCGTTATGGAATAAAGGAGGTACATCGGGAAATGTCCAATATGTGCAATCACTTTATTTAGACTGTGATCAAGATGCAATCGTTGTTGTCGTAAAGCAAGTAGGGCCTGCTTGCCATACGGGAGAAAAAACGTGTTTTCACTACAAAATTATATAGGGGGATACATATGGAAGATATCCTTAAGTTATTATTTGAAACAATTGAAGAACGAAAGAAAAATCCACTCTCTGAATCATATACGAATTATTTATTTTCAAAAGGTGAAGATAAAATTTTAAAGAAAATTGGTGAGGAGTGCACCGAAGTAATTATTGCGTCTAAAAATAATGATAAAGAAGAAATAGTAAAAGAAATGGTTGATGTGTTCTATCACTGTTTTGTTCTATTAGCCGAAAAAAATATTCCATTAGAAGATGTCATGCAAGAAGTGAAAGAAAGAAATGGAAAGCTTTCGCGAGTAGGGGACAGAAGAGAAATAGATACATTATAAGGGGGAATATGGATGAAAGTGGACTATCACATTCATTTAGAAGAAGGGCCATATTCAATAGGGTGGCTAGCTAAAATAAATGATGCGCTACAATATTTTGAACCGCTTAAAGAAGAAAAACATTCTATGGAATGGCTTATGAAAACACAAGAACGCCTGCAAAGACGTGTGAAGGAAGGTCCATTTACAGCGAAATGGATTGATTTATATTTAGAAGAAGCTGTGCGAAAAGGTATAAAAGAAGTTGGCATTGTCGATCATTTATATCGTTTTCATGAAGCGAAAGGATATTATGAAAAGTATGTAGATATTAGTGATTCTAAGCTTGGTCGCCTGCAAAAAGAATGGTTAGATCAAGTAAGAGTAACGTCTATTTATGATTTTACAAAGGCGATTGAAGAGGCAAAAGAGCGATGGAGTAAACGAGGGATAACGCTCAAACTTGGAATTGAAGCGGATTATTTTATCGGGGGTGAACAAGAGTTAAAAGGTTTACTAGCATTAGGAGACTTTGATTATGTAATCGGTTCGGTCCATTTTATAGATGGATGGGGATTTGATAATCCAGATACGAAAGAGTATTTTGGTACGCATGAGTTACATACTTTATATCACGCGTTTTTCGCTACAGTTGAAAGTGCTGTTCGTTCCG
This sequence comes from Bacillus sp. P4_E1, assembly GCF_056401715.1. Lineage (NCBI taxonomy): Bacteria > Bacillati > Bacillota > Bacilli > Caryophanales > Bacillaceae > Bacillus > Bacillus sp. P4_E1. The sequence continues at coordinate 55,518 of NZ_JBFUIV010000005.1, forward strand.
AGCTTTTTGATATTATAGCTCACCTCGATAACATAAAAGTATTTAATTATCGATTGGATGAGAATGAACAGCTTTCTTATTATAAGGAAATTGCTCGTGCGTTAGTGGAAACAAATACAGCAACAGAAATAAATGCGGGATTGTACTATCGATATCCTGTGCGCGAAATGTGCCCAAGTCCGCTTTATTTACAAGTATTAGCTAAGCATGGAGTTCCGATTACTCTATCCTCAGATGCCCATTATCCGAATGATTTAGGAAAGTATGTGGAAGAGAATATAAAGACATTACGCAATCATGATATTTCTCACATAGCTACATTTACGAAACGAGTAAGAACGATGAGATTGCTTGAAGAAGAAGGAATGATTTCAAAATGAAACACGATTTTTTGATGAAAATCACCCTTTTTGTTCAAAATAAGAAAGAATGAAAAGGAGGATAAAAAATGGCGAAACAACAAAATAAACAAAACGTACAAGCGGCAGATCAAGCCTATACTTCTGAAACAAATAATACTGCTAACTCAGTTATTGAGGAACAAATTAGCGATACAGTTGCAGAAGGAACAATCGATGCGAAGCTTGGGAAAGAATCGCAAGAAAAAGCGTAAAAAGAGGGGAGAGTTGCATCTCCTCTTTTTTTATGGAAAAGTGTCGATTTTCAAAACTATAATCAAATTCCTTGGTTTTTATATGTAGATTTCTTACAATGAAATATAAGAGATATCATATTTTGTATAGAAGAGGTGTTAGTAGTGGCGAAAATATTAGTAGCAGGGAAAATTCCAGAAATCGGATTAGAATTATTGAAAAATCATGATGTAGAAATGTACAATAAAGAAGAATTAATTAGTGTAGAAGAGTTAGCAGAACGTGTAAAAGATAAAGATGCACTTTTAAGCTTACTTTCTACGAAGGTATCGAAAGAGGTTATTGACGCAGCACCAAACTTGAAAATTATCGCAAATTATGGTGCTGGTTACGATAATATTGATTACACATATGCTGGAGAAAAGGGTATTGCTGTTACAAATACGCCGAAAGTATCTACAGAGGCAACAGCAGAATTAACGTTTGCACTGCTTTTAGCAGCGGCACGTAGAATTCCTGAAGGTGATACGTTATGTCGTACAACTGGATTTAACGGATGGGCACCGTTATTCTTCTTGGGCCGCGAAGTACACGGTAAGACAATCGGAATTATTGGCCTTGGAGAAATCGGGAAGGCAGTTGCAAAGCGTGCGAGAGCATTTGGAATGAATGTTATATATACAGGACCAAATCGAAAGCCTGAAGCTGAAAGTGAGCTGGAAGCGACATACGTAACGTTGGAAGAATTATTACAAACAGCGGACTTTATTACAATTAACTGTGCTTATAATCCGAAATTACATCATATGATTGATGAAGAACAGTTTAAAATGATGAAGAAAACAGCATATATTATAAATGCTTCACGTGGACCAATTATGAATGAATCAGCACTTGCTCATGCACTAAAAACGAATGAAATTGAAGGTGCAGCTCTTGACGTATTTGAATTTGAACCGAAAATTACAGAAGAGCTAAAAGGATTAAAGAATGTAGTACTTGCTCCTCACGTAGGAAATGCAACATTCGAAACACGTGATGCAATGGCTGAAATGGCAGTAAGAAATATTTTAGCTGTATTAAATGGTGAAGAACCTGTAACACCTGTAAATCAAAAAGTATTAGTTACAAAATAAAAAAGAAACCTTCCGAAATACGGAAGGTTTCTTTTTTATTTTTCTTTATTCGCTTTTTTAGAAGGTCTTTGTCTAATAAATTGAGATAACATATACAAAATGTATAGTGGAATGGCAATGAATAAGAAAACAGAAATGTTGCCAAAACTTGTTTGGTACATTGTGATAATAATTCCAACTAAAAATAGTGTAATAATTATGCTATATCGTGGAATTGGTACATCTTTTAAACTTGGGATACGAACACGGCTCACCATTAAAAATGCGAACGTTACAAATACGGTAATGAGAACGATTTTTGGAATGGTATGTGAAAATAATGTTAAGAAAGCAACAAGCCCTCCTGCTGCAGTAATCGGAACTCCAGTGAAATATTTCATAGAAGTAGAAGATGGTGTTACATTAAATCGTGCTAAGCGATATGCTCCGAACAGAGGGAATAATCCCGCTATGTATAGTCCAATGATTCCGTAGTTGGAAAAAGATGTGTAATACATTAAAACAGCAGGTGCTGCGCCAAATGTTACAACATCCGCGAGTGAATCAAGCTCTTTTCCCATTTGTGAATCAACGCGTAATAAACGAGCGACACGACCATCAAGACTATCTAACATCATCCCGATCAGTACTAAAATAGCAGCTGATTTATAATATCCTAAAGATGCATAGCCGATTGACAAAAATCCGCTATATAAATTCCCGAGCGTAAATAAGTTTGGAATAGCTGCTCTATACAAAATCTGATCCCTTGCTTTCTGTTATAAATTCTTAATTAGTGTATGAAAGTTTACTTATTTTATCATACCATAAATTTCTTTCTCAGACGAAAAAAATTCCCAATTTGTGAAAGATTGTATAGAAGAGAGATTTGAAAAATAAGTAAAAAAAGGAAGCAACTTTTGTAAAGTTGCTTCCTACACTATTCAAATTTCGTTGTCATCGTTCCGGTTTTATATCGATTGTTAGGATCAAATCTTAATAAATCTCCATAAATGAGTTTGTCGGATAATTTTAATTCTGTTTTTGCTTTTTCAATATAAGGCTGACATAGTGTTAAATCAGCTTCTTCACCTGTGCTTCTTTTATAGCACATATTTTTTGTATAAACATAATCTTCCGAAACAAAACTGCCGTCCCGCATTACCATAAGAGGGTCTTTTTCTTTCGTAAATAAGTCTGTTCCAAATTCTACGGATTGATTTGTTTTAATACCAAGTAAATGAAGTAACGTTGGTTTAATATCAATTTGACCAGATACTTTAGAGATGACCTTTCCTTCTTGGCCAGGCACATGAATAATGAGAGGGACGCGTTGTAATTGCATAGAATCAAACGGTGTAATAGCGTCTTTCCCAAGGAACTGAGCCATAGCTGTATTATGGTTTTCAGAAATGCCGTAATGATCACCATAAATGACAATAACGGAATTATCATATAGTCCTTCGTCTTTCAATTGTTTAATAAATAATTTAAGAGCTTCATCCGTGTAACGAACGGTTGGGAAGTAGCGATTTAAAACACCACTTTCGGAATTAAATTCATCAACATATTGATCTTCTGGATTTAGAAGAAATGGAAAATGGTTTGTTAACGTAATGAATTTTGTATAGAACGGTTGTGGTAAAGATTTTAACTTTGGAATAGATTGCTCAAAGAACTCTTTATCTTTTAATCCCCAACCGACAGACATTTGTTCCGTTCCTACGTAATCATTTAAATTAAAGTAACGATCATATCCAAGCGCAGGATACATTATGTCACGATTCCAAAACGTTTTATCGTTTGAATGGAAGACAGCAGAAGAATATCCGTATTTCTTTAATTGTTCTGGTGTGGCAGTGTATTCATTTGTTGCATGAGTAAAGAATACAGAACCACGGTCTAACGGATAAAGGGAATTTTCAACGATAAATTCAGCATCAGAAGTTTTACCTTGTCCCGTTTGATGATAGAAGTTATCGAAATAAAAACTATCTTTAATAAACTCATTTAAAAATGGAGTAATCTCTTTTCCATTTATTTTTTTATTAATAACAAAACTTTGTGTAGATTCCATTGAAATTAAAATTACATTTTTACCCTTTGCAGCTCCAAATAAGTTTTTATCAACTTGTTTATCTTTTGAGTCTGTATAGTTTTTAATTTCAGAGAACCCGTCTCCACTTGCAAATACACGCTCAGCTGAAGACTTAGATTGAAGTGTAATATCAAATAGATGATATGTGTATAACCCTAAATTTTTCACGACAGTTTGACGATCAAATGAGCGTGAGAACATTTGTGGTTTATATATAACTGAAACAACAATTTGTAGTGCTAATAATACTGTTACACCGCTAAAGAAAGTTCGCTTCTCAGAGCGAGAAAGGGGTGTTTTATCACCAAATGATGGGAATTTACGCGAAATAAACATTAAAATAATTGCGTCTGCAAATAAAAGTAATGTTTTATACGTAAATAGTTCTTTTATACTCGTCCCTAAGTCAGCCATATTATTTGTTTGGAATAAAACAGGGAAAGTAACAAAATCGTTATAGAACCCGTAAAACATTGCATTTCCAAATAAAATAAATGACAGTATAAAACTAATTACAATAATAATTCGGTTTCGGTACTTAGATGCAAGTAAAGCGAAACCAAAAAATAAAAGTAACGAAGCTAGTGGGTTAATAAAAAGCATAAACTCTTCAAAGAAGTTATCAATTCTAATATCAAATGCTAGCTTGTACACAATATATGTTTTTATCCATAATAAAACGACTGCAACTAGTGCAAATCGCAGTTTTGGAAACAGATTTTGTAGCATAATATACTCCTCTCCTAAAAGCATGACGGTTCTTGTGAGCCGGTTTGATTAGCGCCTCATTTTATATATACGAACAGTCCTTTATTATTATGTTTATTATACTATGAGTATCATTATACGAAAATAAAAGAGAGTTGTGGGCTTTTTTATAATAATTGAGTAGAAAAAGGGCAGTGGGAGACAATAAAACGGAGTTTCTATGTATGATAATTATCGTGCGCAAAAAGAATCGAGTAATAAAACGGAGGTTATAATGCGAAAATTATTATATTTTATAGTATGCAGTAGTGTTATACTTTTTGCTTCACCGAGTGTGTCGGTAGCACAATATGATGCACCCCTTATGGAAGATGCCCTTTATTCTGTTTTATTTCCAAAAATAAATAAGGCAATTGAAAAACAATATGGGAGCTTGAAGTCTTATCAATGTCCTAAAATTATTAGTTTAAAAAAAGTGTATAGTGGTACATATTTATTTCAAGCGAGTATTGAAGTAACGAAGTATGAACAGGTTGGTGGGAAAATTGTTCCACCATTTGAGAAGGTAACGATTACATTTAATAACGAAGAGGGCGAATGGGAAGTGACAAAGGTTTCAGTAAAGCGCTTACCAAATGATACAAAATTAAACTGTAAAAAAACAATATAAAAAATTGTTTGACAAATAAAATGGTCCTTTGGTATTGTTAATAGCAACAATTAGATGTTTGAAAATTAAATAGACTTACCTCATCTACTCTCAAAGGTAGAGGCCGCGATAGGAAAGAGTAAGCTATGGGAGATTTAATGGAATCTGTGATCATAGGTTGAAAGGGACTATTGCCGAAATATAAGAATAACCATCTTATTCATATATTGGGACTGCATTGAATAAATGTAGTACTGTCATAAGATTTATTTTATGAAGAGCTATTTGGAGATGTTGATGCGGTTTCTTATTTTGAGGAGATAACAACTCGTTTATTTTTTCAATATATATTTTTCCTAATAAGAAACGCGTGTGAACATTGTTCCGCGCGTTTTTTGTCTATCTAAAAGCGTGCTGCAATGAATAGAAGATTGGGGTTATGAGTTTTAGAGGAAATAAGGGAGGAATTTAAATGTATTTACACGGCACAAGCCGAATCAATGGGCAAGGACACTTAGAAATTGGTGGGTGCGATACGACGCAACTAGCAAAACAATACGGAACACCACTTTATGTATACGATGAAGAGTCTATTCGAGGAAAGTGCCGCGCGTTTCATCGTGCTTTTAAAGAAAGTGGTTTCTCTTATCAAGTAGCATATGCAAGCAAGGCGTTCTTGTGCATGGAGATGTGCCGAGTAGCTCGTGAAGAGAATATGTCTTTAGATGTTGTTTCTGGAGGAGAATTATATACTGCGCTCCAAGCTGGTTTTCCGGCATCGCGTATTCATTTTCACGGAAATAATAAAACAGAAGAAGAAATGATTATGGCTCTTCAGGCGAATATCGGTTGTTTTGTAGTAGATAATTTCTTAGAATTAGAAATCTTACATGATTTAGCAATGCAACATGGGAAATTTGTGAACATATTAATCCGTGTAACGCCTGGAGTAGAGGCACATACACACGAATATATAACAACAGGTCAAGAGGATTCGAAATTTGGATTTGGTGTTTCAAATGGTCAAGCGATGCAAGCAATTGAGCTTGCCTTGCAAAAATCAAATTATAATGTGCTAGGAATTCACTCGCACATCGGATCACAAATATTTGAAACGGCTGGATTTGTTCGAGCAATTGAAGTACTCCGCCAATTTTTAGAAGAAGTGAGAGAGCGAACACATTATGTGATGAAAGTATTAAATGTGGGCGGAGGTTTCGGTATACGTTATACGGATTCAGATACACCGTTAACACTTGAAACGTATGTGCACGCTGTAACAAGTACGATAAGAGAACAATTTACATTATGTGAATATCCGCTTCCAGAAATATGGGTTGAACCAGGTCGTAGTATCGTAGGTGATGCGGGAACAACACTTTATACAGTCGGAGCGGTGAAAGAGATTCCTGGCATTCGGAAATATGTTTCAGTCGATGGTGGAATGACAGATAATTTAAGACCAGCTCTATACGGAGCCCGTTATGAGGCGATGTTGGCGAATCGAGGGAATGATGAGAATGAGGAACTCGTTTCGATTGCTGGGAAATGCTGTGAAAGTGGAGATATGCTGATTTGGGATATTAACTTACCGCAAGTTGCTTCTTCTGATTTACTAGCAATTTCTTGTACGGGGGCATATGGGTACTCGATGGCGAATAATTATAATCGTATTCGTAGACCAGCTGTCGTCTTTGCAAAAGGCGGGACGTCACAAATTGTCGTAGAACGTGAAACATATGAAAATATCATTGGGAACGATCGCATACGTATTAAAGAGCTGGTGTGAATGAGAAAGAAGGAGTTGTCTAGTAAAGGCAACTCCTTTTAAAAAAAGAAAAATAATTAAATATATCGGAAAACTAGGATTGAAAAAAATCAGAATTGTGATAAAATACAAATACAAAGCTTATCAAGAGAAGCTGAGGGAACTGGCCCTACGAAGCTCGGCAACCTGCTTATAGAAAGCAAGGTGCTAAATCCAGCAAAATGGAATCCATTTTGAAAGATAAGGTAAAATATATTACCGAACAGTCTTTTCGAAATGGGAAAGATTTTTTTTATGAATAAAAAGGGGGGCTGTTTGCGTGAGCGTACGGGAGCATTTTGATGAAGTATCTGAGAAAATTCAAGCGATGCTTGCTGATATGAAATATGGTTCCATTACAATTGTTGTGCAAGATGGAAAAGTGATTCAATTAGAAAAAAGTGAAAAGGTTCGTTTAAAGTAAAAAGCGCTGACTAGAAAAACTAGAGGCGGTTTTAATCTATTTTTAATAGGTTAAAGCCGTCTTTTTGCTTTTACAGGGGGAAAAAACATGTTGACGTACGAAACGTGGAAAGAAAATAGTGTTTCATTTTCTGAAGAAGATGAAACGAAAGGCGCGCTATCAGTATTAAGTTGGGCTTATAACGAATATAAAGATGAAATTGTATATGCATGTAGCTTTGGGGTGGAGGGAATGGTTTTATTGCATCTTATAAACCAAGTAAATCCATCTGCTAAAGTTGTATTTTTGGATACAAATGTTCATTTTCAAGAAACGTACGAATTAATTAAGAAGGTACGCGAGAGATTTCCTTCATTAAATATTATAGAAAAACAGCCAGAACTTACACTCGATGAACAAGCGAAGCTTCATGGAGAGAAGTTATGGGAAAGTAATCCGAATCTTTGCTGTAGTATTAGAAAAATTTTACCGTTAGAAAAATCATTAGCAGCGGAAAAAGCGTGGATATCAGGCTTAAGAAGGGAACAATCAGAAACGCGTAAGCATACACAGTTTATAAATCAAGATCGTCGTTTTCAATCTATTAAAGTTTGTCCGCTCATTCATTGGACTTGGAAAGAAGTTTGGCGATATGTATATAAACATAGTTTGCCGTATAACCCATTGCATGATGTTGGCTATCCGAGTATTGGGTGTGAGAAATGTACATTACCTGTAGGTGATGGTGGCAACTCAAGAGATGGAAGATGGGCTGGGAAAATGAAGACGGAATGTGGCCTTCACTTTCAATGAGATAGATTTTGAAATAAAGCTAAGAAGGGATATAAGAAGATGAGTACAACAAATGAATTAGTAAACCGCATTGATGAAACATATGAAATATCGAACATTGTAAAGGAAATCGAGATAGACAAAATTGCACTTAGTGATTTAGAACTTTTGGCGACAGGAGGATATAGCCCTCTTACAGGATTTTTAGGGAAGAGAGATTATGATTCAGTAGTAGAAACGCTGCGTTTAGCAAATGGTAGCGTATGGAGTATACCGATTACACTACCGGTAACAGAAGAAGTAGCCGAGAAACTGCAGGCTGGAGAGGAAGTAAAACTTGTCAACGCAGGAAATGTATATGGTGTTATTCAAATAGAAGATATTTTTGTACCAGATAAAGAAAAAGAAGCGTTACTTGTATATAAAACGACGGATGAAGCACATCCAGGTGTGAAAAAATTATATGAACGACCAAACGTTTACGTTGGAGGAGCTATTATTCTTACAAAACGCTTTGGAAATAATCCGTTTCCTTCTTATCATTTAGATCCAATTGAAACGAGAGAAGAATTTAAAAAACGCGGTTGGAAAACAGTAGTTGGATTTCAAACGAGAAACCCAGTACATCGTGCCCATGAGTATATTCAAAAATCTGCCCTTGAAATTGTAGATGGTCTCTTTTTAAATCCGCTCGTTGGGGAAACGAAGTCAGATGATATTCCTGCTGATGTAAGGATGGAAAGCTATGAAGTATTACTTCAAAACTATTATCCGAAAGATCGTGTCTTTTTAGGTGTATTTCCTGCAGCAATGCGTTACGCAGGACCAAGGGAAGCGATATTTCATGCACTAGTAAGAAAGAACTTTGGTTGTACCCACTTTATTGTAGGGCGTGATCATGCTGGGGTAGGGGACTATTACGGAACATATGAAGCGCAGGAAATCTTTACGAATTTTACAGTAGAAGAGTTAGGGATTACGCCGTTATTTTTTGAACATAGTTTTTACTGCACGAAATGTGAAGCAATGGCTTCAACGAAAACATGTCCGCATGGAAAAGAAGACCGTGTCATCTTATCGGGTACGAAAGTACGAGAAATGTTAAGAAATGGTGAGATTCCGCCAAGTACATTTAGTCGTAAAGAAGTAGTGGAAGTGCTAATTAAAGGTTTGAAAAAAGAAGTAGTAACAGAATAGGGAGAGAATGAGATGGATACGAATATTACTTGGCATACAGCTTCTGTTTCAAAAGATGAGAGAAGAGTGAAGAATGGGCATCACAGTTTTGTAGTTTGGTTTACTGGTTTATCAGCTTCGGGCAAATCTACAGTAGCGAATGCGGTTGCTCGTAAACTATTTGAAAAGAATATCGGAAATTATGTGCTAGATGGGGATAACATTCGGCACGGTTTAAATAAAGACTTAGGTTTTTCTGAAAGTGATCGTATGGAAAATATAAGACGTATTGGCGAAGTGGCGAAGCTATTTGTAGATCAAGGTACTGTTGTCCTTACAGCGTTTATTTCACCATTTCAAGTAGATCGAAAACAAGTTAGGGATTTATTAGCGGCAGATGAGTTTATAGAAGTGTTTGTAAAATGTCCAATTGAAGAGTGTGAAAAACGTGATCCAAAAGGGTTATACAAAAAAGCGAGACAAGGTGATATTAAAGAGTTTACTGGTGTTGATTCACCGTATGAGGAACCAAAACAAGCAGAATTAATTGTAGAAACGCACAAGGATTCTATTGAAGAATGTGCAGAGCAAATTGTGAAGTACTTGCAAGAGCGTAGTTTCATATAGGGGGATAAAAGATGAGTTATGAAAAAGTGTGGGCTAATAATGAAAAATTAAATCAAACAGAGAAAAAGAAATTAGAGAAAGACGGATTAGAAATCTTTAATGATATTCCTTACTATGCGGAGAATGGATTTGAATCTATTCCGAAAGAAGAGTGGGACGCTTTTAAATGGGCGGGATTGTATTTGCAAAGACCGAAAGAAGCGGGCTATTTTATGATGCGTGTCAACATTCCTTCTGGAATTATTACAAATGCACAGGCAGAAGCACTTGCTTCTATCGCTGAAGATTATGGGCGTGATGTGTTAGATATTACGACAAGACAGGCGATTCAGTTTCATTGGTTAGAAATTGGGCAAATTCCGGATATTTTTAAAAGATTAGCGAGAGTTGGTTTATCTTCAGCAGGGGCATGTGGTGATATTACGCGTAATATTACAGGTAATCCACTTGCTGGAATTGATGCGAATGAACTATTTGATACAACATCGATTGTTAAAGAAATATACGATTACTTCCAACATAATGAAGAGTTTTCTAATCTACCACGTAAATTCAAAATGTCTATTAGTTCTAACATTTATAATTCAGCAAATGCAGAGATTAACTGTGTGGCATTTACACCCGCTACGAAAGAAATAGATGGTGAGAAAAAAATTGGTTTTCATATAAAAGTAGGGGGAGGCTTATCAGCTCGTCCGTACTTAGCGGAAGAATTAGATGTATTCGTTTTACCAGAAGAAGTGAAGGGGATAGCAATTGCAATTGCTACTATATTCCGTGATTTTGGATATCGTGAAAAGCGTCATTTAGCACGTTTGAAATTTCTTGTTGCTGACTGGGGTGCGGAGAAATTTAAAGAGAAACTAATAGAGTATACAGGCCCATTGCAAAGTAAAGGGGAAAGTGCTCTCAAAGGCTGGAATGCAGGATACTTTTATGGCGTTCAAGATCAAAAACAAGCAGGATTAAAGTATGTCGGCTTTAATGTACCAGTAGGGCGTTTACACGCAAAGGAAATGTTTGAGATTGCAAGAATTGCAAAGAAATATGGAAACGGGCAAATTCGAACTTGTAACTCGCAAAACTTCATTATTCCGAATGTTCCGCCAGAAAATGTTGCAGGATTATTAAGTGAACCGTTGTTTGAAGCAATTTCAGCAAATCCGAAATCGTTTATCGGTCATGCGGTTTCATGTACTGGCATTGAGTATTGCAATCTTGCGTTAGTAGAAACGAAAGAAAGATTACGCAAAATCGCAGAGTACTTAGATACACAAATTGCACTCGATGTTCCAGTTCGAATTCATATGGTAGGATGCCCGAACTCATGTGGTCAACGTCAAATTGCTGATATTGGTTTGCAAGGGATAAAACTGAAAACGAAGGAAAAGGGAATCGTTGAGGCGTTTGAAATATATGTGGGCGGAACACTATTAGACGGAGGAGCATATAACGAAAAGTTAAAAGGGAAAATAGATGGAGAAGATTTGCCGGATGTTCTCGTGTCCTTTTTAAGTTATTTCCAAAAGAATAAATTACTAGCCGAAACGTTTTATGATTTCGTAGGACGTGTTGGAGTGGAAGAATTACAAATTGTACTAAATCGTGTATTAGAAGAAGTAATAGCATCTTAGGAGGGGCAATATGGACTTATATCGATTTGAAGCTGTATTAGTAAATAGTATTGTTCCAATTGTTGTCGTTGCTCAGAGTGAAGAACAGGCATTTAAGCTTGCGGAAATTGAGCTTGAAAAACATTTTTTACCGTTACCAGAAGTGAAAGAGATTTCTTTGTTTGAAAAAAAGAAGATTCGAAAAGGGGCGGCATTTGTTATTCATGAGTAGAGAACATGTAATACGAAATAATAGTAACTTCCATTCGTGATTAAGAGTGGAAGTTTCATTTTATAGTAGAAATGAGGAGAGATTATGGGGAAGGTTTATATCGTCGGGGCGGGTCCTGGTGATCCGGATTTAATTACTGTTAAAGGGTTGAGATGCATCGAGAAGGCTGATGTTATATTGTACGACCGTCTCGTAAATAAAGAATTGCTTTCTCATGCAAAGCCTGAAGCGGATTTAATTTATTGCGGGAAACTTCCAAATTATCACATGATGAAGCAAGAGACAATTAACACATTTCTTATTAAATATGCGAAAAAAGGAAAAGTTGTAACGAGACTTAAGGGCGGAGATCCATTTGTATTTGGAAGAGGTGGAGAAGAAGCTGAAGCGTTAGCGAAGCAAAGTATCCCATTTGAAATTATTCCTGGTATTTCAGCTGGTATAGCTGCTCCTGCTTATGCTGGAATTCCAGTAACGCATCGCGATGCAAGTGCAAGTTTTGCTGTTGTGACAGGGCACCGGAAAGAAGGGGCTGAAGAGGAAGTGAAGTGGGAAAGTTTAGCGAAAGGTGTAGATACATTAGCGGTCTATATGGGGGTTAGTAATTTACCTTACATATGTGAACAACTAATAAAACATGGAAAAGATCAAAGTACACCTGCCGCTATCATTGAGTGGGGAACGACATCTATGCAACGTACTGTTACAGCGACGTTAGGAACAATTGTAGATGTTGCCAAAAAAGAACGAATTCAAAATCCAAGTATGATTGTTATTGGAGAAGTTGTCCGTTTTAGAGAAAAGATACATTGGTTTGAGAAACAAACGGAAAATGCATATCAAGTAAGCGGAGTATTGTAAAATGAAGGCTGTTATATATATATGTCATGGAAGCCGTTTGAAAGCAGCAAAAGAAGAAGCGGTTGCATTTATTACGTCATGTATGAACCGTGTAGAGGCAAATATTCAAGAAATTTGTTTTTTAGAGCTAGCGAATCCTTCTATTGAAGAAGGATTTCGTACATGTGTGAAGCGTGGTGCTACAGAGATTGTCGCTATTCCTGTTTTTTTATTAGCGGCAGGACATGTAAAGAAAGATATTCCGTTTGAATTACGAAAGTTAAACGAGGAATATCCGGATATCAAAATAGTGTATGGTAATCCATTTGGTGTATCAGAAGTGCTTGTAAAAGCGGTATATAACGGAAGTGGTATTAAAGACTATAAAGAAGAAGTAACACTTTTGCTCGTTGCAAGAGGGAGTAGTGATCCGGAAACTTTACAAGACATAAAGTGGATTTCTTCTTTATTTCAAAAAGAAGAGAACATTAAAGAGGTGGAAGTTTGTTATTTAGCAGCCGCGGAGCCGAAGTTTGATGAGAGGTTGAAAGAAATTGTAGAACAAAAAGAACGGAACATTGTTGTGTTACCTTACTTATTATTTACAGGCTTACTCATGAAACATGTTGAGAAAGAAGTGCGTCAATATGAGTCGGAAGAGATAAAAATAAGTCCCTATTTAGGAAAGAATGTAGCGTTTCGAGAGATGTTAATTCAGAAAACAGAGGAAATATTGAAGGGAGATCAATATGTATCCACTTACAGTGCGAGTTGATAAGAAACGTGTTGTTGTCATTGGTGGAGGGAAAGTAGCGGGGTTTAAAATTATTCCTTTACTAAAACAAGGTGCGGATATTGTTGTAGTAAGTACAGAATTAGATGCAAATTTAGTGAAACTTGTAGAAGAAAAGCAAATTCGTTGGTATCAAAGAGAGTATGAGAAAAGTGATATTAAAGATGCTTTTTTAGTAGTTGCAGCGACTAGTAATTCGGTACTAAATGAACAAATTGCTGAAGATGCCGCAGTGAATCAATTGGTAAATGTTATTACGAATCCGGAAAGTGGAAATGTTCATTTTCCGGCGGCAATTCATCGTGGATTGCTTAATGTAGCTGTTTCTACTGGAGGGGCAAGTCCGAAACTTGCAAAAAAAATTCGTGATGATATCGCAAATAAATATGATGAGAAGTATGAATCGTATCTTGATTTTTTATATGAAGTTAGACTAAAAGTGAAAGAATTACAAGTAGAGAAAAGGCAAAAAAATATATTGTTACAAGAAGTATTAAAGTCGATATATGTTCAAAGTGAACAAAAAAGAGAGCTTTTTTTACAAGAATTAGAGAGGGGAATTTATATAGGATAGTGAGCGAATTGTGCTTTACAAATATAAAAATATAATTTATAATCACAAGTAACTTCAAAAGATGAAATCGATGAGCAAGAAGAGTACGTATATTTGATGCGTTCAGAGAGCTGGGGTAAGGTGTGAGCCCGGTACGATAAAATATACAGAATGGGCTTGCGAGAGGTATGCTGAACATTGCAGTAGGCAACCCGGGTTCCGCCGTTAAAAGGATAGGGTATCGGAATTTTCCTGTACCTGAACAAGTGGGATTTATTGATCCAATTGAGGTGGTACCACGGTATTCTATTACATATATCGTCCTCTACATGCATATTTGCGTGTAGGGGACTTTTTTATTTTCTAAAGGAGGTGTGCGAGTATGAAATGAAAGTGTATAATTGATAAAAGTTATAATATTCAGAAAAGGAGAATTTATGATGAAAGAAACACAGCAATGGACGTCGAAAATTGGCTTTGTACTCGCAGCAGCCGGAGCCGCAGTAGGTCTTGGTGCAATATGGAAGTTTCCATATGTTGCAGGTAATGGTGGGGGAGGCGCATTCTTCCTTGTATTCTTACTATTAACTTTATTTATTGGTATGCCTCTTCTTTTAGCTGAATTTGTTATTGGCCGTAGTACTCAAAAAGAGGCCGTTACAGCTTATAAAGTATTAGTACCGAATAGCAAGTTATATCCTTGGATTGGTCGTATGGGGGTTGTTACTTGTTTTAGCGTACTATCTTTTTATAGTGTTGTAGGTGGATGGATTTTACTTTATTTATACTATAGTGTCACAGGTAGTTTCTGGAACGGAGTAGTTGATTATGGACAATTGTTTGCTGAAACAATTTCAAATCCAGTAAGTGCGATTGGGGCGCAATTCATCTTTATGCTTTGTACCATTTTTGTTGTTAGTAAAGGTGTGGAAAAAGGCATAGAAAAAGCAAGTAAGTACATGATGCCGCTATTATTCATTTTATTTATTGCTATCATTATTCGTGCGTTAACACTTGATGGTGCTATGGCTGGGGTAGAGTTCTTCTTAAAACCAGATTTTTCAAAGCTTACAGCAGATACTATTTTATATGCGATGGGGCAATCGTTCTTCTCACTAACGGTAGGTGCCTCGGTAATGGTAACGTATAGTTCGTATTTAAAGAAAGAAGAGCATTTAGCTAAATCAGCAACATCTATTGTAAGTTTAACTGTATTTATTACAGTACTTGCAGGATTAGCGATTTTTCCGGCGATTTTCGCATTAGGAGTTAAACCGACAGAAGGACCAGGGCTACTGTTTATCGTTCTTCCTGCTGTCTTTGCAAAAATTCCATTTGGACAATTTTTCTTCATTATGTTTTTAGTTTTATTCTTCTTTGCGACTTTAACATCTGCGATTTCAATGCTTGAAATTGTAGTAGCATCTGTTGCGAAAGATAATGAGAAGAAGCGTCCGTCAGCTTCGTTATTAATTGGTATTCTTATTTTTGCAGTTGGAATTCCATCAGCGTTATCGTTTGGAATTATGAGTGATGTAAAAATATTTGGTAAGACATTCTTTGATTTCGTCGATTTTTCGGTAAGTAATGTATTACTGCCACTCGGAGTGCTAGCCATTTCGCTATTCGTACCAAATAAAATGAGTAAAGAGTTATTAATGAAAGAATTAGAAGTTACGGAAACGAAAGGGAAAACATTATTTAACATTTGGTTCTTCTTACTTCGTTATGTTATTCCGGTAACTGTAATTATCGTATTTTTAAATGCGATAGGCGTATTTAAAATGTTTGCATAATAAAAAGACGGAGATTTCTCCGTCTTTTTATTATGTTGTAGCAGTATTTAATAAGCGATTATATGCTTTATAAGCTGTGACAACTGCGATAAATGATCCAATTAAAAATAACGCTGAGCCGCCGAATGTAAATAGCCGGCCAATGTATGTTTCTCTAGCTTCTTCTATTTCTTCTTGTAATTGTGTATTCATATTTATCACCCCGCAAAATATAGGCATTTAGTTGTAGTTTATGTAAAACGCCTAAAAAGTGTGAAGTAGTAAAAAAAACTCGGTATGCACCGAGTTTTTTATAATCCGATATAAGGAGACGGATCAACTGCGTTTGTCTTACCAACATTCCATTCCCCAAGGTGAAGTTCGAAGTGTAAATGTTGTCCGTATGATTGGCCAGTGTTCCCCATAAAGCCAAGTTGAGTGCCTTGTTTTACAGTTTGTCCATTAGATACAGAACGGCTACTCATATGTGCATATACAGTTGTATATGTTTTTCCGTTTATACGGTGAGATAAGTATACAACATTTCCGTAACTAGATGATAATTCTGAACGGATAACGACGCCATCTGCAGCGGCAATAATTGGCACTGTTCCTGAAGCTGCGATATCGATTCCTTTATGGTTATCTAAAGAACGTGTACCAAATCCTGAAGTTTTCGATCCAGCGGCAGGTTTAATAAATCCACCTTTGTTCGTATCTTGCGGTGTTGGTGCGGATTGTGTGCTTTCTTTAGCAGAAGCGGCGGCTTGTTTTTTTGCTTCCTCAGCCTTACGTGCCTCTTCAGCTTTACGCGCTTCTTCTGCACGTTTTTCTTCTTCAATTGCTTTTTGAACAGCTTGACGCTGGTTTTCTAAAATGCCTTTTGATTCTTCTAACCCTTCAATCTCTGAATCTACTTTTGCTACTTTCGTATGTAGATCGTTAATAAAAGTTTGTTGCTGTTGCTGATTACTTTGTAACTCTTGTTGTTTTTGTACTAATTTTTGCTCGGATTCTTTCAATTGTTGCTCTTTTTTCTCAACAGCTTCTTTTTCTGTCGTCACAGCATTTTGATCGCTTGTTTGTTTTTTCACAATATCTGTATCGTTATTTAAAATTAAACTTACAGAATACATATTATCAACAAGATCGGCAATATTTGCAGAACTTGTTATTACTTCTGTAATGATACTCGTACGAGGCTTTTCTTGCATAGATTGTAGTCGTTGTTTAATAACTTCCTGCCGTGTATCTATGTTCGTTTGTAATTGCTCTATATGTTTCTTTTTTTCAGTAATAACTTGCTGTGTGTTGCTAATTTCTTTTTTTGTATCGTTTAATTCAGCTTCGTTTTTATTAATAGAAGTAGTTAATTCGTCGATTTTCTTTTGTAATTCCTGGATTTCTTTTTCTATTTGTTCTTTCTCAGCTGATTTATTTTGTAAGTCATTTTGTTTGCCTTCTAATTCGGATTGAATATTAGATAATTTATTCTCATTCGTTTCAGCGTATACGGGTGAAAGTAACGGGGAAACGAAAATCGTTCCAGCTGCTAAAACACTAAATGCTGCAAATTTCTTTTTCATGGTTGTCTTGCTCCTTTCCCTATGAATGTTATATATCATAAGAAGAAGAGTGTCTATCGTTGTAATCATAATGTAAAGAAAATTTTATAATTTTGCTAAGTTTTGTCGGAATTTAGTATCTTTTCGTAGTGTTTGTCATAAAGTTAAAATTCTTGAATGTATAGAAAAAGATATCAATTTCTATATTTTTAAAAAAAACATGGGAAATGATGGAGTTTTCCATAATGAAACAGTATTTTAAAAACCTATCAATCACTAGTAAGGAATCGATTTCATGTGAGGTTTTCTGACATGGAGTTTGTTTTTGTCAAGAAAATTATTTGCATTCGTGCAAACTTATTTTGTTGTCAGATTTTAAATTTTGATTTATGATTTTCAACAGGGACAAAATGTAGTGAATTGTCGAATAATATGTAATACTCTTAATTTCAAGTTTTATAGAGATAGAATGAGAGATAGAGTGACACATCGAAGAGGGGGTTACCACAAGTATGAAAAGAATAGGACTTGCATGGCAAATTTTAATAGGACTTGCGCTTGGTATTACAGTTGGGGCGATTTTCTTTGGCAATCAGGAAGTGGTGAAGTACTTACAACCAATTGGTGATATTTTCATCCGATTAATTAAGATGATTGTTGTACCGATTGTTGTAGCGAGTATTGTTGTTGGGGTTGCTGGTGTTGGCGATATTAAAAAGTTAGGTCGACTAGGCGGAAAAACAATTATTTACTTTGAAATTATTACAACACTTGCAATTGTTGTTGGTTTATTAATAGCAAACATTTTCCAACCTGGAAAAGGCGTTGATATGGATAAGTTAACAAAAACAGATATTTCTAAATATACACATACGACAGAGCAAGTACAAAGTCATTCGTTCGCGGATACGTTTGTAAATATTGTTCCGACGAACATTATGAAATCATTAGCTGAAGGTGATATGCTTGCTATTATCTTCTTCTCGGTATTATTTGGTTTAGGTGTAGCAGCAATTGGTGAGCGTGGTAAACCAGTTCTACAATTTTTCCAAGGTGTAGCAGATGCAATGTTTTATGTAACGAACCAAGTTATGAAGTTTGCACCATTTGGTGTATTCGCATTAATTGGTGTTACAGTTTCTACATTCGGATTAGCTTCATTAATTCCATTAGGGAAATTACTCATTGTAGTATACGGAGCAATGATCTTCTTCGTTGTAGTTGTATTAGGACTTACAGCGAAAATATTTGGAATAAACATTTTCCAATTCTTTAAGATTTTAAAAGACGAGCTGATCTTAGCGTATTCTACAGCAAGTTCAGAAACGGTTTTACCGAAAATTATGGAGAAAATGGAGAAATTCGGTTGTCCGAAAGCAATTACATCTTTCGTTATTCCAACAGGTTATTCATTTAACTTAGATGGATCAACTTTATATCAAGCAATTGCGGCAATTTTCTTAGCGCAAATGTACGGTATTGAATTATCCATTACACAACAAATTACGTTATTACTTGTATTAATGGTTACATCAAAAGGTATCGCGGGTGTACCGGGCGTATCATTCGTTGTATTATTAGCAACACTTGGTACAGTAGGTATTCCAGCTGAAGGTTTAGCGTTTATTGCAGGTATTGACCGTATTCTTGATATGGCTCGTACAGCAGTTAACGTTGTAGGTAACTCTTTAGCGGCTGTAGTTATGTCTAAGTGGGAAGGTCAATATGACGCTGAAAAAGGACAAGCCTATTTAAAAGAGATATCTGAAAAGGGTCAAGCAGCTTAATTATAATATGAACAAGCTCTCACATAATATGTGGGGGCTTTTCTATATATAGAAGAGGAGCGGACGTAATGAAACGTAAATATGGTGACGGTTCTTCGTGGAAGCGACTAATAGAGAAGGATTATAGGGTTAAGCAAGTAGAGGATGGAATGTTAGGAATACTGGACATAAAAAAAGTGAGAGAACCTAGTTATAAAGAATACAATGGTAAACAGCTTTGCATTGCAGGTGATGGGTATACATGGATGCAATATTTTATAAACGGGGAAAACTTTGCAATTACAGCTATGTTAGACAATCAAAAACAATTAGTACAATATTATATCGACGTGACGAAAGAATATAAAATAGACGAGCGTGGTTTACCTTATTTTGATGATTTATATTTAGATGTAGTATTGTTACCGAACGGTGAGATCTATGTACTGGATGAAGACGAGTTAGAGGATGCCTATAAAATTGGTGATGTTACAAAAGAAGAATATGAGTTAGCATGGAATACAACAAAATGGATTATCGCGACGATAAAAAATAGAAAATTTTATTGGATCTCAATATTGGATAAAGAAATCGAAAAGTTAAAATGATTGGTTTATTCATATTTTTGTATAATTACCAAAAAAATCTATACAAAAAATAATTGACTTTTGTTTTGTAAGCGAGTAAAGTTAGGAAAGAAATTATTATTAAAAAATAAATATGAAACCTTCTTATAAAGAGAGGCGGAGGGACTGGCCCTACGATGCCTCGGCAGCGGACTCGATTTCAGAGTGCTGTGCCAAATCCAGCAAGCATGTGCTTGAAAGATGAGAAGAGTGTTTCTTATAGATGTATAAGACCTCTTCTCATCGGAAGAGGTCTTTTGTTGTTCATTAGAAAAGGTTGAAAACTAGGGAGAGATGATACTTTGAAAGAAACGAGAGGAAATGGTTTAGCGTTATTACCACTTGGAATATTTTTGGCGCTATTTATTGGTTCTGGAATTATTACAGGTGATTTCTATAAATTGCCGATACTTGTAGCAATTTCAATTGCCGTAGGAATTGCTTTAGTGATGAATCGTAAGGAAAGCTTTAATGTGAAAGTAGAACGATTTGCTAAAGGTGCAGGAAACCCTGATATTATGATTATGGTATTAATTTTTGTACTTGCAGGGGCGTTTTCTGAAACAGCAAAAGGAATGGGCGGAGTTGATTCCACTGTTAACTTAGCGTTATCTATTTTGCCACCAGGATTTATCGTTGCTGGAATTTTTGTTATAGGGGCATTTATTTCATTAGCGATGGGAACTTCAATGGGAACAATTGCAGCACTAGCACCGATTGCTGTAGGTATTAGTGGGCAAACTGATATCTCAATAGCACTTGCGATGGCTACTGTTGTGGGCGGAGCGATGTTTGGTGATAATTTATCATTTATTTCAGATACGACAATTGCTGCTGTTCGTTCACAAGGAACAGAAATGAAAGATAAGTTTAAAACGAACTTTTTAATTGTATTACCAGCCGCTATTATTACAATTGTACTATTAGTAATAATTACTTTAGGAAGTGATACACAAGTTAAAGCCCATAGTTTTGACTGGATAAAGATTTTACCGTATGCAGGAGTACTTATTACAGCACTACTTGGCTGGAATGTACTTATTGTGTTAACTGGTGGAACAATATTATCAGGTGCTATCGGCCTTATAGATGGAAGTTACACGTTAGAGAGTTTCTTTAAAAGTGTAACGACTGGAATGGGCGGTATGATGGAGCTAGTACTACTTGCTATATTAATCGGTGGTATGGTTGAACTTATCCAATATAATGGTGGCATTCAATATTTAATGAATCTTTTAACACGTAATATTCGTTCGAAAAAAGGAGCAGAGTTTGGTATTGCTGGCTTAGTGAGTATGACGAATATGTGTACAGCAAATAATACAATTTCTATCATTTTTACAGGTCCGCTTGCGAAAAATATTGCGGATCAGTATGAAATTGATCCCCGTAAATCAGCGAGTGTACTGGATCTTTTCTCTTGCTGTGTACAGGGGTTAATCCCATATGGTGCTCAAATGTTAACAGCGGCAGGATTTGCTGCGTTATCTCCGGTCGAATTGTTACCATATGCATTTTATCCAATTTTAGTTGGAGTATGTGGAATCATTTCTATATTAATTGGTTTCCCGAGATTTTCTAAAGTGGCGGAAAAAAAAGAGTATCATAAAACTGCATAACATAAAGAGATATTTATTATTAGCAGTTGAAAACGCTCGGAGAACATTCTCTGAGCGTTTTTTATTATTTATAAATCCTTTTTCAAATAGTAGTGTTTATAATCTCTTCCTACGTTATCGAGGATACCATACTCTTTATAACCATATTTTTTATAGAAATCTAATGCTTGAAAGCTTAAAGTGTCAACTTTTATAAAATCACAATTTCTTTCTAAAGCGATTTTTTCTACTTCTAATAACAGTTTAGTTCCATACCCTAATGCACGTATATCTTCATCGATGATAAAAGAGTGAATCTCTAACCAATTCCAACAGACTTCACCTAATATTCCCCCGCATATTTTACCATTTTCATCTTTAAGAAATAAATGAATCTCTAAGTATCTGTCTCTTAAATCAGATGGAAAGTGCTTTAAATTATATTCATAAAGCTGATTGTTTATATAGTTTTTAGCGGCGGTATTGATTTCTTTCGTAATGTGTAAATTCATGATATATCCCCTTTAATTTAAATGTAGCCTTCTGATTTATTTTAACATAATTTTCTTAATAATATATTTAATGTAATTTAATAAACGTTTGTATGTATTGCTAATTTTTTGGACGCGCAAGTTGAGATTTTCATCCGTTATTGAATAAGAATTTTTCTGTATCTATACGCATCGCATACATGTTCGTTTTGCAAAAGGCTGAATTTAACTCAGTCTTAAGTCTGAGTTAAAAACGGTTCTTAAGCTCGTTATGAAAAAATGAAAAAATAGTTAAGATAAGAGTATCAAATCGAAGGGAGGCAAGCACAAGATGAAACAATTTCTAGCGTTTATCGCAGCCGGTATTTTGGCTTTAATTGCTCTTGGTAGTCTTGCTGGTATTGTAGGATTCGCCATTGGAGTAGGAGTTGTGTACTGGAGCTATAAATCATTTGTGCGAGCTAAATCATTCTTTGGAAAGTTAGCTTGGGGTATTGTTGGTTTAATCGGTTTGTCCATTGCACTTTCTCATTCCCCAGCATTAATCGGTATCGCAGCATTAGTAGTTTTATACTACGGATACCGTGAGTGGAAAAAAGGAAAAAATGTAGTTGTTGATTCTGCTCCAGAAAGTGCTAAATCATATAGCAACTTTGAAGATGAGTGGAACAAGTTAATGAAAAACTAATATAAAATAAATCAAATTATAAAGTAGAAGAGAGGAAGATTATAATGAAACAATCTTTATTCGGACGTGTACGCGATGCAATTTTAGCTGATTTTCATAATGTGTTAGATGAGAAAGAAAGAAAAAATCCAATTGCTATGTTAAACCAATATTTACGAGATAGTGAGCGTGAAATAACAAAAATTGAGAAGTTAATTCAGCGTCATAAAACATTAAAATCTAACTTTGCTCGTGAGCTTGAGCAAGCACGTTATTTCGTTAATAAAAGATCAAAGCAAGCTATCATCGCACAAGAAGCAGGCGAATTGCAATTGCATGAACGTGCATTAGAAGAAGTAGCGTATTATGAAGGGCAAGTAACTCGCTTAGAAGAAATGTATGCTGGTGTTGTAGAGCAAATTGATGAGTTAGAGCGTCGTCTTTCAGAAATGAAAAATAAATTAAAAGAAATGAACGCAAAGCGTATGGAATTAATGGCACGTGAAAATATGGCGCATGCAAACCGCCGTATGAATACTGCTATGCATAAAATGGATGAAAATAATCCGTTCTTACGATTCGAAGAAATTGAAGATCACATTCGTGACATAGAGCTTCGTATAAATGAAGAGCATGAGCGTGATACATTTGATATGAAAATTGCAAAACTAGAGAGTGAAATGAAAGAGAAAAATGAAGTATCGTTAACGAAAGAAGTAACAAAATAATTGTAGTATATAATAAAACAGGCTTATGATATAGTGATAGGAGAAAAGGTGTTGGAAAGCAATGCCTTTTCTTCTATGTATATGTGACAAGGAGGGGGGAGCTGAAATGAAGAAGCAATTTTCAAAAACACAATTTATGGGGATGCTCCTCATCATATTTGGATTCGGTCTTTTTCTTGATATGATACTTGGACATTTTGAACCAGGTGGTCTAATATTTGCATTTATTATGATTATGTTTGGAAGACATTATCGAAAGAAGAACCGTTATGTAAGAGGGAATGTATTTTTATTTGTCGGTGGTATTGTCTTCTTATTCTTCTTATTTTCATCAGCGGCATTCGTACTTGTTGTGTTTGCTTGTTTAGCTTTAATTGGTTATCAACTTATTCAACAAGGACATCGGCAAAAAGCAATGAAAGTTGAAATTAAAGAAAAAGGATATATAAATGAAGAAAAACAAATATATCGTACAGAACCGTATATAAAAAATATGTTTGTAGGTAATGTACGAATGATGGATCATATTTATGAAATAGAGGATATTAACGTCCAATATGGTGCTTGTGACGTCGAGATTGATTTAACAACTGCTATGATTCCAGAGGGAGAAACAGTTATTGTGATTCGGGGCGTCATTGGTAATATTCGCTTATATGTACCATATGATATTGAATTGTCTTTAAATCATTCTGTTATTGTTGGGCGAGTGCTCCTGCCAGGACATGAAGAAACTGGATTTAACCGTAATGTTACGTTTAGAACAGAACAGTATAAAGAAGCCCCTCGTCGTATTAAAATTATTTCTTCGCTTGTCGTAGGCGATACGGAAGTGAGGAAAGTATAATGAAAAAACAAAGGAATATTTCGTGGATGTATATTCGTTATTCTATGTTGTCCTCTGTGAGTATCGCACTTATTTGTACAATTGTATATGTATGGAAAAGCGAGCAACAAGTTTATGATTTACTCTGGAAAGAATCCATTGCTTCTGTTCCAATTGGCTTGTTTATTATGAGTACGAGTCTTCTTATCGGAGGAATTGTAGGATATGCAATCGGTTATTATATAGAACAGCGTATACAAGGATTAAATACTTTTCTATTTGAAGTAGAGCGAGGGAATTTTCCGAGTGATGTTTCATTTACTGCGGACGATGAATTTCATGAAGTGGAACGAAAAGTAATTGGTCTTGCTCGGCGCTTAGAGGAGCAAGCTGGGCTATTTCAAAAAGTAACGAATGAACGAGCCCATTGGAATGAAGAGATGAGACAAGAAGCGATTTCTCAAGAAAGGCATCGATTAGCGAGAGAGCTGCACGATTCTGTAAGTCAGCAGCTTTTTGCAATGTCGATGATGATGTCAGCCATTAATGAGCAAGCAGCTGAAATTCCAGATACGACGAAAAAACAGTTGCAGCTTGTTGAGAATATGGTTGTAAATGCACAATCAGAAATGAGAGCATTGCTCCTTCATTTACGCCCAGTGCAGTTAGAAGGTAAGAAACTAACAGAGGGTATAGAAGAATTATTAACAGAACTGTCTAGAAAGCAACATATGAAAATTGAATGGTTAATTGAACCGATTCAATTAAAAAAAGGTGTAGAGGATCATTTATTCCGTATTGTACAAGAGGCGTTGTCTAATACTTTACGGCATGCGAAGGCAAAGAAAACCGAAGTACGCCTTCGGAAAATTGATCAATATGCGATTTTGAAAATTATTGATGACGGTGTTGGGTTTAAAGTTGGTGTTAATAAGGCTGGTTCATATGGTTTAAGGTCAATGCAAGAGCGAGTTCATGAAATTGGTGGTACATTAAAAGTTCTTAGTTTTCCGAATAAAGGTACGCAAATAGAAGTGAAAGTACCTATTATGATTGAGAGAGGGGGAGAATCATGATAAAAGTATTACTAGTTGATGATCATGAAATGGTTCGAATGGGTGTATCAGCATATTTATCAACGCAGCCAGATATTGAAGTAGTTGGAGAAGCTGAAAATGGAAGAAAAGGTTCAGAGTTAGCTTTGCAATTAAGACCGGATATTATTTTAATGGACCTTGTTATGGATGAGATGGATGGGGTTGAAGCGACACGTGCTATTATTCAAGAATGGCCAGAAGCGAAAATTGTAGTTGTCACGAGCTTTTTAGATGATGAAAAGTTATATCCTGTTATTGAGGCGGGGGCGACAAGTTATTTATTAAAAACATCAAGAGCGAGTGATATTGCAGATGCTGTAAGAGCTACTTATGATGGGGAAACGGTATTAGAGCCGAAAGTTACTGGCAAAATGATGTCTCGTATGCGTCAGAAGAAAGAACAACCTTTGCATGAGGAGTTAACAGAAAGAGAGTCTGAAATTTTGTTATTAATTGCAGAGGGGAAAAGTAATCAAGAGATTGCAGATGAGTTGTTTATTGCCCTTAAAACAGTAAAGACACATGTGAGTAATATATTAAATAAGCTAAATGTAAGTGACCGGACACAGGCGGTTATTTATGCGTTTAGACACCAATTGACGAAATAAGAAGGAAGCTTTGACTATATATGGTCAAAGCTTTTTATTGACGGTTATTTATGTAAGCGTTATCATTAAGGTGTTAACAGTACATACAAAGGGGAGAGAGTGTATGTTAGTTCAAACGATATTTGGAATGGATGAAACGAAAAAATTAGGTAACTATGTGAATGCGTTGCAAGCACTTTGTGAACAATATGATATTGAAACAGATCGTATTGCAATTATTGAGGCGACAGAAGAATATTATTTATTTCTAGTGAAGCAAGAAGATTGCTATGATGTTGTAAAAGTAGAAACAGTGGATACGAATATTGATTACTATACGAAAGCTTATAAAGTAAGTAGCTTTAATCATACTTCTTATCAAATGTAAAAAACTCCCGAAATGGGAGTTTTTTTATGATACTTTCGATTCAGGTGAATGATCCGTTAATGGTACTGCTTTGGCGCCACTTAATTTTGCGATAGCAAAACCGATAATAGCCCCAACTAACGCTGGTACTAACCAGCCAATTCCTTCATTATATAATGGAATAAACTCAAAATAAGATGTGATAAATGAAACAGGAATATTCCCTTGTTTTAATCCGTCAAAAACGCTAACAACTGCTGTTCCGATTAAAGCACATACATAAACAGATCGATAGCCACCGAAATATTTATGAAGTAATGATAATAACACGAGTACAATTGCAACTGGATATACAACAAGTAAAATAGGAACAGAGATGGCGATAATTTTTGTTAAACCTAAGTTGGCAACTAATAATCCTAACAAGCAAATGACACTTGCTAACATTTTGTATGAAAATTTTGTCAATAATGTTGAGAAGTATTGACTGCACGCAGATACAAGTCCAACGCATGTTGTTAAGCAAGCAAGTGTAACGATAAGAGATAACAGAATTAGACCATATGGACCGAATAATTGTTGTACGATAACGGTAAGTAGCTGTCCTCCATTTTTTGCGTATCCGAGAGAGACACTAGTTGTACCGAGCCAGCCAAGTGCACCATATACAAGTACGAGACCAGTAGCGGCAATAAGTCCTGCTTTTGCTGTAGCGATGGCAATTGATTTACGATCACTCACACCTTTTGAGCGAATTGCATTTACAACGATAATCCCAAATGCAAGTGCTGAAATGGTATCCATCGTTAAGTATCCTTCCATAAAACCTTTGAAAATTGGAGAAGTTTGATACTCTTGCATGGCTGGTCCAGATTGCCCGAGGGGTGTAAATACACTCTTAACGAATAATAAAAAAATAGAGAGTAATAAAATAGGTGTTAATACACTTCCGATACGATCGACGAGCTTAGAAGGGTTTAAACTAAGCCAAAATACGATAGAAAAGAAGATGACTGTGTATAAAAATAGCACTAGGCTGCTAGAGCGAATAGTTTCTGGTAAGAAAGAACTAACCCCCATTTCATAAGCGACATTAGCAACACGTGGGATGCCCATAGATGGACCGATTGCAATGTATACAACCACCGTAAAGAATATTCCGAATAATGGGTGAACATGACTTGCAAGTTGTTGCATTCCATTTCCTGATAGAGAAATAGCGATAACAGTAAGTAGTGGTAAGCCGACTCCTGTTAGTAAAAAGCCAATCATTGCTGGCCAAAAGTTTTCACCAGCATTTTGTCCAAGCATTGGAGGGAAAATTAAATTTCCTGCCCCAAAAAATAAAGAAAATAGCATAAGGCCTGTGAAAAAAACATGTTTTTTTGATACAGTGTTCATTGTTTTTCCTCCTTTTTTGTAAATTCATTGTAAGAACACAAAAAACTCGTCCCTAAAGAAAGGGACGAGTTATATTTACCCGCGATACCACCCTAATTTATACATGTAGAAATAAATCTATATGTATACGGCTTTGCAACGTACAACATGATACGTGTTCCTTGTAACGGGGGACATCCGGTAAGAACTTACTTTAGCATTCGGTTCTACTTCTCGGAGATGATTTTCGGTTAAGCACTGAACGTTGGCTTTCAGCAAATCGCCAACTCTCTGGGGAACAGTCCTATAACGTACTCGTTCTCGTCAATGAATTTTAATTCAAGTATTCTGACAGTATTTTCACATGTTTTTTTTAGAAAGTCAACATATTTTTTGGGAAATACACTTTCCTGTAGAAATATAGCTGAGAATATAAGGGTTAATACTATTTGTAAAAATGCTGTAAAACATTATAGAGAATTGTAAAGTTTATGGAGAAAATCGATATTTATAGGAGTAAGGAAGGAATTGTTTGAATTTGCAGAGAATAATACAACAATCCACTTGCTGGAAAGAACAAACCAAAAGAGGTGACTGAAATGCTTGCGATGGGAGTATTATTTGGCATTATTGCTATAATTGGTTTTATGTGGTTATATTATTCGCGTTCGTTTAAACAAGCAGAAGTTTTACTCTTTCAAAAAGGTAGTTTGTTGACAAATCAGTCTAGATATTTAGTATGTCCGAAGTGTGGAAGTGCACAGGCCAGGAGTGGAGGATATCAAGAGTGTTGTAAAATTAGATTATGAAAGAAGGAAGCCTCACATTACTTTGTGAGGCTTCCTTCCTTACAATTTTTTCGCGCTCCAAATGGTCCAACGATCTCTTTCGATGATAGGAGAGACGTTTTGTAATGCCGTTTGGATATGATGTAGAAGTTGAGAAAGTTCATTATCTGTTAGTTCATATAGAATGGATCGGCCTGTTCGAGGAGATAAATCTTGTAGCAAAGCCTCTACAGAATCATGTACTTTTCGTACTTCCCATTGTGTTTGTGTGGGGAACGCTTGAAGAGAATATTGTTGTAATTCTTGCTGAATAGTAGTGGTTTTTGGTCTTCTTTTCGCTTCTGTTTCAATGAGTTTTGGAAAGACAGAGAAAAAATATCCACGAAGGTGTTCAGGACTTCCTGGGATTATACAATCTTCAATGGTCCGGTCTTGTAAAATAAGTAGACCGTCTTTTTTTAATATACGAGAAGCCTCTCGTATAAATGTGGGAATATCATGCAAATGATGAATGACTGCACGAGAAATGACAAGGTCGAATGTTTCATTAGGGAATGAGATATTATGTGCATCACCGTGAATGAATGAAATGTTTGGGAAGGCATTACAATTTTCTTTTGCAGCTTGTAATATTTCTTTTGAAAAATCAAGCCCAACAACACTTTTGGCTCCCATAAGAGCAAGTTCTTTCGTGTAAATGCCGCCACCACAACCTATATCAATTACTTGTTTATTTTGCACATCTACAATATTGTTTATTGTTTCCTGCCATGAAATATGTGCGTTACGATTTGCATACGTATACTTATTATTTGCATCATGAAAATTAATGGACATTGTAAAATCCTCCCTTCAGTTTATAGTATAGCTCATTCTATATAATGTAACGTTTTTGTTTTATGCATGAGGGTTATAAGAATTTCTTATTGGAAAAGGAGAATCGATTTGAAAGGGAAATATTTAATGTTTTTATGTGTTATTTTACTCGCGTCGTGTGGTCAATCCGAGCAAAAGAAAGAACCGAAACAAGTAGAGGAGACAGTGAATGAAATGAGAGAACCATTACAAGTAACTGTTATGCAAAAAGGTAAAGAAGAAAAAAATTTAAAGAAAATGGATGCGGAGTTGGTGGTGGATATTATAGACAAAGCGGAAAAACAAGAAGTAACGGGTAGTTTTGGTGAACCGGAATATGAAATACAAATTAGTAGTGATGGAAAAAAAGAAACATATTATGCATGGTTAAGAGGAGAAGATCGCCGAGGATGGATTCAATATAAGAAAGATATGTATATGCTTAACGAAAAAGATACGGAAAAGCTTTTGGCTATCTTTCCAAAGATTCCAGAACAAAAAGAAGATGAGATGCAGGTAGGTACTTTAACGGAAGTAACAAAAAAAGACATGCAGATTACTGCGTTTCATATTAAAGCAGGTGATCAAAAAATGAATTATACAGTACGTTATACGATTTCACAATCACTATATAATAAGTTAGCAAAGGAACAAGAATATTATTTGCAATTAATTTTCCCTGAAAAGGTTCAAAAATTAATTGGCGCAAAAGAGAGTGAGATAATTTCAGCTGAAAAAGTAAAGGAAGGGTATAAACAGTATGAGTTGAATGTTACTGTTCCGATAAAAGATGCTTCAGAATCACAATTAAAATCACTAGAAACCTATTATGATAATCACGATTTACAAATATTAAATAGTAAGAAAGAAAAAGTAGGAGCATTTCAAAACATTATTCAAATTGTTAAAGAGTATGGTGAAAAAATGAATTTACAAAGATAAAGTGAAATTTTAATCAGTGGGGGCATCCCCCGCTGATTATTAGCACGACTCCTACCTAAATTCTTTGCTCCAGCCGAATTTTGAGGTGGGATTCTTACTGCCCGTAAATAGCGGGCAGTAAGAATCATAAAGTCTATATGGCCTTTCCTAGGAAATGATAATAGAGGGGAAAGATCCCCTCTATTATTTTGCTTTTGCAGATGGCTCATTCATTGATTTTCGTGTAATTAGAAAGGAAATCATAAGAGCAGAAAGAATAATAAGGGCTATAAATAAGTGATTTGGCAACCAATCTAATAATAATACGTAGCTGACGGTATAAAAAATAAGAGTTGAAGCTAAAAACGATAGAGCGCCTATCATAAGAGATTGTAATTTCATTTGTATTTACCTCCTTTTATTTTTATTTTTGGCTAAAAATGGATGGAATAAACATTATTTCTAACAATAGAAAAAAATATGTCATAATAGAGAAAAAGAATAAGTTTTGATGAGTGTATATGGCTCAATAAAGCGAGATAAAGGAGAGGAATATGAAAAATAATAAAAAAGGATTATGGGGAGTTATCGTTGCAATAGGGTTATTTTTACTATCTAAGTTAAAATGGGTATTTGCAATTTTTAAGTTAGCAAAATTTTCAACAGTATTTAGTATGTTTTTATCGCTTGGTGCATACGCAGTCATATATGGTTGGAAGTTTGGGGTAGCACTCGTATATTTATTGTTTGTACATGAGATGGGGCATTTATGGGCAGCGAGAAAGAAAGGGATACCAACATCGCCAGCAATCTTCATACCATTTATGGGAGCTCTTATTGGGATGAAAGAGATGCCGAAAAATGCAAAAGATGAAGCTTACATTGCATATATGGGACCTCTTTTCGGATTGTTGTCATTTTTACCTGCGATTCCACTTTATATAATAACGAAAGAGCCGTTTTGGGCGCTTATTATTTTACTTGGAAGTATGATTAATTTCTTTAACTTAATTCCAGTTTCTCCATTAGATGGTGGACGAATAATTTCAGTTGTAAGCACGAAAATTTGGGGAGCAGGGCTAGTTTTACTACTCGGCTATTCTATTTACTTCAAAAGTATTTTAGGAGGATTTATTTTTATTATCGGCTGTATGGAACTATATAGAGTAATAAAGAGAGATGAGCCGATTAAGGAATTAGGATATAAAATCGATGGAATGAAAGAATATGCTGCTAGGCTTGAAGAGGAATTAAAAGAAACTGGTGCGGTGCATCGAACGATTTATATGATTCACCATGAAATGAACGTATTAAGACAAAGAGAACGTGAAAAAGAATTAAAAACAGGAGAACTTCAAAAGATTGAAGTGCTAGAGTACCTTTTACCAAAATTTGAGCCACTTGATTATGTCCCATATGAAGATGAAAAAGAAATGCATACAATTCATATAAGAGAAGCATTTGAAATGTCAGAAAGAAAATTAAATGAATGGGAAACAGAAAAGGAACAACAAGAAAATTATTATAAAGTCGATACGAAAACGAAATGGACAGTATTTGCTTGTTATATCGGATTAATGGCTATACTCGGTTATACAGCTTATGAAGGTTATGTTGTTTTACAAGAGCATTTACCAAGGAGAAGTTTGTAGAAAAATAGTGTCGAAATGAAAAGGGGGATTTAAACAGGAATTACATTTCTACGAGAGAATGTTACAAGTGTAACAGTACATTGTAATATTCATAGTAGAAAAGGGGTTCTGTATATGAAGAAATTGTTAAGTGTATTGGTAACTATTACTGTGATGGCAATAGCGAGCTATAGTCTTATGAAAGTACTATTATATTATGCGAATAAGTCTGCTGGAGTAAATACAGTAGCACAAATAGAAGAGGTGCAAGAGAAGAAGAAGACACTCGATTTTGTTCGTACGACACATGAAAGTTATAATAATTTCTTGAATTATGGCAAGGCAGAGAAATATACAGATGGGGATTGGAAACATTTTAAACAATGGTTTCAAGAGCAAGAAGCCTCTTTAAAAAATATACATAAAGAAATAAAAAATGAAAAAATAAAACGCGATGTGAATAGAAGTTATGAAATTGTAAAAAAAGGTGTGGAGCTTCAGAATATGGAGTATGTAATCTATGCTCATCGCGTATATCATGACTTGGATATACTTGTAAATAAATATAAAGGTGAGACGAATGTATGGGGGTATACCGAGTTTGGAGATGGGCAGAATATACAAGTAATTGAACAAGCAATACAAACGAAGTAGTAGGCTAGCTAGAATTCTAGTTAGCTTTTTTTTGAGCACTATTAATGATGGCTAATTAAAATTTACTTAATATGTGCATTGTTCATATATTTTTCACAAAAACACCATGTTAATAGTGATTAAAATCACAATATGAATTATACAATTCAGTTAAACTAAAAACAGTTAAGGAAATAGAGGAGTGGGATACAATGTTAAGTGCAAAAACAATTGAAATCGTAAAGTCAACAGTACCGTTATTACAAGAAAAAGGCGTTGAGATTACAACGAGATTTTATCAAATTTTATTTTCGGAACATCCGGAGTTATTGAATATTTTCAACCATACGAACCAGAAAAAAGGAAGACAACAACAAGCATTAGCAAATGCTGTTTATGCAGCTGCAATGTACATTGATAATTTAGAAGCTATTATTCCAGTTGTAAAACAAATCGGTCATAAGCATAGAAGTTTAGGTATTAAAGCAGAGCATTATCCAATAGTAGGTACATGCTTACTACGAGCGATTAAAGAGGTCGCAGGCGCACCTGATGAAGTTTTAAATGCATGGGGAGAAGCGTATGGCGTCATTGCTGATGCATTCATTAGCATTGAAGCGGGTATGTATGAAGAAGCTGCACATAAAGAAGGTGGATGGAAAGATTTCCGCAACTTTGTGATTGTTAAAAAAGTGAAGGAAAGCGACGTTATTACATCATTTTATTTAAAACCTGAAGATGGCGGGAAAGTTTCTTCATTCATCCCAGGACAATATGTAACGATTCAAATAAATATTAAAGGTGAGACATATACACATAATCGTCAATATAGCTTGTCTGATGCTCCAGGAAAAGAATATTATCGTATTAGTGTAAAGGAAGAAAAAGGTGTAGATACACCAGATGGTAAAGTATCTAATTACTTACATGATCATGTAGGGGAAGGAGATGTCTTACCAGTAAGTGCACCAGCGGGAGATTTCGTTTTAAATATGGATTCAACATTACCTGTTGTACTAATTAGTGGTGGGGTAGGTATTACACCGATGATGAGCATGTTAAATACGCTAATTGAACAAGAATCAAAGCGTAATGTATGCTTTGTTCATGCGGCGATAAATAGTAATACACATGCGATGAAAGAGCATGTTGAGACAGTAGAAAAAGAGTATGAACAAGTTAAAGCATATACTTGCTATTCTTCACCGACAGAGCAAGATGTGGAAATGAAGAATTTTGATCAAGAAGGATTCATTGAACGTGAATGGTTACAAACTATTATTCCAACAACTGAAGCAGAATTTTATTTTTGCGGTCCAGTACCATTTATGAAGCATATAAATGCTGCATTAATTGATTTGGGTGTTAAACAAGAGAACATTCATTATGAATTTTTCGGTCCCGCAGCAAGCTTACAATAGATTAATGTTGCCAAGCAAAAAACGAGGTATTATTTTACCTCGTTTTTTGCTTGTTCTCTTAATAAGCGATTAACTGTTTCGCGGCGTACACCTATGAGCTGACCAATTTCAGTTTGTGTTAATATTTCATAAATAGGGATGTCACCTAAATATAAGGTGAACCACTCTTGTAAACGATGAAGGCGCTCTTTAGGAGAGACAGTTGTCAATTGATCGATACGCTGTTGCATCATTCTTAACTTCGATTGTAATTGTATAGCGATATTTTCATATGATGCAGGATTTGCCTGAAGTTTGTCGTACCATTCATTGCTAATTATAGGCTCCACTTCTGTTTTCATTAAAGCGATAGCTGTACCGTGATATTCCTTCGGTGAAATTAAAGAATGGTGAGGTATCGTTTCACCAGGAACGATAATATTAAATAAAAATGGTGTTCCGTCTTCTTCTAACCGAATCACTTTTAATAAACCTGTTTTTATAAAATATAATGGACCGTCCTCACCTTGACGGAATAATACATCTCCCTTATGTAGAATCAATGTTAGCCCCCCATTAAAACATTTCTATTTCTTATATTTTAGCGTATATGTATAAAGACAATATGCTTTTTAAACAGCAATTTCATTGACGAAATGTATGCTATTACAGTAGTATACTATTTAGTGTGTAATAGTACTAGCAATGAATACGCTGTAGGGGGTTTAGTATATTGTTAGATGCGATGAAGATGACGGATATGAGAATTCCGGCGAATGCTATCATTCATGTGGAAGAGATGAAAGGTGGAGTCGTTTTATCCGTTGAAATAGACGGCCAAATTATTTATACGATGGCTTATGATGAAGAAACAGATAGTTATGCTGAATTATATGATCGAAACGATAAGAGGGCGTGCCAGGTACATGAAGACTTTATGGGATGGTCACTTCTTCACTAAAAAGATGTCAATATGACATCTTTTTTTATTGAATCGATAGATTGTACAAAGAAATGAAATATAAGGATAAAATTTGTAATAAATGATTTTGCATTGTTAGCGCTTTGTAACTGTAAGATAACTGTTTTTTCGCTATCATAAAGATAACAGTCATAGCTATAGGAGTGATCAACTTGAAGAAATTACATATTTCAAATTTTATGCTATTAAGTGTTTGTTTAGTTTTATTTGTTCTCCTAGGAGCCTTTTTATATTCATGTGTATAAGAAAAAACGCATTCTAGAAAGAACGCGTTATAAAAATGAAGTAATGATTAATCTAGTTCCAAGAATAATTAATGTGATACGTAATAAATTAATTACTGCATTACCGCTTAATTTTGTGTTAATATAAGCCCCGATTTTTCCGCCAATCCATGCACCAGGAATAAGAATTAATGCATAAGCCCAGCTGACATTTCCTAGAGAGATGTGAGTTAAAGAGCTTACAATTGCTGAGAGAAATACGATAAACATTGAAGTTGCTACAGCAATGTGTGCTGGGAACGCAAAAAGGAGCATCATCGCTGGCACAAGTAAGGCACCACCACCGATTCCAAATAATCCGGATATAAATCCAACTATAAAGGCAATAAAGATAGCGAGAAATGGTGGAAATTGATAGTCTACAGTATTTCCTTCGTTATCTGTAAAAGATCGCTTAATTACAGTCATATTTGATAGGGAAAGAGGTTTCAATTTGTCTCGTAGTATAAGAAGAATGGAGACGAATATAAGAAAAATCCCAAAGTATAGAGAAAATGTATCTTGGTTTAAAAATTTGTTTGCCCATGATCCGATAATACCACCAGGGCCACTCCCGATAAATAAAATAAGTCCACTTTTATAATCTACCCGTTTATGTTTCATATAAGTAAGGGTAGAAGCCAGCCCTGTAAAAACGACTGTTACCATAGAAGTTCCTACTGCGAGTTGTGGTGATAAACTGTGTAATCCAATTAATAACGGAACGATAATAATTCCGCCTCCAAGTCCGACTAGGCTCCCGACTGTCCCGGCGATTAATCCGATGAAAAGTAACATGATGTATTCCAAAATTGCCAACTCCTCTATATAACTTATCCATCAATCATTATACACGCTTTTTAATAAGAAATAGGCTTGTTCACAAAAAAGTCGTCTTCCTAGAAAAATAAGGAAGACGACTTTTGATTAAAAGATTAAGTGTAATAAGTAGTAAAATAATGCAGCTAAAGAAGCTGAAATAGGAAGTGTAATAACCCATGTAATTAACATGCGTTTTGCAGTTCCCCATTTTACACCTTTCACGCGATGTGAAGCACCAACCCCTAAAATAGAAGAAGAGATAACGTGCGTCGTACTAACCGGTAAGTGAATAAATGTTGCGCCGAAAATAACAAGTGATGATGATAAATCGGCAGCTACACCATTTACAGGACGAATTTTCATAATTTGTCCACCGACAGTTTTAATAATTTTCCAACCACCGACAGAAGTACCAAGACCCATTGCGATTGCACAAGATAATTGTACCCAGAAAGGGATATCGCCAGAAGTATGATAGTTATTGGCCATAAGAGCCATCGTAATGATTCCCATTGCTTTTTGTGCATCATTCGTACCGTGCGTATAAGCTTGTAATGCAGCGGTGAAAATCTGGAATATACGGAAGTTCTTGTTCGTTTTCGTTAAGTTAAAGTTTTTAAATACCACTTTAAAAATACTATATACGATGTAACCAATAACAAAAGCGATGATCGGTGAAATGATTAAAGCTTCAAGAATTTTTATAAACCCTTTATAGTTTAATGAGCTAATACCAGCAGCAGCAATTGCTGCACCAGCGATTGCGCCAATGATTGCATGCGAAGAACTACTTGGAATGCCATAGTACCAAGTGATCAAATTCCAGACTATTGCCGCAAGCAAAGCAGCTAAAATTACAAGAGAACCATTTTGCAAAGCAAACGGGTCAACAATATCTTTTGTAATCGTTTTTGCTACACCTGTAAATGTCATCGCACCTAAAAAGTTCATAATAGCTGCCATAACAATTGCATGTCTAGGCTTTAGAGCTTTCGTTGAAACAGCCGTTGCAATAGCGTTTGCTGTATCGTGAAATCCATTGATAAAGTCAAAAGCTAAAGCGCAAATGACTACTAAAACGGTCAGTATCAAGAGTGTATCCATGATCAAACTCCTTACGCGTTCTTCATAATGATTGTTTCTAATACGTTTGCAACGCTTTGACAGCTATCAGCTACTTCTTCAAGCTCTTCGTAAATCTCTTTAAATTGAATAATCTTAATCGGATCTTTCTCACGAGAGAATAAGTGCTTAATCGCATGACGGCGAATATCATCACATTGTGACTCGTAATCCTTAATCTTGATCGCATTTGTACGAATATCGACTAATTTCTTTTTAGAAAGTAGTTCAACAGAATTTGCAATCTCAATCGCACATTGATTAATTGCTTCAACGAATTTAATCATGTATTCATCAGCTTCTGTAATAGAATACATTTCGAATAGACTAGCACTGTGATCTAATCCGTCTAATACATCATCCATACTCATTGCAAGTTGTAGGATGTCTTCACGTTCAATAGGAGTAATAAACGCTTTGTTTAGCTCCATAATGATTTCGTGAATGAATGAGTCACCTTTTGACTCATACTCTTTCATGCGCATAGAAAACTCTTTTAAATCGCTAGCATTTTTAATTTTATACTCCACGAAAAACTGCGCGCCTTCTTTTAAATTTTCGGAAACGTTCATAAGCATTTCAGAAAATTTATCTTTTTTTGATTTAAAGACCATTATTGTTACCCCCACAAAAGTAATATATGTAAAATATATTGGCTAATCAATTCTAACAAAAAACTGTCGTTTTTTAAAACATTTTATCGAAAAGTTTACAAAAACTTAACATAACTCTCATTGTTGTATTAATAATATTAATACTCAACAATGAATATCTTACTTGTAGAATGTCCTTTTCTTGCAAAAAGTATGAATGTGAAAGAAAAGCTTTACACTATAGGAACGACTACGTTATTATAATAAATTTAAAAGGAGGTATATTCTTCCTTTTAAAAAGAAGAGTGTAAACAAATGAAGGAAGTGAACCAATGAAATTGAAGAACACTCACTTTAAAAAAACGCTTGAGTGGTTCAATAAGAGGAAGAAACTACGCAATTCATTAATTGTATTGGGAAGTTTACTTGCTACTCTATTTATTGTTGTAAATATAATAATTTCCATTCAAGATATATCTGAATTAAAACAAGCTGTTCCACAACCGACTTTAATTTATGATGCAAATAATGAAGTTGCGACTAAATTAGCTTCTTCTAAAACAGAAGGGGTCAAAAGGAAAGATATTCCTGATATTATGGTTCAAGCAATTGTTGCAGTAGAAGATAAGGAATTTTTTAGTCATCATGGTATTTACTATAGTGGAATTATAAGTGCTGTATTTAAGAACATTACAGCTGGTGAAGTTGTGGCAGGTGGTAGTACAATTACACAACAACTTGCGAAAAATGTATTTTTAACGCAAGACCGTACATTCTCTCGTAAAATAAAGGAATACTTTCTAACGAAAAAAATAGAACGTACTTATACGAAAGATGAAATTGTTGAAATGTATATGAATCAAATTTATTTTGGTGAAGGTGCTTGGGGGATAAAAAGAGCAGCTAAATCTTATTTTGATAAAGAAGTAAAAGACTTAACGATTTCAGAAGCTGCAACGATTGCAGGATTAATTAAAGCGCCATCTGCGTATTCGCCGTATAAAAACTTTAATAAATCAATTGAAAGACGTAATGTCGTATTAGGTTTAATGAAGGAGCAAGGATATATTTCTGAAGAACAATTTAACCAGGAGAAAGAATCAGGTCTTGTATTACGACGTGGTGTTGACGATAAATATAAGGGAAAATATTCTCAATACGTAGATTATATTGTTAGAGAAGCGATGGACAAGTATGAATTAACACAAAATGAAATTTTAGCAGGTGGCTATCGTATTTATACGGAACTTGACTCGAAAAAACAACAAGCGGTTGAAGATGTTGTGAATAATGATAGTTATTTTAAAGATAGTGGCTCAGATCAGCTTATGCAAACTGGAGTGGTCCTTATGAATCCAAAAACTGGCGGTGTTCCGGCTTTAGTTGGAGGCAGAGGTCCTTATCAATTTTTACAGTTTAATCATGCAACACAATTAAAAAGACAGCCAGGTTCAACGTTAAAGCCTCTTGCAGTGTATGTACCAGCGTTAGAACAAGGATATGAAGTATACGATGTCTTAAAAGATGAACCGTTTAATATTAAAGAATATGCACCACAAAATAGTGATCATACGTTCCATGGTAATGTGACGATGTATGAAGCGGTGGCAAAGTCATATAATGTTTCAGCAGTTTGGCTATTAGAGAAAATTGGATTAGATAAAGGATTGAAATCTTTAGAGCGGTTTGGTATTCCATTAGAGCCTGAAGACCATACGTATCCGATTGCTTTAGGAGGTATGCATGTAGGGACTTCACCATTTGTAATGGCTCAAGCGTATAGCGCACTTGCAAATGATGGTGTCCAAGTAGAAGCTCATGCCATTAGAGAAATCCAAAATGCTGAAGGGGAAACAATTGGAAAATGGTATAAGAAAGAAACTCGTGTGACGAACGAGAAAGTTGCCCAAAAGATGACATACTTATTAAAAGGTGTTATTGAAAGGGGAACAGGTGAAAAAGCGAAAGTTAATAATATCGATACCGCAGGCAAGACAGGGACTACCCAGCTTGTAAATGGACCAAGCACTGGTGCGAAGGATTCGTGGTTTGTTGGATACACACCGGATTTAGTAGGTGCGATTTGGGTAGGGTATGATAAAACGGATAGTGAGCATTATGTGCCAGGAGGCAGCCAAATTACAACGACAATGTTCCGGGATAT
Organism: Bacillus sp. P4_E1; assembly: GCF_056401715.1. Taxonomy (NCBI): domain Bacteria; kingdom Bacillati; phylum Bacillota; class Bacilli; order Caryophanales; family Bacillaceae; genus Bacillus; species Bacillus sp. P4_E1. The sequence goes on from NZ_JBFUIV010000005.1 coordinate 95,164, forward strand.
TATGAAGAAAGCGAATGGAAATCCAACTCAAAAGGCATTTCAGTTATCACTAATACCTGAGGCGGATTATACAAAACAATTAAAAACGATTGAGGAAGAAAAACGAAGGAAAGAAGAAGAGAAAAAACGAAAAGAAGAGGAACAACAAAGAAAAGAACAGCAAAATGAATGGATAGATAAAGTGAAAGAGTGGATTCCATTTTGGTAAAAAAAGAGGCGAATAACGAGTTCGCCTCTTTTTTATGAGAAATGAGCGGTTTTATCTCGGTTCAAAATGTGGCAACAGAAAAGAAGTTAGGTGAGAATCGAGCTGCCTATAAAAATTTGATGGGTTTAACTTAATAATCCGTGGGGATGGGAAAAGCGCCACGGATTAAAGCTTCAGCTTATTTATTTAGCGTAACATTGGTCCTACCGAAGGATTGAGAATCATACGTGACGGTTATTATTCCTTTACTAATGGGTTCATATGGCAATTCCTCTTCGAAATTTCCAGTATTTTCATTATGGATAGAGAGTGTTATTTCATCAACGTCTTTATTTTTATATTGATCTTTAATCGTTTCAGCGATTTGAAGTAGGTTTTCATAACTAGAAGCTTCTGTAATAAGCATTCCTTTTATAACTTTTTTTTCATTTTGTGTGGAAGAGGAATACGGGATGTTGTTTTGTTTTGTATACAGAAGTTCGTATGGAATTGTTTTTCTTTCTGCTTTTGAAACATTTGAATAGTTTAGAGTTAAAAGAAACCCTATACATAAAATTATGCATACCATAAGAACAAACCAAAAACGTGTCAGTGATATAATTCGCATTGTCATCCCTCTTTCATGTCTTTGTCTTCACTATTCATCATACAAAAAGAGGATTAAGCTAGAGTAAATTTGAAGTAAAGAAACGTAAAGAAGGAGCACTTATCCTCCAAAATAAGTGCTCCTTTTTATTAAAAGAAAGATTTAACATACAATCAAAATAATACAAATTACTATAAATCAAACATTCTTGGTCGTTCAAAAATAAAATGAAAACTAAAATTAGTAAATTCGGAAGACTGATAGTGTAGCTGTTGTGTCACCAGTGTTAGGGATGGAAATAGTATTTACTGTAGGTTGTACAGAGATTGTTGTACCAGCTGTTAAAGTAACAATTGTGGAGAAAGAAACCGCACTACCGATAACGTTAGTTGAAAAATTACGAGTAGGTGGTTGACCGTTGAATGAAATACCGAATCCAAATGGTGAAGAACCCGGGAAGGTTGTAGATGCTGAGAAACTAATATCGTATACTCCTGTTTCTAAAATAGTTAAAGTATCTGAAGTGTCATTAAAAATGAGATTATTTAGTTCGAAAACTTGATTAAATTGGATATTCGTTCCAGGTGATATAGTTTGTGGATTAGAATTTCCTATTGCTGCTATAGTTACAGGGAGTGGTTTGCCCGATGGTCCAGTARCSCCACGAAGTCCTTGAGGTCCAGTAGCGCCGGTAGCGCCAGTAACGCCACGAAGTCCTTGAGGTCCAGTAGCGCCGGTAGCRCCAGTARCSCCACGAAGTCCTTGAGGTCCAGTAGCGCCGGTAGCGCCAGTARCSCCACGAAGTCCTTGAGGTCCAGTAGCGCCGGTAGCRCCAGTAGCACCTCCACCAAGGCAACCAGAGCCATATTTAACTAAAATGGTTTGGATTTCTATAATCAGCTTAATAAGTTTGTCTATAGTACAGCAATTAACTTTAAATAACTTAGCGATATACAGTAAAAAATTAAGCAGGCTTTGCAGTTCAACGTATAATGCTCCGCACGAGAAAGGTTTTGTTTTTAGAATAGTTAATAGGTGAGTAATAATAGAAGTTCCGATTTTTTCTTGTGCAGGTGATAAGTCTAAACATTTGAGGGATTTTTGTAGATTATCTAGGGTAGCTATAAGTTTATCAATATTACTTTGAGAAGGATTTTGGAATATATCTTTAATATTTTGTCCAAGAGCTTGAAGGATTTTAATAAATTCTTTAAGTTCAGATTTAGAGATGTTAATAAAACTACAAGCCCGGACTTCGCAACAATCGTTACCGAAGAATACTTTCCCTCTATTTTTATTGTTCATCTTTTCATTCCTTTCTTTTATAGAATAAATAGTCTCAATATAATAAAATGAAAATAAAACTAAATTCGTGATGGACAAACTACTATTTCAAAAAAAATAAGGGTTTTACCTACTTAGTAAGGGGAATTAAAGAGATTGAAAGATTTCTATCTAGCAAAAGGCTGATTAGTTAGGGTTAATAAGCAGTAGGAGATGCAAAAAACGCTGATTAAAGTTTCATTTTGTATAGTTTTTTAGGAAAATGATGAGTTAAACAAAAACAGTGGGGGCAGTTAAAAACTGCCCCCACTGTTTTTGTTTATCGACACTTTAACTATCTCTTTTGGGCAACGATGGGATAGATATTGTAAAAGTTGTCCCACTGTGATTACTAGTAACTTTTAATGTACCGTTATGATTTTGAATAATTTTCTTCGTTACTGACAAGCCCAGTCCTGTTCCTGAATCTTTTGTTGAGAAGAATGGATCAAAGATATATTCTTGAATAGCTGGAGGAACCCCAGTTCCGTTATCTGTGAAAGTAATCCGAACAAAGTTATCTAGGCGATAACTAGAGATTTGAATGGAAAGAGGTCTTTCGCCTCGAGCATCGATAGCATTTTGAAATAAATTTAAAAAAACTTGCACAAGTTCATGACGATCGATATTGACAAGTACACCATCTAATTCCGTAGAAAATTCATAGTCAATAGAAATATTGTGTAAAAAAACTTCACTAGCAAGTAGTTGTTGAATATATTCGCGTAAAAACGTATTGATGGGAAAAGGTTCTCTAGTAAATTCACGTGTTTTTGAAATGGCTAAAAATTTTGTGATAATACTATTTGCACGATCTAGTTCAGGAATGAGTAGACTTTTAAACAATTCTTTATTGGATGGAGAAACGTTATCTTGTAGAAATTGCAAGTATCCACGTACCGTTGTAAGGGGATTTCGTACTTCATGAGCAATCCCAGCTGCGATTCGTCCTGCTAATGAAAATTTTTCTGCATCACGTTCTGTGTTTAAATAATGGAAGACACTAATAACTCTAAAAATCTCTCCGTTATAATCCCGAATAATTCGATTGTTTAAAATACCATAGTTTTTGTCTAACACTTCTTCATTATATATTTCTGTTCCTGTTCTTAATGTTTCAATCGCTTTAATTTGTTCTTCTGGCAAGTTTAGTAATTGTTGAATTGGCTTTCCAATTATATCATTTCGTACTACACCAAAATCATCTGCTGCAGCTTGATTACATAAAGTTATATTTCCTTTACTATCAACAAAGGTGACATGATGTGAAAAAGCATCAAAAATATGAACAAAGTATGTTTCAAGTTGTTCAAATAAAAATAATGAATCGCAAGTAAGTTGAAAATCAGCCTTTTTATTCTCTTTTTGTATGTTTTGAATGGAGTGAGTCGTTCTCGTTTTCTTTATTTGTAAACCAATATGTGGATTTTTGTATGTGAAATGATGTGGTAATTGATTCACAAGCTCTTCATATAACCGCACTTTATTTTCTAGTTCTTCTATTCGTTTTTCATGAGATACAATATCATCGTTTGGAAGCATAAATAAATAACCCCTCAATTTAAAAATTTTTCCATTTAGTATATCATATTTTTATACGGATACTCTTAAAGAAGGGGCTACTTAATGAAATTGATTAGCTGAAATGTCCGGGAAGTGAGTAGAATGGATAGAAGGTGAAGTTAAAAAGGGAGGGATATATTTGCTTTTCATTGGAGTGACAGGGTGGGGAGATCATGATTCTTTATATATAAATCCCTATGAAAATAGAAATAAATTGCGAACTTATAGTGAACATTTTCCCATTGTGGAAGTAGATAGTTCATTTTATGCGATACAACCTGCGCGGAATTATACAAAATGGGCGATGGAAACGCCGAAAGATTTTTCTTTTATAGTAAAAGCCTATCAAGGAATGACAGGACATATGAAAGGGGAAATCCCTTTTTCTACGTTCGATGAGATGTTTGATGTGTATAAACAATCCATTCTTCCTTTAATAGAAACAAATAAATTAAAAATGATTTTATTTCAATATCCACCATGGTTTGATTGTAAAGTGAAAAATGTAGATTTACTTCGATACACGAAAGAAAAAATGGAAGATTTACCATGTGCAATAGAATTTCGAAATCAAACATGGTTTTATCCAGAAATGAGAGATAAGACGTTACAGTTTTTAGAAAAAGAAAACTGGATTCATACAATTTGCGATGAGCCTCAGGCTGGAATAGGATCAGTACCGCTTATATTAGATGCAACAAACTCGGACATGGCGTTAATACGTTTTCATGGCCGAAATGTTCATGGTTGGCTGGATAAAGGAGAAAATTGGAGATCGGTTCGCTGTTTATATCGTTATAATAGTAAAGAATTGGCGGAATGGGTAGAACGATTAGAGCGATTGAAAAAGAAGACGAAGGATATATTTGTATTGTTTAATAATAATTCGGGTGGAGATGCAGCGGATAATGCGAAACAGCTTATGAAAATGATGAACATTACATACGGTGAGCCGAAGCCTGAGCAATTAAATTTGTTTGAATGATGATAAACAAGAAAGGCACTGTACAAACAGGGGGAATGTACAGTGCCTTTCTATATGAAAAAGAGGGGTAACAATGTTACTGAGCGTTTGGTTGATTCATCAATTGTTGGCTTCATAATAAATGATAATGGTTATCATTATCATTGTCAATGGTTTTTCGGAAAATAAGTAAAAAAATTTTTATCCCGCTATTTGCGGCAGTAAAACCCCCACTGATTAAAGTTTCATTTTATATTTTAAATAGTAATAAAAAAAGAACAGCAATTACTGCTGTTCTTTTCCATTGATGATTTGTTGTAAATCAAAAGGAGTTATCGCTTGGATAAATTCCTTTGAGATAAGTGTTTGAACGAGAGTGCTTTCAGAAATTGTAGCACCTGTTTTCTTTTCATAAGATTTCTTTAATAAATCAAGTTTTTCAGCCGTTTCTTTCGGTAATTCAATTGTTAATGTGTTCATAATTTCTCCCCCTTACTATTAGAGTACCACTACAGTATAGGAGAGACAAGACAAGAAAAGAGAATATGAAACATAAAAAAGGTTACCAAATTTACAAATGGTAACCTTTTTATGTATAAGAGTTATTAAGCAATACCGATATACTTTAAAGTTTTGGATGGAGTACTGTGATCAAAGAAGTGTTGTAAAAATGCAATATCAACACCTGATTTGTATGCACAATAGCCCCAAGTTTTTCGAAGTGTATGTGAGCTAATCCCTTCTAATCCAACTTCTTTTGCAGCTTTGTTTAAAATGTACCATGCATGTTGTCTCGTAATAGACTTTGTTCCTTTTTGAGACTTTAATAATGGTTCATTACGTTTCCAAGTTTTACGTTCTTTCATGTAGTCTTCGATTGCGTGCTGTAAGTCTTCATTTACAGCAAACCATTTATGTTTCTTTACTTTTTCATTGTAAAATAAAATGGAATGGCGAACATTTTCGTCTTCATCGATTACATCACTAACTTTTAATTGTAAGATTTCACTTACTTTTAAGCCAGAATTTACAGCTAATACGAATAATAAGCCATCACGTTTCGAAGATTGTAAAAGTATATTTTTGATAGTTTCTAATTGTTTTTCATTTTGAATAGGTTGTCCTGCTTGTTTCATTTCACGCACTCTCCTCTTTTATATGTGTAAAGGAAAGGATTAACTTGTTTCTTACTATAAAGGGAGAGTGTGAATTTCATGTGAACTCCTAGTGAAATTAAGACAAATTATTTGACTTCTTTTACTTTTTGTAAATTAAAATAAAATACAACGCTATTAGTGGTATTATACACGCCGTATTCAGCGTGATGGAGATCTAAAATGTTTTTCACAATGGATAACCCAAGGCCAGTACCTCCAGTATGACGGCTACGAGAAGCGTCTAAACGGTAGAAGCGATCCCAAATTTTTTCAAGGCTTTCTTCTGGAATAGGATTACCTGTGTTTTCAATTTTGATTTTCACTGTATCTTCCGTTTCTATAATAGAGACGTGTATTTTTTCACCATCTGGAGTATATCGAATTGCATTGCTAAGTAAGTTTACAACGACTTGCTCAATACGGCTACGATTTGCTTTAACAAATAGAGAAGAGTCAGCATGGATGTCCACTTGTAAATGTTTTTCCTCCATGCTAAATAATAATTTTGTATAGACTTGTTGAATTAATTCACCGATCGAGAATGTCGACATTTCTAGTTTGTACGTACCTGATTCTAGTTTTGCTAATTCTAACATTTCAACAATGAGCCTGTTCATATTATCTGTCTCTTCCAAAATAACATTTGTATAATATGTCGTATCTTTACTTACGCCATCTTGAATACCTTCAGCGAAGCTACGAATAACACTAAGTGGTGTTTTTAATTCATGAGATACACCAGAAATGAATTCTTTTCTCGTTTTTTCCAATTGACGTTCGCGTTCAATATCTTGTTGTAATTTTGTATTAGCAACATTTAATCGGTCGATTCGATCTTTTAAATTTACAGAGAGTGTATTAATACCACTTGATAACCCGCCAATTTCATCGTCTGCTGTAACAGGTAACTTCTCGCTAAAATCAAAGTTGGCCATTTTTTTTGTAACACGATTTATCTTAATTAATGGTTTAACAATGATTTTTGAGTAGTAGAAGGATAACAAAATAATAACGAGAAACACGATAATTAAGGCATAGACATAATAATCTTTTAAAACGAGCATCGCTTCATTCACAGGTTGTAAAGATGCTATCACAAAAGCGTACTCCTTAGTTTTTCCGTTTTCCATAATAGGCTTTACAAAGACACTGTTTTTTATATTTTCCCCACTATCTAAAATATACGTGTTTAATTGATTTGAATTAGAAGTACCTTGTCTAATAGTGCTTGCAAAATATTCAACAGCTTGTAATGTTTCAAAATCATTTGCAAGGCGAACCTCAGATTTGGAAGGGATATGTAATTTAGATATCACACCGGTAAAACTGATCTGAGACGTAGTTTTATATCGATTTGTGAGTCTATTTTTAGAGGGGTTACCACTAATTGTTTGAAAATCCGAATTGACATTTTCATTTCGCCATCGATTATAATTAGTCGTCAGTTCTAGTGGCGTTATTATATTATCTTGTAAAAATCCCTCTACGTGAATCATGCCCTCTTTTTTTAAGCCTAAATTTTCGAATTTATTATATTCTTCGGGTGTTAAAAGATTATTAAGTGGGATGGAATAGGTTTTATTGTTATTAGGGTTAATTACCTCAATGTAGTAATTGTTTTCACTTTTAATAATGCCGTTAGAATCTAAAAATTGCATTTCAGCATTCGTTTTATCGTGAAATTCTTGTTTTAGCTTTCTGATTTCCTCAAAACTTTTGTCGCTTTTTTCATAATTATCTACGAATTTTTCAAAAGCCGTTTGAACGGTTTTTACTTTTTTATTAATATAAAACTTCTCTAAAAATAGAGATTGTCCAAGGAAAAAAAGGAGAAATATGATTGTAAATAAAGTTGATGTTAATAAAAATAGTTTAAAGACGATGCTTCTGTTCTTCACTGTTTCACCTCGTATGAAAAATACTGTAATATAAATGATTTCTTAATTATAACAAAGGTTACAAAAAAGTAGAGGGGATAAATCTGTCTCTCTCTAAAGTAGTTTTTTATAGAAAGTCACATAAAGAGAAGGTGCAGTGACTATAGAAGTATTTTAGCATAAAAAAGAACTCGCCAGACGTATGACGAGTTCTTTAGTGTACTATTGCTGAATTGCTGCATCTAAAGCGATTTCAATCATTTCGTTAAATGTAGTTTGACGCTCTTCAGATGTAGTTTCTTCACCAGTGAAGATATGGTCGCTTACTGTTAATACAGATAATGCATTTACACCATATTTAGCTGCTAATGTGTAAAGAGCAGTCGTTTCCATCTCTACTGCTAATACACCGTAATCTGCAAGTTTTTTAACCATGTCCATGCTCTCACGATAAAATACATCTGCTGTTAATACGTTACCAACACGAACGTGTAATCCTTTTTCTGTTCCAGCATCGTAGGCTTTCTTTAAAAGATCAAAGTTTGCAGCAGGAGCAAAATCAAAACCCGGGAATGTTAAGCGATTCATATTAGAATCTGTACAAGCCGTCATCGCAATAATAACGTCACGTACCTTAACATCTTTTTGAATTGCACCACATGTCCCAACACGAATTAAATTTTTCACTCCGTAGCTTTGAATTAATTCGTTTACATAAATAGAAATAGAAGGAACACCCATGCCTGTACCTTGAACAGATACACGCTTTCCTTTGTAAGTTCCAGTGAAACCTAACATGCCACGCACGTTATTATAACAAGTAACATCCTCTAAAAATGTTTCAGCAATATATTTTGCACGTAATGGATCACCAGGTAATAGAATAGATTCAGCAATTTCGCCTTGTTTTGCTTCAATATGTACACTCATGAAAAATCCTCCTTATAATGTATTGATAGAAATCAATATCATTTGCATTATACACTACGACTCCTTTCAATTAAAATCTTTTTTATTTGTAATATGTGCAAAAGAGGAGGATTTCATAAATCATAATCTAGAATATATATTTAAGAGGTTTTGCATGGATAAAGAAAATAAAAATGGTAGGTGATATTTTGAAAAATCTTGTCATTGGGCTTATTGCACTAGTACTTATTGTGGCAGGAGGATTTTACATAAAAAAATATCAAGAAACTGTAGAAACGACCGGAGATGTTCAAGAAGTGAAATGGGATGTGAAGAATAAAGAAGGAAATGAAAAAGTCGATATTTCGTTTCAATTGCTAAATAAAATGAATAATGAAGTTCGTGGTGTGAACGATCAAATTCGAGCAGTGATAGTGGATGGGAATTTGAAAAACATACAACAAACGAAGCCTATATTTGCTGGAAATGGATCGTATAAGCTATCTTCAGATGTAGCAAAAGGTGAAGAGCACACGATATTTTTGTATGAAGATGAAAACAAGTCCGTGGAATCATTTTCTAAGCAAGATTTTGGTGAAGAGAAAAAGGAGACAAACAAGGACAAGAATAAAAAGAAGCTACCTGTCGATACTGTACTTACAAAAAATATAGGAGAGCATCAAGTGTCTCTTTTATTTGGTGCATTACATCCGAATGAGGCAACGACATTAACATTTCAGTTTCAAGCGAAAAAGGGAGAAAAGCTGAAATTAAATTCAGGGAGAGGCGAAGTCAACGCGCTATATATCGTTGATGAAACGAGGGGACATTTTTTATATGCCATTCCTGTTGATACGGATGAGCAATTACAATATCGTATTACATTTCCAGAAGAAGGAACATATAAAATATGGGGGGATTTCTATATAAATGGTAAGAAGTATGAAAAGGAGTTTAGTATACAAGTGCAAAAACGAAAAAACAGCTAAGTACTTAGCTGTTTTTTCGTTTTCCTATTAATTTTGTTACAGAGAGCATTGTAATTGGTAAAGAATGATTCTTTCGAAATGCTAAATACTTTCCACTCCATGCAGGTTTGTATTTTTCTTTAAAATTTCGTAAACCGCTGAAGCTATATGTGTAACGAACGTTATTAAATATTGCAGCAGCAACTCGTTCAGACCAGAACGATTGCGTTGATAAACCGACATTTGAGAGTGGTGCCATACCAATATTAAAGGAATGGTATTCATTTTCTTTTGCCCAGTGGAATAAGTGGATAAAAATTGCATCCATAATTCCGCTAGGGGCATCTGGATAATAACGCATTAAATCAACAGATAATATGCCACTTTGATATACTGGCATAAAGGTTGTGAATGCAATGATTTTTCCTTCTGCATCAGATAATGTAGCGATAGGGGCACGACTAATATACTCACGATCGAAGTACCCAAGTGAAAATCCTTTCTCTTTTTTTCCGCCGAGCCAAGCATCAGAAACTTTCTTTAATTCCTCGTATAATTCGTCTGAGAATGGTGGCTGATGAATAGAGAATGTATAACCTTCTCGTTCAAAACGGTTGAAAGTGGCTCGCATACCAGCACGTTTCTTTCCTGTTATTGTAAACGTATTTAAATCAACGACAGCCTCTTCACCAAGTTTAAAGAAGTTGTAGCCAAAATCGTGGTATAAGCTCATCCATTTGCTTTCAATTTGATAGAATACGCAAATATACCCAAATCGATCAGCTTCAGTTAAAAATTCTTGCAACACAGTGCGGTAGGAGGATGGATCACCAATTGGATCACCTAGTACAACAAGACGTTTTCCAGTAATTGAAAAGAGAAGAAGTGCTTTTCCGTCACTACTGAAGAAGAACTGTTTATCTCCTAAAAAACCTAAATGACTAAGTACATTCCCGCCATGTTCATCTAAGAAGTTTTCTAACCTTTTATCATTAGCTGGTTGCCCAGGAAATTGACTACGGTAACGATTGGCAATTAGTGAGCCGATAAGTAAAAAAGTAGGAACGAAAAAGGCTGCTGCTAATGCACTTCGTTTAACTTGTGTAATATTTCGAACGACAAAATCAGGTTGGAACGCTTCTTTTGCACCCGCAAATAAAATACCTAAGTTTTTATATAAATATAGCGTAAGTAATAAGAAGATAAATACTTTTACGATATCAGAAAGTGAGACTTCCATTTTCTCGCGTATAAATCTTTTACGAAGCATATACAACACAGCAAGTACGATTAATAAAATAAAGGTTTCTTCAATGTCAATTCCTTTTAGGGTATTAAAGATTGCTGCTCCAATTAAAGAAACAATCGTCATATAGTAAGAACGCTTTGTTCCATAATATATGCCTCGCGAAAGAATCAGGAGGAGAATACCGAATGTTAATGATAAGCTAAAAGAAAATTGAATAAGGTGCTTTGGAGCTAAAATATGTAAGGCGTGAGCTCGATTTATACTAGTCGGTAAAATTGTTGATAGAATAACCATTAAGCCAGCGAATACTGTTAAAGCGGCGGATGCCCATGAACCTAATTTCCCTAAAAAATCACGTTGTAAAGTCCAAATTACACCAGTTGTTTCTAACGCAGGTGCAATAAATGGTTTATCTTCAATTTTTTTTATGGCAGCTCCTGTCATTTCAAAGGCTGCAAAAATGAGACCTAGGCAGAATGGTAAGATGTAATAGACAAGTCGGTATAATAACATAGCAGGTAGTAATACGCCTGTATCAACGCCGTATTGTCCTAGTCCAGTTAAGAAAACAAGGTCAAATGAACCAAGGCCACCAGGAACAAGACTTACGACACCAGCTAAAGCAGCAATTACGTAAACACCTAAAAACTTTTGAAATTCGATATCAATTCCAAACAATATTAAAATGACGTACATAACGATACCGGCAGATACCCACTCGACTAATGAAACTAATGAATATAAAACAGTTGGATTTTTCTCTTCTTCTTCTTCCTCTTGTCCGTCTAGCTGTTTTGTTTTTCTATTTTTAATTTTAGAAAACCCAATATATATAGGAACGAAAAGAGCAAAGAAGATAAGAACAGGCCATAACCACGGTTTTTCGTGCAGAATAAAACTAGTGTCTAATATTCCAATAAGGCCGAGGAATGACAGAATGGCTAATCCGTTAATAAAAGCGGTTGTCATCCAAGCAATACTTTTAATAAGTTTTCCATTATCTTTTATATGCGGACGATATAGCATTGTACGTACACCGGCACCAACAAGACCACCAAAACCGATAAATCCATTTAAAGTGTTTGCAATCCATGAGATACGGAAAATCTTTTGTACAGGTATATCTGCTTTTAAGTAACGAAGCATAACAAAGTCATAAAAGAACATTGTTGAAACGGCAAATGCACCGAGTGTAATCGCTAAAAATACCCCACCAGTTGGAATGTTTTTAATTGTTTCAATTGCTTCTAAAAAAGAAATGCCTGCTAATTCTTTTTTAGCTTGAAAGAAAACAATTGTTAAGACAACAAATGGGAAGATTATTTTCCCGATTTGTAAGAAACGTTTCCATGAAAACGACATAAATACAACTCTCCTTGTGTAAGAAAACTGAGACAATAATATTATTATGACAAACTTCAAGAAAAATAAAAAGGTAAATTCCTGTATAGGGAAGCTATTTTTTATATAGGTTATATTTAAAAGAATATTTCGTTTATTAGAAAATTAAGTTAAGATAAGATGAAAGAAGGAAGAGAGGGGAAGTAGATGATTATAATAGGTTATGCAGGATATGAGTTAGAAAAAGCAAAACCGAATACATCAGAAGATTTTTTTAATAGATCTGAAGTGACATATATATTAAATAATCAAGAGAAAACCTTTTCTGTCTTATATGTTCGATATTTTGAAGAAATTTTACAAGAAATTACCCCTTTTGAAGGAAATCCAGTTTATAAAGTAGAAGAACAAGACGTATATTTACGAGATATTGTAGCGATCGCTTGTTTACTGAAAGATAAAGAGCTACGCGCGCAGAAGCGCTTGTATCTCAATGAAGTAACAGACTTTCAACGATACTTTGATGAGGGAACAGTGGTGAAAGTACAAGAAATATTAGCTGAATTACATAAAAATAAAAGAGTAGAAATAGTGTAAAACGGCAAAGGAGAGAGAAGCCATGTCTAATTTGATGGTTGAAAATCAAACAGAACAAGTTTCTATATTTTTAGAAGATGTAATTTCCTTGATAACTAATTATGTAAATTATCATACGTTACCTTCTTTATTGGAGGAGACACCAACAGGAAACGAGCAATACTATAAAGGGATATTAGCATCAATAAGAAGACTTCTTGTTTTTTGTGAAGAAGGACTTGATGCATGTTTTGTTTTGCTGAATAGCCAACCATTTCGAAAGACCGCAGCTGAAACAGTTTTATATAAGATTTACCATCAAGTAATTGCAGAGTTTTTTTCGCCAAAGAATGATCATTGGTATGAAAATAGTCGTTCTGCTTATACAGGGAAAAATTCTATTGTTTTTCAGCAAATCCCCCCTAGATCTATAGAACGAATGATGAAGGATTTAGAAGGGAAATTTCAATTGATGCGTGAAGAACTAGAATATTATGAGACAGATTACCAAACAAAAATGTTGCACAAATATTAATTAAGGAAAAGAAGCTAAGGATACTTAGCTTCTTTTCCTTTTGTCCAGTTATATAAGGGATTTTAATTGAATATAGTTAAAGTGGATAGCATCAAGGAGGTGTGACATGAGTCAGCAAGGTGTATTTACAGATTACTTTCATGAAGTAGAAAGCTGGTGTGAAAGTGTTCTTCAAGTATTAGATAGCCGTGCAATGGAAGTGTATGATGTCCATATGCTTGCTTATAAAATTCAAACGTTATTAGAGCGTATGAAAGAGCATGAATACGACACAGATGCCGAGTTTATGTATGAAATAAGTGATGATGTAGAACATATTCAACACCATTTACAGGAAGTATTTATGCAAGAAGGAGAGGAATATGAACTATGTGAAAGAGGGGATAGCGAACGAGCTGTTCCGATTGGGGGGCATACCCTTCCGCCATTACCTTATCCATATAATGCGCTAGAACCGTACATTTCACGAGAAATTATGATGTTACACCATGATAAACACCATCGTAGTTACGTGGAAGGATTAAATAAAGCAGAGAAGATGATGGAAGAAGCGAGAAAAACAAATCAATTTGATTTAATTAAGCATTGGGAAAGAGAAGCGGCTTTTCATGGATCAGGTCATTACTTACACACGATATTTTGGAATAACATGAAAAAAGATGGTGGTGGAAGTCCGAGAGGGGCTTTTTCACAACAAATTGAGCAAGATTTCGGAAGTTTTTTACGTTTTCAAAAGCATTTCACGGAAGCCGCTTCTAAAGTGGAAGGTTCAGGATGGGCAATTCTTGTATGGGTACCCCGTTCAGGAAGGTTAGAAATTTTGCAAAGTACGCTTCATCAATTGTTTACACAGTGGGATACGATACCACTCCTTGTACTGGATGTATGGGAACATGCGTATTATTTACAATATCAAAATCGAAAAGATGAATATATTAAAAATTGGTGGAATGTTGTAAATTGGCCAGATGTAGAAAAGAGATTTGAAAGTGCGAAGCAAATTGAATGGACACCGTATTAGACGCATATCTCATGCGTCTTTTTTAGTGGAGGTGGAAGGAAGATTTCGTTCATATTTTAAAAGGCCAAGCATACACTTGTACAAAAAGTGCCAAAAGGACGTGGGGGGAAATATGAGACGAATTTGTATAATAATTACGCTAATTATAATGTACGCAAGCGTTATGCCAATTCCTGCATATGCAAAAATGAACGGTGGTGTCAGTGCTCGTAACGCAGTCTTAATGGAACAACAATCCGGTCGTGTGCTATATGGGAAATTAGAACATGAGCCACAAAAAATTGCTAGTATAACAAAAATTATGACAGCATTGTTAGCTGCTGAATCAGGAAAAATGAAAGAATTAGTATCGGTTAGTAATGAAGCGGTACGAGTAGAAGGATCGGCAATTTATTTAAAACCTGGACAAAAAGTTAAGTTAGAAGATTTAGTTTACGGATTAATGCTTAGATCTGGTAATGATGCAGCACAAGTAATTGCTGAAAATGTGGGAGGGAGTATAGAAGGATTTGTATATTTAATGAATGAAAAGGCGAAAGAAATCGGAATGAAAGATACGCATTTCTCAAACCCGCATGGCTTGGATGGGGATGGATCGCATTATTCGTCGGCTTATGACATGGCATTATTAACGAAATATGCAATGGGGAACGAGACCTTTAAGAAAATTTTTGGAACAAAAACGTATAAATCAGATTCTTGGGATTATCCGTGGAAAAATAAACATAAGCTTGTGACATCTTATTATGAATTTGCAACAGGGGGAAAGACAGGTTTTACGAAGAAAGCAGGACGGACGCTTGTCACAACAGCTTCAAAAGATGGATTAGATTTAATTGTCGTAACTTTGAGTGCTTCTAGTGACTGGGATGATCATATGAATTTGTTTGATAAAGGCTTTGAACGCTATAAGCAAGCGAAAGTTTTAGGACAAGGCGCACTCGCTGAAATAAATGAAAAGAAATATGCCAATCATGTTTATACGAAAAATAGTTTTTCTGTACCTTTAACTGAAGAGGAAAGAAAGAGCGTGTTATTGAAAGTTGAGCTCGATAAAAGTGCAAAACTTACGGATGGAGTAAAGATTGGGAAGACAGAAATTTATGTAGGGAACGAGAAAGTTGGAGAACGAAATTTGTTTTACAGTAAACGAAAGTTAGTAGCTACAACGGGAATGTATTGGAATAACGTAAAAGAAATCTTCTCTTACATGATAGGTGTTGGGATAGATGGTTAATCTCGTATGGGCAGCGATGGCAGTTATAGGGATTGTGTATGCCATGATAAATGGAACGATGGAAGAAGTGACCAAAGCAGTGTTTGAAGGGTCAAAAGATGCTGTAACGATTTGTATTGGACTTATTAGTGTTTTAGTATTTTGGCTCGGTTTAATGAAAATTGCTGAGGAAGCTGGATTGTTAAAGAAGTTAGTATCACTTTTTATGCCGATAGTAAAAAGATTATTTCCAGAAATACCGAAGGATCACCCGTCAATGGGATTCATTTTATCAAATATGATGGCGAACTTTTTTGGGTTAGGTAATGCAGCAACACCTTTAGGTATTAAAGCAATGGAACAACTGAAAGAGTTAAATGGTGGAAAGGATTCAGCAAGTCGTTCTATGGTGACGTTTCTAGCATTAAATACTTCAGCGATTACATTAATTCCGACTACTGTCATTTCGATTCGAATGACTTATGAATCAGCAAACCCTACTGAAATCGTTGGCGTAACATTTATAGCACAAGTGTTATCGATGATTGGAGCGATTTGGATTGACCGCTATTTTTACCGGAGAAGGAGTAGAAAGGGGCGGAAAAAATGAGTATTGTAAATACAGTTTCATTATGGGTAATTCCTTGTGTAATTGGTTTTATCCTTTTGTATGGCACGATAAAGAAAGTTCCAACGTACGAATCGTTCGTTGAGGGCGGAAAAGAAGGGATTCAAATTGCGGTTTCCATTTTGCCGTTTATGGTTGGAATGCTTGTATCTATTTCTATTTTCAGGGCATCAGGTGCTCTAGATGCGATGATATCGGTAATGAAGCCGATGTTAGACCTTATTCATGTACCAGCCGAAATCGTTCCACTTGCACTTATACGTCCGATTTCGGGATCTGCTGGTTTAAGTATTACGACCGACTTAATCGCTACATATGGGCCAGACTCGTTTATTGGTAGGTTAGCTTCAACGATGCAAGGTAGCACAGATACGACTTTTTATATATTAACAGTATACTTTGGGGCTGTCGGTATTAGAAAAATGGGAGATGCATTAAAGGTAGGACTTTTTGCAGATTTAATCGGAATTATTTGTTCAATTGTGTTTGTTTCCCTATTGTTTCAGTAATGCTATTCATTTTTTGCGCTATTTAGCTTATAATACGTATACGACCACTATTAACGTGTAGTTTAATAGTGGTTTTTTTATGCGGTGTTTTTGACAAAATGATGAACTTTTATCGTGGACAACATGAAAAAGTGTAAATAATAATAAAGGGTGAAAACGTGATATAGCCTTTATACGTTTATTATCATTGCTATGTTGTTAAAGGTAGGCGAAGTAAATGGCATAAAGCTTAGGCGGTTGCCAAGTCTTTCTAATGTAAGGTAAGATAAATTTGAGGTGAAAAAAAGAAATGGAACGATTACAAAAAGTGATTGCGCAAGCAGGTATTGCATCGAGAAGAAAGGCTGAGGAATTAATTCAGCAAGGGAAAGTGAAAGTTAATGGGAAAATAGTGAAGGAGTTAGGAACAAAAGTAACTCCTCAAGATAAAGTGGAAGTAAATAACATCCCTCTTGAAAAAGAAGAACCTGTTTATTTTTTACTATATAAACCAACTGGTGTAATTTCAAGTGTATCAGATGATAAAGGAAGAAATGTTGTAACAGACTTTTTCCCTGAAATTAGACAACGTTTATTCCCAATCGGACGCTTAGATTATGATACGTCTGGCGTATTATTGATGACAAATGATGGTGAATTTGCAAATGTATTAATGCATCCGAGATATAAAGTTGAAAAAACGTATGTTGCAAAAATTAAAGGGCCATTAACAGGTGAGAAAATTCGCATGTTAGAACGAGGTGTTGCATTAGAAGATGGGAAAACAGCACCAGCACAAGCGAAAATTATTTCTTGGGACAAGCGTAAAGAGATGGCAATTGTACAATTAACGATTCATGAAGGACGTAATCGTCAAGTACGCCGCATGTTTGAAGCGTTAGATTGTAAAGTAGTGAAACTAAAGCGTGAACGCTACGCCTTTTTAGAAGTAGGTAGCTTGCGACCTGGTGATGCAAGAGAATTGACACCACATGAGGTGAAACAATTACGTGCATTGGCTTCTACAAAGCCGCGCTAATCGATAGTGTGAAACTTTCACCAGTGGAATGCTCCGCTGGTGATTTATTAAAAAATACATATATTCATCACTCGTCGAAGAGAGGGGAGACAATATGAAAAAAAATCGCTTATTATTTCGTGTTATTATTCTACTCATTTTATGCGGTGCTGTAGGATTTACACTTTATCAAGGATTTTTTGCTGATAAAGAGAAAATGCAAATTGGAAAAGAAGCACCTAACTTTGTTGTGACAGATTTAGAAGGAAAGAAAATTGAACTGAAAGATTTAAAGGGAAAAGGTGTATTTTTAAATTTTTGGGGCACTTGGTGTAAACCGTGTGAAAAAGAAATGCCTTATATGAACGAATTATATCCAAAGTATAAAGAAAAAGGCGTTGAAATTATTGCGTTAGATGCAGATGAAACAGATATTGCTGTTAAGAACTTTGTGAAACAATATGATTTGAAATTCCCAGTTGCTATTGATAAAGGAACAAAAATCATAAGCACATATGGGGTAGGACCATTACCGACAAGCTTTTTGATTGATAAAGATGGAATAGTAGTCGAACAAATTATAGGTGAACAAACGAAAGAACAGTTAGAAGGATATTTAAAGAAAATTACTCCGTAATAAAGAAAGCCTTTACATATGAGGTGCATCCTTATAGTGCCTCTGATTTAAAAATTCTGAGTATTGCGGTAACTTGAGGTTAGAATATACAATAGTACATATAGATATAGGGGCGGTGAGAGTGTTGAAAGAAATTAAGTGTGAATGTGGACATGTTAATCCGATAGGAACCATTTTTTGTGAAGCATGTGGGAAACCATTTGAAAGTAATGAAAATATAAAATTATTGGATATGAGATATGAGGGGAGTGCTCGGAGATCTCTCACACATACAAAAACGATAGTCGATAAAATTTGGAGTTTTTTCTCTTCTGTAAAAGTAGGTGTATGGTTAATCGTAATAACTTTAGCTGCATCGGCAATAGGAACTATCTTTCCCCAAGAAATGTACATAACTCCAGGAATCGAACCAGCTGAATATTATAAGACCGAGTATGGATTTTTAGGACAATTATACTATCAATTAGGATTTAATAATTTATATGGATCATGGTGGTACATGATTTTAATTGCTTCCATTGGTATTTCACTTGTTATATGTAGTTTAGACCGTGTCATTCCTCTTTATAAAGCTTTAAAAAAACAAGGGGTGAAAAGACACCCAAGTTTTTTGAAAAGACAGAGAGTGCACGGGACTGGTACGCCGCATGAAGGTGACTTAGAACGAGTTCAAATTAATTTAAAGAAACGTAATTATAATGTGAAAGTGGAAGACGGTAACATTTTAGCTGAAAAGGGACGGTTTTCACGCTGGGGTCCATATGTGAATCATATTGGTCTCATTATCTTTTTATTCGGTGCAATGCTCCGTTTTTTACCGAGTATGTACGTAGACGAAGCCCTTTGGTTACGTGACGGTGAAACGAAAGAAATACCAGGAACGGATGGTCAATACTATTTAAAAAACGAGAAATTTATTAAGGAAGTTTATGATAAAAGTAAGGACAAGGAAGTTTTTGATGAAGCGATTGATCGTGTAGGCGATAAAATGATTGCGAAAAACTTCCAAACGAATGCTGTATTATATAAAGCGGTCGGCGAAAATATAGCAGGACAAAAACCGAAATTAGAAAAAGTAAAAGAAGCGGAAATTCGAGTGAATGAACCGCTGAAATTTGATCAATTTGCTGTATATCAAGTGGATTACAAAGAAAGTGAATTTAAAAGCATGTCATTCCATTTGCAAAACAAAGAAAATAATCAAAAGTGGGGACCGATTAAAGTAGATTTAACGAATCCTACAGAAAAATTTGATTTAGGAAATGGTTATTCTTTAGAACTATTAAGCTATTTTCCAGATTTTTATTTTGACGAGAATGGAAGACCAAATACGAAAACGAAATTACCAAACAACCCTGCATTTGTGTTTAAAATGTTTACGCCTGAAACACCAGATGGTGAAGTGAGTTTTGTCGGTATTCAGCAAAATATAGAACCAGATGGGAATAACAAATATAAAATGTCCTTTGCAGGTGTGGAAATGCAAAATGCAACAGCACTTACTGTAAGGAAAGATTTAACGCTTTGGATTCTCGGTATTGGAGGATTTATATTTATGGTTGGTGTGATTCAAGGGATGTATTGGAATCATCGCCGTATTTGGATACAACGCGTTAATGATGAATGGTGGATTGCAGGACATACGAATAAAAATTGGTTCGGTTTAAAGAAAGATATTGAAAGAGTACTAGAAGGTACAGCAATTCCGCAGCCAAGCGATAAAGTAGTGGATAAAAAAATTAGTTAAGGTGGGGAAACGATATGGTGCAAATAAGTAGTAACTTTCTCTTTACCGCATTTATTTTATATTTAATTGCAACTCTATTTTTCGGGGGAGCAATTAAAGAAAAAGGTCATAAATGGGCAAATATAGGAATAACGATTACAATTTTAGGGTTTATTGCACAAACAGTATATTTTGTTACAAGATGGATTGCATCAGGACATGCACCAGTTAGTAACTTTTTTGAATTCGGTACGTTTTTCGGCATGATGCTTGTTGGAGCATTTATTGTCATGTATTTTATGTACCGCGTAAGTATAATTGGACTCTTTGCATTACCAGTTGCGCTTTTATTAATTGCATATGCGAGTATGTTTCCGAGGGAAATATCTCCGCTTATTCCATCTTTAAAAAGTAATTGGTTACATATTCACGTGACGACTGCAGCAGCAGGACAAGCAATTTTAGCAATTAGTTTTATTACGGGCGTTATGTATTTATTGAAGAATGTAGATCAATCAACGAGAAGCAAACGTACATTTTGGTTAGAGACAGTAGTTTTCACACTTGTTTGTACAGTTGGGTTTATTGGAATAACAACGGTATTTTCTAGTATGAAATACGAAGCGAAGTTTCAATGGATTGATAAAAATGAACAACAAGTTGAAATGAAGTATAATCTCCCTGCTTTAGTTGGACCGCATGAAGGGAAGTTAATGACAGAAAATAAATTAGAGCCAACAGTTGAAGTTCCAGCGATTGTAAATGCGAAAAAATTAAATACTGTTATTTGGTCAGTGTTAGTGGGAACGCTACTTTATATTGTATTAAGACTTGTTTTACGTAAGCGAGTGTCAGCGGCACTTCAGCCGTTAGTAAAGAATACGAATAGTGATTTATTAGATGAAATCGGATATCGTTCTATTGCGATAGGATTCCCGGTGTTTACATTAGGAGCATTAATCTTTGCAATGATCTGGGCTCAAATCGCTTGGACGCGCTTTTGGGGTTGGGATCCAAAAGAAGTTTGGGCGCTTATTACTTGGCTCTTTTATGCTGCGGTATTACATTTACGTTTATCTAAAGGATGGCATGGAGAAAAATCCGCCTGGCTTGCAGTGATTGGTTTTGCAATCATTATGTTTAACTTTATTGTAGTAAACTTAATTATCGCGGGTTTACATTCATATGCATAGAGAAATAAAATAGGAAAGTGTATGTCACTTTCCTATTTTATTTTTGTCAAATTTTCTTCTTTTTTGAGAAAAACATGACAAAGTAGCGGTTGATTCTGTAAAATGATGTCGAGGACCAAATATACTGTTCAAAAAAAATACATAGTTTTGGAAAAAAAATGAACAAACTTTATTATTCTTGTGAAGCATAATATGGGAAGTGGAACGTTAAAAAATGCTTAATTAAACGAGGATAGGTGCAACATTATATTGTAGAAGGGTAGGTGTAAACCGTTGTGGTAAAAGTACGCAGCGGGTAGAAATGGAAAATGAATCAAGAATTTTAATTGTAGACGATGAGGATCGTATTCGTCGTTTATTAAAGATGTATTTAGAAAGAGAGCAATACACAATTGAAGAAGCGGATAATGGTGATACAGCTTTAGAAATGGCGTTACAAAATGATTATGATTTAATCCTACTGGATATTATGATGCCTGGTAAAGATGGTATCGAAGTGTGTAAAGGGATTCGTGAGAAGAAAGCGACGCCAATTATTATGCTGACAGCAAAAGGTGAAGAAGTAAATAGGGTACAAGGGTTTGAAGTTGGAACTGATGATTATATTGTAAAGCCGTTTAGCCCGCGTGAAGTAGTACTTCGTGTGAAAGCGGTATTACGCCGCGCTGTACCAACGACATTCTTTACACAAGATACAACGACGAAAGATGTTACTGTTTTCCCTCATTTAACAATTGATAATGATGCGCACCGCGTTACAGCGGATGGTAATGAAGTAAACTTAACACCGAAAGAATATGAATTACTATTATTCTTAGCGAAATCCCCGGATAAAGTTTTTGACCGTGAGCAATTGTTAAAAGAAGTATGGCAATATGAGTTCTTCGGAGATTTACGTACAGTTGATACGCATGTAAAGCGTTTACGTGAAAAGTTAAGTAAACAATCACCAGATGCAGCGAAAATGATTGTTACCGTTTGGGGCGTAGGTTACAAGTTTGAGGTTGTGAACGACTGATGCTTTGGAGAAGTGTAGTAGGGAAGTTATGGATGACCATATTACTTCTCGTTTCGTTTGTTCTTGGATTTGTTGCTATTTTACTTTCACAGTTTTTTAGAACGTATTATGTTGATATGAGTGAAGCTAGGCTTCAGAAAGTTGCAACAAGTGTCACGGAATTAATTGAAGAAGGTGCCGATGTAAAAACGATTGAGGATATTGCTTACAAATTTTCTGATCCACTTTCAAGGATTATCATTGTAGAAGACGGTAAGGAAATTTCTTCTTCGCCGAAACAAGAAGGATTAGTTACTCTTACAATAGATGATTTGAAAAATGATAAAGAATTAGCAGCTGTTTTTACAGATAAAAAGGATATTAAGAATAATATTAGAAAAGCTTCTAATAGTAGGAAGAATAAAAATACTGAAAATGATATTATGATCGTCGGGAAACCAGTACAGTCAAAAAATCAAAGTGCAGTGTTTGTATATGAATCATTGCAAGTTCCAATACAAGGTATGGAGAGAACGACTGATTTTATTTTCTTATCAGCCGGGATTGCGATTATTTTAACAACTTTCTTTGCATTTTTCTTATCTACTCGAATTACGGCACCGCTTCGTAAAATGCGTGAGGTTGCATTTGAGGTAGCGCGCGGGAAATTTGATACGAAAGCCCCTATGGTGTCTCAGGACGAAATTGGTGAGCTTGCAACTGCTTTAAATCAAATGGGAAAACAGTTGAAGTTTAATATGAATGCCCTGCAGCAAGAAAAAGAGCAGTTAGCTAGCATTTTGAGTAGTATGGCAGATGGTGTTGTTACGTTAAATCAAGAAGGTGAAGTCGTTGTTATCAACCCACCGGCAGAACACTTCTTACAAGTTTGGCAAGAAGAAAAAGAAGTAGAGTTAATTAAAAAACTGCCTTCTGAACTTGTTGAACTATTCCATCTCGTTGTAGAAAGTGAGCAACAACAAGTTGTTGAAATTAATTTGCAAAAAGGTAACTACGTAGTTCTTATGACACCGCTTTACAATCAAACAAAAATTCGTGGAGCTGTAGCAGTATTGCGAGATATGACGGAGGAGCGTCGTCTTGAGAAAATGCGTCAAGACTTTATTGCGAATGTATCACATGAACTTCGTACACCGATGGTAATGCTTCAAGGATATAGTGAAGCAATTTTAGATGATATTGTGCAAACGAAAGAAGAAATTAATGAGTTTGTTCAAATTATTTATGATGAATCTGTTCGTTTAGGTAAACTTGTAAATGAGTTATTAGATTTAGCCCGTATGGAAAGTGGACATGTAGAGTTACATATAGGTGAAGTAGATATTCATCCATTTGTCGAAAAAATTGGCCGTAAATTCCAGGGGATTGCAAAGGATAAAGAAGTCCAATTAACAGTGGATTTCCAAAGTCCAATTGAACAATATCCGTTTGATGCAGACCGTATGGAACAGGTACTGACGAATTTAATTGATAATGCAATCCGTCATACAAATGCAGGTGGACATGTTACACTTGTAATTAATACGAAAAATAGTGGCCTTACTTTCGAAGTGCAAGATTCAGGTGCTGGTATTCCAGAAGAAGATATTCCGTTCTTGTTCGATCGATTCTATAAAGCTGATAAAGCAAGAACGCGAGGGAAAAAAGTTGGAACAGGACTCGGGCTTGCGATTGCTAAAAATATTGTTCAAGGTCATGACGGGAAAATTTCTGTATCAAGTGTCGTTGGAGAAGGAACTACATTCTCTGTATATTTACCAAATCGTATAATTTAGATATATATGTTTTTTAAAAGTTGATCATGAATAAAAGCTTTACTGTTTTTTTATTTTTTTGTAAGTGCAATTAAATAAAGAATGGTGGAGTTTTTTTTCTTTAATAATCAGAATGAAAATAAAAAGAGAGGTGTCATAATGAAATGAAACTTTATACAAAAACAGGTGATAAAGGGGAAACGAGTGTCATAGGTGGCCGAGTGGATAAAGATCATATACGTGTAGAAGCTTATGGAACAATTGATGAGGCGAATTCTCATATCGGATATGCCATGTCTAAATTACAAGAGGAATGTTTTCGTAACATTTATAACGAACTTGAAAATATTCAACATGAACTATTTGATTGTGGAGGGGATTTAGCAATAGTAGAGAAGAAAATCCCTTATAAAGTAACGATAGAGATGGTCGAGTATTTAGAGAGACGAATTGATTCGTATACAGAAGAAGCGCCACCTTTAGAGCGTTTTATTTTACCAGGCGGTAGCGAGATATCGGCTGCACTACACATTGCACGTACAGTTATAAGAAGAGCAGAACGTTGTATAGTGTCATTGCAAAAAGAAGGAGAAACCAATGAAATTGTTCTAAAGTATATAAATAGGTTATCTGATTATTTATTTGCGCTTGCTAGAGTAATAAATGCGCGTTTACAAGTGAAAGATGTGGAGTATAACCGCAGTGCACTTGTTTTTCGTAATAAAGAAGAGAAGGAAGTGGAGTAATACACTTTCTTTTTTTTGTATACTTTTTTCTGTAATATCCCACAATAGAGAAGGTATGACGGCTATTAGAAAACGGAGGATGTATATGAAAGCGTTAAAATGTGGCGTGGTGATATTGAGTGTATTATTTTTATCTCAATTACATGTTTACGCTGAAGGGAATCAGTGGATATGGCCTGTTGATGGGCAGATAAGTGATTATTTTGGGACAAGACATGGGAAACACTATGGTATTGATATAGCTGCGCCTATTGGAACGCCTGTTGCAGCTATTCAAAATGGTAAGGTGACAAAGTCTTATTTTTCAAGTAGTTATGGAAATGTTGTGTTTATTAAACATGGAGAATATGAGGCTGTTTATGCGCATTTAAATAAGAGATATGTAGTTCAAGGTGATAACATTTCAAAAGGAGAGCTAATTGGAGAGGTAGGGAATACAGGAGAATCGCGAGGAGCGCATTTACATTTAGAAGTGCATCAAGGGAGATGGACGATGGAGAAAAGGAATGCGATGAATCCGTTGCTTGTTTTAAATGAACAAAAAAATCAAGTTGTGTCATCATCACTATATATTGTACAAAAAGGTGATACTTTAGTTGGTATTGCCCGGAAATTTAGTATGACAGTTGAGGAAATTAAAGTGAGGAATGGATTGCGACAAGAGCAAATCTATCCGAACCAACAACTATACGTCAAGTAAAGGCAACGTCCCAAAAGCATAACTTTTGAATAAATTTATTTTCTTCTTATTTAAGATTTCGATAGTAAATGAAATTATATCGAACATAGCTCTTATTATATCGACATTTCGACAAGAAATGTCGACTAACAATAAAATACGACAATAAGAGCAACCTATTCCTAACGAAAAACCGTCCCAAAAAGATCTTTTGGGACGGCTTCTTTTACCAAAAAATAAAGACACATATAAATCCAGTAATAGCTAAGTAGCTATATAAGTAAAAGACTTTTGTTCTTGTTTTTTCTTTTGTCCGAAATAGTACGATAGTTGGTTCGATTAGACCAATTGTAAGACAAAGTAAACCAAGAAGCATAAAGCCAATTGAAAGAGAATACAGGGCGATTTGTGGTGCTTGAAATGGAATCATCCATTTTAATAAAAATGCAATAAGTGCAGTGTAACAAATGCAACCGATGTATTTATTCAATGGTGTATCAGAACGGAAACCAGGAAGTTTCTTGGAAAACGGACGGGAAACAACTTCCGTTTGTAAAGATGTATGTTCTTCAATTATTTTTTGAGCTTCTTTTCCTTTTTGGAAAAGGGATAAAATCCAATTTCGCTCACCTTGGAAAATAAATTGAGAAGTTGTTAAATAGTGATCAACTTTTACCTTATTCCAACTCTTCCATGGATGACGCTCACACAATTTTAATTTACTTTCTGTTTTTTTATCATACTGATAAATACTTATGCCATCTTGGTCAAAAGTAGCGTAGTATGTCTCTCTTGAGAATGTGCCTAGATCAATTGGACAGTAGAAAAGTAATTCTTTTTTCAAATAAAAGTATTCTTTTCTTAAGTTCTTTTTCATTGCTTCTCGAATAGAGTGTCTTTTATCTTTCTTCATGACATTTCCTCCATAACTCAGAAAATGTTCTTATCTTAACAATTCAACATCTTATCACTTTTGACGACATATGACTAGGGGGATTCATAAGAGAAATACCGAATTATAAAAAATATGGGTTGTATTGTAAAATATAGTGATCGTTTCTTTAATTATATAAAATTAATAACTTATTTTTAGTAAGTTACACTTTTTTTGTTCACAATACGATCATGTTGTTGTATAATGAAGTGGAAAATAGAATATCGGTCTATCTTCGGGGCAGGGTGAAAATCCCGACCGGCGGTGATGAACATTTAATAATTTCGTTCTAAGCCCGCGAGCCGTTAAGGCAGGATTTGGTGTGATTCCAAAGCCGACAGTACAGTCTGGATGGGAGAAGATGGAGGTTCAAGCGTTCAAAAAAGATAAGTATTTGAACGTCTGTTTGATGTGCCTTAAAATTCTCCCTTTGTGTAAATCACAAAGGGTTTTTTCGTTCTATGAAAAAATAGGCATAGCAGAACCTTTCCACTTTCCATGAGAAGATCGATGGAAAAGGAGAGAGAAAGATGAAACAAAAAAACAGTGTAGTGCAGATGGTGAGTGTAGCGATGCTAAGTAGTATTGCGTATTTACTAATGATGTTGGATTTTCCATTCCCAGGGCTTCCGCCATTTTTAAAAATTGATTTTAGTGATGTGCCAGCTTTAATTGCGGCGATAATTTTTAGTCCAATTGCAGGTGTAATTGTAGAAGCGATAAAAAATATTTTGCATTACGGAATTCAAGGAAGTTTAACGGGAGTACCAGTAGGAGAAGTAGCAAACTTTATAGCCGGATGTTTATTTATTGGTCCAGCAGCATTCTTATTCCGAAAGTATCGCACAGTAAAAAGTTTAACGACAGGATTAATGCTAGGTACAATTACTATGACAGTTATTATGAGTGTGTTAAACTACTTTATTATTTTACCAGCGTACACTTGGTTTTTAAATTCACCAGCTATGTCTAGTGATATTATGCGACAAACTATTGTAACGGCGATATTACCGTTTAATGTAATTAAAGGAATTGTTGTAACAATTGTATTTGTAGCACTATTTTCACGCTTGAAAGTATGGGTATTTGCAAAAATGAAAAATGCTTAAAAATATTAAACCATTGGCAGCGTAACTGCTAATGGTTTTTTTGTTAGTGAGAATGAAAAAGAGTGCAAAAAATCCCCCTCATACTTATGAGGGGGATTTTTTGAAGTTAATAAAGGACTATTCGAATTTTAAAGAGTCGCCATCAAATGATTCGTCAGCAACTTTAATTGAGTCAGTTGGACAACCTTCGAATGCATCCATCATATCTTCAATTAATACATCTGGAATTTCAACGATACCTTGGTTATCGTCTAATGTTACAAATGCAATGCCTTCATCATCATAGTCATAAATGTCTGGTGCAGCAGCACCACAAGCACCGCATGCAATACAAGTATCTTTGTCAACGATTGTATATTTTGCCATATTTTTTCCCTCCTGATAATATGTATGTGAAAAGTTCGCCAAAAAATTATAATCTTATTGTAAAACGGTTTTAAAAACTTTTCAACATAAAATTATAATGATAATGCTTATCAATTAGAGTGTCAACTTATTTTTGAATTATTTCATAAGATTTTCAAAATACTTAAATGTTATTTCGTTTGATACAATAGAATATATACAAGCATGTAGTGTGAATATGATAAGTTAAATGAATAGCAGTTAATGTGCAATCGTATTGAAAAAGGAATGAAGTTAGACTGAGAGGTGGAAGCGGTAATGCAGCTACAATATACTTTATTATATTGTTTAAAACAATTGAATGGTGAAAGAACCGTTTCTTCGATTTATTATTTATTAAAAGGAAAGAGATCGTCGCAAACATTACAAGATGGGAATATGTTTCAAATTTCTTTTTTGTTTGGGATTTATAAGTCATTAAATAGAGCTGATTATGATCAAGAAGTAGCAAAGTTGTTACAAACGGATTTAGTTCAAGGTATACATGATAATACATATGTGTTAACGACGGCTGGTAACGTGCAATTAAACAAATGGGAAGGTGACTTTGCCTTTCCGACATATTTAAATGGTTTACACTATGGTGAAATAGGTGAAACGTTTTGGAAGAGGTTATCATTGATCGTTCAAACTATTTCGAATTTACAACAGGCGAATACGAAATTTATTCCAATTCAACAGGATACAGAAATAATGATGTGGGTGAAACGTTTTCTCACTGGAATACCGTATATGAGAAGTGAATTGGCTAAAAGATTATGGAAGGAAATGCATACTCTTTTACAAAAAAATAATCCAGTAGAGGCGACAATCGTAATATATCGGTTAACTGGGTATAAACGTATTGGGTGTACTTTACAACAATTAGCGGAAATTATGAAACAAGATATATTTCGAGTGTATTTTTTATTTTGGGGTACAATCCATTTCCTTATTCAAGAAGTTCGCAATAAAGAAAATGAGTTTCCATTATTAGCTGAAATTGTATCTTATCCAAATGAGAAAGCTGATTTATTTAGTTTATCAACGAAAAAAACATATAATCTTTGGAGACAAGGACGCTCTTTAGAAGAAATAGCAACAATTCGGAATTTGAAGGTTGCCACGATAGAAGACCATTTTGTAGAAATTGCTTTACGAGAAAAAGAATTTTCTATTGAAATGTTTATGGAAAAAGAAAAAATGGAAAAAGTAACAAAAGTAATTGAAGCATTACAAACACGTAAATTGCGTGTGTTGAAGCAAGCGGTTGGAGAGGAAATCTCTTATTTTGAAGTACGTCTTGTATTGGCACGGATGGAGGGTATAAATGAAGCTTGAGGAATATTTATATAAGTGGTTTGGATATTCTGAATTTCGTCCGGGGCAAAAAGGAGTTATTACGGACTTATTGGAAGGAAAAGATGTTGTAGCAATGCTTCCGACTGGAAGGGGAAAGTCAATGTGTTATCAACTTCCGGGGCTTCTGCAAGAGGGTACGGTGCTTGTTGTATCACCATTATTATCTTTAATGGAAGACCAAGTTACGCAATTAAAGTATGTCGTGAAAAATCGAGTTATTGCATTGAATAGTTTTCGGACGTTAATTGAAAAAAGAGAAGCAATGAAAAAGCTATCTTTTTATAAATTTGTTTTCGTATCGCCAGAGATGTTGCAGTCGGAACTTCTAATAAGAGAATTGAAAAAAATTCATATTTCATTATTTGTCGTAGATGAAGCGCATTGTATTTCACAATGGGGCTATGATTTTCGGCCAGATTATAAAAAATTAGATAAAGTAATTGAGAGTATCGGATCTCCGACAGTATTAGCATTAACAGCAACTGCGACAAAGGATGTATTGCGAGATATAGCGGAAAGTTTAAATCTAAAAAATATTGCTGAGCATGTGTACTCAATTGATCGTCCAAATATTGCGATGGAAGTGCAATTTGTGGAAACAATAGAAGAAAAAAAAGAGGCGCTTTTTGAGCATGTAATGTATTTGCAAGGGCCTGGTATTGTTTATTGTTCAAGTAGGGCCTGGACAGAGCGTTTAACCGAGTATTTAAGAGGAAAAGGAATTACAGGTGTAGCTTTTTATCATGGTGGTATGGAACATGAAGAGCGTATGTTAATTCAACAACAGTTTATGAATGACCAGTTGCAAATTGTAATATGTACAAGTGCTTTTGGGATGGGGGTAAATAAGGCGAATACAAGATATATTATTCATTTTCAATATCCGACAAATGTAGCTTCATATTTACAAGAAATTGGAAGAGCGGGAAGAGATGGAGAATTGAGTATAGCCATTTTATTATGTAGTCCATTGGATCACGATTTGCCAATTTCAATCATTGAAGATGAATTACCAAGTAAATCGCAAATACAATTTTTATTTTCGTTACTACAAGAAAGAATGTTTCAAACGAAAGTATTACCATTAGAAGATGTAGAAGAAATTTGTTATAATGCAGCAAGATTTAATGAACAGTATTGGCGCTTTACACGTTATCATCTCGAACATCTTGGAATCATACAACAGCGAAATCTCATGTTAGAGAGCTTGTCAGATGAAATAATGCACAGATTAATAGCGGAAGTGGAAGTGAGAATGCGTAATAAATATAGTGAGCTAGAAAATATGAAGTCATGGATACAAGTTCAAGGATGTAGACGTGAATATTTATTACAACAATTCGGTTATAGAAAAGAAAAAGAGATAGAAAACTGTTGTGATTACTGTGGTATTACAAAAACGGATTATAAAAAAAGACGAGCGCAACAGTTAGTTTTCGACTATAATTGGGAAACAGAGTTACAAAAGCTTTTCGGCCTAAGAAAGATGGAGGAATGATGAACATTCAAAGGCATAATGTTGAAGATATGAGTCCGAGAGAAATAAGACTGAATCTCTACATAACACAACTAATCATTATTGGTATCGGTTGTTTACTAGCATATATATTATTTCAAGATAAAAGAGAAGTTTATAGTTTATGGAAATGGGAACCGGTTTCTATACTTTTAATAGGTAGCTTGTTAGCGATTTGTATTGTGTTATTAGATTATGTTGCAATGCGAGTGTTTCCAGAATCTTGGTTTGATGATGGTGGCATTAACGATAGAATGTTTCAAGGGATTTCTGTCATGCATTTACTCGTTATCACGTTTATTATTGGCTTTGCGGAAGAGTTTTTATTTAGAGGTGTAGTGCAGACTCATTTCGGAATTGTAATAGCGAGTTTAATTTTTGCTGTGTTACATATTCGGTATATAACGAAGCCTTTTTTGTTTTGTTTCGTCTGCTTTATTAGTTTTGTTTTTGGTTATGTATTCGAGTGGACAGGAAATTTGTTTATAACAATCTTTGCACACTTTCTTGTTGATTTTATAATGGGGCTCCAATTAAGAAAATAAATGGAAGGTGGTGGTGAACAACATGAGAAAACGAATTCCTGATTTTGAAGAGGAGTTAGAAGTTGAGCAAGTGGAAGAAGATGAAAGTTTACCGCCGCGTAGTGAAATTCATAGAAATAAAGAGAACAAACCAAAGTTTAAAATGAATCACATTTTCGTCCGAGTGTTAACATTTTTGTTCATATTGTTACCTATTAGTATCCTATGGTATACAGATAAGTATATACAAGTAAAAAGTGATAGTAATAATGCTGAGAAAAGTGCGTTTGAAGTAATTTTCTTTGATTCCGCTAAGACTGAATCAAAGAAGCAGTCTGAGAAAGTAGCAACTCATGTTGTGAAAGATGGAGAAACTTTAGAAAGTATAGCGAAGCAATATTTCTCAGATGAAGATGGGATAGAAATCATAAAAAAGTATAATGATTTACAAGAAGACGAAGTGAAGGTAGGACAAGAATTGAAAATTCCTATAAAAGATAAGTCCACGAAGTATGAGAGCTAGCTAAATGAGTGATATATAGCTCCACATAAAATTAAGGACTATACTTTACGAGGAGGGAGAGTAAAAAATATATGTCATGGATTATATTATTATGTACTCTCATATGCATTGGTTTTGTATGTCTTCTTGGAATGTATAAAGAAGCGATGCGTAATACAGTGTTGGAACATACTTTAGTATTCGAAGAATTTCCGGAAAGTTTTCAAAAAGTTAAAGTTTTTTTTATTTCGGATATTCATAGAAGGATCATTTCTAGCTCGCTAATTGAACGAGTGAAAGGAAAAGCAGATATCGTAATTATTGGCGGTGATTTAGCTGAAAAAGGAGTACCTTTATCGCAAATCTCTTTAAATATTCAAAAGTTAAGAGAAATAGCCCCTGTATATTTTGTATGGGGAAATAATGACTATGAAATTGAATATCACGAATTAGATGCTTTATTAATAGAAAATAATGTGAAGGTATTAGATAATACAAGAGTTGTATTTGAATCTGAATTAGGAGAGAAAATTTGCTTACTCGGTATCGATGATGTTGGATTAGAACGAGATCGTTTAGATTTAGCGTTGTCTGATTGTAAAGAAGAAGGTTTTCGCATTTTAATTAGTCACAACCCAGATATAATAAAGAAAATGTCTGGTAATGAACAAATTTCGCTCGTATTAAGTGGACATACACATGGAGGCCAGATTCGGTTGTTTCCATCTGAAAAGTATTTAAAGGGTGGCGTATATAAGCATTCTAATACGACTCTCTTTGTTAGTAATGGGTATGGAACAACATTGTTCCCTCTTCGTTTTCGGGCACCTTCCCAAACACATATCATTACGTTATGCGGAGGGAAATAATGCCGAATTCAAATGGAAAATATAATATAAAAGCTGTCTCAAATATACTCGGAATTCAACCGAGTACACTTCGCGCATGGGAAAGACGCTATCATATTATTGCCCCAAAGAGAAATCGTGCGGGGCATCGTTTATATACAGAAGAGCATATTCATATTTTGAAATGGTTAATGAACAAAGTTTCTGAGGGGATGATGATTGGACAAGCAGTTCAGTTATTAGAAGGGAATCGGTTGCAGAACAACGTTCAAAAAGAAAAAATTACTGATACAGAAGTTGTTTTAGTGGACGATATACTACAAGCTTTGTTAGAATTTGATGAAATTACAATTTCTGCATTATTAAACGAGGTTTTTAGTATATATTCAACGGAAAAGGTTGTTGCAAGCATCATTCTTCAAGTGGCAAACAAGTTGTTAACTTTAAAAAGTAATAATGAGATTACAATGTCGCAATTCAAATATGTTGTATCATTCTTACAAACACGTTTAGGGATGATCTATCATAATGCGTCGGTGTATTCTTCCGTTAACAAAGTTTTCGTTTTAGAAAATAATATATTAAAAGGATTTATTTTCGCGACGTATTTACGACTAAAAGGATATCAAACAATGTATATGGGGACAAGTTTAGATGAAGAAGGTATTTTACTAGCTATTGAACAATTACAACCTAAATATTTGTTTATATCTTTTGATGATGAACGAGAACTTGAAGAGGCAGTAGAATTTATTGACTTGTTGCAAGAAAAAAATGAAAACATTTCTGGTGGTTTTATAGGAAGAAAAGGCATTGGAGATGAATTAAATCTTCAAAATATCCTAATTGGTAACACGAAAGAAGAATGGGATGGATGGTTAAAGATGCCGGAATAGTCGTTCGAAAAGAACCATCTATTTTATATTTCATATAATAAAAATTAGATGCAATGGTTACGTAGGGAGGGTATGAGATGAGACTGGAACGTTTAAATTATAATAAGATTAAAATTTTCCTAACATTTGATGATTTATCTGAACGAGGATTAACGAAAGAAGATTTGTGGAGAAATGCACCGAAAGTACAGCAACTATTCCGTGATATGATGCAAGAAGCAAATACAGAATTAGGGTTTGAAGCGGATGGACCGATTGCTGTTGAAGTATTTTCTCTACAAGCTCAAGGTATGGTTGTAATTGTAACAAAAGAAAATCACGAAGTGGACACAGAAGATGAGTTCCGTGACGAGTTTATTGAAATGCAAGTGACTCTTGATGAAAGTGAACATATACTTTACGAGTTTGCTACATTAGATGATGTAATCAATTTGTCAAATCGCTTATATAACCTTGGTGTAACTGATGGGAAGTTGTATACGTGGGATGATCGTTTTTATCTTTGGATAGAAGAAGAAGAGCAATTTCAATTATTGAAGGCGGATTTTATAGCTATTTTAGCGGAGTACGGTAATCCGTCAACAGCAACAATTTACCGCGTAATGGAATATGGTAAAGAATTAATGGATTCTCAAGCGATTGAACAAATATACAATTACTTTGTGAAAAAACAAAACCTCAGCTAATGTAACGTAGCTTGAGGTTTTATTTTTATTCAGCTGAAAATCTAAAATCTATAAAACGAAGTGTAGGTAACAAGACTAGCCGATCTGTATGTTAAAATGTAATCAGTATTTCTTGATGAAATAATGGTTTTATCGAATGTATTTTGATGAAAATAAAAAATATTTAAATATTTAAGTATTTTACTTTTCTAAAAGCAATAAAAGGACTATAATAATAGTGAAAACGCTTGCAATACAAAATAGTTTGTATATATTTGTTAGCGTTTTCTATTGCATTCCAAATTTAACGGTGTATACTAGGCAATGAAGGTTTACTAAACAAGTGAAATTACAGGGGGTTTACTTACTATGGTAGCCGAAAAGGGAACTCAAACGAAAACACAACAACAAGGGGAACAACATTTTGAATTGTTAAATTCAACACAAATTGTAATTAATGAAGCATTAGAAAAATTGGGTTATCCAAACGAAGTATATGAATTATTGAAAGAACCAATTCGTATGATGACAGTGAAAATTCCAGTTCGTATGGATGACGGGACTGTTAAAATATTTACAGGATATCGTGCACAACATAATGATGCTGTTGGTCCAACGAAAGGTGGAATTCGCTTCCATCCAAACGTAACAGAAAATGAAGTGAAAGCACTTTCTATTTGGATGAGTTTAAAATGTGGTATTGTTGATTTACCATATGGTGGAGGTAAAGGTGGAATCATTTGTGACCCACGTGAGATGTCTTTCCGTGAATTAGAAAGATTAAGCCGCGGTTATGTACGAGCAATTAGCCAAATTGTTGGTCCGACAAAAGATATTCCGGCTCCAGATGTATTTACAAACTCACAAATTATGGCATGGATGATGGATGAGTATAGCCGTATCGATGAATTTAATTCACCAGGATTTATTACAGGTAAACCACTTGTATTAGGTGGATCACACGGACGTGAAACAGCGACTGCAAAAGGTGTAACAATTTGTATTCGTGAAGCTGCGAAAAAACGTGACATTGATATTAAAGGTGCACGCGTTGTTGTTCAAGGATTTGGTAATGCGGGTAGCTTCTTAGCTAAATTTATGCATGATGCAGGCGCGAAAGTAATTGCAATTTCAGATGCTTACGGTGCATTACATGATCCGAATGGATTAGATATTGACTACTTACTAGATCGTCGCGATAGCTTTGGTACTGTAACAAAACTATTTAATAATACAATTTCAAATACAGAACTGTTAGAACTTGATTGCGACATTTTAGTTCCTGCTGCAATTGAGAACCAAATTACAGAAGAAAATGCTGATAAGATTAAAGCGAAAATTGTGGTTGAAGCTGCAAATGGTCCAACTACATTAGAAGCAACAAAAATCTTAACAGATCGTGGTATCTTACTTGTTCCAGACGTATTAGCAAGTGCTGGTGGCGTTACGGTATCTTACTTTGAGTGGGTACAAAATAACCAAGGTTACTACTGGACTGAAGAAGAAGTAGAACAACGTTTAGAAAAAGTAATGGTAAAATCATTCGATTCAATTTATGAAACATCACAAGTTCGTAAAGTGAACATGCGCTTAGCTGCATACATGATTGGTGTTCGTAAAATGGCTGAGGCTAGTCGCTTCAGAGGTTGGGTATAATATATAATGTTTTGAGAAAACGTGATTTCCTTTCGAGGGAATCGCGTTTTTTTGTTGAAGTATTAAATGAGGTGTTGTATATGGGGAATGAAATAATGGAACGAGTAGACCAATTAGAAGAAAAGGTTAAGGTGTTAGAGGGTGAACTTGCAAGAGCTAAGAGAGCCCGAAAAACAAGTGCCGTTCGGGTGTTCGGCGAAGGATTATTATTCTTAATATTTGGTGCAGTTGTAGTTGGACCGATTATCGCGTTAATATTCACAATTATTACTTGGTTTGGTGAAAAATAGAATAAAAAATAAAAAAGAACGCTTGTTCTGTACGAACAAACGTGCTATACTTTCCTTAGATAAGCAAAACGGAAATGATTTTAAGGAGAGATAAATGATGAAAATGACAGTAGACCAAAGATTTATGATGCCAGCAGATGTTGTAGAACGAGTGGAAGTATTACGAAATAAACAAAGCAAGCGTGGCACATTATTACAATCGGTAAATAAATTTTTCGGTTTAGATACGAAAGAAGATTGTATTTGGTTTTACGGTTTTTACGGAGTGGCTGTAAGTATTGTATTATTTATGGTATTCACATCAAATATTTTCGATGTTCTCTTCGCATAAGAAATATGCCATAAGGACATTGCCACCGAATACATATATAAGGAAGTAAGGTAATTTTTTAGAGCGGGAGTTGGTAGTAATGGCGATGTTCCCTATAGAGCGTAACTATATTGGGTATGGAAATTCACGACCAGGAATTCCTCTTTCAAAAGTAAGATTTATTGTAAGTCATGACACGGGGAACCCTGGTAGCAATGCGATAGGAAATCGGGATTACTTTAATGAAATACAACCGAAAGCTTCAGCGCATACATTTATTGATGATAAAACAATATTAGAAATTGTCCCTATAAATGAAGTTGCGTACCATGTTCGATACAATGTGCCAACGGATAATGAGTTATTCGGTTATGATGCGAATAAGGCTGCAATTGGGGTTGAACTTTGCTATGGTGGCGACGTAAACTTTTGGGAGGCGTATACTCGTTTTACGTGGTATCACGCTTATTTATGTCAAAATTTCGGTTTAAATCCTAAAAAGGCTATTGTGTCACACAAAACGTTGGATCCTACTCGGAAAATCGATCCTGAGAATGTATTAGGGCAACAAGGAATTAAATTTCAGCAGTTTTTAGCAGATGTCTATCGGATGTATGTTTCGTTTAGATGACAAATATATGAAAAATGAATACAATAAAGATAGATGCCTACTGCTGTAAGTAGGTTTTTTCTTGTTTATATAAATAGAGCAGAGGTAGAAGACTAGGAGTGAACTAAGTATGCAAAAAGAAACAGTTATTATTATCGGAGGCGGTCCATGCGGATTAGCAGCGGCGATTTCGTTGCAAAAAGTGGGGTTAAATCCGTTAGTAATCGAAAAAGGAAACATTGTAAATGCAATTTATAATTATCCAACTCATCAAACATTTTTCTCCTCTAGTGAAAAATTAGAAATTGGTGAAGTTGCTTTTATTACAGAAAATCGTAAGCCATTTCGTAATCAGGCGCTTGCGTATTATCGTGAAGTAGTAAAGCGTAAATCTATACGTGTAAATGCATTTGAACGAGTGGAACAAGTTCAAAAAGATGGTGATGTTTTTAAAGTTGAAACGACGAAGCGTGACGGAAACAAAGAAATATATGTTGCGAAATACATTGTTGTCGCAACTGGATATTATGATAATCCGAATTATATGAATGTACCTGGTGAGAAACTTGAGAAAGTAGCTCATTATTTCAAAGAAGGACACCCTTATTTTGATCGAGATGTCGTTGTAATAGGTGGTAAAAATTCAAGTA
Source organism: Bacillus sp. P4_E1 (assembly GCF_056401715.1). NCBI lineage: Bacteria > Bacillati > Bacillota > Bacilli > Caryophanales > Bacillaceae > Bacillus > Bacillus sp. P4_E1. Next base: position 132,800 of record NZ_JBFUIV010000005.1, read on the forward strand.
TAGATGCAGCGTTAGAGCTTGTTAAATCGGGTGCACGTGTAACAGTTCTATACCGTGGTGGGGAATACTCGCCAAGTATTAAGCCATGGATTTTGCCGGAATTTGAGGCGTTAGTACGAAATGGGACAATTCAAATGCATTTCCATGCGCATGTAAAAGAAATTACTGAGCATGCGTTGACGTATACAGTAGATGGTGAGGCAAATACAATTCAAAACGATTTTGTATTTGCTATGACGGGTTACCATCCAGACCACAGCTTCTTAACAAAAATGGGAGTTCGGATTGATGAAGAAACAGGGCGCCCGATTTATATAGAGGGTAGTATGGAAACAAACGCTGAAAATATTTTTATTGCAGGTGTAATTGCTGCGGGGAATAACGCAAATGAAATATTTATCGAGAACGGTAGATTCCATGGAGATGCGATTGCGCAAACCATTGCATCAAGAGAAGAATAAAAAGAAGCTGTCGAAATCTTCGACAGCTTCTTTTTAATCGTGCATAAACATATGTTGGATTGTTTCGTGAGAGTTTGTGTTTTCTAGTGCGACTAGTAATTTAATTCGCGCCTTTTGAGCGTTTAAACCGTAGGTGAAAACAATGCCCATATCTTTTAATTGTTTTCCGCCACCTTCATAAGAGTATACGTCTTGAACGATACCGTTAAAGCAGCGTGAAACTAATACAATTGGAATGCCTTTTTCTATTAATCGCCCTAGACTAGGAAGTGTTCTTGGAGGTAAATTACCTTGTCCAAGTGCTTCAATAACAATTCCGTCTACTGGTATTGTTTCGATTGCTGATAATAATGTATCATCCATACCTGCGTATGCTTTTAGAACGACAACGTTTTTAGAAATCTGTCGTACTGTGCATGTTTCGTGATGCACTAAAGCATGATGGAAAACAACACCACGTTTTGTTACCATGCCAATTGGTCCGTACTGTGGACTTTGGAATGTCGCGACATTACTTGTGTGCGTTTTTGTTACATTTGTAGCACAATGTATTTCGTCATTTAATACGACTAGAACGCCTTTTTCAGCAGCTTCATTACTACTAGCAACTTTTACAGCTGATAAGAAATTATATAGACCATCGGCACCTAATTCATTACTAGAACGCATTGCCCCTGTCACAACGATTGGGATAGTTGCTTGAACTGTTAAATCAAGAAAATAAGCTGTCTCTTCTAATGTATCGGTACCATGCGTAATGACTACGCCGTGAATATCGTCTTGTTTTACTCTTTCGTCAATGATGACTTGCAATTGTAGCATTTCGCTAGGAGTCATGTGAGGAGATGGAAGATGGAACACATCTTCGACAATTAAATCAACATCGCCTTCTAAATCAGGAATGAATTTTAAAAGAGGATTCTTTTTACCTGGTTGTACGACCCCAGTTTCTTTATCTTCCTCCATTGCAATTGTTCCACCTGTGTGTAAAACTAGGATTCTTTTCAATGCTTATACCCCTTTCAAGTTGAAAAATACATTTAGAACATAACATGTTTTGAGTAAATTCGACAATGAAAATGTATAAAAGTATGCTTAGAAAATGACAATAAAATAAATTACCTTAAGTGTGCTCCGGTAAGTGGTTATTAGGTTAGGTTTTGTTTATGGAAATTTATGAGAGTGGATGTGTAAGTGTAGAGAGGGAAGGAGTGAGTTTTTTTGAAAAAAGTGGAGAAAATTATAATTCGTATATTACTGATTCAATTTATTTTTCTTTCTGTCGTCCAACTGCTTTTTATACATAAATCTTCAGTGAAATATTTATCGAAAATTGTTTATTACGAAGGTGTCGTCACGAAAAATAAGGCGGAAATCTTACAGGTGAATAAGTAGTTTTCATTTTCTTCTATGATGGATTATGCTACAATTATTGAGGATTTAATGACGTGAGGCAAATGAGAAGAAGCAGGGGGAAAATACCTGCTTTTCGTTTTGTTTTATAAGTGAAAAATGAGGTGTTACAATGGATAAACGAATTTCGATTGCTATAGATGGTCCAGCGGCTGCTGGGAAAAGTACAGTGGCAAAAGTTGTTGCAAAAAAACTTTCATATGTTTACATTGATACAGGCGCAATGTACCGTACTATTACATATGCAGCCCTTGAACAAAAAGTGGATATTGAAAATGAAGAAAAGTTAATGGAAGTTGTAAAAAATGTAAATATTGAATTTCAGCAAGGGGAAAATACACAACTTGTATTTTTAAATGGACAAGATGTTTCTGAAGTGATTCGTACGCCAGATGTGACGAATCGTGTATCTATTGTAGCAAAGCATCGTCTTGTTCGTGAAGAAATGGTACGTCGTCAACAAGGATTAGCTAAAAAAGGCGGCGTAGTAATGGATGGCCGTGATATTGGTACACATGTACTACCGGATGCTGAAGTGAAAATCTTTATGCTTGCTTCTGTAGAAGAAAGAGCGGAAAGAAGACATTTAGAAAATATGAATAAAGGTTTCGATTCTAATTTAGAGCAGTTAAGAGAAGAAATTGCTAGGCGTGATAAATTAGATTCAGAACGCGAAGTTTCTCCTTTGAAAAAAGCTGATGATGCATTGGAATTAGATACAACTTCTTTATCAATTGAAGAAGTTGTCCAAAAAATTATGGGTATTGTTTCAGGAGTATTTGCGAAATAAAGAAAGAGGACTATCCTCTTTCTTTTTTTTTTTTGAAATGTAAAGGATAAGTGAATTATAAGTCTCTTTTCTTGACAAATGGGCTAATTTGTAAGAAGTTAGTTACATAGGGGAAAAAATGTCAGAATATATTCGCTATTATATTTCAAATCATACTTTCTTCAAGATGATTTTGCTGTATACTATTTATATAGATTTAATATAGTTTCTTGTGAACTGTATTGAAACAGAATATGTGATGATAAATTCTTAAACATGCAAATGAAAACATTTGTTTTCATTTCGTATATACATAAAAATGCTTTGTCAATTCTGTAGGGAGGTATTTCCATGGTAGAGAAAATGAATGAAGAAGTTATGAATTCAAAAGAATTACAAGTTGGTGACGTTGTTACAGGTTCTGTAACGAAAGTTGAAGAGAAACAAGTTCTTGTAAATGTTGGATACAAAACAGATGGCGTAATTCCGATTAGTGAATTAGCTAACGTTCATATTGAAAAAGCAAGCGATGTTGTAGAATTAGATCAAACACTTGAATTGAAAATTATTAAATTAGAAGATGATGATCTTGTTTTATCTAAGAGAGCTGTTGACGCAGAAAAAGCGTGGGTAGAATTACAAGAAAAATTTAATTCTGGTCATGTATTTGATGTTATTGTAAAAGATATCGTGAATGGTGGGTTAGTTGTGGACCTTGGTGTTCGTGGTTTTATCCCAGCTTCACTTGTAGAAGTACATTATGTAGAAGACTTTGCTGACTATAAAGGAAAAACATTAGCGGTGAAAATTGTTGAATTAGACCGTGAAAAAAATCGTGTTATTCTTTCACATAAAGCGGTAGTAGAACTAGAACTAGATTCTAAGAAAAAAGAAGCAATCTCTTCGTTAAAAGAAGGGGACATTGTTGAAGGAACAGTACAACGATTAACGGATTTTGGTGCTTTCGTTAACGTTGGTGGTGTGGACGGTTTAGTTCACATTTCACAAATTTCACACGAACGTGTAGAGCAACCTTCTGAGGTATTAGAGCAAGGTCAAAAGGTAAAGGTAAAAGTGTTATCTGTTGATGCTGATACGCAACGTATTTCTTTATCAATTAAAGCAGCTCAGCCAGGACCTTGGGAAAATGTTGCTGGCGAAATAAAAGCTGGAGATATTCGTGAGGGAGTAGTAAAACGCCTTGTTACATTCGGTGCGTTTGTTGAAATTTTACCTGGTGTTGAAGGGCTTGTACATGTATCTCAAATTGCAAATCGTCACGTGAAAAATCCAAATGAAGTATTGGAAATGGGACAAGAAGTAAAAGTGAAAGTACTTGAAGTCCATGTAGCAGAAAAACGTATTTCTTTAAGCATAAAAGAAACGCTTGAAGAAAATAATGTAACAGAAGATTATAGCCAATATGAGCCAAATGCTGATTCGGCTACTTTCCAGTTAAGTGATATTATTGGTGAACAACTGAAAAAATTAAAGAAATAAAGAGGGGTACAAGTGGTAAGGGCAAAACGTAAATTAGATCATATTGAATATGCTCTTTCTACTGGTCAGTCTCGTACGCATGGCTTTCATGATATTGATTTTGTGCATCAAAGCTTGCCAAATTCAAGTTATGACACTATAACATGTGAAACAAAAATCGGCGAACTTTCACTAAGTTCGCCGATTTTTATCAATGCGATGACTGGTGGTGGAGGAGAGCAAACATTACATATTAATGAGCAATTAGCATATGTAGCGAAACATCATAACCTTGCTATGGCTGTAGGTTCGCAAATGGCAGCTTTAAAAGATGAAAGTGAAGCGGCTTCGTATAAAGTTGTTAGGAAAGTAAATCCGAATGGGATTTTTTTCGCAAACTTAGGAAGTGAGGCAACTGTCGAACAGGCAGAGCGTGCCGTTGATATGATTGAAGCGAATGCACTGCAAATTCATTTAAATGTCATACAGGAGTTAACGATGCCAGAAGGAGACCGTGATTTTACTGGTGTACTTCAGCGGATTGAGAAAATAGTTTTAAAAAGTAAAGTACCTGTCATCGTAAAAGAAGTCGGTTTTGGAATGAGTAAGGAAACAGTACAACAGTTAGCGAATATAGGTATAACAGCAATTGATATTGGCGGACAAGGTGGTACGAATTTTGCTGCTGTTGAAAATGAAAGAAGACAGCGAATGCTTTCTTATTTTAATAACTGGGGCATACAAACAGCTACCTCGATTATTGAAGCAACCTCTACAAATAATAACCTCTCTTTTATTGCATCTGGGGGTATACAAACAGCACTTGACGTGGCGAAGGCAATCGCATTAGGGGCGAATACAACTGCGTTTGCTGGATACTTTTTACGTATTTTAATGCAAGATGGTGTTGAGAATTTAGTGGATGAAATTGATCTTTTACATACAGATTTAAAATTTATTATGACAGCTCTTGGCGTGAAGACGATAGAAGAGTTACAATCTGTACCTCTTGTTGTAAAAGGTGAAACGTACCATTGGTTAGCGCAGCGAGGGATTGACACTGTACATTATAGTAGGCGATAAAAAATCAACCATCCGGTTGATTTTTTTGCGTTTTATTTTCGTAAAATGAAGAGGGAGGGCGAGAAGTTATCGTTCTATATAATTCTATAAATGGAAAAAAGAGAGAATTTACATTATAATAAAAGTATATATAAATATCTTGTAGAAAAGCTAAAATTGAAAAAAAGGGGTTATAAAAATGAAGAAATGTAGAAAATATGTTGCTGAATTATTGGAGGATTCTCACTTTTTCCATGTTTGTGGAGAGAAACATGGCAAAAGTAAGAAAGTATTCCTCTCTATATAGCTGGTTAGCGATAAAACAAGATAAGAGATTGCTATTTAAGAGTCAAAAGAAACAAGGGAAAATTTACGATAATTTTGGGGATGAGGATGTTAATAAAAAAGGAGATAATGTATCTTCAAATAGTAAAAATTCAATAGGACGCATTACATATAATAGTGAATATTTTAACATCCATGCACGAAATATAAGAGAAGATACAGCGGTTTCTGGATATAATAAAAAGGTTGAAATTTCATTAACTTCAAATGTAAGAGAAGGAGATTCTAGTTCAACAACAGCGCAATCAGCAATTAAAACGGCGAATATTGCAATCGCAGTCGGGAATAAATTGTATAGGAATCCAACGGTGAATGCAGGAAGTGGAATAGAAGCACTAATTTTGCCGAGGGAATTAGGAGAAGACAAAAATCCATCGGAAGATTCGTATGTAATTTATTATTTTAATATACCAAATGAAGCGAGTTTAAGTAATGCTGAAGTAGTATTACTTTCTGATCAAGGAAATACCATTGTGAGTAGGGAAATTAAAGGAGAAAAAGAAGATATTGTAGGTGCGAAAAAAGAGGTTGAGCGAAAGTTAAATGAGATAGGAGAGATGGATTATGTACGTGTAGAGGGAAAGAGTAAAGATCCTTCTCTACATACGTATTATGTTATTACATATTCTAAAAACCAACAGGTGTAGTTACGATTGACGCCTCGTTGAGTGATAGGGTTTATAATGCAAAAACAAAAGAATTATATTACGAGTAGAAATAAATAAAATAATTGTGTAAAAAGACGGTTTCGTACAATATCGAAACCGTCTTTTTGTATTGCCTATTTGAGGGCAACTTGATTGGTGTGAGCTAATAATCAGTGGGGATGGATACCCCCCCACTGAGGTTTCACTTTATTTAATGCTGATTCTGCTTTCGAGCTTGCTCCGGTGTATCAAGACTTGTTGCACCGGGATATTGAAGTGATTGGTCGCGATCAGATTCAACGCGGCGTGATTCTCTTAGCTTTCGTTCTTGGCGATCTTTACCCATTGTGAGTTACACCTCCTTATTAAAAGTTTTGCTGTTATGAGAAAAACTATGCACAAAGAAAAGGAGGATTAACTTTCATAAAAAGTTCCCATAATGGAAATCATAGGAGGTGAAATGATGGATGGGAGTACTTTTTATTTTGTTGCTTGGATAGGGTGGATTGTCGTGACCTTTTTTATGAAAAAGGAATCTATTCGTTGGAAAATAAGTGCTTGTATATTAATTTTTATTATTTGTTCTCAGTTAAATGTGACGATTGCTTCTTTCACGATATCGGTAAATGCCCTTTTGCTTTGTATTATTTCTTTTGTAGGTATCGCGTTATATTCTATTTGGAAAAAATTATATACCTTACTTTCGGCACTTATTATTGCAATGTTATATACAAGCTTTCATTTGTTAGAAGTATATGATCCAATTTGGATTGTGGTTGATAGGTTGTTGCTGTTAAGTGGTGCACTTGTGTATGCATCGGTTTTATTGCACGGGGATCGCATATTACGATTATGCTCCTTATATATAGGGATGTTACAAGGAGAATTATTGGTGACGCTTATTTTTCGTAAATTACATTTTCCTTATGAATACGGCAGTTTAGCTTTTTTAGATGTTGCTGCTGTTTCCACTTTATTTATGGCGATTTTACTTTGGATTACAAAGGCATCGGTATATATGGAACAATTTAAGAGGAAAACACGTAAAAGAAAGGCGAGGGTAATACATGACTGAATATACACCAGCTATTTTATGTGGCGTAATTGCAGGTACAATAACTAGGTTGTTAATGCTTCGTACCGATACGAGGCAATATCCGACGAGGCTTCACGGGAAAATTATTCATATCGCGATGGGATTAATTGCGGCTGCCTTAGGAGCAATTGCGATTCCGTCTGTTTTGAAAAAAGATTTCTCTGCAATTACATTTCTTACGTTAGCAGCGACGCAATTTCGTGATGTGCGCAATATGGAAAGAAATACGCTTCAACAATTAGATGGATATGAGCTCGTACCACGTGGTAATACATACATTGAAGGAATTGCATTAGTATTTGAAAGTCGTAACTACTTGGCGATGTTAACGTCGTTTGTAACAACGTTTGCGTATATAGGATTCGATTCATGGATTGCCGGGGTAATTACTGGTATAGTAAGTTTTTTCATTGCGAAAAAATTAATGTCAGGTAAAAGACTTCATGACCTTGTAGAAATAGAGCACGTTCCACTTCGTTTTGAAGGAGCGGGACTTTATATTGATAATATTTACATTATGAATATTGGATTGCCAGCAAGGCAAGAAGAAATTATGAAATATGGAATGGGATTTATTTTAAAACCGAAATCGATAGATGCGATGGTTACAATCTCAAACTTAGGACAACGGCAAGCTATTTTACATGATGTTTCGGTTGCTTTAGGAATATATAGAGATTCTGGAACGCCGGCACTTGTACCGTTAGCGAAGCGTGATTTAGAGGATGGGAGAGTTGGGATTTTTGTTCTGCCGCAAGATCAAGATGCAGAAAAAGCGATAGGGGTAATCGGAAATGTACCAACATTAGAGAGTGCTGTTCATATGTCATCAGAAGCTCCGAAAGGAAGGGGAGATAAGAGATGATGTTAGAAAGTGTTATTCTCGCAGTCATTACAACAACACCAGAGAAATTTGCAGGTGGTGCCCCTTTATTTATTTGCGAGTCGACAGAGGAACTGGAATTTGTTGCAAATAATTTAGAGGCTATTTTAGATGGTATTGCACATCGCTTACAAGATAATGTATATATTATTGTGAAACATTAGTAACGTGTGGTATAATGTGAGGTGTTTTGATACGTTGAGAAATATTCTGGAATGCAAATCCCTTCTTGCACAAAGAAGGGTTTTTTACATAATAAACAGAAGCAAGTTGAAAGGATGAAAGTATATGCCGAAACCAGTAATAGCGATAGTAGGCCGCCCGAACGTAGGGAAATCTACTATTTTCAATAGAATTGTTGGAGAAAGAGTTTCAATCGTAGAAGATATACCAGGTATAACGCGAGACCGTATTTATAGTGCGGGAGAATGGTTAAATCATGAGTTTAACATTATTGATACAGGTGGAATTGATATTGGAGACGAGCCGTTCTTGACACAAATTCGTCAACAGGCGGAAGTAGCGATTGATGAAGCAGATGTTATCATTTTTATGACGAATGGTCGCGATGGTGTAACTGCAGCAGATGAAGAAGTTGCTAAAATTTTATACCGTTCTAAAAAACCAATTGTACTTGCGGTAAATAAGGTTGATAATCCAGACATGCGTAGTGATATTTATGATTTTTATGCATTAGGATTTGGCGAGCCATTCCCGATTTCAGGTACACACGGTTTAGGACTTGGTGATTTGTTAGATGAAGCTGCAAATCATTTTCCAAAGATTGAAGAAGAAGCGTATGACGATGAAACAATCCGTTTCTCTTTAATTGGACGTCCAAACGTAGGGAAATCATCACTTGTAAATGCACTTCTTGGTCAAGAACGTGTAATTGTAAGTAATATAGCGGGAACGACACGTGATGCTGTTGATACACCATATAGTAAAGATGATCAAGATTATGTAATCATCGATACAGCTGGTATGCGTAAAAAAGGGAAAGTATACGAAAGTACAGAAAAGTATAGTGTACTTCGTGCACTTAGAGCGATTGAACGTTCTGACGTTGTTTTAGTCGTTTTAGACGGAGAAGAAGGAATTATTGAGCAAGATAAAAAAATCGCTGGATATGCTCATGATTCAGGACGAGCTGTTATTATCGTTGTAAACAAATGGGATGCAGTGAAAAAAGATGAAAAAACAATGAAAGCATTTGAAGAAAACATCCGTGCTCATTTCCAATTTTTAGAGTATGCACCGATTGTATTCTTATCTGCGAAAACGAAAAAGCGTACACAAACGTTATTACCGGTTATCAATGAGGTAAATGAAAGCCATAGCATCCGTGTACAAACGAATGTATTAAATGATGTAATTATGGATGCGGTAGCGATGAATCCAACGCCGACACATAATGGTAGCCGTCTGAAAATCTTCTATGCGACACAAGTTGCGGTAAAACCACCAACATTTGTTATATTTGTAAACGATACAGAATTAATGCACTTTTCATATGAGCGCTTCTTAAAGAACCGTTTACGTGAAGCGTTCGGTTTTGTAGGAACGCCGATTCACATTATCGCTAGAGCAAGAGACTAATGGAGAGGATGTGATTTTATGACAAAAATCACAGTAATAGGAGCAGGTAGCTGGGGAACAGCGTTAGCGATGGTATTAGCTGACAATGGGCATGATGTACGTATTTGGGGAAACCGTCCTGAACTCATGAATGAAATTAATACGAAGCGTGAGAACAGTAGATATCTTCCAGGGATTACATTGCCAAGCACAATCGTAGCCTACTCTTCTTTAGAAGAAGCATTAGTAGATGTAAATACAGTACTGCTAGTAGTACCGACGAAAGCGTACCGAGACGTATTGCAAGAGATGAAAGAAATTGTCACAGAGCCAATTACTTGGATTCATGCAAGTAAAGGAATCGAACCAGGTACGTCAAAACGTATTTCGGAAGTGATTGAGGAAGAAATTCCAGAGAGCTTGATTAAGGATGTTGTTGTACTATCTGGGCCGAGTCACGCTGAAGAAGTTGGATTGCGTCAAGCGACAACTGTTACGTCTGCAGCAAAGCGTATGGAAGCGGCTGAGGGAGTACAAGATTTGTTTATGAATAGCTATTTCCGTGTATATACAAACCCAGATATCGTTGGAGTTGAACTTGGTGGTGCTTTAAAAAATATTATTGCACTAGCTGCGGGGATATCTGACGGGCTTGGATTAGGTGATAATGCGAAAGCGGCATTAATGACACGTGGTTTAACAGAGATTGCTCGTTTAGGAAGAAAAATGGGCGGAAATCCGTTAACGTTTGCTGGTCTAACTGGTATGGGAGACTTAATTGTAACTTGTACAAGTGTGCATAGCCGAAATTGGCGCGCTGGAAATATGCTTGGAAAAGGGCACTCTTTAAAAGAAGTGCTAGAAAGTATGGGTATGGTTGTAGAAGGTGTAAGAACAACGAAAGCTGCTCATGAATTGGCAGAGAAAATGGAAGTTGAAATGCCGATTACAGCTGCTTTATATGACGTGCTGTTCAATGGGAATAATGTGAAAGATGCAGTAGGCTCATTGATGGGACGTGTTCGAAAACATGAAGTTGAAGCGATACCTGATTTGTTATAAAGAAAGCGGTAGAAGTACATTTCGTACTTCTACCGTTTTTTATTTTTTATGGGTCTTTTCACCAATTTTTCATCTCTGCATAGGATGAAGAGTAACTTGAGGAGAGGGTGAAAAGAATGGATAACAACATTTTTAATAACATTGAAAAAGAAGCGAAAGTGAACAAAGAAGATATTTTTAAATTAGCGTCGTCTGTTCAAAATGCGAACTTACGTGATGAGACAGTGCTTCGCCAATTGATTCATCAAGTTGCTCTAATGGCAGGACGCGAAGTGCCGAAAGAGCAAGAGGATCAAATTGTAAAAGCGATTATTAACAATAATATGCCGGCGGATTTTGGTTCGTTAAGTAAAATGTTTAAAAAATAAATTATGAGAAACAAAGAGTTTAGAGAATGCATATGATAGTTATGAAAGAATGGGAATAGAGCTGTTAAGGGCATATTTGGTCAACCGAAGCGCATTATTTCGTGCTTCGGTTTTATTATTTTAAATAAAAATCATCAATTCACGGAAAAATGATGATTTTTATTTGTTTAAAGATTTTAATTTGTTAAAATAGTATAAAAATAGATTGAAAGTAAAGGGGTGTATATATGTCGGAAGGGCTTATGAAAATGTGGTTTGCTTTAGGGGCAATTGGATTTATGTTTCTTGCAGTAAGTTTTATTTTATTGAGTAGGCATAAAATGAAGAATAAATTTTTGAAAGGGATTACAGCTTTAGTAGCGTACACCCTCATGATTGTATCGGGAATTGTTATTTTCCTTGTTGTATTTAGTGGCCCTATTGAGCAATAAAGGATGTGTAGTCGGTAAATGTTACAAAAGCAACAGTCCATACTAGCATGAAAAGGTGATTGTCAGTGAAAAAAATCCATATTATTTTAATATTTTGTTGCATGAGCATTTTAACAGGGTGTATGTATCCAAGAGAAAATATGAAACAAAGTGCTATTCCTTATGAAGACCAGTTGCAAGTTGTACAAAAAGCCATTAATACATATAAGGAGCAAACGGATGGTTTATTACCAATTAAGACGCGTGATATGAGTACGCCGATTTATCAGAAGTATCCAATTGATTTTCAAAAAATTGCTCCAAGGTACATACAAGAGGCACCAGGGAATGCGTATGAAAGTGGTGGAGTATATCAATATGTATTAATAGATGTTGAAAAAAATCCGACAGTAAAGTTAATTGATGTGAGAATGGCGGAACAAATTCAAGAAGTGGCATTGAAGCTAAGAATGTATCGTGATGAACATCAATATCCACCTTTTAAAAAAGTGATCACAGATGGTGTTTATGAATTAGACTTCAAAAAACTAGGATATAAAGATGTACCACAAGTGACAAGTCCGTACTCAGGAAAAGGTCTCCCTCTTGTAATTAATGAAAAAGGAGAATTGTTTGTTGATTATAGAATCGACTTATATGAAGCGTTGAAAAAAAATGAAGGACAATTTAAAGAAGGTGAAGATATCCGGAGTATACTATCGAAGGATTCCCCGTTTGTTCCTGCATATTCTTTGCCGTACACAGTAAAAAATGGAGAACCAATTTTTTTGAAATCATAAGTCATGAACCTTTCTTTTAGTGAATAAGTTCTAGAAGAAAGGTTTTTTATGTTATACAACTTGCGATGCAAACAAAAGGTATTTTTAAATAGTCATATGAAATTGGACAAAATTATATGATATATTGTCCGAACTTCTAGAATACCATTATATTATATCAGATATTATAGGCAACATTAGAGAAGGTATTAGTTGACTATAAACGTGGAATTATTCCCAAAAATATTGAGGGAGGGAATCACTTGGAAAAGGTAGATATTTTTAAAGATATTGCGGAACGCACAGGCGGTGATATTTATTTTGGAGTTGTAGGAGCTGTTCGAACAGGGAAATCAACATTTATTAAAAAATTTATGGAACTTGTTGTTATTCCCAATATTGAAAATGAGTCAGACCGTCAAAGAGCGCAGGATGAACTGCCTCAAAGTGCTGCTGGTCGTACAATAATGACGACGGAACCGAAGTTTGTTCCAAACCAAGCGGTTTCTATCGAAGTAGATGAAGGTCTTGAAGTAAATATTCGATTAGTAGATTGTGTTGGATATACGGTTCCAGGAGCAAAAGGCTATGAAGATGAGAATGGTCCGCGCATGATTAATACTCCTTGGTATGAAGAGCCTATTCCATTCCATGAAGCTGCAGAAATCGGAACACGTAAAGTAATTCAAGAGCATTCAACAATTGGTGTCGTTATTACAACAGATGGAACAATTGGTGAAATTCCAAGAAGAGATTATATAGAGGCAGAAGAACGCGTTGTAAATGAGTTAAAAGAAGTAGGAAAGCCTTTCATTATGATTATCAATACTGTACAGCCATACCATCCAGATACGGAGCAGTTACGTCAAAGTTTATCAGAAGAATATGATATCCCAGTAATTGCGATGAGTGTAGAGAGTTTAAGAGAAACAGATGTGTATAACGTACTGCGAGAAGCATTATTCGAGTTCCCGGTTTTAGAAGTGAATGTAAACCTTCCGAGCTGGGTAATGGTGCTAAATGAAGGGCATTGGTTACGCCAAAGTTATCAGGAAGCGGTTCAAGAGACTGTAAAGGATATAAAACGTCTTCGTGATGTGGACCGTGTCGTTTGGCAGTTTAGTCAATATGAATTTATTGATCGAGCAAGTCTAGCTGGCATCGATATGGGGCAAGGTGTGGCAGAGATTGATTTATATGCGCCAGATGAATTGTATGATCAAATTTTAAAAGAAGTAGTAGGAGTAGAGATTCGAGGGAAAGATCATTTATTAAAGCTTATGCTCGATTTATCTCATGCGAAAACAGAGTATGACCAAGTGGCGGATGCCCTGCGGATGGTAAAACAAACCGGATATGGAGTAGCAGCGCCTGCATTAGCTGATATGAGCTTAGATGAACCGGAAATTATTCGTCACGGCTCAAGGTTCGGTGTTAAATTAAAAGCGGTTGCGCCGTCTATTCATATGATTAAAGTGGATGTAGAATCAACATTTGAACCAATTATCGGTACTGAAAAACAAAGTGAAGAACTAGTTCGTTACTTGATGCAAGATTTTGAAGATGACCCGCTATCAATTTGGAATTCTGATATATTTGGGCGCTCTCTTAGCTCTATTGTTAGAGAAGGAATTCAAGCGAAGTTATCTCTAATGCCAGAAAACGCTCGTTATAAATTAAAAGAAACGCTAGAAAGAATTATTAATGAAGGATCTGGCGGATTAATTGCGATTATATTATAAGAAAAAAATCCCTCTAATTGCAGAGGGATTTTTTTCTTTTTGAGTACGTAATAGAAAAATAAACAGTCATTATCTAATATTTTGTTGTAAATTGTCAAGTTTCATCAGAATTTCACATTTTTAGAGTAACAATTTCCTTAAAAATATTGAATTATAAAGGAGAATCGTATAATATAGGCGTTGATAATGATTTATCTACATCTTTGTAGTATAGAATTTGTAAAAATTGCCTACAAATGAAAGTAAGACTCATTTTATGATCATTATACAGTCTTATCTTTGGGAGGAGGTGAATGGCATGAACAAGACAGATTTAATCAATGCTGTTGCAGAAGCAAGTTCCCTTTCTAAAAAGGACGCAACAAAAGCAGTGGACGCTGTTTTTGATTCTATCTTAGAAGCTTTAAAACAAGGTGATAAAGTACAACTAATCGGATTCGGTAACTTCGAAGTTCGTGAGCGTGCGGCTCGTAAAGGTCGTAACCCACAAACAGGTGAGGAGATTGAAATCGCTGCAAGTAAAGTACCTGCATTCAAACCTGGTAAAGCGTTAAAAGATGCGGTTAAATAATCCTTACATATTAACAGGGAAGAAGAGTTTCCTTTTTGGAAACTCTTCTTTTTGCTTTTAAAAACATAAATATGCTAGAATGTGTTCGTATCACTTTTAGGTTTTTCGGGAGGGCTAGCGGATGGCAAAAGTTAATTTAGAACAAATTGAACATGCAGTACGTCTTATTTTAGAGGCAATCGGAGATGACCCAAATCGCGAGGGAGTACTTGATACACCGAAACGTGTTGCGAAAATGTACGCAGAAGTATTCTCAGGAATGCATGAGGATCCGAAAGAGCATTTACACAAAGTATTCGGAGAAGAACACGAAGAGCTTGTGCTAGTAAAAGATATACCATTCTATTCGATGTGTGAGCATCATCTTGTTCCGTTTTATGGAGTTGCTCACGTTGCATATATTCCGCAAGGTGGAAAAGTAACGGGACTAAGTAAATTAGCTCGTACTGTAGACACAATTGCGCGTCGTCCGCAACTACAAGAACGTATTACATCAACAGTAGCTAACTCTATTATGGAAGTACTAGAGCCGCATGGTGTAATGGTAGTAGTAGAAGCAGAGCATATGTGTATGACGATGCGTGGTGTGAAAAAGCCTGGTGCGAAAACAGTAACGACTGCAGTGCGCGGCGTGTTAGAAAATGATGCAGCAGCACGTAGTGAAATTTTATCGTTTATTAAGACGAATTAAAGAAGAGCGGGAAACTGCTTTTCTTTTTTTTATATACAAAAAAATGATATAGTTTTAATGTTAAAGAGCAAGAATATAAAGGTTGAAAATTACTTCTGCCTTTTGTGTAAATGAATGTTTGTAGTTGTTAGAGACGAAGATAACTTGTATGAATAAAAGTTGAGGCTTTATTCGGTGGCAGTTTGGCAGAAGTAGCCAAGTTTTGATTATAGAAAATAGAATGTATGTGTTATAATAAATTTTATGAATTAGAAAACAAGGGTGATTTTTTGTGTGTGACATCTACGGAGGGTATGCGGGTATTAAAGAGAAATTGATGGAGAAATTACGCCATCCTTATTTTATAAACTATATTGAAGAACCATTTATTGATGAAGAAAAAATAGCGCTGTTATACGGTGCATTAAAAAGTGCAAATATACATAAAGAACAAATTGATCATTATGTCGTAACGATTATGCTTGTACAAATTGCTCTTGATACACATGAAAAAGTATCAAATAAAGCAAACGAAGAGACGAGTGGATTCCATAAGCGTCGTCAATTGACAGTTCTTGCAGGGGATTATTATAGTGGTCTATACTATTACTTATTGTCAATGAATTGTGATATTATCTTAATTCGTGCACTTGCTGAAGGAATTAAGGAGATTAATGAACATAAAATTATGCTATATCAAAAAGCACATGTGGCGATTCAAGACATAATGGAAAGTGTAGTAATAATTGAATCTGCGCTTTTGCAAAAAACATGTGATCATTTTCAGTTATCTAATTGGAAACCATATATAACTTATGTGTTAGGAAAAAATCGTCTTCAAAAAGAGTGTCAATTGTATGCTGATAAACAAAATTCACCTGTTTTTCAAGCAGTCCAAAAAATCTCATTGGATGATGATAAAAATTTGGAAACAGTTATTAATGAATGGCTTATGGAAATGAGAAAGCAAGAAGAAAATTTTTTAGAGAATCATACAGAAGTTAATGAGATAATTTCTATGTTAAGAGATAAATCAAGGAAATAAGCAACTTTACATTGGAAGAAGGTACGAGCATGCAACAATCAAAAGAAGAAAGAGTACATGACGTATTTGAGAAAATTTCTGATAAATACGATGTGATGAATTCTGTAATTAGTTTTCAAAGGCATAAGGCATGGCGCAAAGAAACGATGCGAATTATGGATGTGAAACCCGGGAGTAAGGCACTTGACGTATGCTGCGGGACGGCAGATTGGACAATTGCACTAGCGGGAGCTGTAGGTGAAGATGGGAAGGTTTACGGTTTAGACTTTAGCGAAAATATGCTAGCTGTCGGTAAACAAAAGGTAGAAGCTTTAGAATTAAAGCAAGTAGAACTTATGCATGGAAATGCAATGGAACTTCCTTATGAAGATAATACGTTTGATTATGTAACGATTGGTTTTGGGTTACGTAACGTTCCGGATTACATGCAAGTATTAAAAGAAATGACGCGTGTAGTAAAGCCTGGTGGAAAAGTAATTTGCCTGGAAACATCTCAACCAACGATGATAGGTTTTCGTCAAGGATATGTCTTATACTTTAAATATATCATGCCGTTATTTGGAAAGATGTTTGCGAAAAGTTATAAAGAATATTCATGGCTTCAGGAATCTGCTAGTACATTCCCTGGGATGAAAGAGTTAGCACGTATGTTTGAAGAAGCTGGGCTTAAGAATGTGCAAGTGAAACCATTTACTTTTGGTGTAGCAGCTATGCATTTAGGTATTAAACCAGAATCAAAATAGAAAATAGAAAAAAGACGTTTTAGGTTAAGGTGAACAATATGAAGTTACAACTTATGTACTCTTTTTTACGATCGGATATTAATGTTATAGAAAAAGAATTGAAGAAGACAGTTGCTTCGGAGCAGCCGTTAGTAGAAGAAGCGGCATTACAGCTTATTGAAGCAGGCGGGAAGCGGATTCGCCCTGTTTTTGTTTTGCTTGCAGGGAAATTTGGGGATTATAAGTTAGATGCAATTAAGCATGTTGCGGTTGCATTAGAACTAATTCATATGGCTTCGCTTGTTCACGATGATGTCATTGATGCTGCGTTTTTACGACGCGGTAGCGCAACAGTGAATGCGAAATGGGGAGATCGTATTGCAATGTATACAGGAGACTACTTGTTTGCGAAGTCTCTTGAATGTATAACAAATATAGAAATTCCAGATGCACATCAAGCGTTGTCTCATACAATTTTAGAAGTTTGTAAAGGTGAAATCGAACAAATTAAAGATAAGTATAACTATGATCAAAATTTAAGAACGTATTTAAGAAGGATAAAACGAAAAACAGCATTGTTAATCGCCGCAAGTTGTCAGTTGGGAGCGATTGCTGCTGGTGCTAATCGTGATACTGTAAATCGTCTATTTTGGTACGGATATTTTGTTGGTATGTCTTATCAAATTATTGATGATATTTTAGATTTCGTATCGACAGAAGAGAAGCTTGGAAAGCCTGCTGGTGGTGATTTATTACAAGGTAACATTACATTACCTGTTTTGTATGCCATGGAAGATCCAGTTCTTCGTCAAAAAATTACATCTGTGCATGAAAATACAACAGCAAGTGAAATGAAAGAAATTATTGATGATATTAAAGCGAGCGAAGCTATTGATAAAGCATTTTCGTTTAGTGAACGTTATTTACATAAAGCATTAGAAATAATAAAACCACTCCCTCGTGGACAGGCGAAGTATGCGTTGCAAAATGTCGCAAAGTATATTGGAAAACGAAAATTTTAGTGTTTTGTCTAAAAAATAAAATAATCTCTCTATTTCAAAACTATTGCGCAATTGTGATAAGGGTGTTAATATGTGTGTGGGGATATACAATTACATACATAATTCAGAAGTGGAGAGATTTTTTATGGAAAAAACATTTCTAATGGTAAAACCAGACGGTGTACAACGTGCCTTCATTGGGGAAATTGTAGCTCGTTTTGAGAAAAAGGGCTTTCAATTAGTTGGTGCAAAATTAATGCAAGTTACTCCGGAAATTGCTGAACAACACTACGGTGAGCATAAAGAAAGACCTTTCTTTGGTGAATTAGTAGACTTTATTACATCTGGTCCTGTATTCGCAATGGTATGGCAAGGTGAAGGTGTAGTAGATACAGCACGCAATATGATGGGTAAAACACGACCACATGAAGCTGCTCCTGGAACAATTCGTGGAGATTTCGGTGTAACTGTTGCGAAAAACATTATCCACGGTTCGGATTCTTTAGAAAGTGCAGAACGCGAGATTGCTATTTTCTTTAAGGAAGAAGAATTAGTAGACTACTCAAAATTAATGAATCAATGGATTTACTAATTATTTTGAAATAATTTGTAAACGCTTTAATAACTGTGATAATAGTAAAAAGTGTGAGAAGAATAGGGGTATTCTTCTTGCACTTTTTTTATTTCGATCAGTTACGAAGTTAGGGCTGTTATGATATATTGGTATGTAAAGTAAAAGGTTTACTATTATGAAAATAATCGAACAATTACAAGTAGGGAAAGCAAACATTCGATTTACTATATAATTTCTTTGTATTTTAAAGAGTGATGGAAGATAATATAGCTGCTTTATGTAGCGGGATAAATACATATGCGAAAAGAGGAATAACGTATGCGATATATTACAGCTGGTGAATCCCACGGTCCGCAACTTACGACAATTTTAGAAGGTGTTCCGGCAGGGGTATCTTTAGTAGCGAATGATATAAATGAAGAATTAGCTAGAAGACAAAAAGGATATGGACGCGGTAGACGCATGCAAATTGAGAAAGACCAAGTGCAAATTGTAAGTGGTGTTAGGCATGGGAAGACGATGGGGTCACCGATTGCACTTGTTGTTGAAAATCGTGATTTTACACATTGGACAAAGGTTATGGGTGCAGAGCCGTTAACTGAGCAGGAAGAGAAAGAACTGAAAAGGAAAGTTACGAAACCTAGACCTGGACACGCAGATTTAAATGGTGCGATTAAATATGGTCATAGAGATATGAGGAATGTATTAGAGCGTTCTTCAGCACGTGAAACGACAGTTCGTGTTGCAGCTGGTGCAGTTGCAAAAAAAATATTAGCGGAATTAGGTATACAAGTAGCGGGACATGTTATCGAGATTGGTGGTGTACAGGCAGCAAATATTAAATATAACTCTATTGTGGAATTACAAAGTACTACAGAAGCATCTCCTGTACGTTGTTTAGATGAAGAGGCCGGTAAAAAGATGATGCAAGCAATTGATGATGCGAAGGCAAATGGTGATTCTATCGGTGGTATTGTTGAAGTAGTTGTAGAAGGAATGCCAATTGGAGTAGGTAGCTATGTACATTATGATAGAAAATTAGATGCAAAATTAGCAGCGGCAATTATGAGTATTAACGCTTTTAAAGGTGTTGAAATTGGAATTGGTTTTGAAGCAGCACATAGACCAGGAAGTGAAGTGCATGATGAAATCCTTTGGGATGAAGTGCAAGGGTACAGAAGACAAACGAACAATGCAGGTGGATTAGAAGGTGGCATGACAACTGGTATGCCGGTTGTTGTGCGCGGTGTTATGAAACCGATACCGACATTATATAAACCGCTTCAAAGTGTTGATATTGATACGAAAGAACCTTTTACAGCGAGTATTGAACGTTCAGATAGTTGTGCAGTGCCAGCAGCTAGCGTTGTGGCTGAAGCTGTTGTGGCTTGGGAGCTCGCAACAGCTTTAATTGAACAATTTGGATTAGATCGTATCGATCTTATACGTGAAAATATTGAGAAACATAATGAATATGCGAGGGGATTTTAATGGAGAACATACATATTCAAACGAAATCAAAAGAATATGATGTACATGTTGGAAGGGAGGCGTTGTCACACTTAACAACGCTTATTCAAAAAATGAATCCTGCAGTATCTAACATAATGATCATTTCTGATGAAGCTGTTGCATCACTGCATTTACAGACAGTTGTTGATGCATTGCAAGTAGAGCAAAAAGTATTTTCGTTTGTTGTACCGAGTGGCGAAAAAGAGAAGTCTTTTGAAAATTTCTATGAGGCTCACACTTCGGCTCTTGAAAATAAATTAGATAGAAATTCTTTAATCATCGCACTTGGAGGCGGAATGATTGGAGATTTGGCTGGATTTGTTGCCGCGTCGTTTATGCGTGGTATTCGCTTTGTCCAAGTTCCAACGACTTTATTAGCTCACGATAGCGCAGTAGGCGGGAAAGTAGCAATTAACCATCCACTAGGAAAAAATATGATTGGAGCGTTTCATCAGCCAGAAGCTGTTGTATATCATACGCCATTTTTACATTCACTTCCTGAAAAAGAGTGGCGATCAGGTTATGCAGAAGTGATAAAGCATGCTCTTATTGGTGATGTAGAGCTATATCATTGGTTAAAAGAAGAAGTGCAAACGTTAACGGATCTTCGTGATGAAAAGTTAATTCATATATTAACGAAGGCGATTCCTGTGAAAGCGAATATTGTGTCGCAAGACGAAACAGAAAAAGGTGTACGTGCCCATTTGAATTTTGGGCATACGTTAGGACATGCTCTTGAAAAAGAGTTAGGATATGGGAATATTACTCACGGTGATGGAGTAGCGGTTGGCATGCTATTTGCTATGTTTTTAAGTGAGCAAGTGTACAAAGTTGATCTTTCTTATGAAGAAATGAAGCAGTGGTTCTTGAAATACGGTTATCCAAAAATGCCAAGTGACTTGAATGTAGAACGTCTCGTTCAGTTGATGAAACAAGATAAAAAAGCAAATGCTGGAACAATTCATATGGTGCTTATGCAGGAATATGGGGGAGTGAATGTCGTATCTATTTCAGATGAGACTGTTCATATTGCGTTAGAAGCATTTCAAAAGGATATGGTGTAAAAAAGTCGTAGAACAGGTATGAAATGCATATTTAAAGGTATTCTCGTAATGGTGACGGTTATGATTAAAGGTGACAGTAAGACATTATAAATCATATCAATGACTGGGGGAAGAAAAGTGAGAGTAAAAGAGCAATTGTTAACTTTGAGAGCATATGTACCTGGGAAAAATATTGAAGAAGTAAAAAGAGAATATGGATTGTCAAAAATTGTGAAGTTAGCGTCGAATGAAAACCCATTTGGCTGCTCTGCGCGTGTGACAGAAGCATTAACTTCGTTAGCTAATCAATATGCACTCTATCCGGACGGGGCGGCATTTGAGCTTCGTGAGAAAGTAGCAGAGCATTTAGGTGTAAAAGCGGAACAACTTTTATTTGGTAGTGGGCTAGATGAAGTTATTCAAATGATTAGTCGTGCTTTGCTACATAATGGAACAAATGTTGTAATGGCGAACCCTACGTTCTCGCAATACCATCACCATGCTGTTATTGAAGGAGCAGAAGTTCGTGAAGTACCACTTAAAGATGGCATTCACGATTTAGATGCAATGTTACAACAAGTAGATGAGAAAACGAAGATTGTATGGGTTTGTAATCCGAATAATCCGACAGGTACATATGTAGAAAAACAAAAATTACTTTCATTTTTAGAATCAGTTCCAAAGTCAGCGCTCGTTATTATGGACGAAGCATATTATGAATATGCTGGGGCAGAAGATTATCCGCAAACATTACCTCTTCTTGAAAAGTACGAAAATCTTATGGTGCTACGCACATTCTCAAAAGCATATGGATTAGCTGCTTTTCGTATTGGATATGCGATTGGTGATGCAAAGCTTATTGGGCAGCTAGAGGTAGCGAGACTACCATTTAACACATCAACTATCGCCCAAGCGGTAGCATTAGCGGCAATAGAGGATCAACAGTTTTTACAAGAGTGTGTGAAGAAAAATGCCGGAGGATTAAATCAATATTATGCATTTTGTAAGGAATATAACGTATTCTACTATCCATCTCAAACGAATTTCATTTTCTTGAAACTTGGTATACCTGGTAATGAAGCTTTCGAACGATTAATGAAAAAAGGATATATCGTTCGTTCTGGTGCAGCATTTGGTATGCATGATGGTATTCGTATTACTGTTGGATTAAAAGAAGAAAATGATGAGATTATTGAATTACTTACGGAACTTGTAAAAGAACAAGTGAAGAAAGAAGAAACGTATTCTTAAGAAATGGTGGAGGCTCCTGTTACAGGAGCCTTTTTCATTTGAACTGCAATAAGGGGAGTTGTTTGCACGTTCAAGAAAGAAAACGTTACAATAGAAGTAGACGTATAAGAAGAACTATTGTACATATAACTTATTTAAAATGTGAGGAGGATACAGTTTGAAACTAGTAGGACGAAAAAATAGTTTGAATGGGAAAATTGTTGTTCCAGGAGATAAATCTATTTCGCATCGCTCTGTTATGTTTGGAGCGATAGCGGAAGGGACGACGAAAGTATCAAATTTTTTATTAGGAGAAGATTGTTTAAGTACAATTGCATGTTTTCAAAAACTAGGTGTCCAGATTGAACAGTTTGGTAACGATGTCACGATTTACGGTAAAGGATTACATAATTTACAAGAACCGAAAGAAGTATTAGATGTGGGGAATTCAGGGACGACTATTCGTCTTATGCTTGGGATTTTAGCAAATACACCGTTCCATAGTACGATAATTGGTGATGCATCAATTGGAAAACGTCCTATGAAACGTGTTACAGACCCGCTTAGTAAGATGAATGCTCAAATTGATGGTAGAGAAAACGGACAATATACACCTTTATCTATTCGCGGTGGTAAGGTAAAAGGGATGCATTACCATTCACCAGTAGCAAGCGCACAAGTGAAGTCAGCAGTTTTACTTGCGGGTTTGCAAGGGGAAGGGATTACTACGGTAACAGAGCCTATGCAATCTCGTGATCATACGGAAAGAATGTTGCGTGCATTCGGTTGTACCGTAGATGTTAATGGACGGACCGTTTCATTACAAGGTGGACAACAACTTAAAGGTGCAGACATAGAAGTTCCAGGAGATATTTCTTCGGCGGCATTTTTCTTAGTAGCTGGTGCAATTGTCCAAAATAGTAAGCTTGTATTGGAAAACGTTGGTTTAAATCCGACGAGAACAGGGATTTTAGATGTATTAACAAAGATGGGTGCACTTATTTCTATCGATCATATTAGAAATGAAGAGTTTGAACCGTGCGGGGATATTACGATTGAAACATCTAAACTAAAAGGAATAGAAATTGGTGGAACTCTTATTCCAAGATTAATTGATGAAATTCCTGTAATTGCTTTATTGGCAACGCAGGCAGAAGGAATTACTGTTATTAAAAACGCTGAGGAGTTAAAAGTAAAAGAAACAAATCGTATCGATACGGTTGTAGATGAATTAGGAAAATTAGGTGCGAAGATTGAAGCTACACCAGATGGTATGATTATATATGGTAAACAAAGTTTAAAAGGAAATACTGTTAATAGTCACGGCGATCATCGTATTGGGATGATGCTTGCAATCGCATCGTGTATTATAGATGGAGAAGTGAAAATAGAGAATAGTGATGCGGTCGCTGTATCGTATCCGGAATTTTTCGAACAATTAGCTGCGCTATGAGAGAAAGTATAGGAAGAGGTAGCTCACTCAAAAGGTTGCGTTCTTACACCTAGTTGCTTATGATAAATGAACAGAAGAGAATATTTTTTGAATTAAAGGAGACGTTTATGCAAAAGTTTGAACAGGCTGTTTCTTATATTGAAAACGGTGAAGCAGAAAAAGGATTACAATTATTAAAAGAACAACTACGAGTTGCTAATGATGAAGAGAAGTATGATATCGCTCGTTACTATCATACACTTGGGTTTATGGATGAGGCGTTAGCAATTACTGAAGACTTACGCTTGCTATATCCGGAAGAAAGTGAATTTACGGTATTTTTAGCAGAATTATATATTGATTTAGATAAAGAAGATGAAGCGATTGAAGTGCTTCATGATATTCCAGAAAACGATGATTTATATGTTCAATCGTTATTACTTGTAGCGGATTTATTCCAAATGCAAGGTTTTGATGATGTAGCAGAACAAAAACTATTAAAGGCGAAAGAAATGATGCCAGACGAACCTGTTATTACGTTTGGGTTAGCAGAATTATATAGTAGTAAAGGTGAAGAGCAAAAGGCGATCACTTATTATGAATCGTTACTAGCAGAACATAAAGTTATGGGTGGTGTTGTCATTGCGCTTCGTCTAGCAGAAACTTTAAGTGCTATTGGAAACTGGGAAGAGGCAATCTCTTACTATGAAGCGGGGTTAGAAGAGCAAAAAGATATTCACTCATTATTTGGATATGCCTTCACATTATACCAAGGAGAAGAATATCAAAGAGCAATTGGTGCTTGGCAAGAATTAAAAGAATTAGATCCTGAATACGCATCGTTATACATGTATTTAGCGAAAAGCTATGAAAAAGAAGGCATGCTTCAAGAAAGCTATGAAACACTTCAAGAAGGAATTAAAGTAGATGAGCTGTCTGTTCCTTTCTATGTAGAATTAGCGAATATTGCGGCGAAATTAGGTAAAATAGCGGAGGCAGAAGAAGTGCTTCAAAAAGCACTGGAGCTAGATCCGGGACATTTAGGTGCGATATTAAAATATGCGTATATTTTAAAAGAACAAGAGAAATACGAAGAGCTAATTGCAGTTGTAGAGCGTGCAATTGACAGTGGAGAACCAGATACACAACTACTTTGGGATCTTGCATTTGCAAAAAAACAATTAGAAATGTATTCGGATGCATTAAAACACTATGAAAGTGCATATACTTCTTTTAAGAATCATCCAGATTTCTTGGAAGAGTACGGTTATTTCTTATTAGAAGAAGGAATGCGAAAAGAGGCGAAAGAAGTATTTACGCAGTTAATACAACTAGACCCGACACAAATTCATATTGAAGAATTGTTATATAATTTAGAGGATTTTTCATAAGTTGGAAGGAAACTGAATGCCGCTTCTTGAATCTAAAAAGAAAAGAGAAAGACAGAGGAGGGACTTAATCGCTATGAATACCCCTGTTTCTGTAAACGAGAAGAAGGATTTTGTAAAATGGTTTTTGAATAATTACCAACTGAAACAGCGTGAATGTGTATGGATTTTGAATTATTTAATGAGTCACGATCAATTAATGCATAAAGTCCACTTCGTAGAACATGCAAAATATTGTCCGCGTGGCTTAGTAATGTCAGCAAATTGTGTGAAAGACACACCGTTTCACTTTTTCAAACAAAATGTAATGACAACAGATGCAGAAAAATCGTTTCATGATATTCGTTTGAATCGAGATGAGGATATTTATATTCAGCTTAATTTTAAATCATCGTTCCAAAATGCAAACTATGTAGCTGTATTAGAAGAAAACCCATATTTGCCAAAGCATATTGAAGTGAATGAAAAAGATCGATTGCTTGCAGAACGATTTTTAGAAGAAAGTGTATTCTCATTTAGAAGAGAACGTCTTTTGAAACAAATTGATGAAGCTTTGGATAAGCAAGATAAGGAAGCATTTCATAGGTTAACAGCAGAGTTGAAAATTTTATAGAATTCATTTTGATTATGTAATCTTTACGAAATTCAGACTTTTTAAGAAAAACTACTTAATAATAGGTAGTTTTTCTTTTTTTACCTCTTTTAGTATGGTTTAATATATATAAAGTGAAAGTTCTGTTATTTCGAATGGAGGAGGGGAGAAAAGGTGAAATGGATTGTAAAAGATGTAGAACAGTTTGAGCAAGCGAGGGAGTATGTAGATACAGGGATTATACCCCTTTTGTCTATTTCGGCAGCAAAAGAGATGAAAATGGTTGTAGAGCAAGGTGAATTTATTGAGGCTTTGAGTATGGAGTTGGAAAGGGAGTATAAAGGAAGAGTGCTTTTACTGCCCGCATTTACGTATTTGGTAGAGAGCCAAAAGAATGAAAAAGACCGTTTGCAAGAATGGACAGATCATTTAAAAAGGCAAGGTTTTAAGCATATTGCCTATGTGACAAGTGACTTTTCATGGAAAGAAGATATGAGAGATGTGCAGGGTGATTTATTTTGGTTTCCATCGTTATCATTAGAGCAATTTAGTGACCAAGCGAAAAGGGAAGTTATTCGTGCACACATAAAAAATATTATGGAAATGTTGGAAGAAAGATGGATAAAATAATAATAAACAGAAAGTTCTTATTATTATGAGTAGTATGATATTGACCTATGCAAGAGGGTATTATATCATGATAGTGTCCTAGTTTTTATTTTTTATATAATTTTTTCACGAGGGGACAATTTCTGATAGAGGGGGGAAATTTTCGTGAGCGAGAAAGAACATCGTGTGTCAAGAAGACAGTTTTTAAATTACACACTTACAGGGGTAGGAGGCTTTATGGCGGCGGGTATTTTAATGCCGATGACGAGGTTTGCGCTTGATCCGGTGTTAAGAAAAGAAGTGGGAACAGATATGGTTGCTGTTGGACAAGTAAAGGATATTACAACAGAGCCGAAGCGCTTCGATTTTAAGGTGAAGCAGGTTGACGGATGGTACAAGTCTGAAGAGCCAAAATCTGCTTGGGTGCATAAAGATGAAAGCGGAGACATTGTTGCATTTTCTCCAGTGTGTAAACATTTAGGTTGCACAGTGAACTGGAATTCGGACAAAGCACATCCTAATCAATTCTTTTGCCCATGTCACGGGGGACGTTACACAAAAGATGGGATGAACATTAAAGGCACACCGCCTCTTGCTCCGCTTGATGTGTACGAGTCTAAAGTGAAAGATGGAACGCTGTATTTAGGAAAAGCGAAGCCAAGAGGGGGTGCAAAGTAGATGTTAAATAAAATTTATGATTGGGTGGACGAACGTTTAGATATTACACCGATATGGCGTGATATCGCTGATCATGAAGTACCTGAGCATGTTAACCCGGCACATCACTTTTCTGCATTCGTCTATTGCTTTGGAGGACTTACCTTTTTCGTTACAGTAATTCAAATTTTGTCCGGAATGTTTTTGACGATGTATTATGTGCCGGATATTAAAAATGCTTGGGAGTCGGTTTATTATTTACAAAATGAAGTAGCTTACGGGCAAATTGTTCGTGGTATGCATCACTGGGGTGCTAGTCTCGTAATTGTAATGATGTTTTTACATACACTCAGAGTTTTCTTCCAAGGTGCGTATAAAAAGCCTCGTGAGTTAAACTGGATTGTTGGTGTTCTTATTTTCTTTGTTATGTTAGGTCTTGGTTTTACCGGATATTTATTACCGTGGGATATGAAAGCGTTATTTGCTACGAAAGTAGGGATTCAAATTGCAGAGCAAACGCCGCTCATTGGTCCTTATATTAAAACATTACTCGCTGGTCATTCCGAAATCGTTGGCGCTCAAACATTAACTCGCTTCTTTGCTATTCACGTCTTCTTCTTACCAGCAGCACTTCTAGGTTTAATGGCCTTCCACTTCATCATGATTCGCAAACAAGGTATTTCCGGTCCGCTATAAGAGATTGCTAAATTAAAGGGGAAAGAACAAAAGGAGGGAGATTATGCATCGCGGCAAAGGGATGAAGTTTGTAGGAGATTCTCGGGTACCAGTAGCCCGGAAACCAAATATTCCAAAAGATTATTCTGAATATCCAGGGAAAACAGAAGCGTTTTGGCCGAATTTCTTGTTAAAAGAATGGATGGTTGGTGCAGTTTTTTTAGTCGGTTATTTATGTTTAACAGTGGCGCATCCGTCACCGCTTGAGAGAATGGCGGATCCTACAGATGCAGGATATATACCACTTCCAGATTGGTATTTCTTATTCTTGTATCAGTTATTAAAGTATTCGTATGCTTCAGGCTCATTTACTGTAATTGGTGCGTTTATTATGCCGGGGATTGCGTTTGGAGCGTTACTATTAGCTCCGTTTCTAGATCGAGGCCCAGAAAGAGCACCATTGAAGCGTCCTGTAGCAACGGGGTTTATGCTTTTAGCAATTGCATCGATTATTTTTTTAACTTGGGAATCTGTAGCACACCACGATTGGGAAGCTGCAAAAAAACAAGGAGCAATTGTAAAAACAGCACCAGTTGATAAAAATGATGACGGCTACAAGTTGATGCAAAAAAATACTTGTTTAACATGTCATGGTGACAATTTACAGGGCGGAGCGGCAGCACCGGCTTTACAAAACTTAACTTTAAAACCAGAAGAGATCGCTAAAATTGCGAAAGATGGAAAAGGTTCAATGCCTAAAGGTGTATTTAAAGGTACAGATGAGGAACTGAAAAAGCTTTCGGAATTCGTTGCAAAGTATAATAAAAAATAATAGAAAAGCTGACTACAAAATCTGTAGTCAGCTTTTTATTTTGCGTGCCCAGCTAAGCTGGGCACTGTTTGATGGTGAAAGGTTTAAATAGAATTCTACAAGGATTCAAAAATTATTATAGCCTATCTTCAATTGGACAGAAGTGGCTCGGTAAAATAGATTGGTACGTCTTAGAACGGCTTAACCTTTTTTGGAATAAGAAAAGAAATGTTCGAAAGAAACATGGTCGTATCAAGGACTTGATGAAGAAAATAACATACACACTCGTGAAAGTAGGAAGCTAGAACAAACTGAAAGCTAAAGAAGGAAGAGCATCGGAAAGCCGTATGAGGGAAAACCTCACGTACGGTTTGATGAGGGGAAGCTGAAACAGAAAAGGGATAGCAAAGCCATCCCTAAAGAAAATTTAATCTGTTTTAGTTTTCTACTCTACGATGACGGAAAGTTTGCTATATAATAGAGTAGAGTTCGATGAAAGAATTACTTTGCTTGAAAGGTGTTGGACATACAGATTGGCTTACTTGTATGCAATGTTAAGGCAACGTTCGGTACTATTATTTTTATTGGTTGTTAACATATTAGGTACAATTTACGGATTCATATGGTATGGAAATCAATTAAAAGAAACCTCACCTATATTTTGGCCGTTTGTACCAGATAGCCCTATGGCGACTCTCTTTTTTGTCTTTGTTTTAATTGCTTTTTTGATGAAGAAGAACTGGGGGTTAATAGAAGCGCTAGCGATAGTTACTTTAATAAAATATGGTGTTTGGGCTGTTGTTGTAAATGCAATTATGATTTATGTAAAAGGCCCTATTGGCCTTATGGGATATATGTTAATGTTATCTCATTTTGCGATGGCAGTGCAGGGAATGTTATATGCTCCGTTTTATCGGATAAAAAAATGGCACTTCACTGTAGCTGGCATATGGACATTACATAATGATGCAATTGATTATTTATTTTGGCAAATGCCGAGATATGGGATTATGCATTTATTTGTAGAGAAAATTGGTTATTTTACGTTTTGGTTAAGTATTGCTGTACTGTGTATTACATATTATTATTGCTTACGTGAGAACCGAAAACAGTTTTCTTTATGATGGTGAGGACATTTAGGGGGAGAAAATGAAGAAAAATAAGAGCGGTATAAACATATTGGATCGATTGATCACTTTAGTAGTTTCCTATAGCATAGCATTTTCTGTTTTCGCTCTCGCGACAACGGTAGTTGTATATGGAAAATGGTTGTATTATTTTGAAATTGATTTTTTAAATATTCCAGATTTAGCGGATATGACGAAAGATGAAATTAAGAGAAACTATGATGTGCTTATTACATATTTATCGCCGTTTTATGAAGGTGCATTACAATTGCCGACATTAGATATGTCCACAAATGGACGCATTCATTTTGTAGATGTTAAAAATATTTTAGTAAAGATTCAATATATAATGTATGGAACGATTGTAATTGCTGTATTAGGAGGAGCGTATTTATTAAAAAAGAAAAAAGAAAAGTTTTTACTTCACGGAGCGATTCTTACAATTATTTTTCCAATAGCTCTTACGTTACCAATTGCTATTAATTTTGAAAAGAGTTTCGTATTATTTCATAAGCTTTTATTTAGCAATGATTATTGGATGTTTGATATTGAAACAGATCCGGTTATTTTAATGTTACCGGAAGAATTCTTTATGCATGCTGCATGTATTATTTTATTATTGATTTTAGGTGGTAGCATGCTTTGCTACGGTGTGTATAAATATTTAGTGAAAAAGAAAAGGGTTTCAAAGAAAAAATTCTCTGTTTAAAGAGAATTTTTTTGTTTTCATAGAGATAATATATTTTTTGGTTTTGTTCTGTTCTATTCTTGTCCAATTCCACATATTTTGTACTAGTAGTTATAGGGGGGACCGGGATGAAGAGAACATTAATTGGACTGATAGCATTTCTAATTATAATGTTTCCAGTACGTATATATGCTGAAGAGTGGAGTGAACTAACTGGATTGCTAGATGACTCTTTGCAGTTAGTGAAGAAAAAAGAAGATGAAAAGGCAATACAAGTACTGTACCATTTCTCAGAGCAATTTCTATCAAAGGAGAATGAAAATAATTCAAAAGTAACTCCGGGACAAATTAGAGTCGTTTCTTTAGCATACGATAAGGCGAAACAATCTCTCGCGGAAGATTMAGATAGGCAAGTTAAAGTGGATAATATGTTAGCGTTACAACTTGCTGTTGATGCACAAGTATCTAAATATCAGCCACTTTGGATGGAAAGAGAAAGAAAGATAATGAATGCTTTTTCTCAAGTAGAAAAGGCGATGGAAAAAGAAGATGATGGACAGTTCCAACAGACGCTAAATACATTTTTAAATGAATTTAATATTATTTATCCTAGTTTAATGATTGCTCTGCCAGAAAACGAAGCGCAGCGTGTAAATGCACATTTATCTTATTTGGATGAATTTCGTAACGTTATGTTAAAAACGAAAGGTGGACAAATGCAACTAGGGATTATTAAAGGTGATTTGCAAAAAATATTTCATACAGTAAAAAAAGATGAGATTGCTCCCTCTCTCATTTGGTTTATGACAATTACTGGAGGACTTATTTTGTTCACTTTAACGTATGTTGGATGGAGAAAGTATAAAGGGGAGAGAGAGAAGCGGAGAAGCAACTTGCATTCTAAAGATAGATAATATGCATAAATAAAGATACGGATTGTAAGGTTTATTTATTGACAACGGTGGAAGAAAAAAATAGAATGAGAAGTACTATAATTAAAACTTCAATGGAGGTTTATGATGTTTTATTTAATTTACTTCGCGATCATTTTGATCATACCGTTGTATGCACAGTCAAAAGTACGTAGTGCCTATAGCAAGTATTCACAAGTTTATTCAACATCAGGTATGACAGGAGCGGAAGTGGCTCGAAAAATTTTAGATGAAAATGGATTGTACAATGTAGCCGTAGAAGAAACGCCAGGTCATTTGTCAGATCATTATGACCCGCGTGTAAAGACGGTTAGATTATCGACAGATAACTATTATGGTCATTCAGTTGCTGGTACAGCTGTAGCAGCACATGAAGTAGGACACGCAATTCAAGATGCGAAAGATTATAACTTTATGCGTGTACGCCATTCGTTAGTGCCAGTTGCTAATTTTGGTTCAAACATGTCATGGGTTTTTGTCCTAATTGGTGTATTTGCACAAATGTCTGGTTTGTTGTTACTAGGAATTATTTTAATGGCAGCAGGTGTTATTTTCCAACTTGTTACATTACCAGTTGAGTTTGATGCATCAAAACGCGCAATGCAACAAATTGAAGCACTTGGTATCGTATCAACAGATGAGTACGGTCAAGCTCGTAAAGTATTAAATGCGGCAGCATTAACATATGTAGCAGCAGCTGCTGTAGCAGTATTTGAATTATTACGTCTCGTATTAATTTATACTGGTATGCAGCGTAGCGACGATTAAAGACTATCAATTTTGATAGTCTTTTTTTGTTTTGTGGATTGAATCTTATAATATGTTACAAATGGAAATAATAGAGAGAATATGGGGTATAGAACTAGTTAAAATAAAGATAAGTATGGAATGATGAAAGAAGGTGACGGACATAGAATATCCATATTATTTAGTTAAACAAGTGAAGGAGCGTAGTGCTACATACCAATTAGAAGGTTTTTTAAGTGGACAGGGCCCTAAAAACCCGAAATTAATGCTTGTTGGAGAAGCACCTGGTGAAACAGAAATTCATAATGGGATTCCATTTAGTGGGAGAGCGGGAAAACATTTAATGGAATTTTTAGAACGTATTCACGTTACAAGGGAAGAAGTATATATTACGAGTGCGGTCCGGAGTAGACCTTATAAATGGAGAGAGAAAAGGGAACGAAATGGCGAAATAATACAGAAGAAGTACAATAGAACACCGAATCAAGGTGAGATACTTGCACATGCACCTTTGCTAGATTATGAACTGGAATTTATACAGCAGCCGGTTATTGTCACACTTGGTAATATTGCATTACAGCGTTTAGTTGGTAAAAATAATAAAATTACGGATGTTCATGGAGAATTGTTAAAGCAACCTGTGCAGCGATTGAAAGATAGCAGCAGTACAGAATTTATTTGGTCAGAAAAAGAATATCATATTTTTCCGACCTTTCATCCAGCTTCTATTTTCTATAATCGGAGTTTGTTGGAGCTTATTTATGAGGATTTGGAGAAACTTAAAAGATTTATAATAAAAAACTAGAAAAGCTACAGAGCTTTTCTAGCTGAATTTAATTATGTAACGGTTTTTTATTTTCATCTAATGTAAATCCTTCACCAACAACATCGTGTACATCACTTACAGCGACAAAGGCATGTGGATCTACTGAAATAATGATATTTTTTAATTTTACGATTTCATTTTTAGCAACAACACAATATAGTACATTACGTTCTATTTTTGTATAGGATCCAACTGCTTTTAAAAAGGTTGCTCCGCGCTCCATTTCTGATAAAATTTTTGAAGCAATTTCATCGTTTTTATCAGAAATAATAGTTGCTCCTTTTGCTGCATAAGCACCTTCTTGCATGAAATCAATAACCTTAGCCCCGATAAAAACAGCAACTAACGTATACATGCCCTCGCGATATGATAAATATGTAAGAATAGAGATAATGATAACGACCGCATCAAACATAAACATCGTTTTTCCCATACTCCAGCCAACATATTTGTGAGCTAGCCTTGCGATAATATCAACACCGCCAGTAGTCCCGCCGTATTTGAATATAATTCCAAGTCCTATGCCGATAAATGCCCCAGCGAATAAAGCAGCCAGTGTCATATCATTTTGCAAGTTTAAATGTAAGTTGAGAACCTCGTAGCGCTGAAACACCCAAAGGAATAAAGAGACGCTAAATGTACCGATTAATGTGTATAAAAATGTTGTTCGGCCGAGTAATTTCCAGCCAATGAAAAATAGGGGGACGTTTAAAATTAAGTTTGTATAGGAAGGATCAAGTGAAAATTTAAAATATAATAATAGCGTAATGCCGGTAAATCCACCCTCTGCAAGATGGTTTTCAATATTGATATTCACAATACCGAAAGAAAAAATAGCGGAACCGATTAAAATAAAAATGATATTCCGAATCTTCAAATTTGATGTCATTTAGAAATCCCCCTAATTATGTAATGATTGCATTGCTCCTCTTAAACGATAGAACATAATAATAAGTTATTTCTAGTTGATAGTAAAAATAGAGAATGGTATAAGAGCTTAATTAGTTCAGCCTGATATTGTGCGGAAAAACTGCAAAAGAAAGTTTCACTTTATCCCGTCCCAACGGCTGGTAGAGGGAAAAGCAAAGAAGAAAAGGTCGAACCAGCCGCAGGGACCCGATTGGTTCAGGCTGATCTTTTGCAAAAAACCGCAAAAGAAAGTTTCACTTTATTATAGTCTATCCTAAAAAGAGTCGTAAATAGTGATATGAGGGAATAATATTTGTCAAATCGCGATGAATTGGCTAACATGAAAGAGGAAGGAATAAGAGGTGACTAGTATGGAAGCAAAAACGATGAAAGATATGCAGAAAGAAGTAGATGCATATATCGGTCAATTTAAAGAAGGTTATTTTAGTCCGCTTGCAATGATGGCTCGTTTAACTGAAGAAATGGGAGAGCTTGCAAGAGAGGTTAATCATTATTATGGTGAGAAACCAAAGAAAACGACTGAGAAAGAACGAAGTGTTGAGGAAGAGCTTGGAGATGTTTTATTTGTTATGATTTGTATGGCAAATAGTTTAAATATTGATTTAGAAACAGCGCATAACATTGTAATGAATAAATTTAATACACGTGATAAAGATCGTTGGACACGTATTGATGAGGGAGAGAAAGACGCATGAAAGAAATTAAAGTAATTATCGCTGGACCACGAGGACGCATGGGATATGAAGCAGTCCTTCTTATGGAAAGAACAGCGCATTTCAATTTAGTAGCAGCAATTGATTATAAGCATGGCGGAGAAAAAATTTCTGATTTACCGGGAATGCCAGCGCTAGATGCACCTATTTACGCGGATTTACATACTTGTTTAGATGAAGTAGAAGCAGATGTATTGTTAGATTTAACAACACCAGAAATTGGAAAGAAACATGTGACACTTGCAGTTGAACGTGGACTTAGATCAGTTATTGGTACAACTGGATTTACTGAAGAAGAACTAAAGCAATTAACAGAAAATGCAAAAGAAAAAGAAGTAGGAACAATTATCGCTCCAAATTTTGCGATTGGTGCAGTTCTTATGATGAAGTTCTCTCAAATGGCAGCGAAGTACTTCCAAGATGTTGAAGTAATTGAATTACACCATGATCAAAAATTAGACGCACCATCTGGTACAGCTGTAAAAACAGTAGAATTAATCCGTCAAAATCGTGTACCAAAAGAGCAAGGGCACCCTAATGAAACGGAACAATTAGAAGGGGCACGTGGTGCAAATGTAGACGGTATTCACATTCATAGCGTACGTCTACCAGGGCTTATTGCACACCAAGAAGTAATGTTCGGCGGAGATGGACAAATGTTAACAGTTCGTCATGATTCATTCAACCGTGCATCATTTATGTCAGGTGTAAAACTATCAATTGAAACAGTAATGAGCCTTGATCATCTTGTGTACGGTTTAGAAAATATTATCGACTAAAGGGGAGACAACGGATGAAAATTGCCTTAATCGCACATGACAAAAAGAAAGATGATATGGTTTCGTTCGCATACGCATATAAACCAATTTTTGAAAAACATGAACTTTTTGCAACAGGAACGACAGGACTTCGTATTATGGAGGCAACTGGTTTAGTTGTAACAAGATATCAATCCGGTCCTCTTGGTGGCGATCAAGAAATTGGTGCAATGATTGCAAAAAATGAGATGGATATGGTGATTTTTTTCCGGGATCCACTAACAGCCCAGCCGCATGAACCAGATGTTAATGCGTTACTTCGTTTATGTGATGTATACGCCATCCCATTAGCAACAAATATGGCAAGTGCTGAAATGCTAATGCATGCATTAGAGCGGGGAGATTTAGATTACCGAAAGTTAAGAAAATGAGGGGAACAATTATGAGTGGATTACATATATTAGCGTTTGGTGCTCATGCCGATGATGTTGAAATCGGCATGGCAGGTACCATTGCAAAGTATACGAAGCAAGGATATGAAGTAGGCATTTGCGATTTAACAGAAGCTGATCTTTCTTCAAATGGAACGGTAGAACTAAGAAAAGAAGAAGCAAAGGCTGCAGCTCGTATTATGGGAGTAAAAACGAGAATTAATTTAGCAATGCCAGACCGTGGTTTGTATATGAAAGAAGAATATATACGTGAAATTGTAAAGATTATTCGTACATATAAACCAACACTAATTTTCGCACCATATTACGAAGATCGTCATCCAGACCATGCTAATTGCGCGAAACTTGTGGAAGAAGCTATCTTTTCAGCGGGAATTCGTAAATATATGCCTGAACTTCCGCCGCACCGTGTAGAGTCTTTTTATAATTATATGATTAATGGTTTTCATAAACCGAATTTTTGTATAGATATTAGTGAATACCTTTCTAAAAAGGTGGAAGCGTTAGAAGCGTATGAAAGTCAGTTTTCAACAGGGAGTGATGGTGTTAAGACGCCATTAACCGAAGGATACGTTGAAACTGTAATCGCTCGGGAGAAGATGTTTGGGAAAGAAGTTGGAGTGCTGTATGCCGAAGGATTTATGAGTAAGAAACCGGTTTTATTACATGCTGATTTAATAGGGGGATGTAAATGAAATTGAAAATAGGTATTACATGTTATCCTTCTGTAGGTGGTTCTGGGGTTGTTGGGACAGAGTTAGGAAAGCAATTGGCGGAACGCGGGCATGAAATTCATTTTATTACATCGGGTGTACCATTTCGGTTGAATAAAGTGTACCCGAACATTTATTTTCACGAAGTAACAGTAAATCAATATTCTGTTTTTCAATATCCACCATACGATTTAGCATTAGCGAGTAAAATGGCAGAGGTTGCTCAAAGAGAAAACCTTGATATTTTACATGTGCATTATGCAATCCCGCATGCTATTTGTGCATATTTAGCAAAACAAATGATTGGGGAGCGTATTAAAATTGTTACGACCTTACATGGAACGGATATTACTGTGTTAGGTTCCGACCCTTCGTTAAATAATTTAATTCGCTTTGGTATTGAACAATCTGATGTTGTTACAGCTGTGTCACATTCGTTAATTGAAGAAACAAATGAACTTGTAAAACCAGATAAAGAAATTGAGACGGTATACAATTTTGTAGATGAACGTGTTTATTTCAAACGTGATATGTCTCAATTAAAAAAAGAATATGGTATACGAGAAAATGAAAAAGTGTTGATTCATATTTCAAATTTCCGAAAGGTTAAGCGTGTACAGGATGTTGTGCAGTCATTTGCCAAAATTGTAAAGGAAGTAGATGCGAAATTGCTTCTTGTTGGTGATGGACCAGAGTTCTGTACTATTTTACAATTGGTGAAAAGTTTACATATTGAGGAACGTGTCTTATTCCTAGGAAAGCAAGATAATGTTGCAGAGCTTCTTGCGATGAGTGATTTAATGCTACTTTTATCAGAAAAGGAAAGTTTTGGTCTTGTTATATTAGAAGCGATGGCGTGTGGTGTGCCTAGTATCGGAACGAGGGTTGGGGGCATTCCAGAGGTCATTCAACATGGTGAAACAGGATATATATGTGAAGTTGGAGATACAGACGGAATAGCTAAGCAAGCAATTCAGCTACTAGAAAATGAAGAACTTCACCGTAATATGGGAGAGCGAGCGATGAAATCTGTATATGAGCAGTTTCGTTCGGAAAAAATCGTTTCACAGTATGAGGCGATTTATTATGACATACTAAGGGATGACAAGAATGGAAAGATTTAAAAAAGCTAGTTCAATTATTGAGATGTTAAAACAGCACGGACATGAGGCTTACTTCGTTGGTGGAAGTGTACGCGATCTTATTATCGATAGACCGATTGGAGATATCGATATCGCAACATCTGCTTTACCAGAAGAAGTAATGGCTATTTTCCCAAGACATGTTCCGGTTGGTCTTGAGCATGGAACTGTAATTGTTGTAGAAAATGGTGAACCGTATGAGGTAACTACTTTTCGAACAGAAAGCGAATATGAAGATTTTCGAAGACCTAGTAGTGTTCAATTTGTCCGTTCATTAGAAGAGGATTTAAAACGACGTGATTTCACGATGAATGCAATTGCAATGACAGAGGAAGGCGAAATGGTTGATTTATTTGCTGGGAAAGAAGCGATTCGTCTGAAGGAAATTACAACGGTTGGAGATGCTGCAGACCGTTTTCAAGAAGATGCACTGCGAATGATGCGTGGTATTCGGTTCGTAAGTACGTTAGGTTTCTCTTTGGAAATAAAGACGAAACAAGCAATTGAAACG
Organism: Bacillus sp. P4_E1; assembly: GCF_056401715.1. Lineage (NCBI taxonomy): Bacteria > Bacillati > Bacillota > Bacilli > Caryophanales > Bacillaceae > Bacillus > Bacillus sp. P4_E1. The sequence goes on from NZ_JBFUIV010000005.1 coordinate 170,965, forward strand.
TATGGGCATTTGCTCGAACATATAGCGATTGAAAGAATTACAGTTGAATTTGAAAAATTGTTGACCGGTACATATTGTGTGAATGGTCTTCAAGAGTTAGTAGAAACTAAGCTATTTTCTCATCTGCCATATTTGCAAATGTCAGAAGAAAGACTCTTGAAAGCTACGCAGTATAAATGGGATTCTTTCGAAACAGACGTTGAGGCGTGGGCATTTTTCCTATATTGTATCGGAGAAGAGCATCCATCTGTCTTTCTGCGTCAATGGAAGTTCTCGAATAAAAAGATTAAAGATATCGTAGCGGTTTTATTAGCAATTCGTTCTAGAAAGGAGAAGGAGTGGGATACAATCCTTCTTTATAAAACTGGGATTCGCATCGCTGAGATGGCGGAAAGAGTATATGAAGCGATAATAGAAAGTTATAATAGTGCGTCTGTTAAGCAAGTACAATCATTATTTCATGCATTGCCGATAAAAAATCGTCAAGAAATGAATGTGACTGGTAATGATTTATTAAGCTGGACAGATAAAAAGCCAGGTCCGTGGGTTGCCGAAATGCTTCAAAATATTGAAGAAGCAATCGTACAAGGAGATTTAGTTAATAAGAAAGAGGATATAAGGGAGTGGCTACAAAGATGCAATCTACTATAAGAAAGCAGTTATTACAAGTTTTTTCTGAAGCAGATGGTGCATTTGTATCTGGTCAAATACTTAGTGACAAACTTGGTTGTTCGAGAACCGCTGTATGGAAGCATATGGAGGACCTTCGTAATGAAGGGTATGAACTAGAAGCTGTACGCCGCTTAGGGTACCGAATTGCTAGTAAACCAGATAAAGTAACTGCGAATGAGATTCAATTAGGATTACAAACAGAGCGTATCGGTAGAACGGTTTATTTTGAAGAATCGGTTGAGTCTACTCAGCATATTGCAGCGAGACTTGCTTATGAAGGCGCAGAAGAGGGAACAATTGTCGTTGCTGAAGAACAAACAGCAGGTAGAGGACGTTTAAGTAGAAAATGGTATTCCCCAAAAGGAACAGGAATTTGGATGAGTATTATTTTACGTCCCTCGATTCCAGTTCATCATGCACCACAGCTTACTTTATTAGCAGCGGTTAGCGTAGCGCAAGCAATTGAAAAATGTACCGGTGTAAACGTAGGGATTAAGTGGCCGAATGATATTTTAATTCAAGGTAAAAAAGCTGTCGGTATATTAACGGAGATGCAAGCTGATCCAGATAAAATTAATGCTGTTATTATGGGAATTGGCATTAATGCAAATCAGAAACAAGAACATTTTGATGAGGAAATTCAGCAAATTGCAACTTCATTAGCAATTGAATCGGGTAAGCCGATTGTTCGTGCGGAACTTATGCAACAAATTTTCTTGCAACTAGAGAAATTGTATGAAGAGTATTTAAAAAATGGCTTCTCTGTTATTAAAATTCTTTGGGAAAGTTACGCAGTAAGTATCGGAAAAGAAATTACAGCTCGAACGATGAAGGAAACTATTAATGGGCTAGCAAAAGGAATTACGGAGGATGGTGTATTGTTACTTGAGGATCATCAAGGACAAGTGCACCACATTCATTCTGCTGATATAGAAATTAAGTAAAAGAAGTTCCTATTTTGGAGCTTCTTTTTGTCATTTAGATACTAATAAATTTCACATACCGTAATAGGGATAAAAAATTATTTTTTCGAAAAAATGTAGCAATTCCTTTTCAGAGTTTGCTATAATTAGTTCGAATATGGGCAGTATCAAAGCGAACTGCACCATTATTTTACGCAGTATGAAAAAATAATAATTTGGATTCTGCCTTGATCCAATAATGGACTGGGACAGAGGGATGAATAATGCCGACTAACACACAACCCTTCTGCCCTTTTATGGCCAGAGGGGTTTTTTATATGATTTCGGCCATCTCCTCTCTCCTGCATAAAGGAGGAGTAGTTTTTGAAAACAAAAACAGATTTTTTGAAAATGAAAGAGCAAGGTGAGCCGATTACAATGCTAACGGCGTATGATTATCCATCTGCTAAATTAGCAGAAGAAGCTAAAGTCGATATGATTTTAGTGGGTGATTCTCTAGGAATGGTTGTACTTGGGTATGATTCAACAGTTCCAGTAACAGTAGAGGATATGATTCATCATACGAAAGCTGTACGCCGCGGAGCGAAAGAGACTTTTATTGTAACTGATATGCCATTTATGTCTTATCATGTCTCATTGCAAGATACGATGATTAATGCACGTCGCATTGTTCAAGAGAGCGGGGCACATGCATTAAAGGTAGAAGGTGCTGGAGAAGTTATATCAACTATTCACTACTTAACGAATGCGGGAATTCCCGTTGTGGCGCATTTAGGTTTAACTCCTCAATCTGTAGGAGTGCTAGGTGGGTATAAAGTACAAGGGAAAGATGCTGAAAGTGCAAAAAAATTAATAGAAGATGCAAAGAAATGTGAGGAAGCTGGTGCGATAGCACTTGTGTTAGAATGTGTGCCAATGCAATTAGCAGAACTTATTTCAGAGCAGTTAACAATTCCTACAATTGGAATTGGAGCAGGACAAAAAGTAGATGGGCAAGTTCTTGTATACCACGATCTTATCTCGTACGGCGTAAATCGTGTTCCGAAATTTGTGAAGCAATATACGTCTGTTCAAGAGGAGATTGTGCGAGGGATTTCGCAATACGTTACTGAAGTAAAGACAGGGCAATTTCCTGAAGAAAAACATTCATTTACAATGAAAGAGGAAGAGTGCTTAGCGTTATACGGAGGAAAACAATAATGAAAATCATAACTACAGTGCAAGAGATGCAGCAAATTACAAACGAACTGCATGCAAGTGGAAAAAGTATCGGTTTTGTTCCAACGATGGGGTATTTACACGAAGGGCATGCTACGTTACTACGTAAGGCAAGGGAAGAAAATGAAATTGTAGTTTTAAGTGTATTTGTAAATCCACTACAATTTGGACCAAATGAAGATTTAGATCGATACCCACGTGATATTGTTAGAGATGAAAATGTAGCAAAAGAAAATGGTGTTGATTATTTATTTTATCCGAGTGTAGAAGAGATGTATCCAGCAGAACAAACGACAACAGTAGAAGTTGTGAAGCGTACCGACGTTTTATGTGGCAAACAAAGACCTGGTCATTTCGCTGGTGTGGCGACTGTACTAATGAAACTATTTAATATTACATTGCCAACGCGTGCTTATTTCGGTATGAAAGATGCACAGCAAGTAGCTGTAATTGAAGGATTCGTAACTGATTTTAATATTCCCGTTACGATCGTACCAGTTGATATTGTAAGGGAAGAAGATGGATTAGCGAAAAGTTCTCGTAATGTGTATTTATCACTAGAAGAACGTGAAGAGGCTCCTCATTTATACGGCAGTCTATGTATAGCGAAAGAACGAATTGAGGCAGGCGAACGTAATCCGGAAATCATTATGAATCTTGTGAAAGAGCATATTGAGAAGTATACGAAAGGCACTGTAGATTATGCTGATTTATATGCATATCCTTCATTAAAAGCAATAAATAAAATTGAAGGAAGAATCATTTTAGCGATTGCGGTTAAGTTTGAAAATGTACGATTAATTGACAATATAACATTAATGGGGAAATAAGGGGGAGCATCTATGTTTCGCACAATGATGAGAGCGAAGTTACATCGTGCAACTGTAACAGAAGCAAATTTAAATTATGTAGGTAGTATTACAATTGATGAAGATTTAATGGATGCGGTAAATATTGTAGAAAATGAAAAAGTACAAATTGTAAATAACAACAATGGAGCTCGCTTAGAGACATATGTTATTAAAGGAGAGCGCGGTAGCGGTGTTGTGTGTTTAAATGGTGCAGCTGCAAGGCTTGTACAACCGGGTGATAAAGTTATTATTATTTGCTATGGTTTAGTGGCAGAAGAAAATATTCATAAACAAGAGCCGAAAATTGCAGTATTAGACGATGATAATCAAATTATTGAAATGTTAGGTGCTGAAAAAGCTGGCACGATATTATAAGTAGGAAGGCTATCTCTAATTAAGGAGATAGCTTTTTTGTGCATCTTTTCATTAAGATGAGGTAAAACGTGGTATAGTAACATTATATAATTTTTGTGTTTGATAGGTAAGAAATTGAGGTGTTACATATATGAGTAAGCGTTATGTCGTTGTTGATTTAGAGACGACAGGGAACTCCTGGAAGGATGGGAAGGATAAAATCACCCAAATTGCAGCTGTTGTAGTGGAAGATGGAGAGATATTAGAGATTTTTTCATCTTTTATTAATCCGAAGAGAGAGATTCCCCTATTTATTACAGAATTAACTGGGATTGATGAAGATCTTGTAAAACAAGCCCCGTTATTTCGAGATGTAGCCCCGATGATTGTTGAGCTATTACAAGGTGCGGCTTTTGTTGCACATAACGTTCACTTTGATTGGAATTTTTTAAATGAAGAATTAAGGCAAGCTGGATATACAGAAGTACATTGTCCTAAAATTGATACAGTTGAATTGGCGCAAATTCTTTTGCCGACAGCTGATAGTTATAAATTACGTGATTTAGCTAAGCAGCATGAACTAGAGCACGATCAACCACATCGTGCGGATAGTGATGCTCTTGCAACAGCGGAGTTGTTTTTACAATTTTTAAGTGAAATTGAAAAGTTACCACTTGTCACATTACAATCGCTTTATGAATTAAGTGATGTTTTCCAAAGTGATATAGCTGATGTACTTTCTGAAAATATTTTAAAGAAAATGATGCATGGTAAAGAAGAGGCAGAGGAGTGTGAGGTGTATCGAAATATTGCGCTTCGAAAGCGGAATTATTCTTTAAGCCTCAGTGAAACATACTCATCTAAATTTGATGCTTTCTTACATAAGACAATCGATAAACTTGAATTGAATATGCCAAAGTTTGAAAAAAGAGAAAGCCAACAGATTATGATGAAGGAAATATATACAGCGCTAAGAGATTCTAGGTTTTCACTGATTGAAGCAGGAACAGGTACGGGGAAGACGCTTGCATATTTACTTCCAAGTATTTATTTCGCAAAGAAAAAAGAAGAACCTGTCATTATAAGTACACAAACTGTACAATTGCAACAACAAATACTAGAAAAAGAAATTCCTTTATTAAAGAAAATAATGCCATTTTCATTTGAAGTAGCTCTTCTGAAAGGAAGAAAGCATTACCTTTGTCTACACAAATTTGAATATGCTTTGCAAGAGGAAGAGAAAAATTATGATATGGCGCTCACAAAGGCAAAAATTTTAGTGTGGTTATTGCAAACGGAAACTGGCGATCGTGATGAATTGAATATTCCTGAGGGCGGCAAGTTACTTTGGAACCGTATTTGTAGTGATGTACATAGTCCAGGCGGGATGCAAAGTAACTGGTATAGTCGTTGTTTTTATCAAAGAGCAAAGAATAAAGCATTATTTGCAGATATCGTTATTACAAATCATGCGTTATTATTTCAAGATTTTTCAAGTGAAGAACCATTATTTGCTTCATGTGAACATATTATTTTTGATGAAGCTCATCATATCGAGGAAGCGGCGAGTAGAACATTAGGTGAACAATTCTCATGCATGTATTTTCAATTAGCTTTATCTCGTCTTGGTACGCTAGAAACAGATGATGTACTTTCTAAAGTATATAAAATGATGAAAAAATCAGAGCAAGCATCGCGTTCGACTTTCCGTATGGTGAGTCATAGTTTGAAGGAATTGAAATTTGATGCGGATGAACTATTTCAAATGTTACGGACTTTCGTATTTAAACAAACAAAGCAGGAACAAGGGATGAGCAATATGCCACTCATTTATCGATATAACACGGAAGTAGAGAAAGGTAAGTTATGGGATAGCATTACCGAGTTAACAAATCGATTTGTGTATGATGTAAGAAAGTTATTGACTACACTTGAGAAGCAAGCTGAAATATTGCAAAGTAAATTAGAATGGGAGATGCACGTCGTTACAGGTGAATTTATGCATTTAATTGAGTTGTTGAGAAAGATGGCACAATCTTTACAATTACTCATTTTAGAAAAAAATTCATACGTGACATGGATGGAGACTGAAACGAAGGGAACGATTCATTCAACAGTTCTATATGCGCAGCCTGTTCATATTGGTGAAAGATTTGCTGATGAATTTTTAACCCAGAAAAAGAGTGTTATTTTCACATCAGCAACGTTAACAGTTAATGATTCATTCGACTATATAAAAGAGGAGCTAGGTTTACATGATTTTGCTCCCAATACATTAAAGGTTCCATCACCATTCCGTTTTGAAGAGCAAATGAAATTAATGGTTTCAACGGATGTACCTTTTATTAAGAAAGCAAGTAATGAAGAATATATTGAGTCTATATCGGCACATATTGCGAAAATAGCGAAAGCTACAAAAGGTAGAATGCTCGTTTTATTCACTTCGTATGAAATGTTGAAAGAAGCGTATACGAATTTGAAAAATGATGAGACATTAGAAGGATATTTATTATTAACGCAAAGTGTGAATAATAAGAGCCGAAGTCGTCTAATCCGCAAATTCCAGGAGTTCGACAAATCGATTTTGTTAGGAACAAGTAGTTTTTGGGAAGGGATAGATATACCTGGAGATGCCCTAAGCTGTCTTGTCATTGTCCGTCTGCCTTTTACCCCTCCTCATCAGCCGATGATGGAAGCAAAAGGAGAGTGGTTAAAAAATCAAGGAGAAGACGTATTCGATAAGTTGGCGCTCCCGCAAGCAATCTTGCGTTTCAAACAAGGGTTTGGTCGTCTTATTAGAACAAATACAGATACGGGAACTGTATTTGTATTAGATCGTCGTTTGACAAGTTCTTCCTATGGAAAACGATTTTTACAATCAATCCCAACTGTACCGCTCTATGAAGGACCGTTAGAAGAATTGTTAGTACAGTTAGAAGAATCGTCAAATGAATAAAACTGGAAGAAAAATACGCCTGAAGTACATTTAAACTTCAGGCGTAAAAAATGTGGGTAGGAGGAATTTTATTTTTCTTACTTCTTGTATACAAAATATATTGCTTTTCGATTTGAAACCTTTTTTTGCTGTACATGTCCTGCTATAATAGATGGGTGATGAAGCAGGGGTTGTAAAGAATGTACTCTTATTGTAACCGCATTGCGTTCTTCTATAATTAGAAATTTTTGTGTAACGGAGGAGTTTTTTCATGGATAAGAAAATCGAAGTCCTATCAACGACGCGTATTAAATATTCGTCTGACTTGTATAAAATTGTTGATGGTTTGAATCGTACGTTAAAAGAGCAGGACCTCATGTTCGGATTAGCATTAGACGAAAAAGATAAAGAAACAGCTGTATTTACGATTTACAGAACGTAGTGATACAATGAAAAAGTGGATCTTTACAATCATTATCGTTATCGTTGCTAGCGGAATATATGGGGCATATGTTTATAATAAAGCGATGGAAAAGAAAATTCCAAAAGAGTCAAAGTCTGTAGAAATTGCGAAAGAAAAGGCAAAGATTACAAAGGTAAATACCGTTGATTATTATAACGGAAAATCTTCATATACAGTCGTACAAGGTACAGATGAAAAAGGAGAACAACTTATCGTTTGGGTGCCTGATAAAAAAGGAAATGTCCTTGTGAAGAAAAAGAGCGAAGGTATTTCTAAAAAAGAAGCTTTGCAAAAATTGGCTGAACAAGCTACAGGAGAAGGTGCTGAGCCGAAGCCGAAACCAAAAGAAATTATAAAAGTAAAATTAGGTGCTCAAAACGATATTCCATTGTGGGAAATTACATATATTGATCAGGAAGATCGTTATACGTATTACTATTTAGAGTTTCAAAATGGGGTTTATGCTGGACACTACAGCATTGAAAAATAGATGTAGGGGGAACTACAAATGAAATTAGCAAAGCGAGTAGCTGCTTTAACACCATCTGCAACTTTAGAAATTACAGCAAAGGCACAAGCATTAAAAGCAGAAGGTCATGATGTAATTGGATTAGGAGCAGGAGAACCTGACTTTAATACGCCAAAACATATTATGGATGCTGCGCATAAAGCGATGTTAGAAGGACATACGAAATATACACCAACAGGTGGATTACAAGCGTTAAAACAAGAAATTGTGAAGAAGTTTACTCGTGATCAAGGAATTGCGTATGATCCATCTGAAATTATTGTATGTAATGGTGCCAAGCATGCATTATATACATTATTCCAAGTGTTACTTGATGAAGGAGATGAAGTTATCATCCCAACTCCTTATTGGGTAAGTTATCCTGAGCAAGTAAAGCTTGCTGGTGGTAAGCCAGTTTATGTAGAAGGTCTAGAAGGCAATGAGTACAAAATTACAGCAAAGCAGCTGCGTGAGGCAATTACAGAGAAAACGAAAGCTGTTATTATTAATTCACCGAGCAATCCAACAGGGATGATTTACAGCAAAGAAGAATTACAACAGCTTGGAGAAGTATGTTTAGAGCATGATATCTTAATCGTTTCAGATGAGATTTATGAAAAATTAATTTATGGTGACGCGGAATATACTTCAATTGCCCAGCTTTCTAATGTATTAAAAGAACAAACACTTATTATTAATGGTGTATCTAAATCACATTCTATGACAGGTTGGCGTATTGGATATGCAGCAGGAAATAAGCAGCTTATTAAAGCGATGACGAACTTAGCGAGTCATAGTACGTCAAACCCTACTTCAATTGCTCAATACGGTGCAATTGCTGCGTATGCAGGCTCACAAGAACCTGTAGAAACAATGCGTCAAGCGTTTGAAGAAAGATTGAACATTATTTATGATAAATTAATTCAAATTCCTGGTTTCACTTGCATTAAGCCACAAGGTGCTTTTTACTTATTCCCAAATGTAAAAGAAGCCGTAGCGTTAGCTGGGTATGATACAGTTGATGAGTGGGCAAAAGCATTATTAGAAGAAGAAAAGGTGGCTCTTGTTCCAGGTACAGGATTTGGTGCACCAAATAACGTTCGATTATCGTATGCGACATCTCTTGAGCAAGTTGAGAAAGCATTAGAACGAATTCATACGTTCATGAAAAGTAAAGTACAGGCTTAATCGTCTGTTTCTTGTAGTAAATGGCAAAAAACCTCCCTATATATAGGGAGGTTTTTTTGACGAATTGTGGCAAAAAGAAATGGCTAAAGGTGTGTTATACTAGAGAACGAGGTGTTTGGTGATGAAAAAGAAAATGATGTTACAATGGTTTGAACAGGGAAGCATAGCGATTCCTAAATTGCTTATGATGCATTATAAAAAGCTAGGTTTAAATGAGACGGAATTTATGGTAGTACTTCATGTACACACATTTTTAGAATCAGGTAATTCGTTCCCGACTCCTTCAGAGATTTCAGAACGGATGACGATAACAGAAATGAAATGCATGGAAGTGATTCAGACTTTAATCCAAAAAGGTTTTTTAGCACTAGAAGGTGGACGAAGATCTGAAGCGATGATGTGTGAAAGTTATTCTTTACAACCACTGTGGGAAAAAATATTGCACTTTTTAATGAATGAATCTATAGAGGAAGAGCAAAAAGAACAAAAACAAATTCAAGTAAATTTATATACAGTATTTGAAAAAGAATTCGGAAGACCACTTTCGCCATTTGAATGTGAAACATTAGGGATGTGGGAAGATCAAGATCAACACCATCCGAATTTAATTCAAGCGGCTCTTCGTGAAGCTGTTATGAGTGGTAAACTTAATTTCCGGTATATTGATCGTATTTTGTTTGAGTGGAAAAAGAACGGAATTAAAACGGTAGATCAAGCGCAAAATCAAGGCCAGAAATTTAGAGCAAATCAACAACGCACACAACAAACGACAAAACAAGAGACGAAATTTACTGGGAAAGTGCCTTTTTATAATTGGTTGGAGCAGTAGTGTAGGAGGAAAGATATGTTGAACAAAACGCAAATTCGTTATTGTTTAGATACAATGGCGGATATGTATCCAGAAGCGCATTGTGAATTAATTCATGATAATCCATTTGAACTTGTAATCGCAGTGGCATTATCTGCACAATGCACAGATGTACTTGTGAATAAAGTGACGAAAAACTTATTTCAAAAATATAAAACACCAGAAGATTATTTAAGTGTGTCTTTAGAAGAATTACAACAAGATATACGTTCCATTGGATTGTTTAGAAATAAGGCGAAAAATATTCAGAAATTATGCCGGATGTTACTAGATGATTATAACGGGAAAGTTCCAGAAGACCGTGATGAGCTGACGAAATTACCAGGAGTAGGGAGAAAGACGGCGAATGTAGTTGTTTCGGTAGCGTTTGGGATTCCAGCGATTGCTGTTGATACGCATGTAGAGAGAGTGAGTAAACGGTTAGCAATTTGTAGATGGAAAGATTCTGTGTTAGAAGTGGAAAAGACATTGATGAAGAAAATTCCAATGGATGAGTGGGGAGTTACACACCACCGTATGATTTTCTTCGGACGTTATTACTGTAAGGCGCAGCGACCACAATGTGAAGAGTGTCGATTACTAGAAATATGTCGTGAAGGAAAGAAACGAATGAAGGGGAAATAAAGGATGGAGCGAGTTATAGAAATACCGAAAGAGTTTCGGTGCGTACCATTTTTTAAAGAGAGTGCAAATTCGATTACGTATCACACAGACCAATCTTTTGAAGAGATAATACAAAATACTTACTTTATATTTGATATTGAAAGAAAATATGAGCCATGGAATGAAATTGAAACAAGTATTCCAGCGGTGTTAAATATATGGAAAAGCAAGCATGAAGAAATTGCTATACTATTTCGGAACAGAAAAAAACAAGAAGCTGAGGGTCCGATGATTCTTTTTGCAGCGCACTTTCTATCGGTTATATATTGGTTAAATGAGCAGCCTGTTCATAGTTTGAATGAGATGCAAGTAAATACGAATAAACTGGAAGTACAACCTGTTAATTTTATGGAGCGATATTCATTTATTATAAAGAAACCGAGTAATTACCATTCGTATATTCAATTAGTCCAGTTGTATATCGAAATAGAAAAGCTATATGTAAAGAAAATGATAACAAAAAAGAAGTCGGTTTCTCATTAAGAGAAACCGACTTCTTTTTTGTTTATTAAGACTCTGTTGTAACAACATTTCCGTCCGCGTGAGGTGTATCTTCCACGGTATTTTGTTGCTGTTGTTGCTCTTCAGCTTTTTTTCTAGCTTCTTCGTCAGCTTTTCTCTTAGCTTCTTCGTCGGCTTTTCTCTTAGCTTCTTCGTCAGCTTTCTTCTTAGCCTCTTCGTCAGCGGCTTTCTTTTGAGCTTCTTCTTGCTGTTTACGTTGTTGTTCTTGTTGCTGCTGTTGTTCTTGTTGTTTACGTTGTTGTTCTTGTTGCTGTTGTTGCTGTTGTTGCTGCTGTTGCTGTTCTTGCTGTTTACGCTGATCTTCGTCAGCTTTTTTCTTAGCTTCTTCTTGTTTTAGTTTATCTTCATTGGTCTTTTTCAGGGCTTCTTCGTCAGCTTTTTTCTTAGCTTCTTCGTCAGCTTTTTTCGCATCTGGAGTTCCGCCAGGCGCAGTGAAGGATGCACCAACTGCAGGGCTTGTTCCAGTACCCTTTTTCGCTACTACAGAGAAACTGTAAGTAACACCTGGTTTAATACCACCAAGAGTAGCTGTCGTACCGCTTACTGATAAGCTACCACTAGAACCGTCAGTAGCTTTATAGCTTGCTGCGTATGCATCAACATTTGATGATGGTCCAGACCAGTTCAGTGTCACTGTGCTAGCGCCATCGAAAGCGACATTAAGACCACTAGGTGGATCTACTTTAATTTCTTTAACTGCATCTTTTTTCGCACCTTTAATGTACAGTTCTCCATTTAATTCTTGTACAGAAGAAGGGCGCTCGAAACGAGATTTATCCGTAGCAAATTTGCTCATCATTGCTTGGAACATTTGCTGAGCAATTCTAGTAGAACGATCGCTAATGTAATTTTCTGGGCTATCTTTTTCATAACCAGTCCATACAGCCATTGTATATTGTGGTGTATATCCAGCGAACCAACTATCTCTGTTGGCATCTGCTGGAATACCGTATTTTTTAATAACAGATTTATCAAAGTTTTGTGTTCCTGTTTTACCAGCAACGTCGAATCCAGAAACATATGCTGTTGGACCTGTACCGCCAGAACCAGGTTTTACTACGTCACGAAGAACGTCAGTAACCATGTAAGCTGTATAGTCATGCATTGCGCGTTGTTCTTTCGGTTTAAAGCTTTTCTTTTTTCCATCTGGGAAAATAACTTCTTTAACGAAATGAGGTTTATTGTATACACCGTCATTTCCAAATGCTGCATAAGCTCCAGCGACATCTAACGGAGAGCCTTCATTACTACCGATTGCAGTAGATTCATATGCTTTCCCATCTTTAAACGTCATTCCTAAACCTTCAGCAAACTCTTGTGCCTTAGGAATACCGACTGTTTGAGCTGTTTTTAAAGCCGGGATGTTTAATGACTTCTTCAATGCTTCACGAAGTGAAACGTCACCTTTAAAATTACCCGTAGCATTTTTAATCTTTGTGCCATCAGAGTAAGTATATTCAGAGTCATTTAATTGATGATAAGTAGACCATTGAAGGTTTTCAATTGCAGGACCATAGTCGAAAATTGGTTTCATTGTTGAACCAACTTGGCGTTTTAAATCAACTGCCATATTATGACCTTTGAAAGTAGATTTACTTTCTTTACGACCAGCACCGATTGCTCGAACTTCTCCAGACTGAGTATCCATAAATACGAATGATCCTTGGAATTGATCGTTTGGATACTTGATGAGATTCCCATCCATAATTTTTTCAGCGTAATCCTGAGCATCTTGATCAAGTGTTGTATGAATCGTTAAACCATCTGAACCGATATTTACATCAGGGTATTCTTTTTCAACTTCCTTTACAGCAGCATCTATAAATGCTTGATACTTCATTTCAGTCACTTCTGAAGATGGAAGAAGTCCTTGTGTTACAGAGATTTGCATTGCGTCATTCATTTCTTGTTTCGTTATATACCCGTGTCGGTTCATTAATGTTAATACGATATTACGACGTTTCGTTGCTCTATCAACGTTATCTGGTTTTGTTGGATCATAAATGTTAGGACCTTGGGGTAAACCAGCGAGCATTGCAGCTTCGTGTAGTTGTATGTCTTTTAAATCTTTGCCGTAATATTTTTTTGCTGCTGTTGAAATACCGTAAGAGCGATTACCGAGGTTAATCTTATTTAAGTACATTTCTAAAATTTCATGTTTTGAGTACTGTTGCTCTAACTTATAAGATAAGTACCATTCCTGCACTTTTCTTTTTGCAGTTTTTTCCATCGTTAGAAAATAGTTTTTAACTACTTGCTGTGTAATCGTACTACCACCTTGTGATCCAAAACCACCAGTGACATTTTCCATGACTGCCATTCCAGTACGTCTAAAATCAATTCCATTATGATCGTAGAAACGAGCATCCTCAGTGGCAAGGAATGCACTTTCAATTACTTTTGGAATTTGATCGTATGTAACATGGGTTCGTTTTTCAGCACCGTATTCATAGAAGAAATTCCCGTTTTTATCAAGGAATTTTGTTGATAAAGGATTGACTAGCTTTGATTTGTCTAGTTTTGGAGCGTCCTTTACCATAACAAAGAAGGCCGAAACGCCAGCTACGAGACCGACGATACCAAGAAGTAGACAACCTATAAGAAATCTCTTGAAAAAGGAACCTTTTTTCTTTGGTTTTTCTTCTTTATTATTTGTTTCTTTCGTTTGATTTTTTACATGATTTCGTTCTGTACGAGAACGATAATTATCTGACATTATACTTTCTCCTACCTTTCATTCTCTCCCCCAAAAGTCGAAAAAAGAGCCTTAGTGATGACTCTATCACGAAAAATAAACCGTGTCTAGTACGCGGATATAATCAATTCGAGGGTGATAACCGCATGATAATAAAGACCCATGCTCTTCTATTTCTTGTTTTGTAATCGATTTACGTCCACCAGTATTTTGACGATTCCAAAATGCAATAATATGTTTTGCATCTAATAAATAAAATTCATCAAAAAGTGTAAATTTAATAATAACAAATGCAATTCCATTATGAGCGACTACTTGCTTCATATGTTCAATTTGGTGAAGGTGGAAGTTTTGAAGTGGAAAACTGGTTTTATTTTTAGTTTCTTTCGCTTCAAAATCGATGTATTTCCCTTTGTATACACCGTTGTAATCTGTTGTAGAAGGTTGTTTGAAATACGCTTCTTTTACCACTGCAGCACTTCGAGCGGGGTAATCTACTTTTACAATTTGAAGAGGTGTAGGTTTTTTATGTACGCATGCAATATTATGGGTTAAGTAATATTGATTGGTGTCATTCAATTCCTCTTCAAGGGACATACCTCTATTACTGTAAGTATGTTTTTTTATTGGTGTTTTATGAGGTTGTGAAGCTTGATTGTACCTTTTTCCATTTGGGTAACGAATGGTCATATTTTGTCCACTCCCAACTTGATAAGATTTACTTACAAAGGTGATTATATCAAAAAATGAAAAAAGATGTGACCTTTTTCAAGAAAGGTATGGTGACTTACTCATGTTTCGATGGAATGATTACGAAAAAATTAAACAGACCCGTAATGATATTTTTTGTACAGAAGAGGAAAAAGCTATAGTTCTTAATATTAAGGAGAGCACGGATGTAGCTAACGTAGATAATATTTCACGTACACAATCTTACCAAGAATATTATTTGAGAAATAGAGAAATTAGATGGTCTTTTTTAGCAAGCATGGTTTCAAGGAATGGGGGATGGAACATGACAGATTTAGAAGGAGAATATTATTCTAATCTTTTATCTCAAACAGTTAAGAGACGATTATTTCATTTGTATGAGAAAGCCAATTGGCTCATTTTTTTAGATGCATTTCCTCAACTTTTACTGTATGAGGAAAGTAAAAAGAGATGTGCGCCGCTCTTTCATTTGTTACAATTTTTCAACATATCAATTTTTATGGAAAAAGAATGGGGCGCGTTTTGGGAGAAAAAAGATATAAATAGGCTTATGACGGCACTTATTATTAATGAACAAAATAAAATTCAAAAACCAGTAATTGAGAATGCATACTTTCAAAAACATGTATTTGATACTGCACTATTCAAATTTCAAGAAATATTTCACGTTAGTGCAGTTATTTTTCCAATGGTGGAAGGGGGAATGTATGGATTTTCAGTTTATCAATTTGAAACGTTGCAAAAACGTATAGAACTGGGGAAACAATTAGCTTGGTTATTATTTCATTCAAAGTATAAGGCTTCTTTTTATAAATTTGCAGTGCAAACTAGGCATACAGGATCAAGGATGGATTATGAATGTAATATAAGGGGAATTAGAAAATCATGTACGCCGGCTCTTCGGGATGCGTATTCTATTGTCACTCATGAAAAGTTAATTGAAAAAGATTGGTTTAGTGAAGGGTTGGAAATAGATTCATTATTTTTACTTGAAAAACCTAAGGGGGAAATTAATATAACAGAATGGTATAGAAAGAAGAGGGAGCAAATACATACTCTTTCTATATTAAGTAGTTTTGTTAAAAGAATGGATGAGTTCATGATATAATAAAGAAGTCCCGCCTTCTTAAATGAGGGCGGGACTTCTTTATTAAAAGTAATATGCTCTACAACAAGTTACTTTCTAATCGGCTATTTGCCGGCAGTACGACTTTAACTTCAACACTTATCGAAAGCGAAGAGGTAAGGTAGACTAGAAAATAGTTGTTTGTAAAAGCCACTTTGGTTAAAGTGTCATTTTATCCCGCTATTTGCGGACAGTAAAACTCCCACCTCAAAATTTGGCTGGAGCAAAGAAGGTAGGTGGAAGCCCTGCTGTCCGTAAACACCCGATTGGTGCGGGCTAATAATCAGTGGGGGATGAATAAAACCCCACTGATTAAAGTTTCACTTTATGTAGCGGGGAGATTTGGACCATCAAGCTTTGGATTACCAGTCTCAGGTTTGTTTTGTTGTTTGTTTTGCTTTTTCTTTTTTTCGTTTTTATTTTTTGCCATCGTAATACACCTCCTTTTTGTATTGTTACCATTTCTAATAATGGCATACTAAATGATTTCTTTGACGAATATCAACTAGTTTTGTCATGTGAGAAGGAGTAATTAATCAATCGGCGAAATTACATGACAAAGGAAAGGCAAAGAAGGGGGCGTTTTAAATATGGCGATGGTTCAGAAGGAAGATGTTATGAAAAAAATGGATCAAATGTTAAGTTCTCTCGATTTGCTGGAAATGAAGATTGGGATTAGAATGAATCATGCATTGAAGGATAAAGGTGAAAAAATACGCAATAAGATAGAAATAACAGAAATGCATATAGAACATATGGAAAATAAATTAGTGCATCACGAAGAAAAAGGGAGCTGGGTAAAGACATTTCAAAACGTCGTAGTGAGTGCATAATAAGGTGGGAACAAAATGGGACATGAAGCATTAATCCAGTCTTCGGAGAAGTTAATGCAGTATAATGATGAAGCGAATGTGAAAAAAAGAGAGATGGCTGAATACGATTTTTATAAGGATATGAAGCCATTTGTTGATATTGTAGATGCGGAGTTAGAGATGTGGAAAGAATTAGCTTATAGGTGGATAAAGGAAGAACGACCTAAGTATATACATGTACAACAAATTGATCAAGTGTATGATAATTTACAAACTAATGTGCTACAATGTTTTGTTAATAAGGGAAAAGGCAAACGTTTCTTTGAAACTCATCAAGCTATTTCGTATACTTTGCAAAATATCGTAGATCAATGTAAATAACAAGAGGGAAAACCCTCTTGTTTTTTTATGCCTCGGTCACTGTTGTAGGTTTTGTTGCACCGTTTATTTCTAATTCACGTATTAATGTTCGGTAATCTGATATGCATATTTTTCCTTCAAGATAACAATGTCTTGCAAAGTCTAACAGTTCATTCGAATTTTCTGTGTAATACCCCTTTTTTTGAGAAAACGCTTGTTTTAAATCCCCTAATACCATGTTGATTCCTCCCCCATGAGAATCTTCTTCCTTATTATCATAGCATGGAAGGGTTTACTTTCTAATTTTTTTAAAAATTTAAACTTCCGACAAAAACAGACAGGTACTCCGTCACACATTTTATTTTATAGGTACATATTCTATATGTAGAAACTTATGCCAAGGAGGAGAGAATGCATGTTTCAACAACCTAATGTATATCAGCAAGCAAATCCATATGCACAGCAAAATATGTACCAATATAATGAGGATACATATTTGCGATATAATATGTATCCTTTCGAGCCTCATTATGGAAACCAAAATTATTATCAACCATTTGAAGTGTCGTTTGGGAATCAACCGCAGCAAGCGCATATGAATCAGCCGCAACAAGCATATACGAATCAACCACAGCAAGTGAATATGAATCAACCGCAACAACCGCATATGAATCAACCGCAACAACCGCATATGAATCAACCGCAACAACCGCACATGAATCAGCCGCAACAACCGCACATGGATCAGTCGCAACAACCGCATATGAATCAGCCGCAGCAAATGTATACGAATCAACCACAGCAAGCGTATATGAATTCACAAAACTACATGTCGCCAGCTCAATATGTAAATCAACAAGCTATGTTTTATCCACCAAAACAACCATATCCAACGATGAATAAACAAAAGCAACAGCAACAGCAACCAAGTCAGTTTTCTAGTTTTGTTTCACAATTTAAATCATCAGATGGTAACTACGATGTAAATAAAATGATGAACACGGCTGGACAAATGATGAACGCGATGAATCAAGTAACAGGGATTGTTAAGCAAGTCGGGGGCTTTTTTGGTAAATAATAGTAGGGGGTTGTCTATAATAGGTATTACGTATGAAATTGGATACTAGACAAATTTCCATGAAATAAATGGGTATATATAACAAGCGGCTTTACCCCCTCGCTCATATTGTAAAGTGTAGTCAGATTTTTTTAATGAGAGAGGAGAGAAAAAACTATGCATCATTGTCATCCTTGCTTTGGAGGGCATAAGCCTGTAGGACCTATTTGTACGACAGCTCCTGTCATTCACCCAACGAAACAATGCGTAACACATTCTTTTTCAACAACGGTGGTGCCACACATTTTTCCAACTCATACAACGCATGTTCATCATCAACAAATTAAAAATCAAAGCTTCTTCCCACAAACAAACTCGAACGCAAACGTTGTAGATCCTGGTGATCCAGGATTCGGCGGAGGATGTGGACCATGCGGTCATGGCCATCATCACCATGGGCATCAAATATCACCATATGGACCAGGACCGAACGTATCACCATATGGACCAGGACCGAACGTATCACCATTTGGACCAAATATCGGACCAAACGTTGGTGGAATGTTTAAAAAGTAAATGATATGTTAGAACTAGCGAAATGCTAGTTCTTTTTTTGTAATTGGAGTGTTGATATGAAGGTTGTTGCTGTAACAGGATATAAGCCGTTTGAACTTGGAATATTTAAAAATGATCACCCAGGAGTAGAGTGTATAAAAAAGGCGCTGCGTCGTAAATTAACTGTTTTTGTAGAAGAAGGTTTGGAGTGGGTTATTATAAGTGGTCAGTTAGGAGTAGAGCTATGGGCTGCTGAAGTTGTTTTTGAAATTCAAGTAGAATATCCAAATTTAAAATTAGCTGTATTTACTCCTTTTTTAGAACAAGAGGAAAATTGGAAGGAAGATAACCGTGAATATTACGAATTTATTCTTTCACAAGCAGATCATATTGATAGTATTACGAAACGGAAGTACGAAAGCCCAGAGCAATTTAAATTAAAGAATCAATTTTTTATTGAAAAAAGCGATGCACTTTTAGCTGTATATGATGAAGAAAAGTCTGGGAGCCCTAAATATATTGTAGAAGCAGCTAAGAAAAAAGGAGAAATAGAAAATTATCACAGTTATTTCATTCTTTTTTCTGATTTACAAGATATAATGGAAGAGGAACAGTGGAATAATGCAGAGTAATATGTAATATAGTACTCGTATATTTGATTGACAAAAGGCGTTGTTTCTGAAAAAATTTAGTTAATGAAAGCTTTGGCAAAAATTTGAGGTGAAGAAAATGATTTCGGATAAAATTAAATTAACAGCGAAAGATATTTTAGAAAAAGAATTTAAAACAGGTATGAGAGGTTATCAACAAGAAGAAGTAGATAAGTTTCTTGATATGATTATTAAAGATTATGAAGCTTTTCATAAGGAATTTGATCAATTAAAACAACAAAATGCTCGTTTGAAACGTGAATTAGAAGAACAAAAAGTAGCGGCAACACAAGTTCCGCAACAACCGGTACAAACACCAGTTGCACAACCAGTGTATAACAATACGAATACGGATATTTTAAAACGTCTATCTAATTTAGAAAAAGCTGTATTTGGAAGTAAGTTATACGAATAAATTAAGGTAACAAAAAGGTTAAAGCATTTTACATAGAAAAAAACATTGCAAAATCTTTTTGTTTCCACTATACTAATGTTTGTCATAACGTTTGGGTAATCGCTGCAACGCCAACGTTGTAGAGGAAAGTCCATGCTCGCACGGCCTGAGATGGCTGTAGTGTTCGTGCCTAGCCAAGTCATAAGCTAGGGTATTCTGGCTCAAGGCTGGTTTAACGGCAGGGAAAAAACCTAAGTCCTTTCGGATATGGTTTGACTACCTTTAAAGTGCCACAGTGACGAAGTCCTTGAAGAAATGATAGGAGTGGAACGAGGTAAACCCCACGAGCGAGAAACCCAAATAATGGTAGGGGAATCTTTTCCAAGGAAATGAACGACGGAAAAGGACAGGTTTTCGTAACCTGTAGATAGATGATTACCACCGGAGTACGAGGCGTGGGCCGTTTGCAGTACAAAGGAACAGAACATGGCTTACAGAACGTTATGAACCAACTATGAAATAACTCAGCTCTCCTTTGTTAGAGGAGGGCTTTTTATTTGTATGAAGTTATAAGTTGTGAGTTAAAATGGTAAGTGAGAATATTCTTCGTAATATGTGATGATTAATAGGACAACATGTTATTAATTATTGTTTGATTATACATAAGAGGTGAATGCAAATGGGAAAAGTTACTTTAATTGCAACAGCGGCAATGGGTATTGAAGCGTTAGTTGCCCGAGAAGTTCGCGATCTTGGTTATGAATGTGAAGTGGAAAACGGAAAGGTAACGTTTGAAGCGGATGAAAAAGCGATTTGTCGTACGAATTTATGGTTACGTACTGCAGACCGTGTGAAAATTAAAGTCGGCGAATTTAAAGCAACAACATTCGATGAGTTATTTGAAAAAACAAAAGCGTTAAACTGGGGAGATTATATTCCAGAGAACGGAGAATTTCCTGTTATTGGGAAATCTTTGAAATCAACATTATTTAGCGTTTCAGACTGCCAACGTATCGTTAAAAAGGCTGTTGTTGAGAAATTAAAAACAACGTATAGACGCACAACTTGGTTTGAAGAAGATGGACCGTTATTCCGTATTGAAATTGCAATGCTCAAGGATATTGCGACGTTAACAATCGATGCAAGTGGTGTAGGTCTTCATAAACGTGGATACCGTCTTGAGCAAGGTGAAGCGCCTTTAAAAGAAACATTAGCTGCGTCTTTAATTAAGTTAACAAACTGGAAGGCGGATCGTCCTTTCGTTGATCCTTTCTGTGGATCTGGTACAATTCCAATTGAAGCTGCATTAATTGGACAAAATATCGCACCAGGATTTAACCGAGGCTTTGCATCGGATGAATGGGGCTGGGTTGGTAAACAAAATTGGCGCGAAGCTCGTCAAGAAGCTGAAGATTTAGCTAATTATAATCAACCATTGCAAATCATTGGATCAGATATCGATCACCGTATGATAAGAGTTGCCCAAGATAACGCAGAAGAAGTTGGATTAGGGGATCTTATATCATTTAAACAAATGCAAGTAAAAGATTTCACGACAAAAGAGGAATATGGCTATGTTGTAACGAATCCTCCATACGGAGAACGTTTAAGTGAAAGAGCGCTTGTTGAAAAATTATATAAAGAAATGGGAGAGGTATTCCGCCCATTAGATACGTGGTCAATGTATTTATTAACAAGTTATGAAGCATTTGAGAAATGTTATGGGAAAGATGCATCGAAAAAGCGTAAACTGTTTAACGGATTTATCCGTACAGATTACTATCAATACTTCGGAAAGCGTCCACCGCGTAATTCATAGTATAAAACTCCTCCAGCACGCATATACTGGCTATTATGTAATGCGTAAAGGAGGAAGTGATATGGATAGTTTCCAATTATCGATGATTCAAAAAGCTATTCACCGTACGTATGATGAGCTCGGAAAAGAAGTGGATAGTCAAGGTGCAATTGTAGATGGAATACAAAAAGCGCAGGAAGAATATTTGTCAGCTCTTTCACATGAAACAGCGATTGATAAACGTTATTTAAGGTCATTAATATAGAAAAAAATTTTCCTTTTTCGAAAGGGAAATTTTTTTTCGTGTATTTCTATGTATTGTAACAGGGGAAAGTGGCTGCACATATGTGAGTAGCAGTTGCTATATCTTTTTATAGAAAAACTGTTTGGTTGGAGGCTAAGGATGTTTACTGAGAATAGGTTACCATTTGAAGTAGGAAAACAAGATAATTTTTATGATAAGTTGAATGAGTGGATTGGAGATGTGTTTTACGACATTCTTCCGGAAAAAGGCTTTGAAGAGCGTGATGAACAGATTTTTATGGCGTTTCAGTTAGAGCGCGCTTTCCAAGAGAAGAAAGTTATGTTTGCAGAAGCAGGTGTAGGAACAGGGAAAACAATTGTATATCTTTTATATGCAATTTGTTATGCACGTTATACAGGGAAGCCGGCTATTATCGCTTGTGCAGATGAAACGTTAATTGAGCAGCTTGTGAAAGAAGAAGGAGACATTGCTAAGTTATCTGAAGCATTAGGGCTATCTGTTGATGTTAGACTTGCGAAGTCAATGGATAATTATTTATGTTTACGTAAACTAGAAGATGTTATGAGTGGACGAGCTCCAGAAGTAATTGAAGATGTATATTACGAATTACCTCAGTTCGTATTCGATCATGGTACGATGCAGAACTTTACTCACTATGGTGATCGAAAAGAATTTCCACTGTTAAATGACGAGGAATGGTCAAAGGTAAACTGGGATTACTTCCAAGATTGCTTCACTTGTGATTCTCGTCATCGTTGTGGTCAAACTCTTTCGCGCGAGCATTATCGTAAAGCGGCAGATTTAATCATTTGTTCTCAAGATTTCTATATGGATCATATTTGGACGTACGAAGCTCGCAAACGTGAAGGACAAATTCCGTTATTACCAGAAAGTAGCTGCGTTGTATTCGATGAAGGGCATCTTGTAGAATATGCAGCTCAAAAAGCTTTAACGTACCGTTTAAAACAAACGATGATGGAGCAACTTTTAACGAGATTATTACAAAATGATATTCGTGAAGAGTTCGCACATTTAGTAGAAGAAACAATTTGGCAAACTGAACAATTCTTTGGGGTACTACAAGAGAATAAAAAGGAAATTGAAGGTTCTGATCGTTTAGAAATTACTGTGACAGAAAAGGTAACTGCAGAAGCGAAAAGACTTTATGCGAAAATCGGTGAAGTCGGTGATGCATTAGTATTTGAAAGTGAAATGCATACAGTAAACACATACGATTTAAATATTGTTGATGAGCATTTAGATGTGTTAGAGCATTCACTTCGTCTTTTCATGCACGAGAAAAATGTAATTACGTGGGGTGAAGAAGGCGATGGTGCTTTCACGTTAGTTATTATGCCGCGTGCAGTTGAAGAAGTGTTACAAGAAAAAGTATTCTCGAAGAAGATTCCATATATTTTCTCTTCTGCGACATTATCTGACAATGATTCGTTCGCATTTACTGCAAATAGTCTAGGGGTAAAAGATTACTTATCATTCTCAGTTGCTTCGCCGTTTGATTATGAAGAGCAAATGACAGTAAACTTACTTCCGTATACGAAAGAAAATGAATGGGAAAGAAAGTGTCAATATACACTTGAAAATATACAAAAAACAAATGGACGTACACTCGTATTATTCCGTACAACGCAAGAACTTGCAGCGTTTAAAGAATATGTAAGTAAAGAGCAAATGTCAGTTCCGTTCCTATATGAAGGAGATCAAGAAATTAGTCAGCTCGTTTCTCGTTTCCAAAATGAAGAAGAGACTGTACTTTGTGCCGTTCATTTATGGGAAGGTTTAGACATTCCAGGTTCATCATTATCACATGTTATTATTTGGTCATTACCATTCCCTCCAAACGATCCTGTGTTTGAAGCGAAGCGTAAACATGTGAATGATCCATTCTGGGACGTAGATGTGCCTTATATGATTTTACGTCTTCGCCAAGGAATTGGACGTTTAATTCGTACAAGTGAAGATAAAGGTGCTATATCATTATTCTTATCAGATAATGAAGATGAAAAAGTGATAGAAGCAGTGAAGAAAGTACTTCCGGTAGAAGGAAAAGTACTTTAAGCGAAAAAATGTTGTAGGGAAAAGTTTGGCATTTGCCAAGCTTTTTTTCTATTAGAAAAGGAATTTATGTTTCAGTGTCGAAATAAGTTTGAGGTAGAAAAAGGAGGTTTTTTATACTATGACAGTTGCTACATATGAAGTGGAAAAACAATTTTTAACATATGTCAAGAAGATAGAGAATTACGGAGAGGCATTAAGCTTAATGTTTTGGGATTTAAGAACAGGTGCACCAAAGCAAGGAGTAGACCAGCGTTCAGAAGTAATTGGAATGCTTTCATCCGAAGTGTTTGCGATGTCGACTTCAGATGAGATGGGGAACTATTTAACTGAACTAGAATCTTTAATTGTTGAAAATAAACTTTCTGAAACGACAAAGAAAATGGTTGAAGAGTGTCGTAAAGAATATGATAGAAATAAGAAAATTCCACAAGCGGAATATGAAGCGTATGTGAAATTAGAAGCGAAAGCGGAAAGTGTATGGGAAGAAGCTCGCGAAAAATCTGACTTCGAAATGTTCCGTCCGTATTTAGAAAAAATTGTTGAATTCAAAAAGAAGTTTATTACATATTGGGGTTACGAAACGTACAAATATAACACGCTATTAGACATGTATGAGCCGGGAATCACAGTAGAAGTGTTAGATCATGTATTTGGTCAACTACGTGAACGTATCGTTCCGCTTGTGAAAGAAATTTCTGAGTCTAAAAAAGAATTAAAAACAAATGCCTTAGCTGAACATTTTTCAAAAGAAAAACAAAAGAATTTTACTTTAGAGTTATTAAAACAATTGAACTATAACTTTGAAGCGGGTCGTCTTGATGAAACGGTACATCCTTTTGAAATTACATTAAATAGAGGGGATGTTCGTATTACGACTCGTTACGATGAAAAAGATTTCCGTATGGCAGTGTTTGGAACAATTCATGAATGTGGCCATGCTGTATATGAACAAAATATTGCGGAGGAATTTGAAGGTACACCGCTATGTAGTGGAACTTCTATGGGTATTCATGAGTCACAATCATTATTCTTTGAGAACTTTATCGGTCGTAATAAATCATTCTGGAAGAAAAATTATGATTTATTAAAAGAGTATAGCGATGGTCAATTCAATGATATATCAGTAGATGAGTTTTATGATGCGATTAACGAATCGAAGCCATCGTTTATTCGTATAGAAGCAGATGAGCTTACATATCCGCTTCACGTCATGGTTCGTTATGAACTTGAGAAAGAATTATTTGATGGTACATTACAAGTGAAGGATTTGCCAGCGGCTTGGAATGATAAGATGGAAGCATATTTAGGAATTCGTCCGGAAAACGATGCACAAGGTGTATTGCAAGATGTTCACTGGGCTGGTGGTTCATTTGGATACTTCCCATCTTATGCGCTTGGTTATATGTATGCAGCGCAATTTAAACATAGGATGCTAAAGGATATTCCAAACTTTGATGCATTATTAGAAGAAGGAAACGTGACACCAATTCGTGAATGGTTAACAGAAAATATTCACCAATATGGCAAAACGAAAAAACCACTTGAAATTTTAAAAGATGTGACAGGTGAAGGTTTAAATGCAAACTACTTAGCTGATTATTTAGAAGCTAAATATAAAGAGATTTATGAGTTATAAAACAGGAGCTGCTTAATTGCAGCTTTTTTTTATGAGGGAGTGAGAGAAATGGGTTATATGTTTACAGTAATGTCGCAAGCGGAAGCAGAAGAAATTGCATATAACTGGCATTATGAAGGGGAGTATTCCTTTTATGATATAGAGGCAGATGAAGAAGATTTAGCTGAGTTTTTAGAGGATGAGAGTAGAGGGAATCATACATTTTCTGTGGAGGAAAATGGTACTCTCATTGGTTTCTTTAGTTTTAGTAACATAAATAATCAAACGGTTGATATAGGTCTCGGAATGAGACCTGATATAACTGGGAATGGATTTGGTCTACAGTTCGTAAAAGCTGGACTAGCTTTTAGTAAAGAAAAATACGGATGCAATTATATAACGCTATCAGTAGCGACATTTAATGAAAGAGCGATTAACGTGTATAAAAGAGCAGGATTCGAAGCTGTTGGAACGTTTATACAGAAAACAAATGGTAGTTGTTTTGAGTTTTTGAAAATGAATTATATATGTAAAAATGTTTAAAAAACAGAGGAGAGCTTCTGTTTTTTTATTTTGATGTAGAAATAAATGATGTTTGTTTTTGTACTTGTTGTAATTAGAAGTTTTGAAATTTTGGAAGAGGATGTGTATGATTGAAGTTTAGTAGCAAATAGCAAGTTTAGTAAGGAGAGGTAGTATGATTACAATTAAAACGAAAAATGAAATAGATTTGATGCATGAATCGGGGAAGTTACTAGCTTCTTGTCATAGGGAAATTGCCAAAATGATGAAACCAGGAATAACGACACAAGAAATTGATACGTTTGTTGAAGCGTATTTAGAAAAGCATGGTGCAATATCTGAACAGAAAGGTTACAACGGGTATCCATATGCGATATGTGCATCTGTAAACGATGAAATGTGTCACGGTTTCCCTAGTGATGTACCTTTACAGGAAGGAGATATTGTGACAATTGACATGGTAGTAAACTTAAATGATGCGCTCTCGGATTCTGCATGGACGTATATAGTTGGAGATATTTCTGATGAAGCAAAAAGGTTATTGTTAGTAGCTGAGAATGCTTTGTATAAAGGGATTGATCAGGCGGTAATCGGTAATCATGTAGGAGACATTGGCTATGCAATTGAAAGTTATGTAGCAAATGAAGGTTTTTCTGTCGCAAGAGACTTTACGGGACACGGGATCGGTAAAGAGATTCATGAAGAACCAGCGATTTTTCATTTTGGTAAACAAGGACAAGGGCCTAAGTTACAAGAAGGAATGGTAATTACAATTGAGCCCATAGTAAATGTAGGTATGCGATATTCTAAAGTAGATTTAAATGGGTGGACTGCAAGAACGATGGACGGTAAATTATCAGCTCAATATGAGCATACAATTGCGATTACAAAAGATGGTCCAATCATTTTAACGACGCTTAAATATGAAATGTAAGAGTTTGCAAAACTCGAACGAAAATAGTATTTTCATAAAATTCGTACGTGTTTTTTTAATAAATGCTTTCCGAAATTTAAAAAGTGCGTTATAATCCTTCTATAAAATAAATAGTTAGCTACACTCATATAATCGCGGGGATATGGCCTGCAAGTTTCTACCGAAGTACCGTAAATACTTTGACTATGAGTGAGGACGAATATATTTGCTTGTTTAGCATTCTTTTTTGCGAAACTCCAAAAGCGCGTCTCTCACTTGTAACGAGTGGTGGCGGCTTTTGGAGTTTTTTATTGCATAAGAGGGGGAACAAACATGAAAGTATTACAAGAAAAGATTTTGAACGAAGGAAAGGTTTTATCTGGTGACGTATTAAAGGTAGATGCATTTTTAAATCATCAAATTGACCCAGTACTTATGCAAGAGATCGGAAAAGAATTTGCTAAACGTTTTAAAGAAGAGAACATTACAAAAATCGTGACGATTGAATCTTCAGGCATTGCACCAGCAGTTATGGCTGCATTAGAGCTTGGTGTAAAAGTAATCTTTGCAAGAAAGCGTAAATCGTTAACGTTACAAGATAATATGTACGTTGCAAACGTATATTCATTTACAAAACAAGAAACGAACGAGATTTCATTATCTCGAAATCATATTGATGAAAATGATCGCGTTTTAATTATCGATGACTTTTTAGCAAACGGTCAGGCTGCTTTAGGTTTAATGAGTTTAGTAGAGCAATCTGGAGCAAGTATTGCCGGAATTGGTATTGTTATTGAAAAAGCATTTCAAGATGGAGGAAAGAAGCTGCGTGAACAGGGTGTTCGTGTTGAATCACTAGCAGAAATTGCATCACTTGATAACGGCACAGTTACATTTGTACAGCAAGAAACTGCGGAGGTGAACTAACGATGAAGCAGCACCCATTTAAAATCGCATCGCTTGGTATTCAGCACATGCTTGCCATGTACGCTGGCGCAATTATTGTTCCTCTTATTGTCGGCGGGGGACTTGGTTTAAATCAACAAGAATTAACGTATTTAGTATCGATTGACTTATTAATGTGCGGCGTAGCAACGATTTTACAAGCATTATCAAATCGCTTTTTCGGTATTGGGCTTCCGGTTGTACTTGGTTGTACATTTACAGCGGTTGGACCGATGATTGCAATCGGAAAACAATACGGGGTGTCTTCTATATATGGAGCAATTATTGCTGCGGGATTATTTGTTGTTATTTTCGCGAAATTATTTGGGAAGCTTGTAAAACTGTTTCCTCCTGTTGTAACAGGATCTGTCGTTACAGTTATTGGGGTTACACTTGTTCCAGCAGCTATTAATGATATGGCTGGAGGAGTTGGAAGTAAAGATTTCGGAAGTCTAGAAAATTTAGCGTTAGCATTTGGTGTTTTATTATTTATCATCATTATGTATCGTTTCTTTGATGGATTTATCCGTTCAATCTCTATATTACTAGGTCTATTGTTCGGTACAATCGTTGCAGCATTTATGGGGAAAGTAAGTTTGCAAGCGGTTGGAGAAGCGGATTGGTTCCACGGTATTCAGCCATTTTACTTCGGTACACCAACATTTGAATTAACGCCAATTATTACGATGATTTTAGTTGCTTGCGTAGGGATTGTAGAAGCAACAGGTGTATATTTCGCATTATCTGATATTTGCAATAAAAAGATCGGTGAAAAAGAATTAACAAAAGGCTATCGCGCAGAAGGATTAGCGATGGTTCTAGGTGGTATTTTTAACGCATTTCCATACACAACATATTCTCAAAACGTAGGACTTGTTCAATTAACTGGAGTAAGAAATCGCGTCATTATCTATACTTGTGGTGGTATGTTAATTGCTCTTGGGTTTATTCCTAAAATCGCAGCCATTACAACAATTATTCCGAAATCAGTACTTGGCGGTGCAATGCTAGCAATGTTCGGCATGGTAATGGCGTATGGCATTAAAATGTTAAGCAGTGTTGATTTTGGAAAACAAGAAAATTTATTAATTGTTGCATGTTCTGTCGGAATCGGACTTGGAGTTACAGTCGTTCCAACGTTATTCTCACAGCTTCCGGAAAACATCCGTATTTTAACAGATAACGGAATTGTACTTGGAAGTGCGTCAGCAGTACTATTAAATATCGTATTTAATATGGTGCCACAGCGTAAAGTAAAAGAAGAGCCAGTGTCTATGCAAAGTGCAGTAAGAGAAGCGTAAAAAAGCAAGGTCTCATTATGAGACCTTGCTTTTCTTTTTAAGTGGCATCATTTTCCCGTACGTACCAAGACGCCAAATGTACTCAAGTGGCCCATATTGATAACGTGACAGCCACCAGCGGCTAATAAAGATTTGCAACGTGTAGAAACCGATGCAAAATAGTGGTCCTACCCATAATGGAGCGGGATAATAATTTTTGAAAAATAGGCCGAATACAAGTAACGTAATAATCGTATGCGTGATGTAATTTGTTAACGCCATTCGTCCGACATATTGGAACGGACGTAATAATGTTTGCCATCTTTCTTTTTGTAATAAACGCATGAGCGTGAAAATGTAGAATATGAATAATGTTTTTCCACTAAACATTGTAAAGGCCTGCATATAAAATGGTTCATAAGATGGTTTTGATAAGAAGTAACGGACCATGAAGAACCACATTGGTAATGTCAAAATGAACATAATGATTTGCCATTTTTTAAGCTTTGAATCCAACTCTTTCGTGCGGCGAAAAATATCTTTTTTGCCGGCGTATAAACCAAGTAAAAATAGTCCAACTGTTTCTGGGAGCATGAATGCGTTTAGTCCAATTCCTTCAGAGTAAAATGCATGGAAACGATTTTGTATTTGTGACACCCAGTCTTCAAGTGGCATGATCGGTAAGGAAAACCCTAACTCTGCCTTTGGTACTAAGGCAACCACTATACTAGCGATTAGCATGAAAAACTGAAAAATGCTTAATAAAACGATTGCCCATATTAAAATGGTACGAGGTTCTCTCTTATAAAATAAAAATAAGAAAAATCCAGCGATGGCATAACTATGTAAGATGTCTCCGTCCCATAAAAGAACGTAATGCAAGAACCCAAATAATAATAAAATAAGTAAGCGACGAACAAATAAAGTTTTTGGGCGATCTGTTTTCGCTTCAGCACGAGTCATAAAAATGTAAAAGCCTAGGCCGAATAAAAACGAAAAGATTGTATAAAACTTTGTTTGGATAAACATATCGTAAAATAGACGGATATAGCTATCTAGCCCCTCATAAACTCCTGAAAGATCACGTGAGTCAATCCCAGCGATAACAGGCCAGTTAACAAGAAAAATACCTAGTACAGCTATTCCTCTAATAATATCGATGGAATGTATCCTCTCGCCTTGTGAAATATTTTGTGTCATTATTTTCCTCCTTGTTAAGTAATTCCCTTTTATCCCGCATTAACAAGTAGTAAGACTCCCACCTCAAAATTCAGTGAATACGAGGAAGTTAGGTGGGGGATCAACTGCTTGTAAAAGCCCGATTGGTTCAACTAATAATTAGTGGGGATGGGAAATATCCCCACTAATTACAGTTTCACTCTATTATACAAAATGTAAAGAGGAGGGTATATAGGTTATTTCCAATTTTTAAAACTGCTAAGATGTGTATTATGAGATATAATAAGAGTGCACAGCAAGTTTTAAACTTCTTTAAAACAGGCAGTAAAGCTCCTTTTCCCGAAGGAGCTTTCTTTTTTTAGAAATTTGTTGATAATGATTCTCTTTAATGATAAAATGTATTCAAAAGTGATAATCATTATCAAAAAAGGTTGGTGTGTTAATATGGTGTATGCACTTGTTGCAGGAACAATTGCTATATATGTTGGTGTTACAAAGTATGTATTAAATGGAGTAGGAACAACAAAATGAATAATATTACATAAAATCCCTTTCATTTGTAAAAAGAATGAAAGGGATTTTTTATTTTTGATGTGAATATGCTGAAAATTTAGTATGATAATAAAGTGAAACTTTAATCAGCGGGGAGGTCTATCCCTCACTGATTACTAGCCCGCACGAAACGGGTTTTTACTGCCCACAAATAGCGGGATAAAGYATATACATCTTGGATAAAGGGGAACAAGGGGATGACAAACATAGTACAGACAAACGGTATGAAAAAACTTGTTTGTTTTTATGAAGAGTGGCAAAAAAACGGCGATGTAGAGAATAGTTTGAAGTTGTTTGAAGTGATTCAAAAATATAAACAAGAGCAGCTTATGCTAGCTTTTTGTGGTCATTTTTCTGCGGGGAAATCGACAATGATGAATCACCTATATAAAGCGCAATTATTACCGACAAGTCCGATTCCAACGAGTGCTAACGTTGTTAAAATTGAAAGAGGATCTGATCGTGTTGTTGTAACGATTAAGTCTGGAGAACAGTATGAATATGACGGCGCATATTCAGCAGAAGAATTAAAACAAATATGTAAAGACGGTGATGAAGTAATTGGTGTTCATATTTATCGAAATGATGCGCCAATTCCTGATGGGGTTATGTTAGTTGATACGCCCGGAATTGATTCTACGGATGATGCCCACCAATTAGCGACGGAATCAACACTACATCTAGCTGATGTTATTTTCTATATGATGGATTATAACCATGTCCAATCAGAGGTTAACTTACAGTTTGTTAAAGAATTGAAACAACGTAATAAAACGGTTTATCTCGTTGTAAATCAAATAGATAAACATAAAGCAAATGAGTTATCGTTTGAAGAGTATAGAGATAGTGTAAAACAGTCTTTTTCTAACTGGGATATTGAAGTAGATGGTATTTTCTATACATCATTGCGAATGATGAATCATCCATACAATGAAATTCAAAGTTTAGAAGCATTAATCTTTTCTATCATGAAAGAAAAAGAGCAGTATGTAAGAAAGGGAATGGAGCGAGAAACAGAATATTTACTGCAAGAACATTGCTCGTTTATTCTTTCTGAAAATGAAAAATATCTCATGAAATATGAAGAAGAATTAACATCACCACTGTCACTTTCAGAGATAGTTGAAAAAAAGGAAGAGTTAACTGAAAATAAAAATCGGGTGGCTAGTAAAGAATCTGATGTGAGAAATGAATTTATAAAAGGTTTACAAGCCATATTAGATAACGCATATTTAATGCCATTTGAAATGAGAGAATTGGCAAATAAATATTTAGAAACGAAATTAACGAAGTTTAAAGTTGGTTTGTTATTTGCGAAAGGAAAGACGGAGCAAGAAAAACAGAGACGTGTAGATACTTTTTATTCTGCTCTTCAAAAGACTGTTGAAACGCAACTTGATTTTCATGTGAAAGAATTTATTGTAGCCTTCTTAAAAGAAGAAGGGTTATTTACAGAGGAAATAGGGAAAGACATATATGCGTTAGAAATTGCTTTCGGACCGGAAGTGTTGGCTGAAACAATTAAACAGGGGGCTGGATTTACCGGTGATTACTTACTTCTTTATACTGCTGACGTTGCAAATGAGTTAAAGAAAAGATACTTTATGAAATCTCAGCAAATCTTTGGAAAAAGTACGGGTATATTGCAGAAGAAAGTGAAGATAGAGATTGCTCGTATTGAAGAAGAAATTGAAAAATACACGATGTTACAAACAGCAAAAGAAACAAAATTACAATACATTAAGACGTATGAGGAATATGAGAGCTATTTAGGAGATATTTGGAATGAAAATGTTTCTATACCAGATGGATTGAAAATAGACGAAATATTACAAAGTAAAAAACAAGTTGTTAGTGAGAAGTTTACACTACAAGAGCAAGAAATTGTAAATGATAACGTAGCGGCTAGTGAAGCAGAGATTAAAGGAACGAAAGCTTTAAATATTCAGCGTATATTAGAAAAAGTGAAGAAAGCTGAAATGATATTAGATCCATTGCCTACACTGAAACATCTACAGCAAGAAGTAGTTGGAAAAAGACAGCGTGTAGAAACGAAGCAATTTACAGTAGCGTTATTTGGAGCTTTTAGTGCTGGGAAATCATCATTTGCTAATGCATTGCTCGGTGAAAAGGTACTTCCTGTATCGCCAAACCCAACGACAGCAACAATAAATCAAATTTTGCCAGTTACAGAAGATAAACAACATGGAACGGTAATTGTCCAGTTTAAATCAGAGCAAGCGCTGTTAGAAGATATGAAAGCTGTTTATAAAATGTTTCACTATGAAATTGCTACATTGGAAGAAGCGTTAACGAAAATTGATCAAATTATGAAATACCCTTCACCAAGCGGGAAGCAAAAAACAACATTTAGCTTTTTGCGAGCGGTACAAAAAGGATATGAGGCAGTTGCTAATCATTTAGGGGAACAATTACAAGTTACGTTAGAGGAGTTCTCTGATTATGTAGCTAATGAAGAAAAATCATGCTTTGTTGAGTATATGGAGCTTTATTATGATTGTGCTTTAACAAGGCAAGGAGTAGCTCTTGTAGATACACCAGGGGCGGATTCTATTAACGCGCGTCATACGGATGTTGCATTCCAGTATATTAAAAACGCAGATGCTATTTTATTCGTAACATACTATAATCATGTTTTCTCTCGTGCAGATCGTGAGTTTTTAATTCAGCTCGGTCGTGTAAAGGATACATTTGCACTTGATAAAATGTTCTTCTTAATAAATGCTGCCGATTTAGCGCAATCTGAAGAAGAACTTGAAATGGTAAAAGGTTATATTGCGGATCAGCTCCTGCAATACGGTATTAGAAATCCACGTTTATTTGCAATTTCAAGTTTATGTGCGCTTGAAGAAAAGCAAGGGAAAAGTATTGATAAAGAAAAGTATGGTATTTTACAAAACTCCGGGATTACTAAGTTTGAAGAATCATTTACGTCCTTTATGATGAGGGATTTAATGCTTGTATCTGTGCATGCTTTATATGGTGCATTACAAGGAGCGAATCAGCTTCTTGTAAATATGATAAATGGCGCAAAGCAGGGAAATGATGAGAAAGAGAAGCAAACAAAAAAATATGAAGCAGAGCGTAATCAGCTACTTCATATTATTTCATCATATAGTGTACTTGCTGAAGAGCAAGCAATGCAAAATGAAGTGAAAGAATTGCTTTATTATGTACACCAACGTCTATTTTTACGCTATAACGATGTGTTTACTGAATTTATTAATCCGGCGTCGTTACGAACAGATGGGAATGTGAAAATGCAGTTGCAGCAATGTGTAATGGAATTAGTTTCATTTATTCAACATGATTTATTACAAGAAATGCGTGCGACATCATTACGTCTTGAAAAATGGATAGATGAAGCGATGAAGCGTGCAAAGGATGAAATTGTTGTGAATTGCAAAGTGGAAAATGAATCGATTTCTATGGGTGGAACAGTGGATTATGAATATAAAATTATTACACATAAAGAGCCGTTTCCTTCAATAGAAATAAAAGATTTTAAAAAGGCACTAGCACATTTTAAAAATGAGAAAAGCTTTTTTGAAAAAAATGATAAAGCTTTTATGCAAGAAGACGCTAAAGGAGTGTTAGAACCTTTCGTATCAAACTATGTAGTTGATGAAGAAGATTTATTCGTTCATCATTATAAGCAAGAGTGGGATGCAAAATGGAACCTATTCCAAAAGGTGATGCAGCAAGATGTTGAGAATTATTATGAAAGTATATTATTCGCTTTAGCTGAAACAATTGATGTATCACTATACGAACAAAGTAAAGAAGAGCTACAAAAGCAGTTAGTAGAAATTGAAAAAGAAATTTATATTAAATAGCTGTTATGAAAAAAAGATTCGTTCAATTTTCTTTTGTAGTACAGTATCTAAAGATTTTACAAACCCAGCAAATTCATCGGTAGAAATCATATGAGTAAGAACGAGGCGTCTGCCGTCTGGTGTTTCACCGCATAAGACGAATGAAGAAAATTCATATGTTTTGTTTTCTACTACTAATTTTGGGTAGGAATACGTGTCGCTTTTCTTCTTCTTTCCATCAATAGAGATGACGTTGCACTTTTTTTCATTGTTGTCCATGGTGAATCCCTCCTTTCTATTATTTATGGTAGACAAGGAGGGTTTAGAACAATAGAGAAAGGGGAGTTTTTTATGTGTGCAGTAATAGAGTATATTTCGAAAGAAGCTATACCGAAATCTTTATTACTTCTTGCTGATCCAAGTGAAAGCCAAATTGATGCATATGTACAGAGAGGGTTTACGTATATAGCTAAACAAGAAGAAAGAATCATCGGTGTATATGTGCTTTTGGAAACAAGACCAAGGACAATGGAAATTATGAATATTGCGGTTGTAGAGCATTTGCAAGGAAAAGGGATTGGAAAGCAGCTATTAAGTCATGCCGTAGAAACTGCTAAAGGATATGGTATGTCAAAACTTGAAGTTGGTACAGGCAATTCTAGTGTTTCACAACTTGCTTTATATCAAAAATGTGGATTTCGTATTTTTTCTATTGATTTTGATTACTTTTCAAAGCATTATGAAGAAGAGATTATTGAAAATGGGATTGTATGTCGCGATATGATTCGGCTTGCAATGGAATTGAATAAGAACGTATAACTTATTTAGGGGGAAGAGAAGATGGAAGTACATAAAGCAATTACAGCACATTCTCGTAAACAAAATGAAAGTGTAAAAGCATGTTTACAATTAGATGCGCAGCGTGAAGCAGCTATTGAAGCAGCCGTATCTCTTGCGTCAAAGGGGAAAGAATTTTCGGTTGATATCATTAATGTTGTAACAAAGCAAATTAATGATCTTGCAAAAAATGGTGTTACACTGCAGCGTAAACTTGTTACAAAAGATATGGTTATGGAGTATGTAGGTCGTTTGCAAGAGAAAGAAGGTCGTTAAAGATGGTTGTTACAGTCGAATGGTTACGTGAGCATATAGAAGATGAGAATGTCCGTATAATCGATTGTCGATTTGATTTAGCGAATCCTAATTGGGGTAGAGAGAAGTATGAGGAAGAACATATTCCTCATGCGTTATATTTTGATTTAAATTTAGATTTATCAAGTCCTGTAGCAGAACATGGTGGCCGCCATCCGTTGCCAAATATTGAGGAGTTTGCAGACAAGCTTTCACAGGCCGGAATTGATGAACATACGACAGTGATTGCGTATGACAGTCAAGCTGGTGCAATGGCTTCTCGTTTATGGTGGTTATTAAACTATGTAGGACATGAGAAAGTGTATATATTAGACGGTGGATTTCCAGCTTGGAAAGAGAATGGATTACACACAACGCCGAATATCCCAGTTATTGCACGAAAACCTTTTATACCGGAAATACAAGAAAATATGCTTGTAACGATGGAAGATGTGAGAGGGAAAATTCGTGCAGGTGCAAATATGACATTAATTGATTCTAGGGAACCAAAACGTTATGCTGGTGCGGAAGAGCTCGTTGATTCGAAGGCAGGGCATATTCCGACGGCAGTAAACTATTTTTGGAAAGATGGGATTTTAGAATCGGGACACTTTAAAAACGAAGAGGAACAGCAAGGGCGTTTCCAAAATCTTGATAAGGAGAAGGAAACAATCGTATATTGTGGTTCTGGTGTTACAGCGTGTCCGAACATAGTTGCATTAAAATTAGCTGGTTTTCAAAATGTTAAATTGTATACAGGTAGCTGGAGCGATTGGATTTCTTATCCAGAAAATCAAATTGCAAAAGAAGAAGATTAATCACTTGCATGCAAAAATAATTTGTATTAAAATAAGGTCACAAGCAAGAGATTGCTTCAAAAAAATTATATTTTACACATTGGAAACAATGTGATAATATAACGACAAGTAAATAATACATCCTGCGGTGTGCGTAACTTATTTATGTCTAAAACCGATGTTAGTTTTACGGAAGCTCAATATTTAGTGACCATTATCAAGCCTTCCTTGTGGAGGAAGATATACGGTAACTGTGAGGGCATCCACCTGCGAGTAGCGGGTTTTTGGACATTTACGAGAGACGGCACTTGCGGGGGTCTTATTTCAACTAATAGTATATAAAATTCCTACGGTGTACGTAGCTTGTGTATGTCTTAAACCAATAAGTATAATGCGGAAGTTCAATATTTAAATGTAGATAGCAGGCCATCTTTTTAAGAAGGAAGTTACAAACATTTGTGAGAACATCCACCTGTGAGAGCAGGTTTATGGACATCTATAGATAACGGCATATGTGGGACTATATAAAAAACCTTACGTTTTATACGTAAGGTTTTTTTGTTGAATAAATATACTCATGTTATCTCGATTTACCTGTAAAGTTCCCATAATAAATATAGCACTTGCGGTCTTCATCAATTTCTCTTGAATCGAGGGTGAATTCCAAATGTATTCCATCCCGTTGAATATATATAATATCTGAATGGAGAGAGGGTAATATATCCTCGTAATTCCAAATATCTTTACTTTCTATCATAATTGAGCAGGTTTCCTTTAGTTCTCTAATTTCAAAACCTATGTGCGAGTATGTAGGATCTGAAGGGTCGTTGGAAAAAACATCTTTTTGTATATATAACACTGCTGTTCCGTCTGGATCTACTGAAGTTGCAGTAACGATATATGTATTTCCATCTTTTATAAAATATTCACAAGTCATGCGCGCGACAATTTCAGAATTAGAAATATTTGCGTAGTTCCATAAAGCTGGATACCCGTTTGTTTCATCATTGAGCCGATATTCCAATCGCATTTTATCCCTCTTCTTCCTTTTTCTTCTACTTTATCATGACATCTTATATAATAGAAATATAATATAAAAAGGGGAGTGCAAAGGTGACAAAAACGAAATGGCTAGTAGGTGGTGTCCTAACATCTTTAATGACGGGCACTTTATTTGGCTGCGCGCAAGATATTCCCCCCGAACCGAATGATAATAGTTGTTCTGATTGGGATTGGGATGATGAGCTTGGTGTTTGGCAGTGTGATGATAGTAGTTCAGGTTATCGTGGACATTACTTTTATGGTGGTACATACTATCAAAATAAATCCACCTTCAAAAATTCATCAGAGTTTAAAACTTATCAATCTTCGGCCGAATTTAAAGGTGGAATTGGAAGCGGTTCAAAGGGAGGATTTGGGGGCTAACATATGTCGCAATACATAAGGGATCGAAAAGAGTTTTATTCGAAATATCCGAATTTTTGGTCGGATTTATATGAATGTGAGTATAGTTTGTTTCATGTTTTCCCGATAACAGAGCAAACGATGAAACAATTACAAGTAGCAACTGAACGAATGGGGAAAATATTTTTTAAGACTGCTAGACTTCTTCGGAATGTATCTAATGAACAGCTTCTTGAACTCGGTTTTCCAACTGCAAGCTTGCCTTTTATTAGACTGAAAGGGATGTATCCTGAATCTGTTATTTCACGATTTGATTTTGCTTTAACAGAGGATAATCGTATTAAAATGCTTGAGTTTAATAGTGATACTCCAACTTTTATTGTGGAATGCTTTCAAATGAATGGAAAAGTTTGTGAAGAATTAGGCTATGATGATCCAAATGCAAATCAAGAGCGCTTACTTTCTTCTGGTATTACAAAAGCCGTAATGGAGTTTACAAAAGGAATGGAAGATCCAAATGTTGTTTTCACAGCTCATCCTGAACATATAGAAGATTGGAATACGACTATGTATTTGAGTGGGCTATGCCATGTTGAAAATAAAGTGATGCCAATGACAGAACTTAGAATTACAGATGATGCTTTAGTAGATAGAGATGGTGTACCAATTGATGTTTTGTATCGCCAAACATATCCAATTGAAGACTTAATTGAAGATCAAGATCCCGAAACGGGGGATTTGGTGGGAGTAGAACTTTTGCAACTTGTAAAAGAAGGAAAGCTTTTTATTATAAATCCTTTGTCGGCCTTTTTACTTCAGCCGAAATCAATTCAATGTCTTATTTGGGGATTAGCAGAAGAAGGTGCTTTTTACACAAGTGAGGAACAAAAGTGGATTAAAGAATATATGCTTCCTACATATTTAGAGCCAGATTTATTTTTGGGGAAAAGTCCTTTCGTTCAAAAACCTTCGTTCGGTAGGGAAGGTGACACGATTACGATTCGTAATAAGGATACAAATATTATGATTCGAAATGCACATAAAACGTATAAATCGTCATTGCCTATATTTCAGAAATATACAGAGCTTCCAGTTGTATTTTTGGAAACTGAAAAAGGAATTGAGAAGCTGTCGTACGTGTTTGGGGCTTTTTTAATTGCTGGAAAAGCGAGCAGCATCGGTATACGTGCCGGAGAAAAAATTACGGGAAATGAATCGTATTATTTACCGGTAGGTATTAAGAAGGAGGAAAATAAATGATTAATTTTTTACTATATTTAGCAGTATCACTTGTACTTTTGTGTATCGGTCTTTTTCTTATGGAAGTGACAACGAAAGTTAAGGAATTTAAGTTAATGGCTCAAGGGAATAAAGCGGTAAGCTATGTACTTGGAGGAAGACTACTTGGTCTTGCTATCGTTTTATATTCAACGGCTGCTAATTCTATTTCAATTCTTGATATGGTTTCATGGGGAGCTGTTGGGATCTTAGCTCAAATTATTGTCTTTTATTTAGCGGAATGGCTTACACCACGTTTTAATATTAATAAAAGTCTTGAAGAAGATAATCAAGCAGTTGGTCTTTTCCTTATGTTTTTATCACTTTCCATCGGAATTGTAATTGCTGGTTGTGTAACGTATTAAAACCCTTACATTTTAACGTAAGGGTTTTATTTTTCATTTGCTAATTTTTTGCAATATGTGTTCAATTAATTTATGTAGCCGAACGCTGAGCAGGATGCGTATTAGTGTACTAAACTCGAGATAGTTATTGTAATAAGGACAAGTTTCCATACAAAGTGTTGACATCTATTTTAAATAAGAGTAACATTTTCTATGTAATTATAATAAGTCTCTGTTAGGTGAGGCTCCTGTATAGAGAAATGCTACTGCCCAAAAATGTCGAGAGACGCCAATGGGTCAACAGGAATGATCGAATTAAGGTTTTTCTTAACGTAGCTGGTAATGAACCTATGCTATACAGTGCTAAAACTCGGCGAGGGAGAGGTCCATAGATTTCTAATTGTATTATATTAGGAATCGCTTATTTGTGTATGCAATGACCTTTGCTCTCTTATGAGTAAGGGTCTTTTTTGTTAGCAAACTATGAGTAATTTCATAGTATAGATTATAACTAAAAAATTAAAGAGGAGGTGAGGAGCATGTCAAATTCTGACTCGGTTCCGTTACCCATATACTTCAAATCAAAAATATATGATGTAGGCAGGAAACGACTTGTTCCTCCCTCTATATTTATCATAATGTAGCGCTTATTCGAGTATTTAAGCGCTAGACACTTTCACAGTAAAGTGGATAAATTGAGAAACAAAGCGTTTCTTCCTATGTTGTAAAGGAGGAGACGATAATATGTTATATGTAAATAAAAGTGTGGGTAACACTTCGTATAAATTAAGTAAAAAAGCAATGAAAGAACAAACAATGCTTCAAAAAAATAAAGATTTATTAATTGAAATCGCAACAAGAGATGTAAAATCTGTATTTGCGTATTTTAAAACAACAAGAGACGGACTATCTATGAAAGAGGCACAAAAGCGTATTCAAGTATACGGACGAAATGAATTAACTTCAAAAAGAGCGCGTATTGCGGAAGTAATGATGAAGCTAAGTGGAATGATCCCAGGTCTTTCAAAACAAAATATGGGTGATGAATTACAATGTGAAACAGTTACTGTTTCTAGAGTAGCTGGCTGTAGCGTAACAGGGCTAAACAGTGAACTAAAAATGATGAAATTACCAGTACAAGAGCTTGTACCTGGAGATATGATTTTTCTTGCAGAGGGCGATACAGTGCCAGCAGATGTACGTATTATTTATGCAAATGATTTATTAGTAAATGAATCTATGCTGACAGGAAACGATGCTAGTATTGAGAAATTTGAAAGTTGCTATCATCTTGAACGTAAACGATTTATTCCATTAAAACGGATGAAAGACTATAATCCACTTGAACTTGAAAATGTATGTTTCAAAGGTACGTATATTGTTGACGGAAATGCAAAGGCTGTAGTTGTTTCGACAGGTAAAAATACGTATTCAGGAATACTTCATACTTGTTGCGGTAGAATGTCTTAATGTGTTAATGATGCTAAATATACAAAAACAATGTATAATAGACAAAGTTGAACAAAAACGTAGAATGGTAATCTATATATAACCTTACGTGATAACGTGAGGTTATTATTTTTTGTTAGTAGGAGAGGAATTATGAAAAAAGTATTATTAGTTGATGGTATGGCACTATTATTTCGTGCTTTTTACGCAACAAGTGTATATGGACAATTTATGAAACGACAAGATGGTACCCCGACGAATGGGATTCATGGTTATATGAAGCATTTATTAACAGCAACACAAGCAATCGAACCAACGCACATTGTAACGTGCTGGGATATGGGAAGTACGACATTTAGAACGGAATCTTTCTCGAATTATAAAGCAAATCGTGCAGCACCGCCGGAAGAATTAATTCCGCAATTTGATTTAGTGCAAGAAATGACTGCGAAATTATCTATGCCTGTAATCGGTATGAAAGGTTATGAAGCGGATGATTGTATCGGTACGCTTGCAAAACAATATTGCAATGAAGCGGAAGTTTATATTTTGACAGGTGATACAGATTTACTTCAACTTGTTGATACGAATGTTACAGTTATGCTTCTTCGTAAAGGAATTGGAAATTACGAGTATTACACACCGGAAAAAATCATGGAAGAGAAAGGTGTAGAACCTTGGCAAATTGTTCATGCGAAAGCTTTCATGGGAGATACAAGTGATAATTATCCGGGTGTAAAAGGTATTGGTGAAAAAACAGCGTATAAGCTGATTCAAGAATACGGGACAGTATCGGCAGTGCTAGAAAATATAGCATCATTAACGAAAGCGCAGCGCACAAAAATTGAAAGTGATTTAGAGAATTTAAATATCTCTTTACAATTAGCGCAAATTCATTGTGAAGTTCCAATTTCATGCTTATTAGAAGAAGGGTTACACACAATGGACGAAGAAAAACTACGCTTTGTTTGTAACGAAATGAATTGGGGAAGACCTGAAATATTAATTAATATGCTTTAAAGAGCATGGAAAGGTTGATCAAATATATTTTTGATTAACCTTTCTTTTTTTTGTTCACAAAGTTGTCAGAAAATAAACGGAATTTTCATCTGAAGTTCAAATGGAATTCACAACAATCAATTATTATAAGGACACACAGATAATTCTTTATCTTTTATATAAACCATCCCCCAAGGAGGAAAATAAACATGCGAAAAAAAGTGAGAAAATCCTTTAAACAATTATTAATAGAAAATAAACAATCCCTACTAACTAATAAAGAGAATATGAAAGAAATTGAAGAACGGATTGAGAAACGACATGTAGCATATAATGGTGCTAATAATTAAATAAAATAAAAAAGATAGCCTATAAATAAAGGCTATCTTTTTTATTTTATATTGAAAAAACACTAGTCCTCTCTTTAATTTTGTAAGTATGCAACATATTTTTATAGTGTTTTTCTAACAATATTACCCATTTTTCGAGGTTGAAATTGGTATATACCAATTTTTAAGATTTACTA
The DNA here is from genome assembly GCF_056401715.1 of Bacillus sp. P4_E1. Classification (NCBI taxonomy): domain Bacteria; kingdom Bacillati; phylum Bacillota; class Bacilli; order Caryophanales; family Bacillaceae; genus Bacillus; species Bacillus sp. P4_E1. Next base: position 213,399 of record NZ_JBFUIV010000005.1, read on the forward strand.
TTCATAATATTACAAAAAATGTTACAATACACTCAAATTTATACTATAAAATCATTTTAATATGAAAAATTGGAATGAAAAGAAAGGAGAGGAATATGAATAAAGATGTCGCTTTGAAATGATTATTATCATTTCATTAGGAGTTGATGTAAAACGATGGAGAGGCATGAAGAACTGGATTCTATAAGAGGAATTTCTTCATTGGTAGTAATGATTGGTCATTATTTGATGATTTTCTCAGCATTTCAAAATTACAGTTATGAAGATAATAAACCATTTGTTGTATATCTATTAAAAGAAACGCCTGCACGTCTTATTTTTAGTAGTGGTAACGAATCTGTTATTATCTTTTTTGTTTTGAGTGGATTTGTTTTGTATGAATCTATTCAAAAAACAAATAGTAGCTATGGATCATACCTTTTAAAACGTATATGCAGAATATACATTCCATATATTGTGGCAATAGTCATAGCTATTATATGCCAGACTACAATAAGTAAATATGGTATTTCTTATTTAAGCGAATGGTTTAATCGCTCATGGACGATTGAAAGTTCTTTAAGTCTAATAGCACAGCATGTTTTATTGGTTGGGAAATATAATACAGATACATATAACAGTGTGATTTGGTCACTTGTACATGAAATGCGAATATCTATAATTTTCCCGTTAGTTTTGATGGTTTGTTTACGCAAAACAGTAAGGGGTTCATTACTATCATTGTTTAGTTTTAGTATATGTTCTGTCGTGATATTATTTTTATTTCGCTCGAGTTTAACATTAACAAGCTATGTATTAACGTTGCATTACACAGTGCTGTTTTTACTAGGAGCACTAGTTGCGAAGTATAAAAATAATTTAATAGCTTTTTATAGTAATTGTACTAAAAATACGAAAATTACATGGTTTTTATTTGCGATTTTACTTTATATGTATGAAGGGCTTATTGGAGAAATTAAAGTGCTCAATAATTTTATATTTCGAGACTACGTAGTAGCGATAAGCGCATGTCTATTTGTCATATTAAGCCTTTCAGTGTCAACATTTTCAACCTTGCTACGCAATAAATACTTGTTGTATTTGGGGAAAATTTCTTACAGTCTTTATTTGTATCATCTTATATCATTATTTTCCTTAATATACATGCTCAATGAAGTATTACCGCTAACTATTATTTTGATTATGTCGCTCATTCTTTCTTTTATACTTGCAACGATTTCATATTTGTTTGTAGAGAAATTTTCATTCAGATTAGGAAAGTATATAACAAAACAAGCAGATATAGAAAAGAAAGGGTTATCTGTACAAAATGATTAACAGGATGCTATTCATAAAAAGGCGGTGGAATCATTGAAGCAAGAAATTAGTATGAAAGATTTTCAACAGTTACTGAAAAGAAGATTCGTAACGATCATTTTGACGATGTGTTGTTTAACCGTTTCTCTAGTTCTTATTTCTATGTATGTGCTAAAGCCTTCGTATCAATATTCAGCGCAAATTCTTGTTGGAAATTTAGATGAGTTTAATAAGGAAAATACAGCGAATAAAACACAAGAAAATAAGCAACTTGTAACATCGTTTGTTGACATTTTAAAAAGTCCACTTATTATTTCGACAGTAAGAAACACTTTGAAATTAGAACAATCAAGTTATGAATTAGCACAAAAAATTTCGGTGTTGAATACGGACAACTCACAAATTGTTACTGTTACAGTAAAAGATTCGGATCCTAAAATCGTGAAAGAAATTGTAAAGTCATTGGCAGAACAATCTCAAAAAAGCTTTCAACAGTATACGAATGTACAGGGGATAAAAATATTAACTGACCGAGAGTTACAGGAAGAAGCTGAAAAGCTGTTTCCGAAATTTCAACTTATCATTCCTATCTCTTTAATTGTTAGTTTTTTTGTTGGTGTAGGTTTAGCTGTATTTCGAGATTATTTTGATGAACGTATATACGTGGAACAGGATTTAGAGAAAATAACGACAGTCTCTGTTATTGGTCATATAAATATGAAACCGAAAAGAAAAAAGAAACCTACAGAGGTTGATAAGCAATCATCTATATATCGAGGTGAACATGTCGATGTTTAAGACAAAGAAAAAGCTGCCATTCGATCCGCATGATGCTCTGATGAAAGAGCAATTTTATACTATATATCATGAATTGAAAAAATCAGGAAAACGAGTATTCACAGTTAGCTCAACGAAGGATAGAGGTGTTGTTGCTTCACTTATAGTAAATATGGGATTAGTTTTTGCGGAAATGAAAAAAAAAGTATTACTTGTCGATATGAATTTTTCTGATCCTAAACTCCATCTACTATTACACAGCAACCATATGACAACAGTAAACGATATATTAAGCTCTTCCGCCTTAAATTATGAATCTTTTTCTAGTTCTTTTTCTGAATATTTATATTGTATTCCCGCAAAAAAAAATGTACATACTGGGACGCCCTTAGTTGCTATGGATGAATTTGATAATGTAATAGACAAGTGGAAAGTAGACTTTGATTATATTTTCTTTTATTCATCCGAAGTATTTGAGCTTCCTGCTACGTATATTATTGCGGAGAAATGTGATGGAGTAATTTTGGCAGTCAAAAAACGAAAAGATTCGCTGCGTACAGTGAAAAAAGTAATAGCGGACATAAAGAGGAAAGAATGTGAATTGCTAGGTATAGTTTTATATTCTTGAATTTGGGGGTAACGATCCATGATTCGTGAAACAAATCAAGCTAAGTTGTATGCTATTCCGGCTCAAGAAAAGGATAAGGTTTTGAATCGAAGTGTAAAACGCTTGTTTGATATTATATTTTCACTCATATTGTTACTTTTTACGATACCAATTATGTTGTTTTTTTGTATTTTGATTGCTTTAGAAACATCAGGGGCTCCAATCTATTTTCAAGAGCGTTTAGGAATCAATGGAAAGAGATTTTATTTATTTAAATTAAGATCGATGGTTAGCGATGCTGAAAAGAACGGACCACAATGGGCAAATGAAAATGATCCGAGAATTACAAAGGTTGGATTGTTTATAAGAAAAACGAGAATGGATGAATTACCACAACTTATAAATATTTTAAAAGGTGATATGTCTTTTGTTGGTCCTAGGCCAGAGAGAGAGTATTTTTATGAAAAATTCGAAGTTAATATTCCAGAATTCAGGCACCGTTTATTAGTAAAACCAGGGTTAACAGGGTGGGCACAAATAAATGGAGGATATAATCTTGATCCGAAAGAAAAGTTGGAATTGGATATGGAATATATTGAAGTGAAGACGATTAGAATGGATATTCGTATTTTATGTAAGACAGTTTTTATTGTATTGAATGGGAATGGCGCAAGATAAAAAACATAGTAAATATAATTTTATGTAAATATTAAATTAATACACAACAAATATAAGTAGGTTACATGCAAAGGAGAACTGGTATGGGTAGATCCATTCTAAACAATATTGTACATCTATTTTATAGTACGATTTTAGCTAATCTTCTTCAAGCCATTAGCTTAATTGCTTTAGCCAACTTTTTTAATGCACAAAATTACGGGATGTTTAGTGTTGCGATAGCATTTACGTTTGTAATGTTATTTTTTACAGATTTAGGGCTTAGTAATACATTTCTTCGAGAAGGGGCAAAGGATGGAGTAGATTTAGGGACGATTGTATCTTCATACATAAAGATAAGGATACTTCTTCTTATTTTTATTTCTGTAATTGGTTATATAGCTATTCATTATGTGTACGAGGATAAGAATTTAATTTATATGATGTTAAACGTAATGTTCCTGATGTTAATAGGCCTTACATGTCAAAATATAGGGATTGCCTACTTTCAGCTTATGGAACGTATGAAATATATAGCACTAATTAAAGTTGTATCCGCAACAGTTGTCATTATAATTACATGCTTTTGCATTTTCGGAGAATTACCAGTGTATATAACAGCTCGCTTATATGGTTTTGGTTATATGATTGGCGGTTTATTTAGCATATACGTTATGAGAAAAAAGACGAACATTAATATGAAAGTAGCAATTCATAAAGGATTGTTTTGGAAATTAGGTCCTTTTATTGTTAGTGGGTTTTTAATAATGAGTACGCCACAATTAGCACCCATCTTACTCAATTATACATTACCATTAAGTATGGTGGGTGTTTTCGCGGTAGCTTATCGGATGCCAGCGGCTTTATATCAAGTGCCAGGGGTAATTGCAGGGGCATTTTTCCCAGTGCTCTTTAAACACTATAACCAGAATAATTTAGAAGAGCATACGAAATTAAATATGATTCAAATAAAATCAATGGCGGTCGTGGGAATATGTATGACGATAGGTTTATATAATTTAGCACCCTATTTTATTTCTATATTTTTTCATGCGGAATGGAGTAATGCAGTAGAGCCGCTCCAAATACTATCTTTTCTCATTGTATTACAAAGTTTAAATGTTGCTATTGCCGATGGTTTAACAACGAGTGGATTTCAAAATAAGAGAACTGCCGTACAGTGTGTTGCTTTAGTAATTGGAGGAATTATGCTATATAGCTTCAGTAGCATTGGTGGAGTTAGAGGAGCGGCTTACGCTATGGTTTTATTTGAAATAGTGGCTTTGATTGGATATACAGCAGTAAGTACAGTGAGGAAAAAAATTGTATTCCAAATTGTAATACCGTATACAATTTATTTTGGTGTAACTTTTATTGGAGTGCAATATGTATTAAAGACATATAATTTGATTGCACTTGTTCTTAATACGTTTATCGTAGTAGTTGGTATATTCCTATATGATTATGAGTTAAAAAAACTTATTCTTTCATTTATAAGAAAAATACGAGAAAAGGATTATATTACGAAGCAGGAGATATAGCCTATGGAAAATAATATGCAAATTTCAATGAAATGGACTTTTCTTCTAATCTTGTTTGTTATGTTAAGTAAATACAACATATATATAGGGTTTTCTTTGAAGATATATATGATTTTTCTAGTCATTTATTTTTGTTTAACAATTAAAGATTTTTATATTCGAAAGCTATATTTTCATGAAGTTGTATTTTTACTGTTTTATTTCATCTATTGTTTAAGTGGCATTCTTTCTATATATTTAAGTGCTAGTATTCGTATGATTTTCGGCGTATTACTTGTTTTAGGATGTTATTTTATTATGAGGAATTTACTGGGGAACACCGAAATAGTAGTACTCGAGTCAGCCATTGTCTATGTAGGATTAGTATTTAATATTGTAAGTCTCATACTCTATATAGTTGGATTACAACATTTTGGATTATATGGCGGAGAAGAGAGAGAGATTTATGCTGGATTATTAGTAGATAGAGGATATCCGAGATTAATTGGATTATTAGATGATCCCAACATCTTTATTTTTTATAATACAATATTTTTTATGTATTATATGACAAATTTATATAATATCACCAACGTAATAGGATTGATTCTATGTGTTACAACGAGTTTATTAACTTTTTCAAGAGGTGGTATTTTAGCAATTGTGCTCGTCATTTTTGTATATGTATGCATGTCCAGTTTTGCCAAAAAAGTAAAAATAATAATGGGCTTAGTATTGTTTAGTGTTGTTATTTTTAGTTTAGCGAATGTAGTAATGGGTGGACAACTAGATGATATATTGAACGGTCGAATTTCTGATTTTTCACGCGATAATGGGAGTGGCAGATTTACACTATGGGAAGCTGCTTTCAAATATTTTTTATCTAATCCATATATCGGTATCGGTGCTTTTAATTTTTCGAATTATTATGAGTATCAGTTCAATGAAAAACTATATGTGCACAATACATTTTTAGAAATTTTATCTGAATCGGGTACAATTGGTTTTCTTTTATATAGCGCTTTTTTATGTATTTTAATGGTGAAGTTGACTAAGTATAACTTGTTTTGTGAAAAGCCATATCTTTTATTGACTATGATTGCATTTTTATTTCAGATGATGTCATTATCACTTATTATTAACGAAGCTTTCTTTCTATTTTTAGCAGTTGTTGTGAAGTACATTTCAACATATGAAGGAAGGGGAATGATAGATGGTAAAGTGTCTATCAGTACATAACGAGGTGCCTTGTATTTCTATAATAACACCTTCTTATAATAGTTTACGTTTTATTGGTGAGACAATCAGATCTGTGCAGAGTCAATCTTATAAAAATTGGGAAATGCTTATCGTTGATGATGCTTCAACGGACCACTCAGCTGTAAAAATTAAAGAGATGATAGAAGGGGATTCACGAATTCGGTTATTATCATTAGAAGAAAATATGGGGGCTGCTAAAGCTCGGAATATAGCGATTAAAGAAGCGAGAGGAAGGTATATTGCTTTTTTAGATAGTGATGATATTTGGCTACCAAATAAATTGGAGACGCAATTGTTATTTATGGAAGAAACACATGTTGCGTTTTCGTATACGTCCTATAGTTTAATAGATGAAAATAATAATGATCTGAATAGAGAGGTGAACGTACCGGAATTTGTTGATTATCATTATTTAGTGGGAAACACAATTATTGGGTGTTTAACAGTGATGCTTGATCGTGAGAAGATTCCTTGTATTGAAATGCCCAGTGTGCAGCCTGAAGATACAGCGTTATGGCTACAATTGTTATATAAAGGATATGAAGCGAAAGGGATACAGCAGGTATTGGCAAAATATAGAATTGTTACAAATTCTGTTTCAAGAAATAAAATAAGGGCGGCCTTCCGATATTGGAAGCTGTTAAGAGCACAAAAACCACTTAATTCATTGCAAATCTTTTTTTATTTTAGTAAGTATGCTTATCATGCTTACAGAAAAAATAAAATCAATGTAGTTGGGAAGACGCAAGTATGAATATATTGTTGATGACAGATAAATTGATAACTGGGGGAGCCGAGAGTTACTTTTGTAAATTGGAAAACAATTTGCAATATGAAAACATTACGGTTTATACAGCTGCAGGTGAGGGAGAATTATATCAATCTCTTACTAGAAAAGAAAATTTTATGTTACTTAGTCGATGGAATCATTTGAGAAATATTCATTACTTACGAAAAGAGATTTATAAACGAAAGATAGAACTTATTCATGCAAATAGTTTGCGAATGGTATTATATGCTTTTCTACTTCAAAAGTTTATTAAAAGAAAGATAAAAATCGTGTATACGAAACATAATGTAACAATACTAGAAAAGAAAATGCCAATTCTTTTTCGTTATGTCATGAATAAATATGTGAACAATATTATTACAGTAAGTGAATTTGAAAAGAATAACTTAATTTCAATTCATGTAGCTGAAGAGAAAGTAAAGACAATTTACAACGGTGTGGATATTGAAAAATTTTTATTCCAGCAGAAAAAGAAAGAATCTACTTATAAAGTAGGTATATTAGCTAGATTATCCAAGGAGAAAAATCATCAACTATTTGTTAAAATTGCAAATGTGTTAAAAAAGAGAAATGATTTTATGTTTTATATTGCTGGTGATGGACCAGAGAAAGAATCTATTATGAAAGAAATAGAAAAATATGACTTGCAACAAAGTGTAAAGATGTTAGGAAATATTTCAGAGCCACATAAGTTTATAGGAAATATGGATGTATTACTTTTATTATCTTTTCGTGAAGTGTTTCCAATGGTAGTAATTGAAGCAATGGCTACAGGAACACCAATGGTTTCAATAGATGTCGGCGGAATAAATGAAGCGGTAATAGATGGAGAATCAGGTGTTTTAATATCTGAATATTGCGAATCTGAATTCGCAGACGTGCTGGAGGAATTACAAGGAAATGAAGAAAAGGTGAATGATATTAGAGTGAAAGCGCGAGAAAAAGCGGAAAGAAATTTCTCGTTAACTAAAATGGTAGAAGAAACGAAGGATGTATATGAATTAAACAAATGACCGTGGAGGTCGTTTGTTTTTTTTATGATACAAACTTTTAAGAGAGAACTCACATATTATATGAAAAAGGCAATATGAGGAGTGAATTTATTTTGTCAGAATATATTTCTTCACAAGAGGAGTGTGTGCCAGAAAATAGTGTTCATATTGATTGCTTTGGTGCAGTTCCGAATTCAGGAAGTGATAGTTCGTTAGCGATTCAACAAGCGATTAATTATTGTGTAGCGAACCGAATTTCGACGGTAAGAATTACAGGGGTTAATACGTATAAAATATTGAAGCCGATTGTTATTAAATCCAACGTAAGATTAGAGTTAGATCCTACCGTAACGCTGCAAATTGATGGAGATTTTAATGCGTTTGAGTTACAAAGTAATGCTTCTATAACTGGCGGTACTATTCAAGTTATTAATCAAGTATTTCAGTCATCTGTTATTTATGTTTCCGGTTCACAACAAATAGAAGTGCCTAATCAATCTGTCATATCAAATATAAATATAATAAATACCACACCATCATATAAAGGAAAAGCTATACATTTTTATTGTCAAAAAGCGTGGGATTATATTAGTTTCTTTCAAGTTAACTATGTTCAAGTTAAAAATTTTCAAACTGCAATATATTTAAAAACGGAATATATAGACAATATAAATACACCTTGCTGGATTAACGCAAATGTATTTCAATCTATATTTATTGATGGATGTCAGTATGGAATAGAAGTAGATGGGAATAGTGATTTACCAAATGAAAGTTCAGGAAATACGTTTCATGATATTCAAGTGCAATGTAGACAACAAACGAAAAAAGCAATTCGTTGTTCAGGTGCTTATAATACATTCAACTGTATGATTTGGGATACGTACAGGATGAGTAGTGAACAAATAGTAATTGAATTTTCTTCCAATTCCCATCGTAACTACCTTTTTTCAAATTTACTTTCAACAACTATTGTAGATAACGGACAATACAATGTTTGTAAGTCTACTTATGAAGAATCACTTCGGATTCAGTTACCTTTGACGCTGAATAAACCACATTTAATAGGAAATCAAGATGATATTTTAGTAAATGCTCAGCGGAAGTATAGTGTTAAGCAAGTAAGTGGGAAATTACCTTACGGAGGAAATATCGCTAATTGTTTTAATTTAATAGATGAACAAAGTGTGAATTATATTGATGTTCCAGATAGTAATCCAGTTGTTATTGAATTGGACTTTACGAAAAATCCGATCAAAATGTTGAATTGTATTGGGATGTACTTTGGGTGGGGAGAGAGCCCAAAGAAAATTAAAATTGAATATGCATTAAGTGCAACTGGGAGTTGGATTATCGCGGCAGATGTTCCATTAAATGTTGGAGATACAGTTATATCGAATATGAAAGCTAATCAGTTATATAAAGTAAGAATTACATTGAGTGGTTACTCTCAAGACCATAAGCGTTTTCGAATTAATCGTATTTTTGCAAGGTCTTCTATGGAAAATGGAAATGCTTGGTTAGCGACAACTGGCGGAAGAATGTTTGGAGATATTGAGCTGGAAGCAAGTCAAGGTGTAATTATGAAGACTGCTAGTGGAGCGAAATGGAAAGTTACTATTAATGAAGTTGGTCAGCTTATTACGACTAAAATAACGTGAGATGATCCTGTCTTTGTATAATTTTGGACGAGTACTAGGCGACGTGATAAAGTGAAACTTTCATCAGTGGGGTTTTGTCCATCCCCCACTGATTATTAGCCCGCATAATGGGGCTTTTACGGGCATCCTGACTCCACCTAACTTCCTCGCATTCGCCGAATTTTGAGGTGGGAGCCTTACTACCCGCAAATAGCGGGATAAATTCAATTTAAAAGAGAAATGTGTAGTCTGTGGAATGAAAAAAAGATTGTAATTTGGTCCAAATCAACCAAAATACAATCTTTTTTGTTGTACTGAATTAACGCCACCAAATCCAAGTCCAAAAGTAATTTCGTATATTTCGAGGAGTAATGCGTATGAAACGTTCACCGTCAAAGAAACAATTTAAATTTGGAAGTGTTTCATCTGGATTTTCTGGAATAAAGGTGACGATGTTTTCGTTACTTGTAATGGTTACTGTGATTGGTGGATCGGTAGGAGAGATTTGAAGTTGTAAAGAAACGTTTGCCGTGTTTTTAAATTCATTATTAATAGGTGGGCTTATCACTTGTACTGTGAATAACACGATAATTGTTTCGTTCGGTTCCAAATTAGTAGCGACTAGGAAACCGATATTCGGATTCGCTAGTGGAGAGCGTTCCCCATTAATGAAGACCGTACCGTTCATAAATTGTAAACCTGCTGGAATGGTGTCTTGTAATGAAATATTTGAAAGTGAAATCTCGGAAGTATTCGTAATACGCACTGTATAATCAAAATATTGGTTTAAATAAGCAGAGCTGACGGAAGCATTTTTTATCACTGCTGCCGTTATAAATTGAACTGGTATGCGAACAATGTTCGAATTAACGATGAAAGTAATAATCGGATCCTGTGGTGTCAATTGGAAAGCAGCTGTAACTGTTGCGGAATTGATAATTGTACTGTTTGAAGGGATAGAAGTTACGAGAACTTTAAATGTTATAGTTGCTACTCCATCTGCCGATAAGGAACCAATGTTAATACCAGTGTCTGGTCGAATATTTGGAACCGGAGTACCGTTAATTGTTACACTGTTTTCTATAAATGTTGTACCAGCTGGAATCATATCTAAAACGGAAGTACTTACTGTAGGAATTGGGGAATGATTAAATACCTCTAATGTGAATGTAATAATATCTCCTATAACGACAGAAGATTTGTCAGCGTTTTTCTCAATGCGCACCATTGGATCAACGATCGTTGTTGTAACGGTATTTGTTTGCTTTGTAATTGTAATAGGTGGTTCATTCGGATCAATGGTAACAGTATAGGAAACAGAAGCGTCGTTATTGATTGCAGTTTGAAGAGTCGAAGAAGATATTGTTACTTGGAACGTAATGACAACAGATTCATTAGGAGCAAGGTTTCCTAATGGAATACCATTTTCAGGATTCGCATTAGGCTGATTGATCCCGTTAATCGTAACACTGCCAGTAATGAAAATTGTATCTACTGGTACGGTGTCTATGGCAAGAAGGTCTTCAATCGTTACATTACCGCTATTAGTAATTGTAATTGTATACGTTAAAGTTTGACTAGGTAATGCATTCGTGGCATTAACAGATTTTATGGCAACGACATTATCATTTTGGACAGTTGTTGTGACAGTATTTGTTGTAGTCGTATTTGTAACAGGTAAGTTATTTGGATTGACTATATAGTTAAAAGTAGTAATTGCTTTGTTGTTGAGTTCATTTGGTGTTGGAATAGAAGTTACAGTTACTTGGAAGGAAGCGATGGCATCTCCACCTACAATTATAGTACCAATTGGTATGCCGCTTACTGGATTAACTCCCGGAACAGTTTCTCCGTTTACAATGACACTATTTTCTATAAACGTAGTACCTTGAGGAATAATATCTTGAATGACTACATCATCTGCTGAAACATTACCAGTTTGATTTAGTGTAATCGTATACGTTAACGTATCACCGACCGTTGCAAATGCAAGGTCAACAGTTTTATTGCTATTTAAATTCGCGTGATGAATTTCTGTTACGGCAGCTGATGAAATAATAGTTGCGGTAATAGGTGGCCTATCTGGTACCGTGTATTCATATTCAATTGTACTCGTGTTAGAGATTGGATTTGTTTGCGGAATGGAAGTAACCCGGACTTGGAATAGAATAGTTGCTGTCGTATTAGGCGGAATGTTATCAATTTGTATACCGCTAAGTGGATTGTCATTTGGACGAGCGGTGCCATTCACAATAACACTGTTCTCTATAAATCTCGTATTTGCTGGAATGATATCAGTAACGATAATGTTTTCTACTTGTATATTCCCATTGTTTGTGATGGAAATTGTGTAAGGGATGATAGTTTGTAGGTCAGCATATTGGATAGGCGTTGTTTTTGTTGCAATTACATTAGCAGAAATAACTTCAGTGAAGGTAATATTACTAGTCGATATTTGTTCTTCACCATTAATTGTATAACGAGAAGTGGATTGATTTTGAATACGACCGCTAGCTGGAAGAGCTAACACAGTAACGGAAAACGTGACTGGAATAGAAACGTTAGGTGCAATCGTTCCTACAAGTATACCAGTACTTGGATTCGCGTTAAGCTGAGGAATATTATTTACTAAAACGCTACCGTCTATAAAGGTTGTTCCATCAGGTATGTTGTCTGTAAATACAACAGCAGTAGCATCTGTATTTCCTATATTCGTTAAAGTTGTTGTATAAGTTAAAATGTCGCCAATCGTTACAGAAGTCGAATTAACAGTTTTCAGTGAAACGATATCGGCATCATTAATTTGGACGAAAGTAGTATTGGAAGTAGTAGATTTTTGAATTGGTGCAAAGTCAGGATTGAAAATAAAGTCGTAGACGATGTTTGCAGTATTAGGCGTTGGATTTAAAGCTGGTAAATTCGTAACGGAAACTTGGAACGTTATTGTAGTCGCTTGCCCTGACGCAATATTAGGAATGAAAAAGCCGATATTCGGATCTGCTGCAGGAAGTACAGTGTTGTTAACTGTTACACTTCCCGGAATAAATACTGTTCCATCTTCTATAGTATCTGTAAAAAAGATGGAGTTAGTTGTAGTAGATCCGTTATTTTGAATGAATACTGTATATTCAATGGTGTCATCAATGTTAGCTAATACTTTATTAGCGGATTTTGTAGCGATAAGAATAGCATCAATAAATTGTATATTTGTAGTATTGGAAGAGGTCGTTTCTGAAATTGGTGGTGCGCTTGGTTCCGGTTGATATTCATAGTGTATAACAGCGATATTATTAATAGTATTTTGTGCAGGTATAGAGACTACATTTACTTGGAACGTAACAATAATCGTATTATTTGGAAGGATAATACCAAGATTGATACCGGTAATTGGATTTTCGTTAGGTCTTGGTATGCCATCTACAAGGATGCTATTTGGAACGAATGTGGTGCCAGCAGCAATTGCGTCAATTAGGAGAGTATTTGTAATAGGTACTGTACCAGCGTTTGTAACGGCGACTGTATATGTGATGATTTGACCGATGCGTGTAATGGATCTATTGGCGGATTTAATTGCACTAACATTTGCCGTCCGCACTTCCGTGTTTACTGCATTTGATAACGATCTACGCTGAATAATCGGAGAGCTAGGGTCAATTTGGTATTCGTACGAAGTGTCTGAAATATTAATGACTGTATTGCCGGACGGTATATTTGTAAGTTGTACTTGGAATGAAATAGTGACTGTTTCATTTGGTTGTATCGTGCTGAGAGTTACTCCGTTTTCAGGATTCGCGCCAGGCTGAATCACATTATTTATTGATAAGCTATCTTCAATGAATATAGTACCTTCTGGAATGTTATCAATAAACACGGTATTGTTAGCTGGAATGGTTCCTATATTTTGTAGTGTATTTGTGTAGGTAATAATTTGCCCAATTGATACGAAAGTTACATCCGCGCTTTTAACAGAAATAATATTTGCATTTTGAAGTGATGTTGTAACAATGTTAGAATTTGCAGAGCGATTCACCGGTGGAGCTGTAGGAATACTTACATATTGGTAATTTGCAGAAGATTGATTTACAATTTCGGTTTCAGTAGGTGGATTGTTTGTTTGCACTTGAAATAGTATCGTTTTGGAACTGTTTGCTGGAATTGTTCCAAGTGGTATTCCGTTTTCTGGATTTACACCTGGCTGCAGGACACCGTTAATTGTGACACTATCGGAAACGAATGTAGTCCCAGTTGGAATAGAATCTGTAAAAATAATATTTATTGCGTCAACATTGCCGATATTTTTCACTTCAGAAATATAAAGTATAGTTCCACCAATATCTACAGTTATTGGATTGGACGTTTTTGTAATTGTCAATTGTGCTTGCACGAAATTTGTAATGACAATATTACTTGTAGATGTTTCAGTAATAGGTGGCTGGCTTGGATCTGGTTGAATTGAATATGTTGTATTGGATTGATTTGTAATCGATTGTTGCGAGAATGAATCGTTAATAAGAATTTGGAACGAAATAAGGTGAGTAGCGTTTGCTACTAGGTTAGGCAAAGCAACCCCTACATTTGGATTTGCACCAAGTATAGCTGTTCCATTAAGTGTAAAACTATTTTCTACGAATGTAGTCCCTTCTGGAAGCGTATCTGAAAATATGAGATTAGTAGCTGGAATATTTCCGGTATTTTCTAGCGTTATCGTATAGGTCAAAATGTCACCGGTTGTTGCTTGTTGTGCATTGACTGCTTTTAAAGAAAGAATATTCGCATCCGAAATTTGTGTGAAAGCTGGATTAGACGTAATTGTTCGAGAGATGATAGGAGAGGTTGGATCGGCGATAAAAGTATAGTCAATACGGGCTATATTAGAAATTGGATTTACGTTTGGAATGGATTGAACGATAACCTGGAATGTGACGGTGACGATTTCTGACGGCGCGATGGAGTTTAATGGTATCCCTACATTTGGATCGGCACCTGGAACTGAAACGCTATTAATGGTCACGCTATTCGGAATAAATGCAGTTCCTTCTGGGACCAAATCTGTTAAAGTAACTGTATTTGCAGTAGTATTTCCGTTATTTTGAACGACTACTGTGTAAGTGATTGTACCGTCGGTAGATTGTACGAGAGAATCTGTATTTTTAATTGCGGATAACGATGCATCAACGACAGCTGTATTAACCGTATTAGATGAGGATGTTGCTGTAACTGGAGGTTGATTTGGATCGACAATATACGTGTAACTTGTAATGGCTTGATTTATAATCGTCCCTTGCGGTGGAATAGAACTTGCAAGAAATTGGAACGTAATAGTAGCAGAATCACCTGGTGCGATAATACCAACTGGAATACCGAGAGTTGGACTTGCATCTGGAAGTGAAATCCCGTTAAGCGTGACACTATTTGGAACAAATAATGCCCCTTCAGGAACTCCGTTAATGAGTAATACAGAATTTGCAGGGAAGTTTCCAGTATTCGTTAATGTTGCTGTATACGTAATTATATCTCCGATAGATACGATTGCTCGATTTGCTTCTAAAACAGTTGTAACAGTCGCGTTATTAATTTGTGTGGAAGCACTATTAGAAGTTATTGTGCCTGTAACAGGAGGAGCTGCCGGATCAACAATGAATGCGTATTGAATAGATGCAACGTTTGTAATTGGGTTTGAAGGTGGAGTAGATGTAACTATGACTTGGAAAGTAACAGTTAAGGAACTGTTCGTACTAACGGTTCCGATATTAACTCCGGTATTTGGATTTGCCCCTGGAATGATACTTCCATTTACAGAAAAGCTATTTTCAACAAAGGTCGTTCCAGCTGGAATAAGATCTGAGAAATTTAGATTCGTAGCGTTTGTATTGCCGCTGTTTTGAATCAAAACTGTATAAGTGATTGTGTCTCCGATATTCGCAAAGGCTGTATTAGCAGTTTTTACAGCTGAAAGTATTGCTGAATTAATAGAAGTAACGAAGACGTTCGTCTCCACATTTCCAGGCTGAGTCTGTAATGAATTGCCTACGTTATATTGGAAGTTAACAAATCCTAAGTTTTGGAGTTCAGGTGTGAACGTTGTTGGATTGCTTATTATTTGGACTTGGAACATAATTGTTACGATTTGATTTGGAGTTATCGTATTTATGCCAACACCGTCAATGATAGAAGCGGATGGTAATGAAGTGCCATCAACAATGACTGATCCTGCAACAAATTGTGTCCATGTCGGTATAGGGTCTGAGAAAACAACGTTGTTAGCAGAGATATTTCCTGTATTCGTAATAGTGGTTGTATACGTAATCGTATCACCAATCGTTGCAAAAGCTTTATCTCCTATTTTAATAGTGTTTAAAATAGCACTTTCAATTTTTGTTGTAACGCTGTTAGAAGTAATATTTTTTGAAACTGGAGGATTTGCTGGATTAACGATATGTTGGAAGCTAACGCTAGCTTGGTTGGAAATTGGATTTATAGGCGGAATTTCATTGGCATTAATATGAAATGCTACGATGACAGATTGGTTTGGCGCGATATCACCAATTGGAACACCTGTAATTATATTTGCATTTGGGATGCTAATTCCGTTAAGTGTAAAACTATTCGGTTCAAAGGAAGTTCCGGCTGGAATAAGGTCGGTAAAAATAACATTCGTTGCACTAACATTTCCGCTATTTGTAATTGTAACGGAGTAGACGATATCTTGCCCGATATCTACCGTTTCCGCATTTGAATTTTTTTGTGCAGTAAGGATAGCGCTATTAATTTGAGTTGTCGTTGTATTCGATTGATTGGAAGTTGTAATAGGTGACTGGCTAGGATCAACGACATAATGATATGTGGTAGAAGCAAAATTAGAAATTGGATTAAGTGTTGGAAGTGTAGTAACAGTTGCTTGGAATGTGACGATTGCCGCATTACCACCATTAATTGAACCTATATTTACACCAGTAGATAAATCAGCGTTTGGAATGGTTTGCCCATTAACTGTGAAACTGTTTGGAATGAAACTTAAATTGCTATCAAGAATATCGATAATAGTTACATCAGTTGCAGCCGCATTCCCTGTATTAGGAAGGTTAAGTGTAAATGTTATTGTATTACCAACATCCGCAAAAGTAAGATTTGCTGTTTTTGTGCTAATAATATTTGCGTTGTTTATTTGAAGAAGTGTAGTGTTGGAGCTAGCTGTATTCGATACCGGCGGATTACTTGGATCAACAGTAAACTCATATGTCGTTGATGCTGTATTCGGTGCTGGATTAATAGGTGGAATGCTGTTCACTGTAACTTGAAAGACGATACTATATATTTCATTTGGTGGAAGTGCTGCAAGTAATACACCTGTATTTGGATCCGCATTAGGTTGTAAAATACCATCGACAGTTAATGTGTTAGGAACAAATGTGAGTCCACTTGGTAATACATCTGTGAATACAATATTAGTTGCATCCGTATTGCCTACATTGGCAATAGAAGTAGTGTAAAAAGCAGTTTGCCCGACATCTGCAAAGGATAGACTTTCATTTTTCGTCATAGATAATATAGCTTCTCTAATTTGTGTTGAAACAGGATTACTAATTGAAGTTTCTGCATCAGGCGGTGAGATTAATTGATACGATGTTGATGAGAAATTTACAATTGGGTTTTCGGTTGGTAATGACGCCACGTTTACTTGGAATGAAACAGTTACTGTAGACCCAGCTGTTATAGGCCCAATATTTACACCGTTCGATGGGTCCGCACCACTTTGAGAAACCCCGTTAATAGAAAATGAGTTTGCAATAAATGTAGTTCCGCTCGGCATTGTATCTGAGAAAATAACATTTTGTGCGGATGAGTTTCCATTGTTTGTTAAAGTAACAGTATAGGTGAGTGTGTCTCCAATACGACTAAAGGATTTATCGACTTGTTTTAATGAAAGAATGGTAGCTGTGTTAATTGTAGTGAACACTGTGTTTGAAGTAACATTCCTTGAAACAATAGGGGCATTAGGGTCAGCGATAAATGTGTAAGAAGCACTAGCCGAATTGGCAATAGGATTTTGAACGGGAGTAGAAGTAGCGGTAACTTGAAATGCAATAGATATTGAGCTGTTAGGAGCAATTGATCCAATCGTTATACCTGTATTAGGATTAAGACCAATTTGCGTGATGCCATCTATTGTAACGCTATCAGTAATAAACGCTGTACCATCTGGTATAAGGTCAGTGAAAGTAATGTTAGTTGCATTTGTATTACCACTATTCTTTAAAATGGTCGTATAGGTAATGGCATCACCTAGTGTTACAAGCGTTTGATCGACTGATTTTACCATCGTTATCATGGCATCTAGTACAGGATTTGTAACGATATTCGTTGAAATAGAAGTTGTAATAGGAGCTCCGCTTGGATCAACAGTATAAGAATATAAAATTGTGTCATTATCCATAATCGAGCTTGAAGGGGGAATAGAAATAACATTTACTTGGAAAGTAACAGTTACTGTCGCGCCGGGTGCGATATTTGGTAAATTTACTCCAAGTGCTGGTTGCGCACCAGGTTGCTGAACTCCATTTACTGTAACTGAATTTGGTATGAATGTAGTGCTAGCTGGAATAGCGCTTGTGAATGTTATATTCGTTGCTGCTGTATTCCCTGTATTTGTAATAGTAGTGGTATACGTAATCGTATCTCCAACTGAAACTATAGATTTATCAGCACTTTTTTGGGTTGTTAAAATTGCACTATTAATAGTTGTCGAAACCGCATTAGATACATTCGTTTGTGATACGGCAGGTTGGCTAGGATCGACCACATGTGCAAATTGTACAGAACTAAAATTAGAAATTGGATTTATACTTGGAATGTTTGTAACAAGTACGTTGAGAGTAATAATGGCCGTTCCACCTGGATTTATATTTTCAATCTGTATCCCGCTAGCTGGATTTCCAATTTGCTGTGTACCAGAATCGCTTGTAAGAGTCCCGGAAATAAATGTCGTTCCGTCAGGTAAAATATCTGTGAAAATTATATTTTGTGAAGTGACATTTCCAGGGTTATTTAATGTAATTGTATAAGAAATTGTATCGCCGATTGTTGCGAAATTTTTATCCGCGGATTTAACCGCTACAATTTCCCCGGAATTTATTTGTGTCGAAACAGAATTGGATGTTGTACTTCGTGAAACGAGTGGTAAATTAGGTCCTGTCATAAATTGATAATTAATAGAAGCACCGTTTACAACCGGTGAGTTTGGTCCCCCAGGCCCAATTGTGAAAATTGGATTTGGAATACTAACTACTTGCACGCGGAAGGTGACGTTTATAAAATCTCCTGTAATAATATCTCCAATTGGTATCCCATTCGCTGGATTTACTCCAGGTAATAAAACCCCACCTACTCGAACGCTATCTTCTATAAATACTGTATTATTTGGAATCGGATCTGTAAAAATGATATTAGTAGCAGTCGTGTTCCCTATATTTTCTAATAAAACAGTATACGTTAAAAATGAATTTCCAGGTGCTACGTCAGAAAAGATACGATCCACACTTTTCGTTGCTTGAATGATTGCTTCATTTATTTGAACTAAGACCGGATTACTAGTAGCCGTTTCTGTAACAGGCGGCTCGGTAGGATCAATAATAATAGAGTATGTTGTGCTAGATTGGTTCATCGTAGGGTTTGAAGCTGGTATTGAACCGACAATGGCTTGGAAAGTAATGGTTGTCGTTCCTCCAACTGGAATTGGGTCTAAAGGAACCCCGTTATCTGGCCTAAATCCAAGTTGTGGGATGGTATTAATTTGTACGCTATCAGGCACGAATGAAAGTTCAGGTGGTAATATATCTATAAAAACAGGTGTGTTTGCAGTTGTATTTCCGCTATTGGTAAGGGTTGTTGTATACGTAATTGTATCTCCAACAGCAGCAAATGCACTACTCGCAGTTTTTGTTGCGATAACGGAAGCAGTATTTACTTGTGTAAAAGTTTTATTGGATTTAACTGTTCGTGAAACAGGTGGTTCATTAATATCTACAATAAAACTATATTGAACCGATGATTTATTAGGGATTGGATTAGGATTGGGAATCGTTGCAATGTTTACTTGAAAGCTGAGTATAACTGATGCATTTGAATTTATGTTACCGATATTGATACCATTTTGTGGATTTGCATTAGGAATGGTTGTTCCATTTACTGTAAAACTATTTGGAATAAACGTTGTGCCATCTGGAATTAAATCTGTAAAAATAACATTGTTTGCGGTAGTGTTACCGGAATTAGTAATGGTGGAAGTGAAAGTAAGTGTATCTCCAATAGTAGCGAATGTTGAATTGACAGTTTTATTTATAGATAGAGTAGCATCAATGATTGGAGTAACTGTTGTGTTTGTAATTGTACTACCAACAGCAGGTGATTGGTTTGGATTCACTGTATATTCATAATTTACAAGGGCGTTATTTGTTAATGTGCCACTAGGCGGTATCGCTAAAATTTGTGCTTGAAAAGAAATAAATACAGTATTACCTGGTGGAATATCTGCTAAGTGAATACCAAGTGATGGATCTAATCCTGGTTGTGGAACATTATTGATAGTTACGGAGTTTTGGATAAATGAAGCTCCTGCGCCAAGCCCATCCGTTAAAACATTTGCACTAGCAGGGATATTTCCAGTGTTTGTAACTGCAATCGTATAGGTAACGATATCTCCAATTGCAGCTGTCGGTGTATTCACTGATTTAGTAGCGACGATCGTAGCATTATTAATTTGAGTTGTTATTACGTTACTTAACGCATTGGCGGATGCTGGAGGTAAGTTAGGATTTACGAAATATTGGTACGTTGTATTACTTTGGTTCGGGATTGGATTTGGACTAGGGATGGAATTTACTATTACTTGAAATGAGATTGTTGTATTTGTATTGGGGTTTATTGGATCAATTGCTACGCCATTTGCTGGATTTATATTAGGGAGTGTAGTACCATTTACTGTTACACTATTTGGAATAAATGAAGTCCCACTTGGAATGGCATCTGTAAATACTATATTTGATGCAAGTGTATTCCCGCTATTTGTTAAAGTAGTCGTGTACGTAATAATATCATTTACGTTAGCGAACTGTTTATCTGCAGATTTTGCAGCGGTAATCGTAGCGTTATTAATTGTTGTCTGTACCGTGTTAGAAGCCACCATCTGCATTACAGCTGGTTTGGATGGATCGTACGTATATTGGAATGTTGTGCTTGATTGATTCGTAATCGGATTTACAGCAGGGATAGTTGGTACAAGAACCTGGAATGCAACGGTTCGTGATGAATTCGCTCCTATCGTACCGATAAAAATACCGTTAGCAGGATTTGCATTTGCTATAGGGACATTGTTAATCGTTACAGTATTAGGAATGAACAGGGTACCCGCTGGAATGATATCTGTAAACGTTACATTAGAAGCAGGGATATTCCCGTTATTTGTTAAAATAGTCGCATATAATATGACATCACCAACATCAGCGAAATTTGTGCTCGTTAGTTTTGTAGCAACAATATTAGCAGTATTAATTTGTGTAGTTACTATATTACTAGTAGCGTTTTTCACAACAACAGGTAAATTTGGATCAGCGATAAAGTTATATTGAAGTGAAGCGCTATTTTGAATTGGATTTGGTGAAGGTAGCCCATTTGCACTTATTTGAAAAACAATCGTTGTAAAACCACCTGCAGGAATGGAGCCGACTTGAAGGCCGGTACTTGGGTCTGCACCTAGCTGTAAAGCGCCACCTATAAAAATACTATTTGGTACGATAGTGGTGCCGGGAGGGATTATATCGGTAACAACAACATTGTTTGCTGTAGTATTCCCAAGGTTAGCTAAGGAAATTGTATATGTGATTGGTTGCCCGACATCGGCAATAGTTAAATCTACCTCTTTGACAATAACTACATTTGCTAAATTAATTTGTGTACTTACAGTATTACTTAAAGATGTTTCTATAATTGGTGGATCACCTGGATTTAGAACGAAACTATACTGTGTACTCGATGAATTAGTTGTTGGATTTTGGGCTGGTAAAGCAGTGACAGTTACTTGATAAGAAACGGTAATTAATCCGCTAGCAGGAATAGAAGGTAACAGGACACCTATATTTGGATCTGCATTGTTTTGCAAAACGCCATTAATAAGAAAAGTATTTGGAATAAAGGTAGTACCATCTGGATTTATATCTATGAAAGTAGGATTATCAGCAGAAACACTTCCTGCATTCGTTAAAATAACGGTATAAGTTAATATATCCCCTACGGTAGCGAACGCTCGATCCACTGTTTTGGCTGAAATGACATTTGCATCGTTTACTTGAGTAAATGTAGTGGTTGAAGTAGTGTTCTTACTTACAGGTGAAGCGTTTGGATCAACAATAAAGTTATAGGAAATGGAGGCACTATTCGAAATAGGATTTGGGTTTGGAATACTAGTTATTAATACCTGGAATGAAGCTGTAATTGTAGTATTAGCATTGATGCTACCAATATTGATGCTAGCTGGTGTTGCGCCCGGCTGAGTAACACCGTTAACTATAACACTGTTCGGTACGAAGGAAGTACCATTTGCAATTGAATCGGATAGTAATACATTGTTCGCCGCAACATTTCCATCGTTTGTAAGAGCAAAGGTGTAAGTTAATACATCTCCAACTTCCGCAAATGTTTTATCCACAGATTTTATAGCATGTAGATTTGCTAGTCTAATTGTTGAGGCAACAGAATTAGAATTTGCTGTTTTTGAAGTTGGCGGCAGGCTTGGGTTTACAGTGTAAATATAAGAGGCGAAAGCGTTATTAATGATAGGGTTTTGTGCAGTAATGTTAATGACTGTTACTTGGAAGGATAAGGTGAAAGTAGCTCCGCCAGGAATTGTACCGATAGGTAAGGCAATAAGAGAAGTTACATTTTGCAAAACGCCGTTTAGCGTTACAGTACCTGGAGTCAATATCGTTCCATTTGGAAGTGGATCGGTTAGCTGTACGTTCGTTGCAGCAGTATTTCCACTGTTTGTGATAAGGACTGTATAACTGATTGTATCTCCAATTGTAGCAAATTGTTTATTTGTCGATTTTGTTAATGTTAAATTCGCATTGTTAATTTGAGTGGTAACGACGTTAGAAGCGATGTTTTTCGTAATGGGTGATTGACTAGGGTTGACAGTATACTGATAAGAAGCGCTTGATCCATTAGATACGATATTTGCTGGAGGTATTGTGTTTACTACTACTTGAAATGAAACGTTTTTGGTTGTGCCAGTTGCGATGGATCCTATATTCACACCGTTAGCCGGATTTGCTCCAACTTGTGTCGTACCATCTATTGTTAAACTGTTTAGGACAAAAGTTGTTCCTGTAGGAATGACATCTGTAAAAATAACATTGTTCGCATTCGTATTACCTGTTCCTGTAAAGGCAACAGTGTAAGTCAGTGTATCGCCAATATCTGCATAGTTTTTATCTACTGCTTTTGTCATTGTTACAGTAGCATTATTCACTTGCGTGGAGACAATATTCGTCGTGTCAGTCCCGCTTACTGCCGGCTGGTTTGGTACAGGAATGTATTGATATGTTGTTGTACCACTATTTAATATTGGATTTGTTTGTGGGATAGAAGGAACGAATACTTGAAAGGAAATAGTAGTAGTAGAATTTGCAGCAATAGATCCGATTGATATACCATTAGCGGGATTTGCTCCCCCTTGAGTAACTCCGTTAACAGTTACACTCCCTGGAATGAAAGTGGTCCCGCTAGGAATCGGATCTGTATATATAACATTCGTTGCAGCGATATTTCCTATATTAGCTAAGGCAATACTGTAAGTTAATGTTTCACCAATATCGGTAAAAAGTTTGTTAACTGATTTTGTGCCATTAATATCTGCGAGGTTAATTTGTGTTCCTGCAGAGTTACTTGTTGCAAGACCGTTAAAAGTCGTTCCTCCGGCAATCGGTGTATATTGAAATGTAATATTCGCAGTGTTAGAGATAGGATTTTGACTTGGAAGAGAAACGACAGTCGCTTGGAAAGCTACTGTACGAGAAGAGCCATTATTAATTGTCCCCAGAGATATACCGGCGACCGGATTTGCATTTGTTTGTGGTACGTTATCTATCGTTACGCTTCCAGGTATAAAGGAAGTACCGTTAGGGAGAACATCTGTAAAAGTAACGTTATTTGCAGGAAGAAGCCCGGTGTTAGGAACAGTAACTGTATAGGTTAGAATATCTCCAATTGTAGCGACACTTTTATTCACGCTTTTAGTTGCTTGTATATTAGGTGAGTTTATATTGATTTGTAAACCGACTGTATTTAACATATATGCATCCCCGTTAGTAGTTAAACGAATTGAGGCAGATACTTGGGAATTTGTTAAATAAGGAGAAATATCAATGGAAGTAATGTCCCATCCTTGTCTTCCAGCGGAGATATTTGTACTTGTAGAGGCACTCTGGTTTCGCGTTCCAAATGTACCAGTTGTATCTAAGTTCCCTGCAGCATTATTAATTTGAGAACCGAAGAAATTATTAACAGCATTATTTGGCCCAGATAATGCATTTAATGAACTGAAATTTGGTCCAAATAAAGCTTGATCTCCAGTTAAATCAGCATCCCCTTCAGTAGAACTTAAAAATAATCTCCCGCTTACAGGTCCACCGGCAGGTGTTAAAAACCCTGAGACAGATACATCTGCACTACCGGTTTCTACAGAAACACGGTTACCAGCTACGTAAATTGTTAAATTTCTTGCGGGTAAGGAACCGTTTTGATAAGCGACAATAAGCGTCCATCCTGCAGAATTAATGGCTCCATTAGAAGCGTCTAAAGGATCTACAAGTCCAGGAACAGAACCTGTTGTATAAGATCCAGATCCAGCAGCTTGAACGAGTGACGTTACATCCGCTGATCGTGTATAAAATCCAAATGTGACAGATCCAGAAACGAATGTTTGATTTGAAGCTGTAACAGCTGAAGGGGTAATCGAGTATGTTGAAACAGGTGTTGTAAAAGAAACTGGGTTTCCTAATACACTCGTAATGTTTTGATCACGAGATAAATAGTTTCCACCCCAAACAAGTTCTGCGTAAAGAATAGTACTACCAGCAGGGATATTTAAAAGAGCGGTAGAACTATTTTGTGTATAGTTTAATGTTGTACCAGCAGGAAAAGTAGGTACTTGTAAAGCAGTATTCGTAGTTACGAATGCACCAATTGCCCCGATTGTACCAGCACGGTTTAGATTACTAATTTTACTTAAGCCTAGTGTATTTCCTGTAATAGCGAGTGCGCCGTTAGTGGTGGTAGAAAATCGATTCGTAATGGGCATGTTGTCACCTCATTTACAATATAGTCTTGGTCAAAATAGGATATGTGTGTAAGTGATAAAGGGAAACATGTACAAGTTGATTCATGCAGAATGGTTCAAACGTCTAAAGAAGGAGATGGGGAATGATTGAAGTGGAGATTAGGGTGGAGCGTCTTAGGAAAGGAAAAATAGAAGATATTGTAGCATTATCTTCTCATATTGGCTGGGATTACAACAGAGAGGAAATTGAGATGATTTTGAATACGGGTATAGTATATGGTGTAGTAAATGAGAGAGAAGAGCTTATTGCTAGCGCAGCAATTATACTATACGGGGAGACATTAGCCTCAATTGGAATGGTAATTGTACATCCAGATTATAAAGGAAGAGGGGTTGGAAAGATAATAACGGATTTATGTGTTAAAAGCGTATTAACTCAAACCCCCATTATGCTTATTGCCACGGATGAGGGGAAAATTTTATATGAAAGACTAGGATTCAGGGCTGTTAGTTATGTTTCTAAATACATATGTAACTCGTACAATGCGAATTACCATTGTGTAGGAAATGAAGAGTATATTGTGAATTATGAAGAATGTGATTTAGAAGAAATAATACAAATAGATAAAGATGCATTTGGAACAAATAGAGAAGAGTTTTTAAAGTATCGAATTATTCAAAGTGAACAATGTATTGTTACAAAGGATGCACAACAAAATGTATTAGGTTACGGTTTAAGTATACAAACGCCAGAAAATAAAATAATAGGACCGGTCGTTGCTAAAAATGATGCGATGGCAATGAGAATGGTACATTATTTAGCAAGGGAGCATCATGGTAAATTAAGAATTGATGTACCAGAAGGAAAGAAAGGTTTCATGAAAGAATTAGAGATTACTGGTTTTCAAAAGGTTAATACCCCACCAATTATGATAAAAAATAGTGATCAATTTTTGAAAAGAAATGGAGAACTATACAGTATTGTAGCGCAAATTTTTGGATAAAAAAGAATCCTTTTGTGAAAAGGATTCTTTTTCGTTAATCACGATATTGGTCGTGAGTTGGCTGAAAGAGATCTTCCTCGATATCTCTCACCATAGAAAAATGATCAACATTATAATGACCGTGTAGAGTTTTATTATGATGACCAATAATTTGCTCTGCAGACAATACGTCAGAATCAGTTGTGGAATGACCATTTTTAATTAATGTAACGTCAAATCCTTGTACAGTAGCTGTTCTAACTGCGGTGTCAATGCAATGTTCTGTTTTACATCCACCTATAACAATATGATTAATTTTTTCTTCTTTTAAAAGTTCAAGTAAAGAAGTGCCATAGAATGAGTTTGTTGCTGCTTTATTAATAAGGATTGCAGACTGAGGTACTTTAATTTGATTATGTACTTCAAATCCTTCTCCGCTACCAGAAGCAACATCGATATCTCTTACGAAAACAGTAAGGGCATTTGCATCTATTGCTTTCTGTACGGCTGTATTTAGTGTAGATAATAGCTCGGTTTTACGAAAAACTTCATTTTCTTGTTCATTTCCATCCATTAATTCTTGCTGAGCATCGATAATTAATAGTGCTTGTTTCATTCGATATCCCCTTTAATATAAAATAAATTCCACTTTACATATTCTTTTATATTGTAAGGAACTCCTCTTTTTTCTAAGAAGTAGACGATAGATTTACAAAGTTGTCAAATAAATTTCATTCTCATAGAGTATAAAAACATGTATGATAAGAAGTGGAGAATTTTTGAGTAGGTGGGAATATCATGCAAACAGTAGAAGATTATCTTTCATTCTTACATACGAAAGGATTTAAATTATCAGAGGAAGCACAAGGATTTATTATGTTCGGACAAGGATATACTGGTGCATCTGATGGGATTGTGAACGTAGCAATAGAAGCGACGATTAAACATCAATTACAGTTTGATGGCAGTTATTTTGTCGCGTTATTAGAACGATTGAAAGAAGAAGAAATTACAGATAAAAAAAGCGCTAAGGCTTTTATGCGGAAGTTACAAGCGTAACTTCACGCAGCCTGCGCTTCTTTTTTTGTTTTGGAAGGTAATTCAACAAAAACCATACCTAGGAAAATACATAGACATCCAATAATAGCAGAAATAGAAAGCTGTTCATTTGCAACTAGAACGCCTGTTAATGCAGCAAAAACGGGCTCCATTGCGAAAATAATTGCTACTCTTGTTGGAGAAGTATGTTTTTGTGCCGATGTTTGAATGAAAAAAGCAATGGATGTCGCAAATAGGGAAGTTAGAAATAGAGCGAATAAAAAGGATTGATTCGTCCATAGTGAAACTGAAAATAATTTTTCCCAATCTTCAAACAAAAAAGTGCAAATAGAAGAAAATATACCGACAGCTAATACTTGAGAGGTGCTTAGTAATAAAGGTGATATTTTCTTAGAAAAGAAACCGTTAACAAGAATATGGGCAGCAAAAGCAACTGCACAACCGAGAACGAGTATATCTCCAATGTTTAATTGAAAAGAATCACCAGCCGTTAATAAGTATAAACCTGCTGTTGCTACAGCAATGCCAAGTACGATGAAAATGGTAGCTTTTTGTTTTAAAAAGATAAAAGACAAAATTGGTACCATAACGATACTAAGCCCTGTTAAGAAACCAGCTTTTGAAGAAGTTGTATAAAGTAAGCCGAATGTTTGTAATACATAGCCAACACATAAAAAGAATCCAACAATCAATCCAGCGAGACTACTCTGTTTTATATCTTGTTTTGAAGTTTTTTGTGAGAAAATCATTTGAACGAATAATAAAATAATTCCAGCGAATAAAAAGCGAATCCCATTAAAAGTAAATGGACCAACGAAAGACATAGCATTTTGGACGACAACAAACGTAGCTCCCCAAATAAAAGAGACAAATAATAAAGCAAGAGGAGCAATCCAATCTTTTTTCACACTCATACCCCCGTTAATTTTGTAAGATAGCTTTTCTAGCTAATTCATCAGCAACTTTATTTTGACTACTTGGAATCCACTTAATAAAAAAGAGATCGAAACTTTTTATGTACTGCAGTGCTTCCTCTAATAGTGGTGCAAATATTTTATTTTTTGCGTATTCTTTTTCGACAGCTCGCTCGACAAGCTGCGAATCGGTACGAAAAGAGACAATGTTATAATTATGCTCCGTGCAATATTTTAATGCCGCAAGTAAAGCGTGGTATTCTGCTTCATGATTGGACATTGTCCCAAGGGGCAATGATAACTGAACAGCTGGTTGCACCCCTTTAATAAACACTCCTGCACCAGAAGGACCAGGATTTCCTTTTGATGCACCATCAATATATACTTCAATCAAAATGAGAAACCTCCAAATTATAAGATGATCCCCTACTTATATGTTTCTTTGAAGTAGGGGATAGAGTACTTTAGCCGATTGTAATACTATAACGACATGTAAATGTTTCATTCGCTTGTAAAGATTGAATTCCTTTTTTTTCCTTGAAATCTTTTGCCGGATTTACTTCATCAGCAATACCGTACCAAGGTTCAATACATAAGAAAGGTGCGTTTTCGCCTGGTGTCCATACGCCGACAAATGGGAATCCGTCAAATTCTACTTTTACAAATTTATTATGTTTATGAGAACGAATAGAGATTTCATCCGTATTCATATTTTCAAAAATAAGTGCATCATTTTTGAATAAATCGTATGTAAGTGGTAATTCATTCGTATTTTCAGCAATTAATTGTTTTTTACTTGAAAGGTAAGGTCCTTCTAATACGCTTGTTTCTAAGCGTTCAGAACCATTAAATGCTAAATGATAATCAGTAAATGATTCGCCCTCTAATAAGGGGAAGTTGAAACCAGGATGTGCTCCGATTGAGAAGGACATCTCTTTTGAAGCAGGATTATTTACTTCATATGTTACATGAACGATTTGTCCGTCTAGCTCATAAGAAACGAGTAATTCGAATTCGTATGGGTATTTTTTTAATGTTTCTTCATTACTAGTTACAATATAAGTGATTTTCGTTTCACTTTGTTCTTGTACAGAGAATGTAAGATCACGAGCAAAGCCGTGTTGTGTTAAAGAATACGGTTTACCATCTACGTAGTATGTATTATCTACTAATCGGCCGACAATTGGGAATAAAATTGGTGCGCGGCGCCCCCAATAAGTAGAATCGCCTTGCCATAAGTATTCAGTGTTATCTTCTTTTAAGCGAACGCTTTGTAATTCTGCACCTTTGTCAGAAATGGAAACGATCACTTTTTCATTTTGAATTGTTGCTGTCATGAAGTGAAACCTCCTAAAACTTTCATATGTTTTATTATACGTTTTCTAAAAGAAAAAAGGTAGTTAATGATAGGAATCTATTGACGAGAGAGTGTCTAT
Source organism: Bacillus sp. P4_E1 (assembly GCF_056401715.1). Lineage (NCBI taxonomy): Bacteria > Bacillati > Bacillota > Bacilli > Caryophanales > Bacillaceae > Bacillus > Bacillus sp. P4_E1. The sequence goes on from NZ_JBFUIV010000005.1 coordinate 242,661, forward strand.
TGCGTAGAATATATTCTTGTTGCTTAAAAAACGAATAACGTGGTTCGAAACCATCCCACGTAAAAAAACTAAGGAGATTTTGTCATGAATATAAGGACATTAGTCGGTAATGGTATTTTAGCGGCATTATATATTGCTGTTTCTATGCTTATTCAGCCATTTGGCTTTACCAGTGTACAGTTTCGTATTTCAGAGATGTTTAATCATCTTGTTGTATTCAATAAGAAAGCAATTTACGGGATTGTATTAGGTGTATTTTTAACGAATCTCTTTTTCTCACCTATGATCGCTTATGATTTAGTATTTGGAGTAGGGCAATCCATTCTTGCATTACTTGCAACTATTATTTCTATGCGCTTCATTAAAGGTGTTTGGGCTCGTATGATTTTTAATACAGTTATTTTTACAGTCACAATGTTTATGATTGCAATTGAACTTCATCTTGCGTTTGATCTGCCATTTTTATTGACATGGCTAACTTGTGCAGTTGGTGAATTTGTTGTAATGGCAATTGGTATGCCTGTAATGTACTGGATTAATAAGCGAGTGCAATTTGAAAGATTTATGCAATAGATGAAAGAGCTGTCCTTACTTAGGATGGCTCTTTTTGTATGTGATTAAATTGTATATAATACTGTGACTCTTGATAAAATATAATAAAATAAATATAAGAAGTCTTATAAAAGGGGAATCTAGTATGAAATATAAAATACATTGGTTGTATAAAACGAAGCGTGGTTTACAGACTGAATTAACAACAGATTATATGAACATAGAAGAAGTACTTCAATTTGCGGAGGATTTTGAGAAAACAGGTAGGGTGAAAGAACTTTTATTTTTCGATGAAATGGACGCGGAATGGTCATTAAAAGAAATGAAAAAACTGAGTAAGCAAGTGGAGGAAGATCCGCAAGAAATTCAAGTTTATTTTGATGGTGGTTATGATGTACAGACGAAAGAAGCTGGGGTTGGTATATGTGTATACTATAAAAAAGGAAATACAAATTATCGAATTCGTCGCAATGCATACATAGAAGGCATATATGATAATAACGAAGCCGAGTATGCAGCATTATTATACGGGATGAATACACTCGGGGAATTAGGAATTAAATATGAAGCAGTTACACTTCGTGGAGATTCTCAAGTTGTACTGCAGCAATTAGCTGGTGAATGGCCTTGCTATGATGAACATTTAAATCATTACTTAGATCAAATTGAACAAAAAGCGAAGCAAATGAAATTAAAGCTTATTTGTGAACCGATATCTAGAAAACAAAATAAAGAGGCACATCAATTAGCAGCGCAAGCATTAGAAGGGACGACAATTGATAGTCATAAAGAAATAACCGAATAGAGAGGTGCACACGTGAAGAAGAAGCAACTCATTACAGAGGTAAATGACTTATTAGAAACGTATTGCGGAGGGTGTTTCCTGCAGGAACATAATCGGAAAAATCATAGTAAATACTATGCCCATTCTTTTTGTATACGGCAATGTACGGTTGGAGAGAAGTTGAAAAAGTATGGGGAGCAATTGTCATGAAAAAACATCCAGAGAATTTTCTCTGGATGTTTTTTAGTGCTTCGCTTCATGTAATTGATGCTCGCATTTACTTAATTTTTTTTCTTCATTCATTAGAAATGGCTCATCTAAATCCGTTGCAACGGATTTCATGATTTCAAGCTGAGAACGAGCCGATTCTACTGCAGTAGTGGCATGCTCTAATGTGTCTGGATCCATTGAAATTGTTGCAGAACCTACCATTTTTTGTGCAGTTTCTACACGGAATTTTACCTCTTCAAAATCATTTACATGTGACCCCATTGTTATTGCCTCCTTTGTATTTTGCGCATTTCACATAGTTTTTGCTCTGGAAAACGGAAATATACAAAGGAATAACAAAGGAGGTTACCAAGTAAGGTAACCTCCTGTCATATGTGGGATTAAAGTTTTGCTACGTTAGCAGCTTGAGGTCCACGGTTTCCTTCAGTAATGTCGAAAGATACTTCTTGACCTTCCTCTAAAGCTTTGTAGCCGTCGCTTTGAATAGCAGAGAAATGTACGAATACATCTTCAGAGCCTTCCATTTCGATAAATCCAAAACCTTTTTCATTGTTAAACCATTTTACTTTTCCTTGCATGTCACAATTCCTCCTAAAAACGATTCCTTTTTTCATTTAGTGAAATTCATTAAAAAATAATAAAAATAAAAAATGCTATATTATCGAATATTCTGCTAAATGATTAATTTAAATATACATGAATTGGTAGAATTTAGTCAAGTAAGCGTTTTTAAAATTTTGTATTTTGAATTAATTTTTCTCGAATTTTTAAAAAGGTATAGGACAAGCCGAGTATGTAATATTCTTAAGTGAATGCTGTACATAATGAGGTGAAAGAATGGATAAGTCTTATTTATTAGATAATGAAGGGATGAAAAATAGAGTCGACATACCGAATTGGGTTGCAAAAGAATTTCATGATTTTTCGAGTGTCGTGTTAGAACCAACCTTCCCGTGTTATTTCGGTTTAACAGCTTTGAAGAAGAATGAACTTCGTTATTCATTTCTCTCTCATAATGATTGGAGTCATTTGCCCAATACAATGTTAACTTTTTTGGAGCTAATGAAAGAGCGGCCGATTGTAAGAAGAGGATTTTTTCTTTTTGTGGAACCGGAATGTGAAGAAAAATCAATCGAATATTATCGAGATTATTTTTGGAAAGTACTACAATATTTGCATGAACAAGATAATCAATTATGGCCAAAGCAAATCCCGAAAAATCCAGACCATCATTTATGGGAATTTTCATTTGGTGGTGAACCAATATTTGCATTTGGGAATGCGCCAGCTTATAAACAGCGAAAGACTAGGCATTTAGGAAATTCTCTCGTTATTGGATTCCAGCCACGAACTATTTTCGATGGATTAGAAGGAGATCGTCCTAAAGGGTCGTATTCAAGACAAATGGTCCGTGAACGAGTTGAAAAGTGGGATCAGTTGCCGAAGCACCCTAACATTAGTCACTACGGCGATCCTAATCATCGTGAATGGAAACAATATTTCATAGGGGATGATATTGAGCCGATTAAAGGTAAATGTCCTTTTCATCATAGAGTAGAGAAATAAGAGCCATCAATTGGATGGCTCTTTTGCATATTTTGGATAAAAAAGGGTATTGTATTAGTGAATAATTTTTATGAAAGCTAGTCTATTTTCTTTATTTGCATCATTACTTAATAGTAAAAGAAGTAGAAAGGATAGAGCGATGTTTGGAGCAATTATACAACAAATAGTATTAGGTATTTCATTAGCTGCACCTGTAGGTCCGATTAATATTGAAATGTTAAAACGAGGAATTGAACGTGGATTTTGGCATGCGTGGATTGTTGGAATCGGAGGAATGACTGCTGATATTTTGTTTATGCTGCTTATTTATTTTGGTTTATCTTCTGTGTTTATGTATACATATGTACAAGCTTTTATGTATTGCGCTGGTTTTTTCTTGTTGTTTTATTTAGGGTTTCAAAGTGTAAAACAAGGAATTTCTCACTCTAATATGGAATATAAACAAGAAGAGATAGGTGGACTTAAACAATCTTTTATGGCAGGATTTCTAATTGCGATATCCAATCCATTAAATCTCGTTTTTTGGTTTGGTATATATGGAAGTACACTTAGCTCGTTGCTTACAAAGGTAACGAAACAAGAAGCTTTTTTGTACAGTCTTTGTATTATTGTTGGTATTATTTTGTGGAATTTAAATATTGCTTTTTCTGTACATTTTGGAAGAACTTTATTAAAGAAAAAAGCACTTGGCTATATTACAGCCGGAGCAGGTATTATTTTAGTAGGATATTCTATCCATTTTGCATACAAAGCTTTACAGTTGTTCATATAAGATTGAAGGGGAGATTTTTATGTATCGAACCACTATTGACGGAAAAGAAATTATCATCACTTTAGCACCAAAAATCCGAAAAGAAATTACTGATAGGAATCCACTATATGAAGCGGTATTTAAAAATGCAGCAAGGTTACTGCAAACGAAACAACCAACGTTTGCGGTAAATCATGAAGTATTTGGTCTCATTATTGGAGAAGTACAAAGAGGAGAAGTAACAGTGTTTGCAGTAGAACACATTATTCCGAAGCAAAATATATTTGGTCCGAACACTTTTTTCTCGACAATAGAACAGCAGGCAAATTTGTAAAGTGAATAGAATAAGAATGAAATAGAAAAAAATGGTCGTAACGATATGTTGCGGCTGTTTTTGTGGAAAAGGGGGAAGTAAGATGAAGAGAGTGGTGAAAGAGTTTTTTTTACAACATGATATTGTTATTATGTATAGTGTTCTATTAATTTTTATTATTATTTTAAAAATGCAATTTTTCACATGGATTGGTATGTTAGCGTGTATGTTTGGGATTGTTTTTTATACGTTTAACGAATATATGACACACCGTTTTTTATTCCATTTAAAGCCGCCTAAAAACGCATTTTTATTAAAAATGTTAAGAAGATTACATTATGATCATCACGTATATCCAGATGATTTAAAACTTTTATTTTTGCCTGTATGGTTTAGTATACCTAGCTTTACTATATATTTACTTATAACGTATGGTATTACAAAAAGTGTTACTGTTACACTTTCATTCGGAATCGGAATGATTATCATGCTCCTCGTTTATGAATGGAAACATTATATTGCACATAAACCGATTCGTCCCTTCACTAAGTTTGGAAGATGGCTAAAAAAACAGCACATATTACACCATTATAAAAATGAAAAGTTTTGGTTCGGAGTTTCAAATCCAGTATTCGATTTTATATTTGGAACACTTAAAGATGGAAAAGACGTTGAATTAAGTAAAACAGCTCGTAATTTAGAAAAGGAGACAAAGAAAGAAGTAGTGCGATAAGCACTACTTCTTTCTTCTATTTTAATGGGAATAAAAGTTTAATCTAATCAATCAAATTTTATGTTAAAAAAGTATATTGGAAATTTAGGAGAAAATGACGAAAAATGTCTATCGAAAAATCTTTGCAGGAATGTACGGATTGTCTAAAATGAAAATAAGTTTCTGAATATTTATAAAATTTAGTCTTTGTGTATGCAAGGGGAATTGTATTTTAAGTTAAGAGAGGGGACCAGAGAATGAAACGAGATGATACGTCAGCACGTAAGTTAAAAAATGAGGTGAATTATACAGAAGTTGTTCAGTCTGAAGAGTTTCAATTGTTATTAAATACGAAAAAGAAGTTTATCATTCCGATGAGTATTTTCTTTTTAAGTTTTTTTATAGCACTACCTATTTTAACATCGTATTCAAAGGTGCTTAATACACCGGCGTTTGGTGATGTGACATGGGCATGGGTATTTGCTTTTGCGCAATTTATTATGACATGGTCATTATGTATGATTTATAGCAAGAAAGCCGAATCCTTTGATGGGATTTCGCGAAAAATTCTGCAAAATATGCAAAAAGGGAGGGGCTGAATTTGAATACTACTGCGTTTGCACTATTTTTAATTATTGTCCTTGGTACGCTCGTCATAACCTATTTTGCATCAAAAAAAACGAAAAATGCGAGTGAATTTTATACGGCTGGAGGGGGATTAACTGGCTGGCAAAATGGTCTGGCTATTGCTGGGGATTACATGTCTGCTGCGTCATTTCTTGGTATAGCCGGAGCGATAGCGTTAACTGGGTTTGATGGGTTCTTTTATAGTATCGGCTTTTTAGTTGCTTATTTAGTTGTTCTATATCTTGTCGCAGAACCGCTTAGAAATTTAGGGAAGTACACGTTAGCGGATATGATTGCGGCACGTTTTGATGCTAAAAAAGTTCGTGGTATAGCAGCGGTTAATACGATGACGATTTCAATTTTTTATATGATTGCACAATTAGTTGGTGCGGGTGCACTTATTAAACTATTATTAGGTATTGAATATACAACATCTGTATTAATCGTAGGTACACTTATGACTGTGTATGTTATTTTTGGAGGAATGACAGCTACGAGCTGGGTTCAAATTGTAAAGGCTGTACTACTTATGGCAGGGACATTTATTATTTCTGTTATCGTTTTCTCCAAATTTAATTTCAGTGTGACTGAAATGTTCGCTCACATGAAAACAGCTACTCCATTAAAAGATTCGTTTTTAAATCCAGGAGTAAAGTATAAGGATGGTCTTGATACACTTTCTTTAAATTTAGGACTAGTCCTTGGTACAGCGGGATTACCACATATTCTTGTCCGCTTTTTTACAGTACGTGATGCAAAAACTGCACGTCAATCTGTTGTATATGCGACGTGGTTAATTGGCGCGTTTTATATTATGACAATTTTCTTAGGGTTTGGGGCAGCAGCGTTTGTAGGAAATGAGGCGATTATTAAAGCAAACCCTGCTGGTAATATGGCAGCACCTTTATTAGCAAAAGCATTAGGCGGAGATTTCTTATTTGCTTTCGTATCAGCAATTGCTTTTGCAACTATTTTAGCTGTAGTAGCAGGACTTGTGTTAACAGCAGCATCAGCATTCGCGCATGATTTTTATAATGAGATTATCCGTAAAGGAAAATCAACGGAAAAAGAGCAAGTGTCAATGGCTCGTTATGCGTCTATTGGAGTAGCGATAGTATCTATTATACTTGCTTTATTTGCTCAGACATTAAACGTAGCATTTTTAGTATCACTAGCATTTGCGGTTGCAGCGAGTGCAAATTTACCGGTTATATTATTTACAATCTATTGGAAGCGTTTTAATACAACAGGAGCAATTTCTGGTATGATTGTTGGTCTTGTATCAGCGATTGTTCTTGTAGCGTTAAGTCCAAATGTTTGGAACCCAGTAGCTGGAAAAGCTATTTTTGTTGGAGAAGCGATATTCCCATATACGACACCTGGAATTATTTCGATCCCGCTCGGGTTTCTTGCAGCATATTTAGGAACTGTTTTCTCTAGTAAGAAAGAAGATGCAGCGAAATTTGATGAAATTCTTGTGAAATCTAATACTGGTCATGGTATTAGTGATGCATCTTCGCATTAAAAAAAGAGGAGCTTTTCGAAATATAAGAAAAGCTCCTCTTTCTTTTGACATTTTCTTATAAATATTACTTTAATTTTGGTAGGATTTGTCTTGTATTTGTGGAATGAAAATAGGCAGGGAGAAATTTAACTCATCATGGCACCAGCGCAGCTTTGTGAAAAATAAGTTGTTATGGAAGGTGGAAGAAATGATGAAGACAAAACAAACCGATGAATTATTAGCAAAAGATGAGCAATATGTGTGGCACGGAATGCGTCCCTTTAGTCCAAGTAGTACAATGGTAGGGGCAAAAGCAGAAGGGTGCTGGGTTGAAGATATACAAGGAAAAAGATACTTAGATGGTATGAGTGGTCTTTGGTGTGTAAATAGCGGATATGGAAGAAAAGAGCTTGCAGAGGCAGCTTATAAGCAATTGCAAACATTATCATATTTTCCGATGTCACAATCACATGAACCAGCAATTAAGCTCGCTGAAAAGTTAAACGAGTGGCTTGGTGGAGAGTATGTTATTTTCTTCTCTAATAGTGGATCAGAAGCGAATGAAACCGCTTTTAAAATAGCAAGACAATATTATGCTCAAAAAGGTGAACCGCATCGTTATAAATTTATGTCGCGTTATCGTGGTTATCACGGAAACACAATGGCAACGATGGCGGCAACTGGCCAAGCACAACGTAGATATCAATATGAGCCATTTGCTTCAGGGTTTTTACACGTAACGCCTCCAGATTGTTACCGCATGCCAGAAATGGAATCGCAAAATATTTATGATGTAGAGTGTGTGAAAGAAGTAGATCGTGTTATGACATGGGAATTAAGTGAAACGATAGCCGCATTTATTATGGAGCCAATTATTACAGGCGGAGGTATTTTAATGCCACCACAAGACTATATGAAAGCAATTCACGAAACATGTCAAAAACACGGAGCACTACTTATAAGTGATGAAGTTATTTGTGGTTTCGGGCGTACAGGAAAAGCATTTGGGTTTATGAACTATGACGTTAAGCCTGATATCGTTACGATGGCAAAAGGTATTACGAGCGCATACTTACCATTATCAGCAACAGCTGTAAAAAAAGAAATTTATGAGGCATTTAAAGGAACAGGAGAATATGAATTCTTCCGCCATATTAATACATTTGGTGGAAATCCAGCGGCTTGTGCATTAGCGCTTAAAAACTTAGAGATTATGGAAAATGAAAATTTAATTGAGCGCTCTGCACAAATGGGTTCGCTTTTATTAAATCAATTAAAAGAAGAAATCGGAGAACATCCACTTGTTGGTAATATTAGAGGGAAAGGGCTATTAGTTGGAATCGAACTAGTAAATGATAAAGCGACGAAAGAACCAATTGATAATGACAAAATTGCAAGTGTTGTAAATGCTTGTAAAGAAAAAGGGCTCATTATTGGGCGTAACGGTATGACAACAGCAGGATATAATAATGTCTTAACATTGGCACCGCCGCTCGTTATATCAAGTGAAGAAATTGCTTTCGTTGTTGGTACGTTGAAGACGGCGATGGAGCGTATTTAATTAATTGAGCGAGCTGTAATATACAGCTCGCTTTTGTTTATTACGTGAAATAGGATAGCTTTTTAAAGGAAGGGATATTAATGGAGAAATATGACCCTAGTAAACATTATCACATCGGATATTATGAAGATGGATATGATTTAGAAGTGACAGCGTATAAAAAAATAAATGAACCAATTTGGGATGCCTATATTCCACACTATGAGGTAGATGATTTTTACAAAAAAGTGGAGGAAATGAAGCTAGGTGAATATATAGATGATTACGGCATTAAAGTCTATTCATTTCGTGATGATATCGATGATGAAGAAGCACGCTCCATTTTTGAAAAATGGTTAAAAACGAATGGAATTGTTTAAAGAGAAAATGAAAAAGGAGATTGCTATCTTTTAAGATAGCAATCTCCTTTTATTATAGTAAACTTATTTACTTGCTTTCATTGCTTTATCTTTTGCACCAAAAGTGTATTTTAACATTGGTGGTGTAATCATTGTAGTTAAAATAACGACAATAACGATAGCTGTAAAGTAATCTTGTGCTAATAGGCCAGAAGAAAGTCCTGTTCCTGCGATGATAAGTGCAACTTCACCACGAGAAACCATACCAGCACCGATAATTGCAGAAGACTTTGCATCAAATCCAGTCATTCGTGCACCGAATCCACAACCAATTAGTTTTGTGAATACAGCGATAACTGTTAATGCTAAGATGAACCAAATTTGATCGCCAATACCGTCAAATGTAATATTCATACCGATACTAACAAAGAATACTGGAACGAACATAGCGTAAGCAATTGGTTCTACTTTCTTTTCTACTTCATGTTTGTAGTTCGTTTGAGAAATAGCGATACCAGCTGCGAAAGCACCGATAATACCAGCAATTCCTAATAGTTCGCCGAAGTATGCGAATGAGAAACAGATGATAAGCGCAGCACTAACGATAGACTCAGATACGCGAAGCGGTGATAACCAACGCATGATTGCTGGAACACCTTTCCAACCAATTAAAATGATAGAAGCAAAGAATACTACTTTCTTCAAGATAATCATTGTTAAGTTAACGTCATCTGTGCCTAAGAAGCTCATTGCAAATGCTAATAAAATAACAACAAGAATGTCATCAAATACAGCGGCTCCAAGCATCGTCGTACTTTCACGTGTTTTCATTTTACCTAAATCACGAAGTGTTTGAACGGAAATACTAACACTTGTTGCACATAGAAGTAATCCTAAAAAGACAGCATTCCCTTGTTCCATACCGACAACAAGACCGGCAACGTAACCACCTACGAATGGAAGAACGATACCTCCAAGTGCAACAGCTAAAGAAGAATTACGATTTGCGTTTAATTCTTCTAAGTCTGTTTCAAGTCCTGCCATAAACATTAAAAGAATAACTCCGACATTACTTAATTGTGTTAGAAGCTCTGAATTTTCAATCCATCCGAATATAGCTGGACCGATAACGATACCAACAATTAATTTACCGAGTACAGAAGGTTGACCTAATCTAACACTAAGGTCACCAGCGAGCTTTGTACTTAATAAAATAAGTGCAATCTGAAAGAAAAATTCGAATTCCATTTGATCCTCTCCTCATCATTTTTTATTTTTATCATACGATTTCTCGGAATTTGCCTAATGATAATATGTAAAGATCCATTAAACAAAGGGTCTGATTACGAGTTCTTTTGAACTTGTAATTTGAACCTGTAATTAATATATAATAAAATTTATTAAAAATCAATGAAAAAATAGCAGATTTTCATGAGAGGATTCGTTTTAGAAACGGGGGATATAGATATATAATAGGAAGTAATAAAGTTTACATATAATGAATGGAGAAAGAAAAATGTTATTAAATCAACGTTTTACAATTGGGGAAATGGCGAAAATGCATAATATAGCGGAATCTACATTACGTTATTATGATGAAAAAGGGATTTTTCATCCGTCAATTGTTGACCCTCAAACCAATTATCGTTATTACACAATTGATCAGTTTTCACTATTAGATACGATTAAATTTTTACGCCAATTGAACATCCCGTTAAAGGAAATAAAGAAATATATTGATGAACGAAATCCATCTTATGCGCTGAATTTACTTGAAAAACAACAAGAAATGATGCTGAAAAAACAAAGAGAAATCGAGTATGCTTTGGCAAAAATGGAACATAAAATCCATTTAATGAAGAAAGCGACGAAATCTGAAGCAAATCAAATTATTTATAAAAAGATACCGAAACGAAAAATTACAGCAATTGCAGTTGCACCAAATACAACGGATGATATGTTTGAATATTATATCCATTCGTTGCAAAAAAATATGAAGCAAATTGATAATAGTTTATTTTCAGGTGATATCGGTGTAACAGTTTCAAAAAAAGCATTAATGCAAAATGAGTTTCAAGCATATAACAGTGTGTTTATTTTATTGGATTACATGCCTTTTGAAGCGCATACTTCAGATGAAATAAAAGAAGGGGTATTTGCCTGTTCTTATCACCATGGACCATATGAAGAAACAGACGCAACGTATACGGAATTATTAAAGCACATTGATAACGAAGGATATGAAGTGTGCGGAGATGCACTGGAACTTGCATTAATTGATTGGTCCGTAACAGAAAATCCGAAGGAGCAAGTAACGGAAATTCAAATACCTGTTGTTAAAAAATAGGCTTATATATTTTTCGATTCTCTATTGACCTTCAAGTAACTTGAAGGTTTAAACTGTGAACAGAGCATTGAAAAAGGAGCATTTATATGATGGAAACAACAGAAAAATTAAGAGAAAAACCAATTAAAAGTTTATTTATTACGTATTTAATACCAGCTGTTCTTGGGATGGTATTAATGTCGGTTAATATTGTGATTGATGCAGTCATGATTAGTAGAGGAGTTGGAGCGAACGGTTTAGCCGGAGTAAACGTAGCTATTCCAGCATTTTCAATTTTCTTCTCTATTTCATTATGGATTGGAATGGGCGGAGCAACGCTATATTCCATTGCACTAGGTGAAAATAAACTGGAAAGAGCAAGGTCTATCTTTACTCAATCTATGACAGTAGCAGTTGTTATCGTTGRCGTTTTAGCGGCTATTTGCTTATGGAGAATAGAAGATTTAGCATATTTATTTGGTGCGAATGAAGTGATTTTACCATACGCATTAGACTATTTACAGGTGTTATTAACATTTGGAATGATATACGTTTTAGAAAATATTTTAAGTACATTTATACGAAATGACGGAAATCCTAATTTAGCAATGGCAGGTCTTGTTGTAACGGCTGTATTAAATATAGTGTTCGACTATATTTTTATTTTCATCTTTGGATGGGGTGTAACTGGTGCTGCTTCAGCTACTATTCTTTCGGCGGCAATTGGTTTCCTTGTATTATTAACTCACTTCTTTAGAAAAAGTAGTATTTTAAAATGGACGAAATTCCATTTTGAATGGGATACGGTTAAACAAATTATGGTGATCGGTTTCCCAAGCTTTACAGCAGAAAGTACAGTTGCAATCGTAACAATCGGTTTTAACATTGCATTCGTTCAATATGCAGGAGAAATAGGAGTCGCTTCCTATGCGATGGTGAATAGTATTCATGCAATGACATTACTATTATTCTTCGGTGTTGGTGCAGCATTACAACCAATCGCTAGTTTCCATTACGGTGCAAACTTATCAGAAAGATTGCGTGAAGGATTACAGTTTGCTGTGAAAATTGCGCTTGTACTCGGAGGCATTGCGATTGTTGTCGGTTTATTCTTTGGGAAATATATTATAGGTTTATTTAATGTTCAATCGCCAGAACTATTGGAGTTAACGTTAACAGGTATTAGTTTATTCTTTATTCAATATGTATTTTTAGGCTATAACATTGTGTATGGAGAGTATTTCCAATCAGTGCGACAAACGAAAAAATCAGTACTTATAATAATGAGCCGAGGTTTACTATTTGTTATCCCATTGTTATGGATTATGCCAAAAGTATTTGGTATAAACGGAATTTGGCTCGTTATGCCAGTAGCGGAAGTATTGACAGCAATTATCGTATTTACGATGAATCGTATGAAACATCCTGTTCCGTTAAACATGGCGAGAGAGAAAAAAGTAATATAGTGAAGAAAATCCCCTTGAACAAGTAAGGGGATTTTTTTTCATTCTTTTAAACTAATCGCAAAAGATCCATCTGTCTCCTGCACAGAAGCGAAAGCCACATTTTTAATATTTGTAACACCTTTCTCCATTAACTCTGCATGTAACCACTTTTCATTTTTATGGATTAATTTTAAGTTATCGTATTGAATTTGTGAATCAACGATAAGAGCAATTGGTAAGCCTGCATACTTAACATTTATATTCAAATCTTTTGGAGTCAGAGGCACAAGTTCTCTTTTTGGTAAAATACTAATAGCTCCATTCGCTTCTAATATCGCATACTCAATTTCATGAACACTTGGATATCCTGCGACGCGAAGGTTAGAAAGCAATTCAGGGATCGGATATCTACTTTTTTGTAAGTTCTCAAAAATAATATCACCATGTTTAATTAAAATAATGGGGTGTCCGAGAATAAAACGATTTAGTTTGTTGAGTAGGCTTAATTTTGTAAGAAGCAAATGCAAACATGTAATAACGACCATACCGAGAAATGCTTGTAAAGCACCAGCGACTGGTATGGCTTGAAAAGCTAAATAAGATAAAAAGATAATAGCCCCAAAATCATGAGGAGTTAGTTGTGCTAATGCAGATTTACCAAGTAGCTTAAGTGATAGTAAAAATAAGATGAAAAAGAATGATACGTTACATAAAAAGAGAAGCAATAGGGACACTCCTTCGTGCGAAGTTGTACTTACTATTCCCGAAATTAATAGAAATATTACCTTTTGGAGGATAAATTAGGCTTAATTGGAATTTGTCTGTATACAAACGAATAACTGGATATTATGATGAAGGAAGTAAAGGGAATAGGGGTATATGGATATGAGAAAGAAGAAAATAATCAAGTATATTTTAGTTGTTATAATGATTTGCGCCGTATATGCGGGGTTTTTACAATATAACATTTATAAGCATGGGCATATGAATGCAATTGATGATGCGGATTATATAATTGTACTAGGATCGAAAGTAAATGGAACAAAACCTTCTTATTCATTGCAATATCGTATTGATAAAGCAGCTGAGTATTTAAAATTACATGATAAAACAATTGCTATTGTATCTGGAGGCCAAGGAAAAGGTGAAGATATTACAGAAGCATTAGCGATGAAACAAGGATTAATGAAACAAAATATTGCAGAAGACCGCATTATAATGGAAGATAAGTCGACGAGCACAGATGAAAATATTAAATTCTCAAAACCGTTAATTCCAGCCAATATGAAAAAAGGTATGATCGTAACAAACGATTTCCATATGTTTAGAGCGAAAAAAATAGCTGCAAAACAAGGTTTGCAATTAGAAGGGCTTCCGGCCAAAACACCGAAGCCAATTATCATTCCATCGAATGTACGAGAATATTTAGCGATTACGCAATATTGGTTTATGAATCGAATATAGTTAAAGTAATCCCGCACGAAATTTGAGGCGGGATTTATTTCGAGGAAAATCTTACAAAAATGTCATGTTCATGAAAGGTAAAGCGATAGTTTCTGGAAAGGTTTCCTGACATAATGAAGGTAACAAAAACTTTAGAGGTGATTCGGTTGAAAGGAAATAATATTTTATCTTCGCTATGTTACTTTAGTATCTTTTTTGCACCATTTTTACTACCAATTATCGTGTACTTCGTTGCGGAAGATGAAGTGAAATATCATGCGAAAAAAGCATTTTGGTCACATGTTTTCCCATATGCAATTTTATTTGGAGGGTTAGCTTTATCAGGAGTATACGGTTTAAGTTTCAATCAGTCTGAGAGCGTTGGAATTGGGATGGTTATAACGTATGCAGTGTTTATTCTTGTAGGGATTTACTACTTCATTTGGAATATTGTTAAAGGTATTAAAGTATTGAAAGCAGCTTAACAAGAATTGTATAATAGTATATTAATTCGACGTTATTTAGCGATAGATTAATATATTGAAATTGTCGCTAATATAATTTCATTTACCATAATAAAAGATACTGTAAAAAAAGAGCAATTCAAAAAGAATTGCTCTTTTTATGCTTATAAGTTGTGAATATTAAAAAAGATATGTTAATTTTTCATTATGAAGAGAAAAAAGGAGTGATTTTTATGAGTGAGATGATACATAAAATGGAGCAACACGTTTCAGTTCGTAAATATAAAGAAGAAACAATTTCAAAAGAGGTAGTAGAAAGAATGGTGCAAGCTGCACAACATGCGGCTTCCTCACATTTTGTACAGGCGTATTCTGTTATATATGTAACAGATCAGGAACTAAAGAGTAAACTAGCTGAATTATCCGGGAATCGTCACGTGAAAGACTGCGCAGCATTCTTTGTTTGTTGTGCAGACTTAAAACGACTTGAAATGGCGTGTGAAAAACATGGCACAGAGATAAAGCATGAAGGAGTGGAAGACTTTATCGTTGCGACGGTAGATGCTTCACTTTTTGCACAAAACTTAGCACTTGCAGCTGAATCTTTAGGATACGGTATTTGTTATATTGGCGGAATTCGTAATAACCCGAAAGAAGTGAGTGAATTGCTTCATTTACCGGATAAAGTATATCCGGTATTCGGAATGACAGTGGGTGTACCAGATGAAGATCATGGAGTTAAGCCACGTTTACCGGTAGCGGCCATTCTTCATGAAAATGGATACGATGAAAAGAAATATGATGAATTATTAAACGAATATGATGAAACGATGAGTGCGTATTACAAAGAAAGATCGTCAAATCAAAAAAACGTAACATGGACGGAATCAATGAGCTCATTTATGTCCAAAGAGAAAAGAATTCATATGAAAGAGTTTTTAAATGAAAAAGGATTAAATAAAAAATAAGTAAAAAGGCAAACCTGGAATGCGGGTTTGTCTTTTTTTTGAGGAGAAATATCTTTTTTTGCTATCATATACATAGAAATAAAAATTAATAAATTTTTACAAAAGTGATAGAAAATGAGAATGAAATGCCAATAGTAAGTAAAAGCAGCTGCTAAAGGGGAACTGAGGAAGGAAGATGTTTATGATTTTTGATTCTGAAGAGGATTTAATTATAGCTATGAAAAAACGTGATCAAGATGCTTTGAAAGAAGTCATTGATCAATATGGAAAATTAATTTTATACATTATTCATAAATCATTAAGTACCCCTATTGAGAAACAATATGTAGATGATTGTTATAACGATGTATTTACTGTCATTTGGTTTAATATCGACCAATTTGATATAGAAAAGGGAAACTTAAAATCTTGGATGATTGGTATTACTAAATTAAAGGCCTTGGAATATAAAAAGAAAGTATATAGAGAGAACAAAATGGATAAAGACGTCGAAATAGATAAAGGTATCCATGATAGTTATGAAATAGAACAAGAAGAAGAGATTATGGAAATCGTGCAAGATTTAAATAAAAAGGATCGATATATCTTCTTAAAGAGGTATATTGATGGTTATTCCATTGACGATATTGCAAAAGAATTAAAAGTAACGGCGGATTATATATACAACCGAATTTCTCGAGGGAAGAAAAAACTTCAAAAACTGTGGAAGGGGAGTGTGTAATATGGATAAAAGATTATTATCGATGTTAAATGAGCTCCAATATTCAGAAGAAGAAATTACACGTTTAGAGAAGGAAGCAAATGATTCTATAAATATAGATAAATATTATGTGAGAAATGGAGAGCTACTAAAAAAATTAACTTTACAAATGTTAGAAGAATCAATCAGGAACGAATTACAAGCTGGTGAAGAAATTGAGAAGGAACTGTTAGTAGACGAAGGATATATGGCAAGTAATAAAGTAATACCAAATATATATTACGTAGGAGCTACTTTTTATTATTATATCGTTTTAACAAATAAAAGAGTGATTATGAAAGGATTAGATTGTTATTTTAAAAAAACAAATGAACATAGCATGCCAATAGAGGATATACAATCCATTTCGCAACATAAAAAAATGAAAAATGTCTTTGAGATTAAATATAATAACACTCATATACAATTTGGAAGTATTGAGTATGCACGTGAAGTTGCAATGATAGTTATGGAGTTAAAAAAACGCGGAGTAAAAGTAGAAAAGTATACAGATTTTGAAAAAGGGTTTTTCTTATTTTTTAATATATTCGTGATAGTAAGTGCAGGTCTTTGCTTTATAAAATATTTAATGTAAAAAGCGGCATAATAACCGCTTTTTATCGTTTTATTTAGTATTCGATTTAAAATATTTGTCTTATGAAAGAACGATTATTGCTAATTGGAAACTGCCAATAAAGTTATTTAAGTTTTGATATAGAATGCCCCATCGCACTTGAAAATGCAGCAATAATTTCGTTTGAACCTATCTATTATTGTCCACTATCTAAAGCACCCTCTATAACAAGTTCAAACTTTCAATAAGAAGATACCCCCCCGTGCAACTTAAAAGGATATACGTAAATATTTTAAAAATCCGTTGATTAAGCCATTTGAAAATAATTTGACCTATATACAAACCTAGAAATACGATTGGAATAGCATAAAAACTTGATTCCCAAATTGTTTTATTTGTGCCAGTAAAGAGTATTTGAGTTAGTAGACTAATGAAATATATAAATAGATAAAAAGCTAAAGTAGTTGCTCTCAACTTCTCT
The DNA here is from genome assembly GCF_056401715.1 of Bacillus sp. P4_E1. Lineage (NCBI taxonomy): Bacteria > Bacillati > Bacillota > Bacilli > Caryophanales > Bacillaceae > Bacillus > Bacillus sp. P4_E1. The sequence goes on from NZ_JBFUIV010000005.1 coordinate 260,040, forward strand.
TTTTTCGTATCAGTTCCTGTAAAGTAAAGTAACAGGGGTGGTCCTGGCATACCGATACTTGTCGTTAAAAGACCGGATAATCCACCCACTAAGAAATCTCTAGATTTTGTTGATTTACTATTAAAGTTGCATATTAGCATCAACGTTAATAGTAAGAGCAGGATGCTAATTGCTAATTTAAATGTGTTGATGTTAATGGAAATGAAAATTAAAATACCAAAAGGAACACCAACTATACTTCCGAAAATTAATCTTTTCAGTAGAATAAAATCAATGTCCATTCTTATTTTCCAAACGAGTGATATGGAAATAATTAATGATAAAATGATATTTATTTGTATAGCTTCTTGTGGTAGAAATAGCATGAGTAAGAAAGGTGTTGCCATAATAGAAAAGCCAAAACCTGTACTTGTTTGTAAAATAGAAGCTACTAATATAATACATATGAAAATGAATATAATCTCCAAAATAGCCCCCCTACATAATCAAATCCAATAAATATTTTAACATAAAGTGAAATTTTAATCAGTGGGGGTTTTGTTCATCCCTCACTGATTATTAGCCCACACCAATTGGGATCTTGCTGCCCGGCAAATAGCCGCTTTTTATGTTGCGGTTAATATTCCAAAGATGATCCTGTAGCTTTAAAATATTTTTCTCGTGAAGGCGTCATTACCCGGATTGCTAATAAACAGGAAAGGAAAAGAATGAGTAATGAACTACTGATTACAGTAATTTGAACGGAAAGAAATTGTGCGGATGCTCCAATTGCTAAAATGAAAAAGATTTGGATGAAATTTTTTATTGAATCAAACACGCTATCGATACGTCCTATCATATGTACAGGGATGTTATTTTGATAAAATGTTATAAAGCCAGTACCAGCAAATGATGAAGAAATGCCAAGTAAAATGAAACCGCTCGCTGCGACTATAAATGAATTTGAAAAGGCAAAAATCACATAACCTATTGCTGTGAAAATCATACCTAATCCGATACAATGTTGAATTGGTAATCGTTTGGCAAATAGAGAGACAAGAAATGAACCGAAAACGTAAGCGGCACCAGTTATACTAACAAGCATGCTATAATCTATATCGGATAAAAACAGTACTTGATTTGTGAAAACAACTTCTTGTGAATCGAGTGCCATAGAAACAAGCATAGTAGCTTGAAATAAAACGAATATGAGAATTATGTAAGTTTCCGTTCGAGCGAATGAAAAAACTTGTTTCCAATCACTTCGTAATGTTTGTAAGAAAGTATTTGAAACCTCTTCGTTTTGCTTTGTTTGTAATGTAATGTTTGGCAAGAAGTAAATGAGAATGGTAGAAAGTAGAAATGAAAGTGAGTTGCAGTAAATAACAAAGGATGCTGAGTACGTGGTGAGAAGTATTCCAGCAAGGGCTGGACCGATAATAAAAGCCCCGCTTGTACAAAAATTATTCCAAGCGTTGAATTGAGCGCGCTCTTCAGCTCGTATGAGCATTGTTTTATAAGTAAATGAAGCTGGATCGAAAAATGATGTAGCAATGCGAGTTAAAAAGATAAAAATATAAATGACCCAAATAGAATCAAATAGTGGAATACAGCCAATGAGAGCTGCTCGAATTATATCTGTGATGAGCATAATTGACCGTTTATTTAATCGATCTACAATACTACCAGACCATATTTTTGTAACAACGGTGGCAATTGGACCGACAATCCATAGGCCTGCTACAGCAGCGGGAGAGTTTGTACTATTTAACACCATTAAGTTTAGAGCTATGAGGTACATAAAATCACCTAAACGAGAAATGCCTGTGCCCGACAATAATAATAATTTATTTTTCATGGGTATATGGACCTTTCTTTCATTGTTTTTTTATCCGGCAGGAAATAGCGTATTCTTCTTCTGAGGCTGATTGACGAGCGGTTTTGCTTTCCCAGCGTAATAAAACTTGTGAGATTTCCCAAGTGAGTTGTTGTAATTCCTCTGGAGTTAAAAATAAATGAGATACAATATGGCTCCCTGTATTTGTTCCTTCAGTGCCTGCTTCTTCAATATAGAAGTGAGCAGATTTTGCTTTATAGTACTTTTCAATAATCCCCCGTTTTTCCTTTGTATCTACTAATTCAAGTAAGCCTCCGTCAAATAAAATTTGGATGTGATAGTGAACGCTACCAGCAGATTTATTTAGTTTAGTAGATACTTGTTTTGCAGTGAGTGTTTCGTCTTTTAAAAGTTGAAGGATTTGAATGCGAGTTGCATTGGAAATTAGCTTTTGTTGTTCTGCTGAAATGGTAAGTCGATCCTCAAACATTATGTTAGCTCCTTTCTTATAATCTAAATTTATTGTACGTTCTAAAAAATTAGATTGTAAGAGAAATAAATCGCCTTTTTCTTGTGAATTTCGACATAAATAAAAATGGCATGTACATATACATGCCATTAAGTGATAGTAGATTCTTCACTAAGCTCCCCATGATAAAACAAGAACAGCCATATAAAACTAACGAAAATACAGCATATAGCTAACAGGCTACCAATAACTTGCGGAGAAAGAATTTCTAAAAGCCATCCTGTTATAAACATAGATAACTGAATAAGAGATCCATAAATGGAATAATGAAATGAAAAAACTTTACCAATCATGTTTTCTTCTGTATACATTTGTAGCAATGTCGTATCAAGTGGAACGATGATTCCTCCTGCTATACGCATACAGAGTAATGTAATGATACCGATAATAAGTTGATCGGATAGAACGAATCCGAGAAAGAAAATTCCTTGTAGTAAATAGGCCCAACCAAATGCTCTTTTCATTTTGTCTTCATTTTTAGATATATATAGGTTAACGAGAAGGCTACCAATCATAAGTCCAGCCCCTTGAACCGTATATAAAATTCCAATGTTAGAGTGGAAAATTCTTTCGGCATAGATTGTTAAGAGTAGTTGATAAGCACCTCCAATAATTCCCCATGAAATTCCGACGAGAATTAATGATAAAATAATTTTTCTTTGTAATATGTATGTATAACCATCTTTTATATCAGTAAAAAATGCTTTTTTCGTGCTAAAAGTGTCACGAGAAGGGATCTTTATTTTATAAATAATATAGGCTGAAATAAAGTATGATAGGCTATTAATAAAAAAGGCAATCTCGATACTTAAAGATTGTGCAATGAGCCCACCTAAAGAGGCTCCCATAATAGACATAAAACCATTGATTGTACTAGAAAGAGAGTTAGCGGTTACTAAATGCTTTTGATGTACGATATTTTTTAGGGTTGATTGCTTAGCAGGCTCGAATAAGCAAGAGAGTACCGCTAAACATATATTAGAAACGAAAATAATTTCAATCTTGTAGAATGCTAATAAATAAGTGAGGACGATAATTCCTCGTAAAATATCGGTAAAAATCATAATTTTCTTTTTTGAAAAACGATCTACAATTCCGCCTATGAATGGGCTCAGAAGAAGTTGAGGTAACCCTTTGCTCATAAAGGTGAGTGCTAACATAAATGAAGATTCTGTTATGTTATAGACGAGTGTTAATAAAGCGACAGTATGAAACCAATCCCCAAGTACACTTAATGTTTGACCGAAAAATAGTCTTTTGAAGTTTGTATTTGTTTTAAGAAGCCTGTAATAAGAAATTGACATGAGAAATTAAACCTTATCTATAAGTGATGCCTGTACTTGTTTTTTCCATTCACTTAAATACATTTTCTCTGCTTTAGGTAGTCCAACAGGCAATTGTGTAATGAATTCTAAACTATTTCCATCAGGATCGTTAAAATATACGGAGGCGTGTGCTAATTCTGGAAAAACGATTGGTTCAATTGGTTCCATTCCAAAGTCTTTTCGTGCTGAAATTCCTTTCTGTTTGAGCCAGTGTATTGCGTTTTCTAAATCGTGTAAGCTTACTTGGAAGGCGATATGTCGTAAGGCTGGATGATAATTGACTTTGTATTCTTTTCCTTCCCAAAGACCAATCCAACTTGCATTTTCTACAATCCAAAAGAAGGCGATATCTTTGTCTCTTTTATATAATTTCAGCCCTAGTGATTCATAAAAAGGTATCGAAATTTCTAAATTACAGACAGGTAAATGTGCTTCATAAAGACCTTTAATCATCATAATCCTCCTTAGTAAAAACGTTTTCTTATTCAATAGTAAACGATGTTTTGTTTATTGAAATCGCAAAATAGAAGGAGAATAAACTCATACGAAAGTATGAAAAAACAGCTCAATTATGAGCTGTTTTCATATAGTTTTTAGTTAACATATTTCATTCATTTAGAGTTTAGCGAAAAGGATACGTATTATATTTAAAACCCTCCGCCGCCACCCCAACAGCTACATCCGATAATGATTAGAAGGATGAATAGCACGATGAGTAAAGCAAATCCACCGCCGAAACCAGCGCAACTACCACCAAAGCTCATGTTTTTTCCTCCTTTTTAGGAAATTAATCTATATAACTAATGGATTACTTTATAAGATATGTTTTTATTTAGAAAAGGAGCAAGTCTTACTTCTAATTAGACAAGAGCCTGTGATCGGATTTAAATGTGATATTTACTTTGTTTCATAGCGAAATGGTAAAACAATGTGGAAGTGTATACTAGGTGAATGTATTGCAAATGAAAGGGGTATGTAACTTACAATTACATTAAAATTTCTTTTCATAAATATAAAATTTGTAAAAAAAGCCATTTTTTTATTTTTTTATGAGTGGAAATGTACTATAATTTTACAAGTAATATTATGGGAAAAGGGAGTTTTAGTATAGAGATGGAGATGGGACAATTACACAATAAAATAGAACACAAAAAGAAAGAGTTAATTCAACTTGTTGCTAGGCATGGATTAGATCATGATAAAGTTTTGTTATTTAGTCGAGATTTAGATATACTAATTAATAAGTTTATGAATATAAAAGGCAAAGTATGTAAGTGATTAATCTTTAATTTTTTATATTAGGATTATTTACTGATAAAGGAGAGAACAGTTATTGGAACATTTACAAGAAGAGTTGTATAAACAAATAAAAGAAGAAAAAGGTGCAGTTACTATATTTTTAAAGAGCGGAGTAAGAATAGTAGGGGAAGTAGTTGGAGTAGATAGATTTACAGTATTAATATTAGTAGATGGAAAACAACAACTTATTTATAAGCAGGCAATATCAACAATTATGAAATAAGACACTCATTTTGAGTGTCTTATTTCATAATTAAATGGTTATTGTTTACATGCTTCAACGTCAATGCCAGCAGCTAGTAATTTTTTTTCTCCGTCTTGTTCAATGATTTTTTGTAATCTAGATAAGAAAGAGTCAAAATCTGTATGTTTACCAACTTGGAAAGTCATTTTATGCTCAATTGGTAGCCAAGTATCAATATCAGCTTCGTTATGCTGAATTTTCACTTCAAGTTTATCAAGTGCGTTAGCAACTTTTGCTTCATACGTTTCTTTCGCTTCGAACTCCATCCATAAATCGTATAATTCCACGCCGAGAGGACCTTCTAGTGTACGTTTAATATTTAAAATGGCCTCTAGCTCATTTTTCTGTTTTTGTAATTGTAATTCACGGCTATTCATCGTATCAAAGGCAGGAATATCACCAGCTTCTGCTTCGACAAGGTCATGAATAATAACCATTTTAAGTAATTTTTCTATATTTACTTTTTGATCCAAATAAGGCTCAACTAAGATAGCCATTAGGGACATACGCCACGTATGTTCAGCAACACTTTCTTGACGTCCGTTAGAAAGCCAACTATGTCGCATTTCATATTTTAGTTTTTCTGCTAATGCAATGACTTGTAAAATGTTATGTTCCATCGTGATCCTCCTCATATTTCCATACTATGATTCTAATATAGAAATGAAATGTGTCAATTTAATGAGTATATTGCGATAAATAGATGATACGCGTATAATGATTGTTATATGTGAAAACGCATTATTAAAATAAAAAAATGTTTTGTGAAAACGAAAAAGGAAGGGCAGGAATATGGGAGACGAAAATCAAGGATTAGCTAGACCGCAAAGGAAAAAAAGGAAGTTTGATATTTCTAGCCCCTTTGGCATTGTAGTAGGTTTCGTTATTTTAATTGCAGCGATCATGCTTGGCGGTGGTGGAATAAAAGCTTTTAAAAATTTCTTAGATGTTTCATCTATTTTGATCGTTATAGGGGGAACAACAGCGACAATTATTGTGGCATATAGATTTGGAGAAATAAAAAAATATACGAAAAGTATTTTTACTGTTTTACATAGAAGAGAGGAAAATCTAGAACAGTTAACGGATTTGTTCGTTGATTTTTCAAAGAAGTCTAAAAAACATGGTTTACTCTCGTTAGAAGTTGATGGAGAGCAAGTAGACAATCCTTTTATTCAAAAGGGGATTCGTTTAATGTTAAGTGGATATGATGAAGCAGAATTAAAAGAAGTATTAATGAGAGATGTTGAAACAGAAGTATATGAGTTAAGAAAAGGAGCAACATTATTAGATAAGATTGGTGATTTCGCTCCAGCGTGGGGTATGATAGGAACTTTAATTGGTCTTATTATTATGCTTCAAAACTTGCAAGATACATCGCAAATTGGTACAGGAATGGCAGTTGCTATGTTGACGACATTGTATGGATCTGTTATTGCAAACATGATTGCAATACCGTTATCTGAAAAAGTGTATCGTGGCATTGAAGATTTGTATACAGAGAAGAAGTTTGTAATAGAAGCAATCACAGAGCTTTACCGAGGACAAATTCCTTCTAAGTTAAAGTTAAAACTTGATACATACGTATATGAAACGAAGATAAAAAAAGAAAAACGAGCAGCCTAATATTTCAAGGAGTGGTATGGTGATGATAAAACGACCGCAAAAAGGATCGCCTCGTTGGATGACGACTTTTACTGATTTAACGATGTTGTTATTGACTTTTTTTGTACTATTAGTTGCTACATCAAAACAAGATACAGTAAAATTATCGAAGATGCTTGAAAAGTTTAGTGATGCAGAACAAGTGGATGCGAAAGTAATGGAAGGTACAATACCAGATATTTCACATGAAAAAAATGATGAAAAAGCAGTTTCAAAAAAGCGAATGGATGAATTGTATAAAAAGTTAAAAGCATATGTAGATAATAATGGTGTTAGTCAAGTGAATGTATATCGAGAAGATACAGGTGTTAGCATCGTTATAGTAGATAACTTAATATTCGATACAGGCGATGCGAATGTTAAGCCGGAAGCAAAAGAAGTAATTAGTCAATTAGTAGGGTTCTTTCAATCGGTACCAAACCCAATTGTTGTAGAAGGACATACAGATAGTAGACCGATTCATAATGAAAAATTTCCTTCCAACTGGGAATTATCTTCAGCACGAGCAGCTAATATGATTCACCACTTAATTGAAGTGTATAATGTAGATGATAAACGATTAGCAGCGGTAGGATATGCGGACACAAAACCAGTAGCATCAAATGATTCACCGCAAAATTGGGAGAAAAACCGGCGCGTTGTAATATATATTAAAGAATAATATATTTCCATTTTATTAATAAAATAATAAAAATACAGAAATTCTTTTAAAAAAATATTAAATTTTCTCGTTTTATTTTGTATAATGAGTGAGAATGATAAGGTGAAATATTAAGATATATTTATACATAGAGGGAGAGAACCAAAAAGAATGGCACATAAAATTTTAGTTGTAGACGATGCAATGTTTATGCGAACAATGATTAAAAACTTATTAAAAAGTAATTCAGAATTTGAAGTTATCGGTGAAGCAGAGAATGGGGTAGAAGCGATTCAAAAGTATAAAGAACTGCAACCTGATATTGTAACACTAGATATTACTATGCCAGAAATGGACGGACTTGAAGCATTAAAAGAAATTATGAAAATTGATTCGAGTGCAAAGGTTGTTATTTGTTCTGCAATGGGACAACAAGGTATGGTATTAGATGCAATTAAAGGCGGGGCAAAAGACTTTATTGTAAAGCCATTCCAAGCCGATCGTGTTATCGAAGCTTTAACAAAAGTAGCAAATAGCTAATATAGAAGGGGTGCCACAAAGAATCAAATCAATGATAGCGGATAGACGTGTGGCCCCCTTTTTTCTCGTTATAAAACACTAAATTGTTATACATAAATGAAATGTTTGTTAGACAGGTAGGGGATTAAAATGCAAACAGATCTATTAAATATATTTTTTGAAGAAGCAGAAGAACATTTACAGTCGCTAAATGAAAATGTGCTAAATTTAGAACAGAATCCTGCCGATATGGGTGTTGTAGGGGAAATATTCCGCTCAGCTCATACATTTAAAGGTATGTCTGCGAGTATGGAATTTGCAGAAATGGCAGATTTAACTCATAAGATGGAAAATGTTTTAGACGAAATCCGTCACGGAAATATGATGGTGAATGCTAATATTATTGATGTTATTTTTGAGTGCATTGATAATTTAGAAAAGATGGTTACAGATGTGCAGCAGGGCGGAATGGGTAATATTGATGTTGTATCTACAAAGCATAAATTAGAAGCATTATTAAATGGGAATGTAGAAGCTTCTATGGAACAAGTAGAGCAAAGTAGTATAAACAATGATGATACAGTTTCACATGAAGTATATATAACCGTCGAACAACAAGCCATTTTAAAAGCAGTACGTGCCATTATGTGTATTGAAGCATTACAAAATGTAGGGGATATACAAAAAACGGTTCCAAGCATTGAAGAAATCGAAGCGGATGCTTTTGGATTTGAGTTTACAGTATATATGGATACTGATCGTAGTGTTGAAGAATTGAAACAGGTGGTGCTTCACGTTTCTGAAATTGAGAAAGTAGAAGTGAAGCAAGGAAATATAGCTGAAGAAGGAATCGTACAATCTATTGCAGCAACGCAGCTGGATCCATCTCTAGAGGCACGAACTCCAACAGCTAGTACTACACCGGCTAAAAGTACTACAAAAACGAAAAATGCTAAAGTAGAGAATCGTTCTATTCGTGTTCAGTTAGAAAAAATCGAAAGATTAATGAATATGTTTGAAGAAAGTGTAATTGAGCGTGGACGAATTGATGAATTAGCAGAAACGATTCAAAATAAAGAGTTAATTGAGCATTTAAATCGATTAGGGGATATTTCAAAAGATATCCAAAATGTATTATTAAATATGCGTATGGTACCGATTGAAACGGTTTTCAATCGTTTTCCGCGTATGGTACGTATGTTAGCGAAAGATTTAGGTAAAAAAATCGATTTACAAATTAAAGGTGAAGATACTGAAGTTGATAAAATTGTTATTGACGAAATTGGTGATCCACTCGTTCATTTAATTCGTAATGCAATTGATCATGGTATTGAAACTGTCGAAAACCGACGTGATGCCGGGAAAAATGAGACAGGTACTATTAAATTAGAGGCGTTTCATAGTGGAAATCATGTCGTAATTCAAATTACTGATGATGGAAATGGTATTCATAAAGGAAAAGTATTAGAAAAAGCGATAAAAAATGGTGTTGTAACGGAATCAGAGGCAAATAAATTAACGGATCGTGAAGTGTTTGATCTTATCTTCCAACCGGGATTTAGTACAGCGGAAGTTGTATCTGACCTTTCTGGACGTGGGGTTGGATTAGATGTTGTTAAACATACGATTCATAGTTTAGGTGGGCATTTAATTATTGATTCTGAAGAAGGAAAAGGAAGTACATTCAGAATTGAACTTCCTTTAACATTGTCTATTATTCAATCAATGCTTGTTCAAACAAATGATAAGCGTTATGCCTTGCCTCTTGGCAATATTGCTGAAGCCATTCGAATTAAGAAAGAAGACATACAATCGTTACAAGGGAAAGACGTTTTAAACTATCGCAATCAAATTATTGAAGTGAAACATTTAAGTACTGTATTTGGTGAAAAAACAGTAGATGAGGCGTTCGCATCATATGATAGTCAAATGGTTCCTGTGTTAATTGTTCGTAATACACATCGTAGCTATGGACTTATCGTAAACACAATTATCGGTCAAAGAGAAATAGTTTTAAAGTCATTAGGTGATTTCTTTGCAGAGAGCTCTAACTATTTCTCTGGTGCGACAATTCTCGGTGATGGACGAGTGGTCCTCATTTTAAACCCAGAAGGTTTATAATAGGAATGAAGGAAGCTCCCCACTTGTATACAATTGGGGAGCTTTTTGGGTAGAACTAATAATATAAGTATATGAAAACCGTCGTTTACACATATTGTGGAAATAAATACATGTTCACAATTCGGATGATAAGTTTGGTAAAATATAACGAGTGTAATAGAGAGCTTAAATCATTTGATAGAAAAACAAAAATGAGGAGGCAGGAAAAATGCCTGAGCAACACACAAAAGGGGATACTGGCACAATTGTGCTAGAAAAAGAAAATGAACATTTAACGCCTCAAGAATGCGATATTCTTGGTGAGATTGCTAATATATCATTTGGTTCAGCTTCGACTGTATTATCAACAATTTTAAATAGGCAAGTAAGTATTACTGCTCCTCAAGTAGAATTGGTAGATTTATATGATACAAGTGATGTTGAAATTCCACATGTTGTATTAAATATCCATTTCACAAAAGGATTAGATATGGAAAATCTTCTTGTTCTTCAACAAGATGTTGCTTTATCTATTGCTGATTTAATGATGATGGGAACAGGTGAAGTTGAAGAGGGAAAAGAGCTTGGTGAATTAGAGCTAAGTGCAGTACAAGAAGCTATGAATCAAATGATGGGATTCGCAGCAACATCTATGTCAGAATTCTTCCAAGATACGGTAGACATGTCTCCGCCAACAATTAAAGTTGTGCAACTTACAGAAGAGATGGAGAAGATTTCTGGTATTAATGGGAATAATATGGTTGTTAAAGTATCGTTTGAATTAAAAATAGATAATCTTGTGAATTCTCAGCTTGTACAGGTTGTTTCAGTTGAACATGCGAAGCGAATGATAAATAAATTGTTACAATTATCTGGTGGTGTGGAAGAAGAAATAGATGAGCCGACGGAAGTGCAGGAAACTGAGATTGTAGAAGAGCATGTAGAAAAAGAGCAATTAACACAAGAAGAGAAAGATGTGCTTGGTGAAATTGCGAATATTTCAATCGGTTCGGCTTCAACAGTACTATCGACGCTTTTAAATCAGCCTGTCACTATTAGTACACCAAATGTAGAGGCGATTAATGTTCGTCATTATGAAGGAGTACCGGTTCCGTTTGTTATTTTAAATGTCGATTTTGTTGAAGGACTAAAAAATGAGAATGTATTCGTATTTACGAAAGATGTTGCTTTAACAATGGTAGATTTAATGATGATGGGAACGGGTGAAATTGATCCGGAGAAAGAGCTAAGTGAATTAGAGTTAAGTGGCATTAAAGAAATTATGAACCAAATGATGGGGCATGCTGCAACAGCGATGTCAGAAATGTTTAAAGAAAAAATGGATATGACACCACCAGACGTTAAATTTGTTTCTTTAAAAGAAGAAATGGAGTATTTGGGAGAGTCGATGGCAGTTGACGAACTCGTTCAAATTACTTTTAATCTTGAAATTGGTGATCTCCTTCAATCAAAGATGTATCAAATACTACCGATATCAGAAGCGAAAGAAATGGTTAGAAGACTTCTATATCCGATGGTGGAAGAGCAAGAAGAAATAGTTGAGGAAGTTGTTGAAGAGGAAGAAATTCCTGCACCAGTCGTACAGCCAATTGAATATAAAGAAGTCAAGCAAGTTGAGCCAGTATATATGGATACATCTATTCTACAAAATGTAGAAATGAATGTTAAATTTGTATTTGGAAGTACAGTGAGAACAATTCAAGATATTTTAAGTCTACAAGAAAATGAAGCGGTCGTACTTGATGAAGATATTGATGAACCGATTCAAATTTATGTGAACGATGTATTAGTGGCGTATGGAGAACTTGTAAATGTAGATGGGTTTTTCGGAGTAAAAGTGACGAAATCGCTATAAGGCGTCAAAATAGGAGTTTGAACAAATAGATGAAAAAAGTAAAGTTTTTTCTAGTTAGTTGGCTATTCTTACATATATGCATATTTTCACCATCACAAGGGCAGGCAGAAGAAAAAAGTGTACAAGATCAAAATATAAGCGAAATGAATGACCAAGAGGGAAAAAATAAAGAAGTTCAGGAACAGCCGGAACAAGTGGAAATGCCCTCGGTTGAAGATGAAAAAAAAGTAGTAGAAAATGAGCAAGGGAAAGAAAAAAAAGAAGAAAGAACGATAGAAACAGACCGAGGGGTTATTACAGTTAATAAGCAGGAGCTAAAGGTTGGCGAAGAAGTGCGGATTGCTGTAGAATCAAATGAAAAAAACATTCAAAGTGTAAAAGGCATATTACAATTACAAAAAAATGGTGAGCAGTACAGACAAGAGAGAATAATATCTTTTGAGTATGAAGAAGAAACGAAGCGATGGATCGCTAATTATAAGGCCGGAATATATGATTTACAAGGTGATTGGAACCTTAGGCTCGTTGAAAGCTATAAAGAAGATGAGAAGGAAGAAGTAATAGAGAACGAATTAAATGTCCCGCTCATTCGTATAAACAATGAAGCACCAACTATAGATAAAGAATTGCCAAAGTTAGAGAAAGTTAGTATTGATGAGGCAAAAGGGAACTTAATTGAACGGAAAAAGGGAGAATCCGTTCATATACGAGTACAAACGGTAGATATAGAATCGGTTGTTAAAGAAGTGCGCGTTATATTAAAAGGAAAAGAAGACGGTAACGATATTACTTTTTTATTAGACTATAATAAACGCGACATGGATTGGCAGAAAATATTTGAAATAACAGAAGCTTTACCTGTTGGGCCGCATCAACTTATTGTGGAAGTAACAGATGGGGCAGGTAACAAACTTGTGACAGAGAGTGAATATATCGTTTCTATCATCGAACAAAAAGTGAAAGATGATGAAAAGATAGAAGAGCAAGAGAATCAAAATGAAGTAGAAGATAAGAAAGAAATTGAGAAGCAGGAAGATCCGAAAATAGAGATGCCGCTTCCAGAAGAAAAACTTCCAGTTATTCAAATTCCAAAGCAAGACGAGAAAGTAAACTATTTTATAAAAGAGCCGTTGAAAGAGAAAGAGGAAATCAACTACGTTATAAAAGAGCCAGCGACAGACAATAAGGAAGTAAATAATGTGAAGGCTCATAAAGAGAAAAAAAGCAAAAATGAAAATCAAGTCGTTTCTAAAAAGAAAGAGAAAATAGAAGAACAACAAGAAAAGAAAGAGGAAAAAAGTGAGCAGGGAGTACAGGCTTCTAATGTGTTTGCTGTTATGTCAGGATTATTTGTACTATTTTTAGTTTTAAAGAGTAATAAAGAGTGGGGCTAATAATTTGATAGTAGTGGAGGCGCTTAGATGGAAATTAAACGTACTACAATTGAAAATAAGACGCTACACCCATTAAAACAGCCTGCAGCTATTTCAGAACATGAAATTCAAAAAGAGCGAAAACGGAGTAATCTTGTGTTTACCGGGCGGTCCCAAATCATTTCGAACAATAATGAAATAGGGATTCTACTTGCGAGTTTAGGTGATGGAAAGATTGTAAAAGAAATGCTTTCTAAGGAAATGGATACCGTGTTGCAGTTGTTTTCAAAGCTACATATGTTGTCTGAGGAAGGAAAGCAATCGGAAAAAATATATGAACAAATTGTTAAAAGTTTGCAGGGGCTTATTAAACAAGCTCATATAAAGGGAGTTCCGTTATTAGACGGAACGTATGATTTCGCTGAAGTGCAGCTTTCGTTTGGAAGAAAAGTGCATATTCCGTTACTTGATGTAAGTGCGCTCATTTCTAGAGTGGAACAAGATACATCAGAAGGAAATACGAATTTAATGATAACAGTTATTACAGCTTACATGACAAAATTGTCTAACGAAACAATTTTAATTAGCGGTACGGATCGTATTTCTAAAGAACGTGATGTGAGTGTGTGGAGAGCACTTGCAGAAATGAATATGACGCAATTATCGCATGCGTTGAAACATACGATTCAAGAGCATAAATGGTCTGTTACAGCTCTATTTCTCTTTATATGGGTTATAGGTATCATATTGATTCGTATTATATAATAAAAAAAGGTCGTCATTTCAATTATGACGACCTTTTTCTATATTTTTTCGTAGAAGAATGTATCAAAACGCTGAAGGTTGTAGCGTTCGGGTGTTAAAATTTGTTCTGTGCTACCAACGAATAGTACGCCGCCTTTTCGTAAAGAACGACTAAACTTTTCATAAAGCTTTATTCTTGCTTCTTCTGTAAAGTAAATCATTACATTTCGACAAATAATTAAATCGTAGTTCGTATCAAATGTCTGCATTAATAAATCATGTTGTTTAAATGTAACTTGCTGTTTAATATTTTGATGCAATATATATGTATCATCTTCTTTTGTGAAATGACGTTGTTTTAAATCATTAGGTAATTCTTTCAAAGAGCGTTCTGTATATTGACCACGTTTTGCAGTTTCTAAAACATGAAAATCAAGATCCGTTGCTTGAATGTCATAACGAAACGGAGCTAGATGCTTCGATAATATTAAAGAAAGTGTATACGGTTCTTCACCGGCAGCGCAAGCAGCACTCCAAATTTTTAATTTACCGTTATTTTGTTCAAGTAGCTTTGGTAGAGCTTTCGTCTCTAACGTTTGCCAGCGCTCTTTATTTCTGAAAAACTCTGATACGTTAATTGTAATATAGTCAATAAAACTTAAAAATAACGTTTGATCGGTGCGTAAATTATTTAAAAAATTTGTGTAATTTTCAAAACCTTTTCTCGAAATGAAAGCGTCGATTCTTCGGCGCATTCTATCTTGCTTATAGGAAGCGATATCCATATTAAAGTGCTGTTTAAAACTTACGACAAATTGATTATAATCTTGTTCAGTTATCATATTTACAATAGGCACAATAACGATATTGTGCCTCCCCCTTTACATCATACGAATTTTTTGTTCAAAGCTTTTTTTCATCTGCTTTTCATGTAAGCCTGGTAAATCATAAATAACAGCATCAATTCCTTCTTCTTTTGCAACGTCAACGGGAATAACAGACGTATGTTTATCGCCGTTATAAAAACAGAGAACTAAATCGGTATCTTCGATAATTTGCTTTACAAAAAACATATAATCTGATCGATAAATGGAGTCGGAAGGATGATCAAAAGCAATATACTCTGCTCCGTGTTTTTTTAAATAATCAACGACTTCTTGAAATTCGTCTGTTAATACATGTAACGGTTGCAGTGTGTAAAGGCATAAATTTTGAGCGAGCCTTTCATTTTCAATGAAAAAACGAAGAACCTCATTTTCAATAGATTTATAACATAATATGTAAATTTTATGTTTGTGAGCATAGTCAATTAAAAATTTTTTTATTTCTTCCTGATCTAATGCTGTTAATTGATTTGAACCACAAAGAAAAATATTCATAGATTTGTGCCACCTCATGCTAAATTGTAACATATCTTCTATAAAAAATAACTGCAAAATATCATTGTACAGAGTATAATTATAAATAACTAGATTTTACGATTAAGTTTAGAAGGAAATAAAAAAATAAATAGGTGATATATATGCTGCGTTCTATCTCGCATAATCCAATTTTATCGCATATACCGCCTGCTACTCAAATGCCGAAAGAAGCAAATGTCAGGACAGGACTTGCTTTTTCGGATAATTTGCATGCAGATCCGAAAAACGATAAATTGTTAGAACAAATGGAAGCACTTGTTGATAACATTGGAGAAATTAAAGAGAAAATCGAATTAGAGTTAACGCTCGATAATGTAATGGAATACAAAAATACTGTAAAATCATTTTTGAATTTTTACGTTGATAACGTATTGCAGTATAAAGATGTTATGTCTCGTCATCCGCGTTACGGATATTCGCAGAAAATGACGATCGTAAAACAAGCTGAAATGGGATTAACTGAGTTAGAAGATGTTATGAATTTAATTAATACGAAAACAGGGCATTTAGAAATGTTAAATCAAATTGGAGAAATTCATGGTTTAATTGTAAATTTAGTCTTGTAAAGGAAAGGAAGCTATATGTACATACAATTATATGAAAAGCTCGTTATTATTCAAAAGGCATATGAAAATATTCAAACGCTTGGGGAACAAATATATGAGAATTTAAAAAATAAAAATGTAAATGCAGTTCAAAAGTTGCAAGTAGAGCAATTGCAGTACATAGAAGGTGTTAAAGGATTATCGCGATCTTTTGAGGAAATGGTTGTTCAGCTTTGTAAAGAAAAACAAGTTGAACCGTTGCGTATGCGTTCGCTATTTTCGTATTTTTCACAGGAAGAAAATGAAAAAATGGAAGAATTACAAAAAAGTTTAAATGAATTAGAAGAAAATGTAAAAATGATTCTTTTGAAAAATCAATATTACTTAAACGTACTATTAAAAACTACAGAAAGTATTGTGGATTCCGTTTCTGAATACAATTTGGAGAAAAACAATAATTCGCAAATCTTTATGAATGAACTATTGTAAAGGAGAAGTGAAGCATTATGAGATTATCTGATTATAATACGCCGTTATCTGGTATGCTAGCGGCCCAAATGGGATTACAAACGACAAAACAAAACTTATCTAACATTCATACGCCGGGTTATGTTCGTCAAATGGTAAATTACGGATCTGTTGGAGCAAGTAACGGTCATACGCCTGAACAGAGAATCGGTTATGGTGTACAAACATTAGGAGTTGACCGTATTACAGATGAAGTGAAAACGAAGCAATTTAATGATCAGTTGTCACAGTTCTCTTACTACGCATATATGAATTCTACTTTATCACGAGTAGAGTCTATGGTAGGAACGACAGGGAAAAATTCATTATCTAGTTTAATGGATGGATTCTTCAATGCTTTTCGTGAAGTTGCAAAAAATCCAGAACAACCAAACTACTACGATACATTAGTTTCTGAAACTGGGAAGTTCACAAGTCAGATAAATCGTCTTGCGAAAAACTTAGATACAGCAGAAGCACAGACGACAGAAGATATTGAAGCACATGTGAATGAATTTAATCGTCTTGGTGCTAGTTTAGCAGAGGCGAATAAAAAAATTGGACAAGCAGGGACACAAGTACCTAATCAACTATTAGACGAACGTGATCGCATCGTTACAGAGATGTCTAAGTATGCCAATATTGAAGTATCTTATGAATCTATGAATCCTAATATCGCGAGTGTTAGAATGAATGGTGTTTTAACAGTAAATGGACAAGATACATATCCACTTCAATTAAATAAAGAAAAAGAACCAATGTCTGTTGCGATTTATGGATCGGATATTCCTTTAAATGGTGGAGCAATTCAATCAGCGATAGATACGAAAGCGAAGATTGCTAGTTATAAGAAAAACCTTGAAGAATTAATGAGTTCTGTAAAAGGTCAAGTGAATACAGTGATGGGAAAAGATTTCTTCGTTGGAGATCATGCGAAAGATATTCAGTTAAACCCTGAATTCGCAAAAGATGTTTCGAAAATGAAAATCTCCGCTGAAACAGCAAATAAACTAGCAGGAATTACAGATGGAGATTATAAAGAAGGTCTTTCTTATAAACAAGCATTAGACCAATTTATAGTTGGTGTAGCTTCTGATAAAAGTGCAGTGAATGCTTATCAAAATATTCATAAAGATTTATTAGAAGGTATTCAACAAGAAAAAATGAGTATTGAAGGCGTAAATATGGAAGAAGAAATGGTTAATTTAATGGCTTTCCAAAAATATTTTGTCGCAAACTCTAAAGCTATTACGACGATGAATGAAGTGTTTGATAGTTTGTTTTCGATTATTAGATAACATGTAGAAGGATCGAAAAAGCTTTTATTGTGATGGAAGAGAGGGTCCGGCGCAGGATAGAAGCGGACAGAGCCTTTTAGTGGACCAAGCCATGTTAGACCAGAGATATGAGATGGTTGAATGGGAAGTTACGGGGGAGAATAGCCATGTTTAGCAAGAGTCCTCCCCCATGTAAATTAAATGAAAACGAAAAAGTCTTTTTTATGAGGGAAGAGGATAGCTGTATATAGGTGAGGTTTCTTCTTCGCACCAATTCAAATATAGATAAAGGAGAAGGTAAAGATGAGAGTATCTACATTTCAAAATGCAAACTGGGCAAAGAATCAGATGATGGATTTGAATGTGCAACAGCAATATCATCGAAATCAAGTAACTTCAGGTAAGAAAAATCTTTTTATGAGCGAAGACCCACTTGCGGCAAGTAAATCATTTGCGATTCAGCATTCGTTAGCAAATATTGAACAAATGCAAAAAGATTTAGCAGATTCGAAAAATGTATTAACACAAACTGAAAATACATTACAAGGTGTTTTTAAATCTTTAACAAGAGCGGATCAATTAACATTACAAGCGCTAAATGGGACGAATAGTGAAAAAGAATTGAAGGCAATCGGTGCAGAGATTGATCAAATTTTAAAACAAGTTGTATATTTAGCGAATACGAAAGAGCAAGGCCGTTATATTTTCGGTGGGGATAGCGCTGAACAGGTTCCATTTACAGAAGATGGTACGTATCAAGGTGGAAAAAATGATGTGAACTGGCAGCTAAATGATGGTTATGATTTAAAAGCATTTCGTAACGGAGAAGAATTATTATCACCAGTTATAAAAACGTTAAAACAGATGAGTGAAGCGCTGAATAACGGTGATCAAAAAGCTTTGCAACCGTTATTGGGAGAAAATAAGAAAAACTTAGATAGCGTCATTAACCGTACAACTGAAGTTGGTTCAACTATGAACACGATGGAGACGTTTAAAACAATTTTAAGCGAGCAAAATTTAGCGCTTCAAGAAAATCGTAAAGAAATTGAAGATGTTGATTTAGCGGTAGCAATTTCTGACCTAGCGTATATTAATGCAACTTATGAAGCAACGCTTAAAGCAGTTAGTACGATGAGTAAAACGAGCATTTTAGATTACATGTAAATGATAAGGAGTGAAAAATATGGCAGGGACAATATCTAATTATGGTGACAGACAGCAAATATGGAATTTAGGAAATAACATGATAGATACAAAGAAGTTAGTAGATTTAGAGTTACAAGCATTGGAAATGAAAAAATCACCATATACTACACAAAAACAAACGTTAACAAATGAAAACAAAGTGTATGCGAGCATGAAAAAAGAGTTTGCAAATTTTGTGCAAGTATTCAAAGATTTAAACACATTTAAAGGTGATGAAAAGAAAACAACTCTATCCAAAGATGGTTTTATGACAGCACAGGCGGATGCTGCTGCAATTCCTGGAACATACACAATTACAGTAGAGCGAGTAGCAGAAAGGCATCAAATAACTACAGCTCCACTTACTCCCCCAAAAACTCCTGAAGGTACGGAGCAAAAATTCAGTTTAGATTTAAAGCTTGGAGTAGATGATGTATTTCAGATAAATGGAAAAGAAGTTAAAATTTCGGAAGATATGACGTATAAAGATCTTGTCAATAAAATTAATAATGGAAATTATGGTGTATCCGTATACACATTAGGGGATCAACTATTTTTCACATCTACTATTGCAGGAAAAGAGGGAGAGCTGAAATTAACGGATGGTGCCAATGGCTTTTTACAAAATATAGGGCTGGTTACTTCTGCGAAAAATACGGATGGAACGAATGCCATTGCACATCAAGTGACAGGAGCAGTAAATGCAGAATATACAATAAATGGAATTAAAGGAACTAGTAAAACAAATAAGATTGATACAATTCCAGGATTAACTATTAACTTAGAAAAGGTAACTACAGAGCCAATTAAATTAACTATCGAAGATTCAGATATAAAAAATTCGATAGATTTAATCAAAAAAATGAAAGATGAGTATAATAACGCTGTTAAAAGTTTAGATTTGTTTTCTGGTGAAAATGGAGTAATGCAAGGGAATAATGTTTCATTTGCTATCAGTAATGCAATGACAAGCATTTTTAGATTTTCCCAAGATGATAAGTATTTATTTTCTTTTGGGATTCAAATTGATAAAACAGGAAATATGACTCTTGATGAAGAGAAATTGAAAATAGCTTTTAAAGAGAATCCAGAATCTACAAAACAATTTTTCTTTGGTTTTAATGGCATTGGTCATGATATAGATAAAAAGCTCGAGGGAATCTTTGGAGATGAAGGGATTATTGGAAAACGCTCTAAAAGTATTGAAAAGCAAGTAACTGATTTAGAGAGAAAAATTCAAGATATTGATACAATTAATAAGAAAAAACAAGAATCAATTATTGATAAATATGCAAAGTTGGAAAGCCAGCTAGCATTGCTTGATAGTCAGCTGCAGACAATCAAAGCAATGACAAAAACAAAAAGTGATGATTAATGAAAGCTGAGGAAGTGATTATATGCAAGCATGGCAACGTTATATGCAAAACGATATTATGACGAGTAATCCGATTAAAAATACAATATTTATTTATGAAAGATGTATCGTAGAGTTTCGTAAATTAGAAGAACTTTTAAATACATTTAAACTTCAAGAAGGAGACGACCTTCTTGAAAAGTTAGAACGTATATTTGAAGAGTTGAAGCTTCAATTAAATCCTGATATTTCGAAAGATTTATATGACAGCCTATTCGGTTTATACGATTGGATTAGCATTCAAATTCAAACGATGAAAGTAACGCGTGAAGCAAAAGACATTGATGCGATTGTACAAGTGTTACAAGATTTAATAGACGGTTACCGTGGAGCGCTCGAAAATGAACAATGATATTTATCGAACGTTTGTCAGTTGTTTTAATGGAATCGGTGAATTGCAGGTTTCAGATGAAGAATTTGCTGAGAAAAGTGAGATGTTAAATCGTTGGATGATGACATTGGATGAAGAAACGCGCGCAGATGTTGCAACGGAAGTTACCCCGTGGATTATTAAGGCAGCGCAGCATATTCGAGATAAGCAAAAGATTTTGGAAGAAATGATTATGGAAAATGATGGGCGAATGAAAGCTAATTCATTTTATGGTAAATATTAATGATAAAGTATGGAAACGGATTCCCCTTTTTAAAAGGGAATCCATTCCTTGTTTAAATAAAGAGTTCCGCTGATTGAGGTTTCACTTTATGCCTGTAATGAGAAAGTAATCTAAATAATATAAAAATTAACTTTGATTTGTATTTCATATATCGAAATATTTCATGGATTACTACGTGTATACATTTTTTTGTATTCTTTTTTATATTTTTGTATTTTTCTAAAGACAACAATGGAAAAATGGAATAAAATATGTAAGGGTACATAATAGTAAATATTTTAATAAATACATATAAGGAAATAAATAATGAAGTGAAACTTCCATCAGTGGATCATTAAGTTAGAAAAGGAAGGGTGTGGAATATGCCAGATTTAGTTAGTGATGTAAGTCATTATATGAACTATTTAGTAACGAAGCGAAATACCGTTTCTAGTAATATTGCAAATGCGAATACACCTGGCTATAAAGCACAAGATGTAACATTTGCTGAGAAAATGAATATGAGCAGTGGATTATACAAAAAAAATGCTGCGGATTTAAAGAGTAATCCAGATTTATATCAAACGAATGTAATGCACTTACCGACAGCAAATACGAAAAATACATACGCAAAGATTCAAACGAAATCAATGCAAACGAATAAAGATGGAAACAGTGTTGATGTAACGACAGAAATGCTAGATTTAATGAAAACAAACCAATTATACGGTGTTTCAATTAATGCAATTAATACGCAATACGCTATTAACCAAGCAGCACGTGGACGTTAATAGTAAAAGGAGAGACAAAGATGTTTCAGGCAATTAATGCAAGTGGTTCAGGGCTAACTACAGCGAGAAAATGGATGGAAGTTACTTCTAACAATATCGTAAATGCAAATACGACGGGAGCACCGGGTGCAGAGCCGTATCACCGTCGAAGTGTGGTGTTGGAATCAAATAATAGTTTTGCAAGCATGCTAGATGGAGCTCCTACTAACGGAGTGAAAATAAAAAGTATTGAAACGGATCGAAATGAAAATCTTGTGTATGATCCGACGCATCCGCATGCAAATGAAGAAGGATATGTACGTTATCCGAACATTGATGTGACAGCTGAGATGACGAATGTAATGGTTGCTCAAAAAATGTATGAAGCAAATACAAGTGTATTAAATGCGAACAAAAAAATGCTCGATAAAGATTTAGAAATCGGCCGAGGATAAGAGGGAAGAGGGGAAATATGAAAATTCAACCAATGTTAAATACACAGCCATTTGGAGCGATTCAGCCGATTGGCACACAGAAAACTTCAGAAACATCTGTAGTTGAAGGCAAAAAGTTTATTGATTTATTGGAAGATATGAATCAAACACAAAATAATGCCCAAACAGCAGTATATGATTTACTGACAAAAGGGGTAGGAGAAACGCATGACGTTTTAATTCAGCAGAAGAAAGCTGAATCACAAATGAAAACAGCTGCTCTCGTACGCGATAATCTTATTGAAAATTATAAGTCACTAATTAATATGCAAATTTAGGAAAATGGACGGGTGTATTTAAATGGAAAAGATAAAAAATGTTTTCCAATCGTTGAAAACGTGGCATAAGTTAGTGATTGGTGCTGCGCTTTTAGCGATTGCAACAGGAGCACTTTTATACTTCACCTTGCCAGATAAATATGTTGTTGTATATCAAAATTTAAATGATACAGATAAGCAAGAGATTACAGCAGAATTATCGAAGCTAGGTGTTGATTACCAATTAGCAGCCGATGGTTCGATTCGAGTGCAAAAGAATGATGCTCCATGGGTTCGAAAAGAAATGAATGGAATGGGCTTACCGTTTAATTCAAAAAGCGGTGAGGAAATTTTATTAGAAAGCTCGCTCGGTTCAAGTGAACAAGATAAGAAAATGAAGCAGATTGTCGGTACGAAAAAGCAATTGGAGCAAGATATTGTACGAAATTTTGCGACGATTGAAACGGCAAATGTGCAAATTACATTACCTGAAAAAGAAACAATTTTTGATGAAGAAAAAGCAAAAGGAACAGCGGCGATTACTGTTGGTGTGAAGCGTGGACAACTATTAACAGCTGATCAAGTTGCTGGTATACAGCAAATGATTAGTGCGGCAGTTCCTGGCGTGAAAGCAGAAGAAGTAAGTGTTATTGATAGTAAAAAAGGTATCATCTCAAAAGGAGCAGATGAAGCGCATTCTAACAGCTCCTCTTCTTATGAAAAGGAAGTAGAGATGCAGCATCAAATTGAAGGTAAATTAAAGCAAGATATTGACGCAACGTTAATGACGATGTTTAAATCAAATGAATATAAAGTGAATACGAAAGTGTCTGTAAACTACGATGAAGTTACACGTCAGTCAGAAAAATATGGCGATAAAGGTGTACTTCGCAGTAAACAAGAGCAAGAGGAAAGCTCTACTGCGCAAGAAGGAGCAGATACGAAGCAAGGTGCGGGTATTACAGCGAACGGTGAAGTGCCGAACTACGGTACGAACAATAATCAAAACGGTAAAGTTGTCTACGATAATAAAAATGGTAACAAAATTGAAAACTATGAAATAGATAAAACAGTTGAAACGATTAAGAAACATCCAGAATTAACAAAAACAAATGTTGTTGTATGGGTAGATAACGATACGTTAGTAAAACGAAAAATTGATATGACAACATTTAAAGAAGCGATTGGCACAGCAGCTGGGCTTCAAGCTGATCCGAATGGAAACTTTACAAACGGTCAAGTTAACGTTGTAACTGTTCAGTTCGACCAGCCGAAAGTTGAAAAAGAGAAAGAGCCAGAAAAAAGTGGTATGAACTGGTGGTTATTCGGTGGAATTACAGCTGGCTTGCTAGCACTAATTGGCCTAGTATGGTTCTTCTTAGCAAGACGTAAGAAAAAGAGAGAAGAAGAGGAATATGAAGAATACTTAGCAGAAGAGGAAGTTGCTGCTAGTAGTGAAAGTATTTTTGAAATTCCTGAAGAAAAAATAGTACCAGAACCAAAACCAGAGCCAGTAGAACCATCAGAGCCTACATTAGATGATCAAGTGCAGGAAGCTACGAAAGAGCATGTAGAAGGTACTGCAAAAGTAATTAAAAAATGGTTAAACGGACAGTAAGGGAGGAAAAACAATGTTAGATGAAATCTCCTCCAAAGAGAAAGCTGCCATCCTCATTCGTACATTAAACGAAGAGGTGGCAGCAAAAGTCATTGAATATATGACGGCTGAGGAAAAAGAAGTATTACTTCGTGAAATCGCGAAGTTTCGTGTATATAAACCAGAAACGTTAGAAAATGTATTAGGGGAGTTTTTGTATGAACTAAATGTAAAAGAATTGAATTTAGTAACTCCAGATAAAGAATACATTCGTCGTATATTTAAAAATATGCCAGAAGAAGATCTGGAAAAATTATTGGAAGACCTTTGGTACAACAAAGATAATCCATTTGAATTCTTAAATTCACTTACAGATTTAGAGCCACTGCTTACAGTGCTTAATGATGAATCGCCACAAACGATAGCGATTATTGCTTCTTATATTAAGCCGCAACTTGCTTCTCAATTAATTGAGAGATTACCAGATCATAAACGTGTAGAAACGGTAATGGGGATTGCAAAGCTTGAACAAGTAGATGGTGAATTAATTAATCAAATTGGTGAGTTATTAAAAGCAAAATTAAATAATATGGCATTTAGTGCTATTAATAAAACAGATGGATTGAAAACAATAGTGAACATTTTAAATAATGTTTCACGAGGTGTTGAAAAAACAGTCTTTCAAAAGCTGGATGAAGTCGATTATGCGTTATCTGAGAAAATTAAAGAAAATATGTTTGTCTTTGAAGACTTACTTGGTCTTGAAGATCTTGCGCTTCGCCGTGTATTAGAGGAAATTACAGATAACGGTGTTATCGCGAAAGCACTTAAAATTGCAAAAGAAGAAATTAAAGAGAAACTATTTACATGTATGTCTTCAAACCGTAGAGAGATGATTCTTGAAGAGTTAGATGGCTTAGGACCGCTTAAGATGACGGATGCTGAAAAAGCACAACAAACGATTACAGGTACGGTGAAAAAGTTAGAAAAAGAAGGAAGAATTATCGTTCAAAGAGGTGAAGATGATGTCCTTATTTAAAAACAGAATTCCGAAGAATTCTGTTTCTTTTTCTGAAGAAACGTATGAATTACAATTTCCGAAACCAGTATCAGTTCACATTGAAGAAGAGATACAAGTGGATCATGCAGAACTTCTTGCACAGCAAGATGCATTACATATTGAAATGAATCAGCTAAGGCAGCAGCAGCAAATGCTAGAACGAGAGCGTCAGCAGTTGTTGCAAGATAAAGAACAGTTTCAAATGCATATTCATGAACAAATGGAACAGATGGAAGTAGCGCGTATACAGTTTCAAAAAGAACAACAAGAAACAGCATACGAATGGACAGAGTTATTATGGAATCAATCTTTTCAGTTAGCAGAAAAAGTAGTGAATCAAGCGGTAGATTCGCGCTTATTAGACGTTTTGCCGATTTTAACAGGCATCGTGCAAACATTGCCTACTTCATTTGAAAAATTAATTATAACGGTTCATCCAGAAACATTTGAACGTATACAAGAAGAGAAAGAAAATACGAAAGAGTATTGGCTACTACAATTAGTAGAATGGAAGTATGATTTTTCTTTACAGTTTGGCGAATTTGTTCTGGAAGAAGAGAAAGAGTTTTTTGAATTTAAATTTGCACCGATATTTGCGAAGCTTCGTCATAAATGGGAAGAAGAGAAGTTGTTTGAGGAGCAAAACGTATGAACAACGAGCTAATGAATGAGCATAATAAATGGAATACATTTATTGAAACACCGTTTTATACGAAAGTTGGCAAAGTTCATAGTGTACAAGAGCAGTTTTTTGTAGCGAAAGGCCCAAAAGCGAAGATTGGAGATGTTTGTCTCGTTGGAGAGCATAGCGTCTTATGTGAAGTTATTGCAATTGAAAAAGAAAACAATATGTTACTCCCATTTGAACAGACAGAAAAAGTATGTTACGGAGATTTAGTTACATTAATTACAGAAGATGTCGTTGTTCCCCGTGGTAATCATTTACTTGGCAAAGTGTTAAGTGCAAATGGAAAAGTGCTAAACGAAGATGCCGAGAACATTCCACTGCAAAAAATAAAATTAGATGCACCGCCGATTCATGCATTTGAGCGTGAGGAAATTACAGATGTATTTGAAACGGGAATTAAATCAATTGATTCTATGTTAACGATTGGGATCGGTCAAAAGATAGGTATTTTTGCTGGATCAGGTGTTGGTAAATCTACTTTACTTGGAATGATTGCGAAAAACGCAAAAGCTGATATTAACGTTATTAGTTTAGTAGGTGAGCGTGGCCGGGAAGTAAAAGACTTTATTCGAAAAGAGTTAGGCGAAGAAGGAATGAAAAAAAGCGTCGTTGTTGTAGCGACGTCAGATGAAAGTCATCTTATGCAACTTCGCGCTGCAAAGCTTGCAACATCAATTGCCGAATATTTCCGCGATCAAGGTAATAACGTACTACTTATGATGGATTCTGTTACACGCTTCGCTGACGCACGCCGAAGTGTTGATATTGYAGTAAAGGAATTACCCATCGGTGGTAAAACACTGTTAATGGAAAGTTATATGAAGAAGTTATTAGAGAGGTCAGGAAAAACACAAAAAGGATCCATAACAGGTATTTATACAGTACTCGTTGATGGTGACGATTTAAATGGTCCTGTACCAGATTTGGCGCGTGGTATTTTAGACGGACATATTGTATTAAAGCGTGAGATTGCAACGCTTAGTCATTACCCTGCAATCTCTGTACTAGATTCGGTAAGTAGGATTATGGAAGAAATCGTATCGCCGAACCATTGGCAGGTTGCAAATGAAATGAGAAAAATTTTATCTATTTATAAAGAAAATGAATTGTATTTCAAATTAGGAACAATTCAAGAGAATGAAGAAAATGCCTATATTTTTGAATGTAAAAATAAAGTAGAAGGTATAAATACGTTTTTAAAACAAGGTCGAACGGATAGTTTTCATTTTGAAGATATTGTCCAAGCGATGCACCATATTGTATAAGACCTCATGCTCATGCCTTGGGGTCTTATTTTTTTGTTTTTTAATATTTCACAGATTTTTTTGTAAAAAAACTATATAATAGAAAAAGGTAACGTTATAATAGGAAGGAGCTATGAAAACAGGTGAATAAACAGCAGTACGACACGATTAAATTGCAGATTAATCAAGAGAAAGAACATATCTTGAAAGAAGTGTACGAACTAACAGCTGAAAAAAGAAAAATAGAACGAAAAAAAGAATATGATCTATATGTTGTGAAATCACGCAATAAGGTTGTACAAACGGGACAACGTATTATGGCTGGTATGCTATCTTCACATACATTTTCACCTGAAAGAATAGAAGAATGGAATCGAAAAATTAAAAAAACAGAAGGTTTTATTCAAAAAAATGAAAGCCTTTTAGAGCAAATAAAAGAAAAAGAACGTGTCATTGATGAAATGTATCAAGAAGATTGTAAGAAGCTTGCGAAAGTAAAAGAAAAGCTGGAAGAAAAAATGCTTCTTGATTTAAAAATGTGTATGAACGGATGAGGTGGATGTAGTGATACAGTTTGTATTACCGGTGCAGCAAAGTTTACCTCCGCAAAAAGAAAAAGGGCTAGAAGTACAATCGAAAAATGAAAATTCTTCATTCGATAATACAATGAGAATTGAAAATAAAAAACAGCCGAAAACGGAGAAACCGAAACGAGAAGAAGCACCAGAAGAAGAGAAGCAAGAATATATTCTCGCAAAAAAAACGGTAACGAAAGAAGAGCCAATTGTAAAGAAAGAAGAAAAGAAAGAAGAAAAGAAAGAGACAGAACAATTATTACTAGCTGTATCTGAGCAGATGGTTGCAATTGAGCAATTGCGTGTGCAACCAGAATTGTTATATCAATACATACAAAAAATACAGGCGTTATATAAAGAATACGGAAATATTAAACTGAACGAATTGCCCGCAGCTGAATTACAGCAATTACAAGAGCTTTTTTCTAACATGAATATTAAAAATGCCATATGTTTAGAAGATACAATGCAAATGGTGCTAGACAAGGTGACGATGCCAGAGCAAACGTTGCAAGTATTAAAAGTCGTAGAAACAGAAACTTGTAATATCGCAAAGAAACAAGAGGAGTCCAAGGAAGTAGAACTCCAGAAAGCTGAAAGCGATGATGTGAAGTTAGAGTTACCAGAAGTCGATCAATTAAACGATTCAAGTTCGGCCGGAGCTGAATTATTAAATAAGGCAACGGGGACTGATCAAATAGGAAAACAAAATAGTGGAGCTGAGAAGGTTACATTACCTGACTTAGGCAAGAAAATGGAAGCACAAGTAGAGGCTCTGCAAAAGTTTGTAGTGAAACAAGAACGTGTTTTATTCCAGCTAAATCCAGAGAAACTTGGTTCATTAACTGTATTTATGAAAAAGCATGGAGATCAAATTGAAGTCCATGTAGAAATGGAAAAACACGATGCGAAAAAGCGTGTTGAAATAATTTTTGACGAATTGAAGCTGAAATTAAAAGAAAAAGAAATTAATATTCAAATAAGTTATTCAGAAAAAGATGAACAACGTAAAGAACAGCGAGAACAAGAGCAAAGACAAAAACAAAAATTAGCAAGTACGAAGCAAGAGAAACAAGAATCGAAAGAATTTGCAGGATTATTGGAGGAATAAAGCGTGCCAACAGTTGGATTAAACACAAGGAGTACAAATCATATTCCATTGCAGGCAGGAGCGCAAAAAAGTAATGCACCTGTTAATGGTGTACAATCGCCAGTTCAACAAACAAACGGAGTATCAGAAAGTGCTCAAAAAACTCCTGGTGTAATGGGGAAAGACGATTTTCTAAAATTATTTTTATCGAGTTTCCAGCACCAAGATCCGTTCAATGCGATGGATATGAATCAAATGATGAATCAGACAGCGCAGTTATCTCTTATGGAACAAGTGCAAAATATGACAAAAGCAGTTGACTCTTTAAGAACGACGATGTATTCGACAGCGCTTGATGGTGGAATGAAGTTTTTAGGGAAATACGTAAGAGGGATCGACGGTGACGGTAAAAAAGTAACTGGTCAAGTAGAGACAGTTCGCCTTGCGGAAAATAACGATGTACAGCTCGTTATTGATAATAAGATTGTATCTCTTCGCTTTGTTGAGAGGGTGTCTGATAAACCGATTGGAGAAACGAATCCAGAAGATGCAAAGAAAGACGATCAAAAAGTAACTGAAGAAGTAAAAACTACAAATTCATAAGGAGTGTACATACGTTATGATTAAAGCGTTATATACAAGTATTACAGGAATGAACGCAACACAAAATGCATTAAGTGTAACTTCAAATAATATTGCCAATGCACAAACGGTTGGTTATAAAAAACAAAAAGCAATGTTTGATGATTTACTATATAACAATTCAATTGGTGCAAAAGGTGACGGTAAATACGCAGGAACGAATCCGAAAAGTATCGGTAACGGTGTGAAAATGAGTGGTACGGTTACGGATTATAGTGATGGTACAATTACGTTAACAGGTGGCAAAACACAAGCTGCAATGGAAGGTAATGGTTTCTTCGTTGTAGGTGATTCAAAAGGCGGAAACATGGAATTTACGCGTAAAGGTACGTTTGGAATATCTTCAGATTATTATATTACGAACACAGAAGGTCAATACGTATTCGCATACCCTGCTAATGAGGCGACTGGTGAAGTTGATTTATCTGGTATTCCAGGCCCATTGCAAATTCCAATGGGAACGGCAATTGGTGGTATTCGAACATCGCAAGGGACAATTAAAGGGAATATTCCAACTGGTGAAAAACAAATTACGCAAGACTTACCTGTATACGATAATGCCGGTAATACATGGACAATGCGTGTAGAATTTACACAAACAAGCGAACACAATTATACATATAAAGTACAGATGCGTAATGACTCGAAAAAGGATACAAAGTTTGAGGATGTTCCAGGTGCAGGTGGTAATATGACATTTGATGCTATTGGAAATCCAAATCCGAAAGAGCAAGGGGCCAATATTCCATTTGATGGTGGCTCTATAAAGTTAGACTTAAGTCATTTAACGAATCATCCAACAGATAAAACATTGTCAGTAACAGATGTAGATGGTAGAGCAGCGGCGACTGTTAAAGATTGCTTTATTGCTGACGGTGGATATGTGATGGTAAAATATTCTGATGGAAGTATGAAATCTGCTGGTCAATTAGCTGTTGCAATGTTCCCGAATGAAGGCGGTTTGATGAAAACTGGAAATGGTAACTATACAGCGACGAATACAACTGGTATTTTAGCGTTAGGTGCATCTGGTCAAAACGGTGCAGGAAAAATACGTGGTGGTGCACAAGAAGGTGCAAACGTAGATTTATCTGTAGAATTCGTTGATTTAATGTTATACCAACGCGGATTCCAAGGAAATGCGAAAGTAATCAAAATTTCAGATGAAGTATTAAATGAAGTTGTGAACTTAATTCGATAATAAATCGTAAAGAAAAATTGTAACGTAGTAGAAAGGGTTTTATATTCGTATGACAAGACAAGAGCGAATTTTACAATTGCCTTTTTTCGAAAATAAACGTGAGCTTGCTGAGCAAGTGTTAAAAATAGAACGAGAAGAGCATATATATTTACCAGATCAATTTGAAATCAAACAAGTGCCTCCATATTCATTTGGTGAAAAACAGGTAATCATTGGCCGTATTCATGAGTGTTATTTCGTAAGTGTTGGTAGTGATGGCGTTTGGAAGTATCAACTGTTTAAGGATGAGATGAAGTGTCGTGAGTTTTTTGTTACGTTGCCGGATATTGCGGATCAACAGCTTGCTTTTTGGTTCAATAACATTGAGCTGTTGAAAGGGGCTTAAAAGCTTTCTTTTAAGGTTTTGAGAGAGGGCCTAGCGATGAGTAGTAGCGGTTAGTGCTTATGAGTGGCTCGCGCATTGTGAGAACAGAGATATGGAGTGGTTCTAGGTTAGTTGAAGAGGCGAGGACCTAGCTGAGTGAAGTAGCGGTTAGTGCCTATGAGTGGCTCGCGCATTGTGAGAACAGAGATATGGAGTGGTTCTAGGTTAGTTGAAGAGGCGAGGACCTAGCTGAGTGAAGTAGCGGTCAGAGTTGCCTATGAGCGGCTCGTACATTGTAAGACGAGAGGTATGGAGTGGTTCTAAGGCAGTTGCAGAGGCCAAAAGCCAAGTGTTTAGGTGGTGCCTCTTCACTTTTGGGAGAGAGGATTTATCCGAGTCTAGAAGCATTGATTTGAAATAGATTTAGATTAATTAAGATATTGTACAATTAGACTAAGTTTATATAAAAGGAGAGGTGAGGAGGATGGCGCAAAATAAGTATCGCGTTACATTCATTTCGCCAAGTGAGGTTGAGCAACGTACTGTAATGGCGGCGAGTAGTTTACCTAATTTAATACGTCAAGTAGAGAGTATTATTGCAGATCCGAACGGTTATTTTGTAAATGATAAAAAAAATAATTGCTATTTTAAAGTTATTAAAGAAAATGTTACGTATATTCAATATGAGTTACTATTTTCTGATAAGGAAATTCACATTGAAAAATTAAAGCATATGGCGCCTAGTGTACTGAAGAAATTATTTGAGAAAATAAATGATCCTGAACTATACGCTCTTTCGCTTATCGATGTTGATATAGCGACGAAAGAATATGTGCTAGGAGAAATGGGTCCAGAGCTAAGAATGAGAGTGGAAACAGAGCTTTCAAAAAAATGGGAAGCGATGCCGACAGAAATTGTAGGAGCACAAGAAGTGTTACTAGAGGCACTTGCTTCGTTTATACAAGATTAAGTTTTACCGGTAGTATTTCTACTTTAAAACTGTGAGAATCACTCAACTATCTATATTTTTCATATAGGTAGTTGACTTTTCGGTTTTAATAAAGCTTAATAATTAGATATACGGAATTAATGGAAGGGGAGCGACACCTTTATGTCACAAGCACAAAGTATTTTATTAGAAAGCGGAACAAACGAATTAGAAATCGTAACGTACACTGTTGGTGAAAATTTATTTAGTATTAATGTAATGAAAGTGCGTGAAATTATTAATCCATTCCCTGTTACAACTGTGCCAGAATCTCATCATGCAGTTGAAGGTGTTGTTCAAGTACGTGGTGAAATTTTACCTGTTATTAACTTAGCAACGGCTCTTAATTTAAAATCTATAAAACCACTTGATCAAACGAAATTTATCATTTCAGAATTAAACCAAATGAAAGTTATTTTCCGTGTTGATGAAGTGCATCGTATTCAACGTATTTCATGGGAACAAATTGATGAGCCAGCTTCATTATCTATGGGACTAGAAGAAACGACGTCTGGAATTGTAAAGCTAGATGGGAAAATCATCTTATTATTAGATTATGAAAAAATTGTATGTGAAATTAGCGGTACTGGTTATGACAATAAATCACTTTCAGGATTAGAGCAAAAAACAGATCGAGCTGAAAAAGTTATTTATATTGCAGAAGATTCAGCGATGCTTCGTCAAATACTAGAAGAAACATTATCATCAGCTGGATATACGAAAATGAACTTCTTCAGCAATGGTGCAGAAGCATTAGCTCAAATTGAAAAATTAGCAAAAGAGCAAGGTGAAAAAATGTATGAACATATTCACCTGCTTATTACAGATATTGAAATGCCGAAAATGGATGGACACCATTTAACGAAAGTAATTAAAGATAGTGAAGTAATGAATCAATTACCAGTCATTATTTTCTCTTCATTAATTACAAATGAATTATTCCATAAAGGTGAAGCAGTAGGAGCGAATGCTCAAGTAAGTAAGCCAGATATCCAAGAATTAATCGGGCTAGTTGATAAGTTAGTACTATAAAGCTTCTTTTAGTTGGAAGAGAGGAGCCAGCCATGTGTGTAAAGACAGAAAGGTAGAGTGTTGCTGAGATATTTTTGTTTTTCTGTAGCCACGGTGGTAATAATGGTCATTCTTTCGGTTAATTAGTTAGCGTTGTGTAAAACCCTCACCTTTATAGTAAAGGTGAGGGTTTTTTTACATGATGTTCAATTATTTCATCTATAAGATTTCGTGGTGGCGCAAACTTTTTCGGTGAAAATATATTAGGAATACCATATAATATAATTAAGTAGAATTTTTCTGATATAATATTTTGCTTAGCTATTTTTTATTTTTTAATATTTGTTAAAAATCATTTTTTATTTCGATACTTTTTATAACTTTTTGTATGTTAATCATTTGACAGATAATTTCGAAATGTTATAATATGGATATGTGGAAATTTCTATTTTCTTAAAAGACATGGGAGTCAGATGAGAATTGTGAAAGGATGAGGGGGAGTGACACAGATTATGTATCACCACACAGCAATCAATGTATTAAGTCTTTTACAAAACATGTCAAATAATAAAACGAACGATATGAAATTAGAGGCGGAATTTAAAAAAATAGAGAAACAATTCCAAGTCAGGTATGAAGAGCTAATCGATTTATATAATAGAATGGTATTATTTCAAATAGATATAGAAAAAAATGGCGGTATGCGAGTATATGAAAAATCAGCGATTACTTGGTTGAAGTCTGAACTAGAACTATTGTATGAAGTGTATCAATTTTGTCAACGTCATGGCTTAAACATCGCAAATATTTCAAAATATGTTAGTAAAAATGAAATGAATCTTTTCCGAAAAACGGAAAGTCAATTGCAAAACACGTATTATAAATTAAAAAAACAAGAGATGCCGTTTGAAAATATTGAAAAACAAAAGCCGGGGCGAAAACGTAAGTATACACCTGTAAAAGAGACAATTGTTGAGACAAAACAAGAAAGCAAGCAGGAAGTAAATGAAGACGTTCGAAATGAAGAAGATGAAAAAAGCCTCGTAACAGTTATGTCTGGCATCGTGGATAACTTTGAAACAATTAGTCAATGTAGTGAAAAGAGAGAACACGAATTGCATCAGTTCATGGAGGGAATCTATAAGCTTTCTAGCATGGCGGCAGAGCGTTCGAAGGATGAGAAGAACGTACGTGGTCTTGAAGGCGAATTACATTCATTACGAGCTGAAAATGAAAGATTAACACGAGAGAAGGCCGAGCTCGTTCATGATATTAAAGAAATGACGCATCATTTAATTCATTTCATTACGAGCTCGGATATCGATCAAATTCGTACATTGCCTTACTTCGTAAAAGAATGCAAACAAGATCTACATAAGCTAGGGTTATATAACGCTCAAGACGGAAAAATGAAAATTATGGTTGACCGTAGTGGACAAGTTATGACCGTAACACAATAAAAAAATTGGGTACAAAATAAAAGGGAGATACATAGTGTATATGTATTTCCCTTTTGTTTTGTATGGAATCGTTTCGGACAGAGGAAAAGTTACAATTAATTTTAGTAAATCAAAAATTTGTACAAAAGGAAGGAGCTAGGTCTTACTTTGTAGTATTGCGATCAGAAAAATACTAGGAATATGCGTATTGTCACTGTGAAAGGACTTAATACATAATGATTTTAAAGATAAACCGACTCTTCCTCAATATTTAACTGATTTAATTGAGGTGAATAGGTTGTATAATCGTACAGTTGTTATTACATTTCATCAACAAACTTTTAATACGGAGAATTGAAGAGTAAAGTAGGATTCCAAAGCATAGCCAAAAAGGTGGCTGTTATAAGTTATTTGCCTACCAAGATAATTAATATTTGTTTAAAATATA
Organism: Bacillus sp. P4_E1; assembly: GCF_056401715.1. NCBI lineage: Bacteria > Bacillati > Bacillota > Bacilli > Caryophanales > Bacillaceae > Bacillus > Bacillus sp. P4_E1. The sequence continues at coordinate 294,983 of NZ_JBFUIV010000005.1, forward strand.
AGATTACTATTTTATTATACCGAGTAATTATTCACATTATATAATAATTACTTGCTACATAATTAACATGGTTATCTTACAAAAATGTAAGGTTTTTTTAATTGACACTCGTACATATGAGTAACTATACTGGTTACACGACGTTGGTGAATATATTTAATAGTTTCTATCTATAAGTGTATGTCTCAGGATTCTTTTCGGAATAATAGTTCGATTTGTATTTGATATCTTTAATATAGGGATAATGCGTATTTAATCTATTCTTTATTCTAGGTCGTATTATTTAAAGATTAACTATAATTGATATATTTACCAACTTGTAATAATTTTTTAGAGGTGCTAAATTTTGAAGAAAAAATTAATTGCTACAGGAATTCTTGCTGGAAGTCTACTATCCTACTCATCTAGTGCATTTGCAAATACTCATAAATTCCAAGATGTTCCTGCATGGGCTGACAAATCCGTTAATTATTTAGTTGATAAAAAAGTATTGAGTGGTTATCCAGATGGAACTTTTGGTTCAAGTGATACATTAGATAGGGCTTCTGCGGCAACAATTATGACAAAGGCCCTTGGTATACATATTGACTTAAATGCAAAACCATCTTTTACAGATTCACAAAACCACTGGGGAACACCATACATTGCCGCAGCTGAAAAAGCAGGAATAATTAAAGGTGAAGGAAATGGAATATTTAATCCTTCTGGAAAAGTTACTCGTGCTGCAATGGCAACAATGTTAGTAAATGCATATAAGCTACAAGATAGAACAAATAGTAATGGGCAAAGTAAATTTGATGATTTAAAAGGACATTGGGGTGAAAAATTTGCCAATATTTTAATTGATTTAAAGATTTCTGTTGGTACTGATAATGGTTGGCAACCAAATAAATTCATAACACGTGCAGAAGCCGCACAACTTACTGCCAAAACAGATACCCTTCAATACAGTCCGAAAAACCCTTTAGAAAGTAAAACAATCATTATTGATCCTGGACATGGTGGTGCAGATCCCGGAAAGTCCACAAAAGGATTGCCTGAAAGTAAAATCGTATTAGACACTTCCTTACGCCTACAACAATTGCTCGAAAAACATACACCATTTACAGTTTTACTAACTCGTGAATCTGATACTAGACCTGGACATGACCAAAAAAGCTCTTTACAGGAACGTGTTAAATTTGCTAAGCAAAATGAGGGGGATATCTTTATAAGCATTCATGCAAATGCTTTTAATGGTAATGCAAAAGGGACAGAAACATACTACTATAAATCTTCTGAATCCGAAAAAACAAATCCTCATGTGGAAGAAAGTCGTGTGTTAGCGGAAAAAATTCAAACACGTTTAGTAGAGGCTCTTCAAACACGTGATAGAGGCGTTAAACATGGAGATCTTCATGTTATAAGAGAAAACGGCATGCCAGCTGTGTTAACGGAACTGGCTTTTATAGATAATGGTATCGATTACAGTAAACTATCTACGGCAAACGGCAGACAGATTGCAGCAGAAGCCATTTATGAAGGGGTTTTAGATTATTATGAATGGAAAGGAAATAATGTATCTGAATATAGATTGTAATAGGTAAAAGAAAGTTTAGTAATTCTAGGAATATGAAATTTATAAATTGCTAAAGTATAGTTTTGTTATTTGAAATGTGTTTTAGTTTTATAGTGTATACTAGCACCGACTTATTAAGGATTATAAATAAGTCGGTGTTTAAGTTAGCGTACTTAATGAATACTATAGAAGTTATGAAGAAAAAAAGATAAATAGATAGGGGCATACACCTACATTCATTATTTTTACGTGAAATTTTAATTTAAAAATAGTTAAGTTATATGATTCAGATGGGCAGTAGCTAATTAGTTCAAAGAAAACATTCTTTGAACTAATTAGCTATTAAATCTACTTGTTACATAAATAGATCGTATAACAATAATTGATATTGTTAAGGACATAGCTGCAGATATTTGTTGTAATTCCTATTATGGAATTTTTAAATATTTACAGGTGTAATATAAGGGTGCTTTATTTTGAAAGAAATCTTTTGAAATGGTCATAATATGAATAATAATTAGATACAAATTTTAAAAAATGATGAAAGACTTAAGAAGGTGAATATATTGCTTAAACATTCACATTTGCAATTTATCTTATTAACAATAGCTCTAATATTCTATATAAGCTTTTGCTATATATTTTTATTTGTTTTTCCGAATCAATATTTCGTATCAGATTTTAATATCCGACTATCATCCTTAGTTGTTGAAACTACTGTATTTATCTCATTACTGTATTCTATATTATCCAGAAAAATTAAGTTAGGAGTATTCTGGGTTTGCATTACTATTGCAATAGGGTGTTTCTTGATCGGGAATTTTATATCCGCTTTTCAAGTGCTTAATGTAGAATTACCAATAAAAAATTTTAATATCTCTGATGTGTTTTTGTTGTTTTTCTTATTCTTCTTTCTCTTTGCATTCTTTTATAAAATCATTATGGAATGTAACAAGTGGGAAAAGGCGTATTTACTTTGTGATTTATGTATTGTTGTTACTGCCATTTTTACATTAGAGTGGTACCTGTTTAATAAACCTTCTGCAAATATCTTATTCTTATCAATTGGAGATGTTTTTCTCTCATTTATTTTTCCGATTATAGATTTATTACTTCTTTTATTAGGAGTTAGTCTAATCTTTCGACCAGCTATTTTTAATGCGAAAAGTAAATTATTTATTTTTATTCTCGTATTAACTGGATTGGCTATTACGGACTACTTGTATTTTTACTTACAAGATGATTTGTCAGATCGTTCACTTATATTATTAAGGTGTTTGTATAGAGTTTTCCTTTTATTTATCGCTATTGCTGCTGCTATACCGAAGAATGCTTCTTCTAGAAGAAATTATTTTATTATTGATCCGACATTCGGAAAGAAACTTCTTGTCATATTTCCTTATCTTGCAGTTGCAGTCTTAATTGGTTTTACTCTTAAAGAGCAAACTTCCTCGGCTACACTTATTACTGGAAATTGTATTGCATTTGTATTTGTGCTGATTCGTCATACAATCGTACGAATGCAAAACAGAGATTTAACTGAGATGTTAAAAGTGTTTAATAATCAATTAGAACAAAAAGTATCTCAAAGAACAGAAGATTTAATAAACAAATCCAATGACTTGGTCAAAAATCAAGAGAGATTTAAGTCATTATATGAGTATCATCCAGATCCTATTTTAACGATTAATTCAAATGGTACTGTGTTAAATATAAACCAGGCTGGAAGTATGTTATTAGGAAAAAACAGTGATGAATTAATAGGTAAAGAGTGCTTCTCGATTTTTTTAGACGAAGATAGATCTGAATTGGAAGCAGCTCTACAGGAAGGGAAACGATGCAGTTCGGCTTCGTTGCAATTACGTGTGAAAAATAATAATGAGAAGGACATTCATTTTTGGTACGTCACCATTGTTCCTATTATGATAGAAGGACAAACTTTTGGGAGTTATGTAATGGTAAAAGACATTACGAGAATGAAGAAACAACAAGATGAGATAAACTATCTAGCATTCCATGATACAGTGACGGAGATTGGAAATCGAATATTCTTCCAACAAGAATTAGAAAAATCCATTGAGCGTGCACGAAAAACGCAGGGTGAATTTGGACTCTTGTATATAGATTTAAATCGTTTTAAGACCATTAACGATACACTGGGACATTCAATTGGTGACAGTGTTTTAAAAGAAGTTGCTAAACGTTTTAGGACATGTCTGTCACCGGCTATTCCTCTAGCGAGAATAGGGGGAGATGAGTTTGCGATCATAGTCCATAACCACACAGAGCAACAGCTATTGGATTTGTGTGAAACTCTATTTCGTATAACTGAAGAACCATTTGTAGTTAATCAACATAGTTTTTATTTATCTCTTAGTATAGGAATAGCGGTGTATCCGTTTGGAGGAATAAATACTACTACACTTTTACAACATGCTGATATTGCTATGTATAGTGCAAAGGAAAAAGGTAATAATGCTGTTTGCATGTATGACGAGACATTATCAAAAAAAATAACAAGACGATTACGATTAGAACAGGATTTACCGAAGGCATTAGAAAATAATGAGTTGTTTTTATTATATCAACCACAAGTTGACAGTAAGACTGGTATGGTTATTGGTGCAGAGGCTTTAATTCGTTGGCAACATCCAGAACTGGGACTTATTTCTCCTTTTGAATTTATACCTATCGCGGAAGAAACGTCGCAAATTATTCCAATTGGGAAATGGACGTTACAGGAAGCGTGTCGACAACTGAAAAAGTGGCATTCTGCAGGCTATGCAAATCTAAAAATGGGGATAAATTTATCAGCTATAGAGTTTGAACAGAAAGATTTTGTTCAAGCAATCATATCTACCATAGAAGAAGTAGGGGTACCTGCTAATTCGATTGATTTAGAATTAACAGAGAGAATAGCAATGGTAGATGAAAAAGAAACCTTATCGAAGTTAAAAGTATTAAAATCATATGGTGTACATTTATCAATTGACGATTTTGGTACAGGGTATTCTTCATTAGCATATCTCCCTTTGTATCCAATTGATACCTTGAAAATTCCAAGAGAATTTGTTAATAGGATCGGAAATTCTACTGATGGAAATGAAATTATTCATACCATTATTTCACTAGCGCATACTTTAAACATGAAAGTGATCGCAGAAGGGGTAGAAACGAAGGAACAATTAACAATGTTACAACGTAATGCATGTTATCTAATTCAGGGCTATTACTACAGTAAACCTGTAAGTGAAGATGAATTCATCAAGTTTTTAAGCACAATGTCGCGTCACCTTTTCTAAGAAAACCACAATCTAGATTTGTTTTTTGTTGAAATTATAACAAATAGAGGACAGCAAAGTAACTGTCAAAATGTTTTAGCATTTAATTTGGCTTAATCGGAAATTCTAATGAGCAAAGACCTTATCTGATTTTAGTTTTAGAAAGGAGAGAAGCGGATGGAGTCAATATGGCTAGAGTACGCTTGGGCATTATTAATTTTAATCGGATTAGAAGGATTGTTATCGGCTGACAATGCCCTTGTACTAGCAGTTATTGCGAAACACTTACCCGAAGAAGAGAAAAAAAGGGCTATAAATTACGGAATCATTATGGCCTTTGTTTTTCGATTTGCAGCTCTATTTGCGATTTCATTTATTGCAAATGTTTGGCAAATACAAGCAATAGGAGCAGCGTATCTTCTTTATTTAGGATTGAAGCATGTCATTCAGGCGCAATTCGGAAAAGACAATCAAAATATTCATAAGGACGATGAAAAGGAAGCGGCAGGTAAAAGCTACTGGTTCACAGTAGGAAAGATTGCATTAGCTGACCTTGCTTTCGCGATCGATTCAATATTAGCCGCAGTTGCTCTTGCCCTTGGTCTTCCAGATTCACCGCTAGAAGATTTCGGTGGTATGGATGGAGGCCAGTTCATAGTTGTACTTCTCGGAGGGATTGCCGGGCTTATTTTAATTAAATTTGCGGCAACTTGGTTTGTACAATTACTTGAGAAACGTCCAGCATTGGAAACAACAGCATACGCAATTGTTGCCTGGGTCGGTGTAAAACTCGCTGTAATTACACTTGCCCACGAGGATATTGGTATCTTAGACCATGATTTCCCGCACAGTACAACTTGGACTTTAATCTTCTACGGAGTATTAGTTGCTATTGCACTAATTGGTTGGTTTGCACCGGGAAGTAAGTCATCTCAGAATAATTCTAAAATGTAATACAAAGGTCAGAGCATTATGTGCTTTGTCCTTTTCAATAATAATTATATTGTGTATTTTTCGATTTAACGCTATAATTATAGTGTTAAAGATGGAATCGTGATATGACCTGTTATGAATCTATCATTTTATTTATGAATAAATGGACTGGTATTTTAGCAAGATGTGCTAATAAACTACTCCACCATGATGATAACGTGCCAAAAATGTGGTGCGTATATTTTCGTGGTGGAGTTTTTTTTATTCTCAAAAAGGGGGAGTAACCATGAACGACAGCATGGTTCATATTACAATTGACGGCAAAGAATATAGTGCTGAGCCTGGTTCAACGGTACTAGGCATCATTAATGAGAACGGAATTGAACATCCACAAATTTGTTACGTGCCGGAAGTGGATCCGATTCAAACGTGTGATACTTGCATTGTAGAAGTGAATGGAAAGCTTGTGCGATCCTGTTCAACTGTAGTGACGAGCGGCATGAATATTGAGTTAGCCTCTATTAGTGCGAAGGCAGCACAACATGAGGCGATGGATCGCTTATTAGAAAATCATTTACTGTACTGTACGGTTTGTGACAACAATAACGGGAATTGTAAACTGCATAATACGGCAGAATTAATGGAAATTGAGCATCAAAAATATCCTTACGAGCCAAAAGTTGATGCAAGCGAAGTTGATATGTCTCATCCATTTTATCGCTATGACCCGAATCAATGTATCGCGTGTGGTCAATGTGTAGAAGTGTGTCAAAACTTACAAGTAAATGAAACGTTATCTATTGATTGGGAGGCAGAGCGTCCTCGTGTTATTTGGGATGAAGGAGTAGATATTAACGATTCTTCATGTGTAAGCTGCGGTCAATGTGTAACAATTTGTCCTTGTAATGCATTAATGGAGAAATCGATGCTTGGTGAAGCTGGATTTATGACTGGGCTGAAGCCGGATATTCTTGAGCCTATGGTCGATCTTATTAAAGAGGTTGAACCTGGATATAGCGGTATTTTCGCTGTGTCAGAAGTAGAAGCTGCAATGCGCGATACTCGTACGAAGAAGACGAAAACAGTATGTACGTTTTGTGGTGTAGGTTGTTCATTTGAAGTGTGGACGAAGGGCCGTGAAATTTTAAAAGTGCAACCATCTTCTGAAGCACCAGTTAATGCGATTTCTACTTGTGTAAAAGGAAAGTTTGGTTGGGATTTCGTGAATTCCGAAAAACGAATTACGAAACCTTTAATTCGTAAAAATGGAGTGTTCGTGGAATCAACTTGGGAAGAAGCGCTTAATGTAGTGGCAAATAAAATGGGCTCTATTAAAGAAGAGTACGGTAAAGGTTCTATCGGTTTTATTTCTTCTTCTAAAATTACGAATGAAGATAATTATGTTATTCAAAAATTAGCACGACAAATGTTTGAAACGAACAATATTGATAACTGCTCACGTTATTGTCAATCACCAGCGACGGATGGATTGTTCCGTACAATTGGTATGGGCGGAGATGCAGGGACGATTAAAGATATCGCGCAATCGGGTCTTGTTATTATCGTCGGTTGTAATCCAACAGAAGGTCATCCTGTGTTAGCGACTCGTGTGAAACGTGCGCATAAACTTCACGGTCAAAAACTAATTGTCGCAGATCTTCGTAAAACTGAAATGGCAGAGCGTTCAGATATCTTTATTAGTCCAAAGCAAGGAACAGATCAAGTATGGTTAATGGCTGTTACAAAATATATGATCGATCAAGGTTGGCATGATGAGCAGTTCATCGACGAGAATGTAAACTTCTTTGAAGATTTCAAAGATAGTCTTAAAGAATATACGCTTGAATATGCAGAAGAGATTACAGGTATTTCAAAAGAAACTCTCGTTCAAATGGCCGAGATGATTCGTGATGCAGATGGTACGTGTATTCTTTGGGGTATGGGTGTAACGCAAAATACGGGTGGTTCAGATACTTCCGCTGCGATTTCAAACTTACTTCTTGCAACAGGAAATTATCGCCGTCCAGGTGCTGGTGCATATCCACTTCGTGGTCATAACAACGTGCAAGGTGCTTGTGATATGGGAACTCTTCCAGGCTGGCTACCAGGATATCAGCACGTTACTAACGACGTAGAACGTGCGAAATTTGAAATAGCTTACGGAGTAAAAATTGATAATAAACCAGGTCTTAATAACATTGAAATGCTTCACGCAATTGATGAAGGGAAAATGAAAGCTATGTATCTTGTTGGAGAGGATATGGCTCTTGTAGACTCTAACGCAAATCACGTACATGAAGTGTTATCAAGTCTTGAATTTTTTGTCGTTCAAGATGTGTTCCTTTCTAAAACAGCTCAATACGCTGATGTCGTATTACCAGCAGCGCCATCTCTTGAGAAAGAAGGTACTTTTACAAATACTGAGCGTCGTGTACAAAGGTTATATCAAGTGCTTCCAACGCTAGAAGATGCGAAACCAGACTGGTGGATCGTGCAGGCAATTGCTAATAAGTTAGGCGCAAACTGGAATTATAATCATCCAAGTGAAATCTTTGCTGAAATGGCAAGCTTATCACCACTATTCGCACACGCAAACTATGAAGTGCTTGAAGGGTGGAACAGTTTCCACTGGGGAAGTTTTGATGGAACGAATACGCCGCTGCTATTTAAAGATGGATTTAACTTCCCGGACAAAAAAGCTCGTTTTGCGATAGCTGATTGGGTACGTCCTGCTGAATTTCCAGCAGAATACGATCTTCACATTAATAACGGTCGTATGCTTGAACATTTCCATGAAGGGAATATGACAAATAAATCAACTGGTATTCAATCGAAAGTACCAGGTGTTTTCGTTGAAGTTTCTCCAGAGTTAGCAAGGGAACGTGGAGTGAAAACTGGTTCGTTAGTACGCCTTGTTTCTCCATTCGGAGCACTTAAATTACGTGCACTTGTAACGGATCGTGTAAAAGCGAATGAACTGTATTTACCGATGAACTCGACAGATAATGAAACGGCGATTAATTTCTTAACAGGTCCTGCGGTCGATCAACGTACGAATACGCCTGCATATAAACAAACGAAAGTGCGTATGGAAGTGTTACAAGTAGAAGGTGAAAATCCGATGCCAAAAACGAACCCACGTAATAAAAAGCGTCATCCTCAAAACGGCATTGAGGTAAATCGTAAGTGGGCTCGTCCAGGATATGTACACTTAACGGATAAAGTGAAACTTTAATCAGGTGGGGGGGCTTTATCCCCTACTGATTATTAGCCTTCACCAATCGGGCTTTTATGGGTAGCCCAACCCCTACCTAACTTCTTGGCTTTCATTGAAGTTTGAGGTAGGGGTCTTACTGCCCGCAAATAGCGGGATAACTAGGGAGGAGAAAAGAATATGGCGGCACCTATTCAAGCAATCCAAAAGCAGGAGCTAACTGAGGAAGAACGAAAACAACAAAAACTCGAAGATTTAAAAGAACTTCTAGCTAATAATGAAGAAGCTTTAGATCAAATGTTTAATATAGTAGGTGAACTGAATGACATTGGGATGCTAGAAGCTGCAAATTCTATGCTGAAAGCGAAAGAACCAATCGCAAAAATTGTTCTAGGTCAAGTCACCCGTGAACCAGTTACAAATTTAATTAATAATATGATGGGCGCTGCAGGAGCTTTAACAGAACTTGATCCGGAACTTACTAAAAAACTTATAGGTAGTGCATTAGTAGGTATGGATGAAGGGAATCAGCATCTGCAAAGTAATAAGAAAGTAGGAATATTAGACCTTATGAAAGTACTGAAGGATCCAGATATTAATCGTGCTATCGGATTTGGTCTTCATTTCTTAAAAGGCATGGGTAAAGGGTTAAAAGAAGAATAGATAAGCAACAATAATAGTATTTCATATGTGGTTTGTTTACTTGAGATAAAAAAGATGATCCATTTCGTCTCATTATTAAATAGTTGGACGAAATGGTCATTTTGATAAAATGGTTATAATGGAATAATATTTGAAAAGTAAGTGTTGATTAGTTGGGGAGGAATGAGAGTATGTCAAAAATGGTACATGAATTTAATGATATGATTCGAAAGCTTCGAAAAGAGTTGTTCGGGAAAGGGCCGGAACGAATTCATACTGTATTTGCTGAAAACATGGCTATAGCTACACTTTATGGGAATTTGACACCTACAGAGAAATTCATTTCGGGAACTATGGATGGGGCGGAAATGGTTCATATGGCTCGAACGAAAATGATTCAAGAAGTGTATGCTGCCAATTCTCGTGAACATTTAGAAGAACTTGTTGGGGCGAAGTTAGTTCATCTATTTTCTGATATGAAAGTAGATGAAGACATTGCAGTTTCCGTGTTTGTTTTTGATAAAAATATAACGTGAGAGAAGGATGCTCATCGTGAAATCGATTCAGGTGGAACGGAAAATTTTCAAATATGAGCAAGGGGAATTTAAACATATAGAGGACAGCATTGTAACAGAGTTTCCTGTTACGGTTAAAATTAACGGCCAGGAATTTGTTACAATGGTTAGTACTCCAGAGTATATTGAAGATATGGTAATCGGCTTTTTAGCCTCTGAAGGCATTATCCGAAAGTATGAAGATATTGATGAAATATGGGTGCAAGAAAAAGAAGGCTATGTACATGTGAAAACGACGAAAATCAACCCTTATTATCGTGACATGCAAAACAAACGTTATATCACTTCGTGCTGTGGAATGAGTAGGCAAGGGTTTGTTTTCGCAAACGATGCGCTGACTGCGAAAAAAATGAATGATATTCGCGTGAAAATCTCTGCCGAGGATTGTTTTCGGTTAATGAATGATATGCAGCAATCTGCGTCTACGTTTCAACATACAGGCGGCGTTCATAACGCAGCTTTATGTGATGTGAGTGGAATTGTTTTAAGCCGCATGGATATAGGAAGACATAACGCTTTAGATAAAATTTACGGCTATTGTTTAAAAAACAACATTTCGATTGGTGATAAAATTATTGTTTTTAGCGGACGTATCTCTTCTGAAATTCTATTAAAAGTTGCGAAAATTGGCTGTGAAGTAATATTGTCAAAATCGGCTCCAACTGAGTTAGCATTAGAGCTAGCGGAGCAGTTAGGGGTTACTACAATAGGTTTCATTCGTAATAAATCTTTAAATGTATATACGCATCCAGAGCGGATTGTAAATATAAATAAGTAGAAGCGAGGCAATAAATATGAAATCTGTTACATTAGACAAATTGGATCGTCCTTTAAAGGACTTGCGTATTTCTGTTACTGATCGTTGTAATTTTCGCTGTCGATATTGTATGCCGGAGGAAATATTTGGTCGTGATTATTCTTTTTTGTCTAATGATAAAATTTTATCTTTTGATGAAATTGAAAGGTTTACACGTATTTTCGTTTCTTTAGGTGTAAGAAAGTTACGCATTACTGGGGGAGAGCCTTTACTTCGAAAAGGCCTACCTGAACTCATACAACGGTTAAACGAAATTGAAGGAGTAGAGGATATTGGTTTAACGACAAATGGATCATTACTTAAAAAATTTGCTCCGGATTTATATAAGGCGGGTTTATCTCGTGTGACAGTTAGTTTAGACTCGTTAAATGAAGAGCGATTCTCTTATTTAAATGGGAATAGAAGTAAAGTGAAAACGGTTCTTGCAGGAATACAGGCTGCAGCGGAAGCCGGAATGAAAATTAAAATGAACATGGTTGTTCAAAAAGGGAAAAATGAGCAAGACATCGTTCAGATGGCAGAGTACTTTAAAGAGAATAAGCATATCCTTCGGTTCATTGAATATATGGATGTCGGAAATTTTAACGGCTGGGAATTAGGCGAAGTAGTTTCTAAGCTAGAAATAGTAGAGATGATTCATAAAGTTATGCCGCTTGAACGTATTGAAGCGAACTATCCTGGTGAGGTTGCGACACGTTATCGCTATATCGGTAGTGATGAAGAAATAGGAATTATTTCATCTGTAACAGATTCGTTCTGTTCATCATGTACAAGAGCACGTATTTCCGCAGAAGGAAAACTGTATACATGTTTGTTTGCTTCTAAAGGAAACAATCTTAAAGAATTACTTCGCTTTGGATATACGGATGAGGAAATTACTAATATTATTCGTGACATTTGGAATAATCGTTCAGACCGTTATTCAGATGAACGGTTAAGCGGTACGAATAAAAAAACAATGCCGAAAATTGAAATGTCGCATATCGGTGGCTGAGAAACTACTATGAATATGGATTCTCTTTGTTAACGTAAATAGTGGGAAATGTGCAAGTTTTGCACACTTTCTATAAGTATAGTAAAAATGATGATTGATATTTCTGTAAGAGATATGCAGAGAGATTAAGCAGCATTCAAAAATCCTTACGATGTTAAGGTTTTTTGGTGCTGCTTTTTTTGATTAGAAAAATGGAGGAATTGGTTATGGCATTTCATAAACCGGAACAAATCGCGGCACTTGTGATTGAATCCGGTGTTCAAAAGGTAAGGCAACCACTATCCGCGATGCTTATTCTTGGCTTTTTAGGAGGAGCATTCATTTCGTTAGGATTTTTACTTAATATTCGTGTTCTAGGTAATGTACCGGAGCAATGGGGAAGTTTAGTCAATTTTATAGGAGGAGCGGTTTTTCCAATCGGACTTATGCTCGTTGTTTTGGCGGGAGGAGAATTAATTACAGGAAATATGATGTCGATGGCCATGGCACTGTATGCGCGGAAAATTTCATTGAAACATGTGTTACACAATTGGACCTGGATTACTTTAACTAATTTCGTCGGTGCGCTTTTCATAGCGTATTGTTTCGGTCATCTTGGCGGGCTTACAGAGGGGGCGTATTTAAATAAAACGATAGCGATAGCTCAAGATAAGTTACATGAATCTTTCGGGAGAACGTTAATTTTAGCAATTGGTTGTAACTGGCTCGTTTGCCTAGCAATTTGGTTAGCATATGGAACGAATGATTTAATTGGGAAGATTGTTGGAATATGGATTCCGATTATGGCATTTGTCGTCATTGGATTTCAGCAAGTAGTAGCAAATATGTTTGTCATTTCAGCCGTGATTTTTGCGGGTCACCTTACGTGGATGGATCTTGCGAAAAACTTTGTGCCTGTCTTTATCGGAAATGTAATTGGCGGAGCGGGATTTGTTGGATTCGCTTATTTTTCTTGTTACCAGAAACAAAGTGCTACCGAAAAAGATGTTTTGAAAAAATAACAGTATATGAAGTTGATTTTTAGATGAAAGGAAGGCTATTTCATGATAGAGCGGTATTCACGACAACAGTTGTTCACTCCTATTGGAAAAGAAGGTCAAGAGAAGATTAGAAATAAGCATGTGTTGATAGTCGGGGCAGGTGCATTAGGAAGTGCCAGTGCAGAGTCATTTGTACGTGCAGGTATCGGAAAATTAACGATTATTGATCGTGATTACGTAGAATGGAGTAATTTACAGCGGCAACAACTTTACGCTGAACGAGATGCGATAGAAAAGTTACCAAAAGCAATCGCAGCGCAGAATCGTCTCAAACAAATTAATTCAAGCGTGCAAATTCAAGCGCTAGTAATGGATGCAAGAGTAGATAATATGGAAGCTTTATTAGGTGGTGTCGATGTCATTATTGATGCAACAGATAATTTCGATATTCGGTTTGTGATCAATGATACATCACAAAAACACAATATCCCTTGGATTTACGGTTCTTGTGTCGGATCGTACGGCATGAGCTATACAATTATTCCGAAGAAAACACCTTGCTTACATTGCGTGTTGAAAAGTGTTCCTGTTACAGGAGCGACGTGTGACACAGTTGGAATTATTAGTCCAGCTGTTCAAATTGTCGCTGCCTATCAAGTGGCAGAAGCATTCAAAATTTTAGTAGAAGATTACGCAGCAATTAGAAAAACGTTTTTAATGTTTGATATATGGAGTAATCAACATCATTCTATCAAACTAGAAAAAATCAAAACGGAAGACTGTCCTTCGTGCGGAACAAATAGAACTTATCCTTATTTATCATACGAAAATCAAACGAAGACAGCTGTTTTATGCGGAAGAAATACAGTTCAAATTAGACCAGCACATAATAGTCATTACAACTTTGACGATTTAGAAAAAGTATTAAAAAAACACGGGGAAGTAGAGCGGAATCCGTATTTGCTATCTTGCCAACTAGAAGATTACCGCATGGTCATTTTTCAAGATGGTCGTGTATTTATTCATGGCACGAATGAAATTCAAAAAGCAAAACAACTATACTATCGGTTATTAGGCTAATAGAAAGGGATTGGTAATGATGGAAAGAAGAGTGCCGATTACAGTTGAAGAGGCTGTTCGTAAAGTAATGGGATTTGCTAATTGTGGTGTAAAAGAACTAGTACCACTTGAATTAGCGTACGGACGTACATTAGCAGCCGATTTAGTAGCTGATCACGATGTTCCTTCCTTCGATCGCTCACCATATGATGGATTTGCTATTAGGGCAGAAGATACTTTACGAGCAAGTCGTGAGAATCCGATCGTATTTGAAGTCATCGGTGAAATTGGAGCAGGTTCCGTATTTCCTAAAGAAGTAGGAGCGTTTCAAGCAGTTCGAATTATGACAGGGGCACAAATTCCGAAAGGATGTAACGCGGTCGTCATGCTAGAACTGACTCGTCATCGTCAATATGAGAATATCGGAAAAAGCTATATGGAAGTGAGGCGCTCATTTAAAGAAGGGGATAATATATCCTTTCAAGGTGAAGATGCACGTAAAGGAACCGTTCTCGCAAAAAGGGGTTGTTACATTAATCCAGGTATTTCTGCTCTTCTTGCTACATTCGGTTATAGCGAAGTGCCAGTAGCGAAAAAGCCTGTCATTGGACTGTTAGCGACTGGGAGTGAGCTTCTCGATGTTGATGAATCATTACAGCCCGGAAAAATTCGAAATAGTAATACGTATATGATATCGTCTCAAATTCGAAGAGCTGGTGGAAGAGTAAAATACTTTGGGAAGTTTAGCGACGATTTGAATACATGCTACGAAGCAGTGAAAAGAGCGTTAAGCGAAGTGGATATGTTAATTACAACTGGTGGTGTTTCAGTAGGAGATTACGATTATTTGCCAGCTATATACGAAAAGTTAGGTGCGTCGGTTCTTTTTAATAAAGTAGCCATGCGGCCGGGAAGTGTCACGACTGTAGCGCAATTAAACGGAAAATTATTATTCGGATTATCAGGTAATCCATCTGCTTGTTACGTAGGCTTTGAATTATTCGTAAGACCTAGCATTCGTGCGTATATGTTTAGCGAAACACCACATGTAAAACGAGAAAAAGCAATACTCGGAGAAGATTTTCTAAAACCTAATCCATTTACAAGATTTGTACGAGCAAAGCTTCAGTATAACGAAGGACAACTAGTCGCTTATCCATCAGGATTCGATAAATCTAGTTCCGTTTCTTCATTAGCAGAATCAAACATTTTTATTGTACTACTAGGCGGAACGAGAGGATATAAGAAAGGGATGTTTGTAGACATTCTCTTATTAGAAGATAACGAAGGTAGTGAATGGCCTTGGACATTCCGTAAAGTAGGGAGAGATTTTGATGGGACAAGCACAATTTGAAATTGTCGATATTCCGATTGTAGCTCAAGAAGTAACGAATAAAGTAGCAAGACGAGAAGCAGGAGCAATTACAACTTTTATTGGAACGGTAAGAGAATTAACGAAAGGAAAACGAACGTTACATCTTGAGTATGAAGCTTATAAACCGATGGCAGTAAAAAAGCTTACTGCAATCGGAGAAGAAATTAAGAAAAAATGGCCGGATGCCAAAATAGCAATCACGCACCGAGTAGGGCGACTAGAAATAATGGATGTCGCCGTTGTCATTGCAGTATCGTCACCGCATCGTAAAGTAGCATATGAAGCGAATGAATACGCAATTGAACGTATAAAGAGAATCGTCCCAATTTGGAAAAAAGAATTTTGGGAAGATGGAACGGAGTGGATTGGAGATCAACTTGAAAATACTCCCTATCTAGAAGGAAAACCAAAGAAAGAAGAATGAGAGAATGATTACAATTTTATTGTTCGCAAATTTACGAGAAGAAGTCGGCCCAGAGAGATTAGTAATAATAGAAAAACGAGAGATGAATGTTCATCAATTAAAAAAATGGCTAAAAGATCACTATCAATTACAGACGCTAGATAAAGTTATGGTGGCGATTAATGAAGAATTTGTAACGGACGAAGATATTGTAAAAGCTGGAGATACTGTCGCGTTTATCCCGCCTGTAAGTGGAGGTTAATTCTTTCTATTTAAGTATCAAATCTTTCATAACGTTAAGGAGGATCATTATGAGTGAATTTTCACACTGGAATGAAGAGGGAAGAGCTAAAATGGTTGATATTTCTCAAAAGGACATTTCAACACGCACAGCTGTTGCGCAAAGTACAATTTCTTTATCAAATGAACTATTTGAAGCAATTCAAAGTGGTGGATTGAAAAAAGGAGACCCGCTTCAAGTAGCACAAGTTGCTGGCATAATTGGTGCTAAAAAAACAGCGGATATAATCCCGATGTGTCACCCGATATTAATCCAAGGAACAGACTTTACGTTTCATTATGAAAAGACAACTGCTGGCTATGAGTTGATCATACGAGCGACAGTAAAATGCAGTGGGAAAACAGGTGTAGAAATGGAAGCATTAACGGCCGTATCAATCGCTGCCCTTACTTTTTACGATATGTGTAAAGCTGTTGATAAAACGATGGTCATGAAAGAAACATATTTAGTTCAAAAAACGGGTGGGAAAAGCGGAGACTTTTTTCATCCCGCATTAACGGGCAGTAAGACTCCCACCTCAAAATTTGGCTGAAGCAAAGAAGTTAGGTGGGAGATCAACTGCCCGTAAAAGCCCGATTGGTGAAGGCTAATAATCAGTGGGGGATGGACAAAAACCCCCACTGATTAAAGTTTCACTTTATAACGTGAAATAATTACAATGGAAGGAATGTGTATGATGATTACTCACGAACAGATTATGAATGCTTTAAGCCATGTAGAAGATCCAGAATTACACAAAAGTATTGTGGAATTAAACATGGTCAGAAATATAAAGATAGATGGTACAGAAGTTGGGCTAGAAGTCGTTTTAACGATACAAGGTTGTCCGTTGAAAGCAAAAATTCAACAAGATATTGAAGAATCTCTTCGAAATATTGGGGCATCAAAAGTTTCTTTAACATTCGGCTCAATGACACCGGAAGAACGAGCTGTATTAACGGCGTCTTTAAAGAAAGAAGCTAGAACAGAAACAGGAATGCCTAGTATGCTTCGACCTGATTCGGGTGTACGTTTTATTACTGTAACGAGCGGAAAAGGAGGAGTTGGTAAATCAACTGTGACGATTAACCTTGCTACTGCTTTAGCTCGTATGGGCAAAAAGGTTGGGATTTTAGATGCAGATATATATGGATTTAGTATCCCAGCGATGATGGAAACGAAAGAAAAGCCAACGATGATCGATCAAACGGCAATTCCAGTCGTTAGTCACGGTGTTAAAATTATGTCGATGGGATTCTTCACAGAAGGAAATAACCCGGTTATGTGGCGCGGACCGATGTTAAACAAATGGATTCAAAACTTCCTTGCGAACACACACTGGGGAGAACTAGACTATCTTCTTCTTGATTTACCACCTGGAACAGGAGACGTTGCGATAGATGTTGCTGCCATGATTCCGCAGGCGAAGGAAATTATCGTTACAACGCCTCATAACGTAGCATCATTTGTCGCTTCTAGAGTGGGAGTAATGGCAAAACATACGAAACACGATATTTTAGGTATCGTTGAAAATATGGCATATTACGAAGAACAAGATGGCTCAAGAAACTATCTCTTCGGAAAAGGCGGCGGTGAACTGTTAGCAGAACAACTGCAAACGGAAATAATCGCCCAAATACCTTTTGCAAAACGTGAAGAGAATAAAGGTTCGTGTGTATATGATGAAGACTCACTCGTTGGAGAGATATTTACTTCTTTAGCGGAGGATTTAATTTATAACGGATAGATTGATATAAAAGTGGGATACATAGCACGTATGTATCCCACTTTTTATTTTTAATGGAGTTATTTCAATAGTTTTAAAGGTTATATTTAAGATTGTAGTAACTTAGAAACCATTTGCGGAATTTGATTTGCTTGTGAAACCATACTAAGCGCAACTTCAGTTAACAATTTAAACTTTAAAAAATCACTCATCTCTTGCACCATATCCGCATCTTCAATTCGAGAAGCAGCATCTGTTAGTGCGATGCTTTGGCTATTTAAATTTTCGATATTAAACTGTAAACGATTCAGCATCGCGCCAAGATCGGCACGATGAAGTGATACATTTTGCAAAGCCTTTCCAATTTTACGAATCGCCGCTTTTGCTTCTTGTTCTGTTGAAATCTTGATGTCATGTTGTGTAGGGGAAGGGGGAATATGTTTTGTGATATCTACCGTATGACCGATATCATCTAACGTAATAGGACGGTTTTGTCCATCAAATACAGATAAATCATTAAACTCAGTTGTCTCACCAATATAGCCAATTTGTTCAGTTAAAGATTGAAACTCTTTATTAAGTGTATCACGGTTTTTATTTGAATTTGTACCGTTCGCAGATTGAACAGCTAAATCACGCATACGCTGCAAAATATTCGTAACAGTTTGAAGCGCAGCTTCCGCTGTGCGAAGCATCGATATCGCATCTTCATTATTACGAATCGCAACACGCATACCACTCGTTCTCGCATGCATACGAGTCACAATCGCAACGTTAGCTGGATTATCAAAAGCAGCATTCAACTTCTTACCAGTCGCAACATTCATACGTTTCTCATTCTTATACAACGACTGCCTAGCATTCATACTCAAAACATTCGTACCAATACGCATAATAGACACTCCTTATAGATGGATTTAGACGGTGAATTGAAGCTAGTAAACGGCTATGGAAAGATATACGCTTATTTCTTATTTATGTTTTAACAGGGGATGGGGTAGAAATAGGCATTAACCGATTCTAGGCATCGCTGATGCTCTCTTTCACCTAAAAAAGAAGGGTTTTACAAATAATCCGTTTATATAGAAAAAATAAACCTCTCCGCAAGCAGAGAGGTTTATTCATGAAACTAACTCAAATGGCTTATTGTAATAATTTAGAAACCATTTGAGGAGTTTGGTTAGCTTGAGAAAGCATGCTGATACCAGCTTCGTTCAAGATTTTGAACTTAGTCATTTCAGACATTTCTTTCGCCATGTCAGCGTCTTCGATTTGAGAAGCAGCAGCAGCCATATTAGTAGCTTGGCTAGTTACGTTGTTTAAGTTATGATCTAAACGGTTTAATTGAGAACCGAAAGTTGCTCTTGCGTCAGCAACAGCTTGGATAGCTGTGTCAAGAGCTATTATTTCATCTTTTGCAGTAGTTACATCTGTTAAAGTCCCCAACTTATCACTTGTAAGTGCCTTTGTATCGATAGCTGTGATATCAAGTGTATCATTTGCAGCATCAGAAAGTTGAATTTTAATATCTTTACCGCCACTGGCTGTGTCTAGGAATGCATTGCCGTTAAAGTTTGTTTTTCCAGCGATATGACCAATTTCACCTTTTAATTGCTCATACTCTTTGTTTAAAGAAGCTGTATCTTTTGTGTTATTTGTACCACTAGCAGCTTGCGTAGCAAGATCACGCATACGAAGTAAGATGTTAGAAATTGAGCCTAATGCTGAGTCACCAGTACGTAAAGCAGACATAGCGTCTTGTGTGTTACGCGCCCCAACATTTAAGCCGCCTTCTTTTGCACGCATACGAGTAGCGATAGCTAAGCCAGCTGCATCGTCAGCTGCACTGTTGATTGATTTACCGCTAGATAAACGGTTCATCGCAGTGTTCATTTTGTCTTGGTTTTGTCGCATGTACTCTTGCGTACGCATGCTGTTAATGTTTGTATTAATTCTCATGTAAAGAACCCCCATTTTTTTATCTTGGACTTTTAGTTATCTATAAATCTCTTTGATTACAAAGAGATTTATAGG
>NZ_JBFUIV010000006.1:0-264069 GCF_056401715.1 Bacillus sp. P4_E1
CTCGACTCGAAGAGGCAACTGTTGGGATAATGCTTGTATGGAAAACTTCTTCAGTCACTTTAAGGCAGAGTGTTTTCATTTATACTCCTTCCGTAAAGCGAATGAGGTCAAACTTGCCGTGCGTAAATATATGCACTTTTATAATCATCAAAGATTTCAAAAGAAATTAAATAACCTGAGTCCATATAAATATAGAACTCAGGTTGCTTAGTTGCGCTTTTTAAATACTGTCTACTTGACAGGGGTCACTGCATATTAAGAAGCCTCTTTTTTTAACCAACCTTCTTCCCGCTCTTCCTCATCAACCATAAGAAATAAGGTGCTCCAAGTACAGCAACGACAAGACCAGAAGGGATTTCTTTCGGGTATGCAATTGTTCGTCCGAGTAAATCAGCAATGGAAAGAAGGATTGCTCCAAATAGTGCGGAGCAAATGAATAATCTTTGATGATTCATACCAACGACGATTCGTGCTAAGTGTGGTGCAACAAGACCTAGAAAGGCAATCGTACCGACAGCTGCGATATTTACAGATGCAAGTAGTGTCGCTAACACAATTAGAGCAAGACGCGTTTTATTTACAGGCTGCCCGAGTCCGGTTGCTAAATCATCTCCAAGTACAAGAACGTCAAGTTGTTTCATTAAGAAAAAGATAATTGGTATAAGAATAAGAGATGGATATAGAATGATATTTTCTAAGTGATTCCATCCTCTTGCATACGTACTGCCTGACAACCATGTTAAGGCCGCAGCAACATTCAAATTTGCTCTAACGATAAAGATTTGAATAATCGCTGAGCCGAGYGCTGAAATGCCAATTCCTATTAAAGCAAGAGCTGTTGGACTAAATCCTGATTTCCATGAGAAGAAGAGGACAATTCCAACTGCAAGTAGTCCACCAATAAATGCACCAATTGGTAGGAAGAAACCAGGAAGTGCGGGAAAGACATACATAATAGTTAAAGCGCCAACACCTGCTCCCGATGAAATACCAATAATAGAAGGATCGGCAAGTGGGTTTCGTAATATACCTTGGAAAACAAGTCCGCTTATCGCAAGGCATGCTCCAGCAATAGCAGCAACGAGCATTCTTGGTAAACGAAGGTTCATCATCATATTTTTATCAAATTGTGTTAATTGTCCTGATATAACATTTGTAATACTTTCGATATAAGCGTTACTACCGATTGTAACACCAAGAGCAATCGTCACAATGCAAAGTGTGATAGAGATAATGATTACCTTTTTATAAGAGTAATAGCGAGAACTAGCTCCAGCTGCATTTGCGCCGTTATCATTCATATATTGTTTCGATTTCATCATTCGATACACTAAATAAATAAGCCAAGGTGATCCAATCATTGCTGTAACTGCCCCGACAGGTAATTCTGCACCAGTTGGATCTATTAATCTACCAACAACGTCTGCTCCTAGTAATAATATTGCTCCCCATAAGAAAGAGGAGAGAAGGAGGGTAAAGTGTTGCCGATAACCAATAAGGCGCATTAAGTGTGGTGCAACTAAGCCGACAAACCCAATCGGTCCAACAACAGTTACAATTACTGCTGTTAAAAAGATCGCAGCAATGAAGGCGATAAGACGTGTTACTGCTGTTTTTTCACCAAGAGAAACAGCAACATCATCACCAAGTAAGAGGATGTTGAGTTTACGAGACATAAATAGTAAAACTAGGAAAGAAATAATGATAAATGGAAAGGCAAATTGAACGCCATCCCAGTTATTTTGAATAAGAGATCCAGCTCCCCATAAAAATAAACCAGCTGTTTCATTTTCATAGAAAAGCTGCATCGTTCCGGTAAAGGCAGAAAGCATTAATGTAACGACCATACCAGCTAGTGCCATTCTAAGTGGGGTTCCCTTTTTCCCACCAGAAATACGGTATACAAATAAAGCAGTAATAGCACCGCCGATAAATGTGAAAAGAAGGGAGTTAACTTGCAGACCTTTCGGTAAGAAAATTGTAGCCGCTACTAGAAAGAAATATGCACCAGAATGAATACCCATTGTACTGGATTCAGCAAGTGGATTTTTCGTTAACGTTTGTAAAATGACTCCAGATGCAGCAAGAGCACCTCCAGCTAAAATGGCAATTACAGCTCTAGGTAATCGAAGCATGATTAAAGTTTGATGCTCTAGTGATTGGTTCGGTGAGATAAGAGCATCAATAATCATACTATAGGAAATGTTTGCTTGCCCTTGTCCGATATGAATAAAGAAAAGGAGGAGCAAGAGAGCTGCTCCTCCTCCGAATACAAGACTTGCTCGAAGTGTATGTTGTAAGCTATTCATCGTGTAATCACTTCTTCGCTGTCATTACATCTGCTACTTGTGTTGCTAAAGATTTTGCAGACTCAGGACCACCGAAAATCCAAGTGTCGCCTTTTAATTTATACATTTTGTCTTCTTTTTTGAAATTTAACCCTTCCCAAGCAGGGTTACCTTTTAGTTGCGTGTCAAAAATGTTATCATCATCCGCTACAATGTAAATGAAGTTTGAATTTTGTACACTTTGTAATGATTCTACAGTTGTTTGTTTGAAACCATCTGCCTCTGATTTCCCAGCTTCAAAAGTGTTTGTTAAACCTAATTTTTTTGTAACTTGTAAAGCTGTAGAATTGTCAGTCAATATACGGAATGTTGGTACGTTTTTAGCTGTAAATGCTTGTACCATTGCGATGTTTTTATCTTTTAAGTCTGCTTTGTCAATTTTCGCTTTTGCATCTGCAAATGTTTTATCCATATCAGCTAATACTTTTTTACCTTCTTCTTCTTTTCCAACTGCTTTTGCAATTTGTTTAAATGTCTCTGTCATTTCAGCAAAGTGATCGTTATTGCTTGTTGATGGATCGAACATAACTGTAGGAGCGATTTGCTCTAATTCGTTTTTAATAGCTTTACTACGGAATGAAGCTGTGATAATTAAATCTGGTTTTAGACGGCTAATTTCTTCTAAGTTTGGTTGTTGACGTGTTCCTACATCGACAACATCTTTACCTGGTTTTGTTGCTGTATTTACCCATTTATTATAATTCTTAATGTCTGCCATCCCTACTGGCTGAACACCAAGCGCTAATAAGTCTTCTGAATATACCCACTCAAGTACAACAACTTTTTTCGCTGGTTTATCTAACTTCGTTTCCCCTTCAGCGTGTTTAATTGTTATAGCTTGATTTTTATTGTCCGCTTTTGTTTCTTTTTTCTCCTCTTTTTGCTGCCCGCATCCAACAGCGAATAGAAGAACTACTATGAAAATACTGAAAATTTTCTTCATCTTCTGCCCCCAAATAAAATGTTTTATTTGCAATATGTACGATATTGAAAATCGTTATCAATTACAACACCAAAATCATACTATGAGGGCGTTTTAAGTGTCAATATTTTTTTAAAATTTTGACTAAAAATAATGATTTATACGGATTTTAATATATCGTATTGAAATGCATACGTGTATCAAGGTTGAAGGAGCTGAAATTCCTTTAATGAGGAAGGCGAAAGTACAAGCGAAAGGAGAGCGTATTGCATGTAATATTTATTAGAATGTAAGGAAAAAAATTTGTTTATAAAAGGTTTGTTCCAGAGCGGGTAGTTGATAAGGAAAATAAAAACTGATTTTTATTAGAAAGATATTTTTAATTAGTGGGCTTACTTAAAAGATCGAACACGAAGGAGGGTCAACATGTCTTTATGGAGTAATAATGCAAATGGATATTGTGGATGTAATAATCAAAATGGTTTACATGTTGATTCGTGCTGTTTTAGTTGCGATGGGACAGTTCCTAAGCTCGGTCCAACAGGTCCAACAGGAGCGACAGGTGATACAGGAGCGACAGGTTCAACGGGAGCAACGGGAGTAACGGGAGCAACGGGAATAACGGGAGCAACGGGAATAACGGGAGCAACGGGAGCGACAGGTTCAACGGGAGCAACAGGAGCAACGGGAATAACGGGAGCAACAGGAGCAACGGGTCCAACGGGAGCGACAGGTTCAACAGGAGCAACAGGAGCAACAGGAGCAACAGGAGCAACAGGAGCAACAGGAGCAACGGGAGTAACGGGAGCAACAGGAGCAACGGGAGCGACAGGTTCAACAGGTCCAACAGGAGCAACAGGAGCAACAGGAGCAACAGGAGCAACGGGAGCAACGGGAGTAACGGGAGCAACAGGAGCAACGGGAGCGACAGGTTCAACAGGTCCAACAGGTCCAACAGGCCCAACAGGAGCAACAGGAGCGACAGGAGCGACAGGTCCAACAGGCCCAACAGGAGCAACAGGAGCAACAGGTCCAACAGGTCCAACAGGAGCAACGGGAGCAACAGGTGAAACAGGAGCGACGGGAGTAACAGGTACAAGTATAACTGCGACGTATGCATTTGCGAATAATACATCAGGAGCGGCAATATCAGTGCTTCTTGGTGGAACAAATGTCCCACTTCCAAATAATCAGAATATCGGTCCGGGAATTACAGTGTCGGGGGGGAACACAGTATTTACGGCCGCAAATGCGGGGAATTATTATATTTCATATACAATTAATATAACGGCTTCATTATTAGTTAGTTCGCGAATTACAATTAATGGTGCACCGCTTGCTGGGACTATCAATTCTCCCGCATTAGCAACGACTTCATTTAGTGCGACAATTATTACGACTCTTGCAGCGGGGAGTGCAATTAGTTTGCAGTTGTTTGGATTGTTAGCTGTTGCCACATTATCAACGACTACACCTGGTGCAGTTTTAACGATTATAAGATTAAGCTAAGTAACGTGAACTCTCTTATTCTTTTAAAATTAGGAGAGTTTCTACATATAATAAGAAGTTAAGGAAGTAAAGCATAGTTATAAAAGAGTCAGAATATTATGATTGTAACGTTGTTATGACTATAATATAATGAAAACAACCATCATGAATGAACATTCATTTATTTTTTATGTATTTGAAGGGGGAATGAAGGTGGAAAAACCTTGGTTGAAAAGTTATCCAGAGGAAATTCCTAGTACTATTTCTTATGATATTCAGCCACTTCATGGATATTTAGAGAAAATAGCTTCTCGTTATCCAGAAAAGAAAGCGCTTCATTTTTTAGGTAAAGATGTTACATTTTCAGATTTCCATGACAAGGTAAAGAAGTTTGCGAATTATCTTCAAAGGCTTGGTATTGAAAAGGGAGATAGAGTTGCGATTATGTTGCCGAATTGTCCGCAATCCGTAATCGGTTATTATGGTACTTTGCTTGCGGGGGGGATTGTTGTACAAACGAATCCTCTTTATACAGAAAGAGAGCTTGAGTATCAACTTCATGACTCGGGGGCAAAAGTCATTCTTTGTCTTGATTTAGTGTTTCCGAGAGTTACTAATGTTCAAAATGCCACAAAGCTGGAGCACATTATCGTAACTCGTATTGCAGATTTCTTACCATTCCCTAAAAATTTACTTTATCCATTTGTACAAAAAAAGCAGGCGAATCTTGTTGTGAATGTGTCGGAAAGCGAAACGATTCATCTATGGAAATCAGTAGAAAGGGAAAGTAATGCTGATGTTGAGGTTCCCTGTGATCCTGAAAATGATCTAGCTCTTTTGCAGTATACGGGGGGAACGACAGGATTTCCAAAAGGGGTTATGTTAACGCATAAAAACCTCGTTTCGAACACTTTAATGGGAGCGCATTGGTTATATAATTGTAAAGAAGGAGAAGAAGTAATCCTTGGTGTCCTTCCATTTTTTCATGTGTACGGAATGACAGCTGTAATGAATTTAAGTATTATGCAAGGGTATAAAATGGTGCTTATTCCGAAGTTTGATATGAAAATGGTTTTTGAAGCAATTAAAAAACATAAAGTTACACTATTTCCAGGAGCGCCGACCATTTATATTGCTCTTTTAAATAGCCCTCTTTTAAAAGAATATGATATTTCTTCTATTCAGGCTTGTATTAGTGGCTCTGCACCGCTTCCTGTAGAAGTACAGGAGGAGTTTGAGAGCGTTACAGGTGGTAAACTAGTAGAAGGTTATGGATTAACGGAGTCATCACCTGTTACGCATGGGAATTTCTTGTGGGAAAAACGTGTACCAGGAAGTATTGGGGTACCGTGGCCAGATACGGAGGCAATTATCATGTCACTTGAAACAGGAGAGGCATTACCTTCAGGTGAAATTGGTGAAATAGTTGTCAAAGGCCCACAAATTATGAAAGGGTATTGGAATAAGCCAGAAGAAACGGCGGCTGTATTGCAAGATGGCTGGCTTCATACAGGTGATGTAGGATACATGGATGAGGATGGCTTTTTCTATGTGAAAGATCGTAAGAAAGATATGATTGTTGCTAGCGGTTTTAACGTATATCCTCGGGAAGTAGAAGAAGTGTTATATGAACACGAAAAGGTGCAAGAAGTAGTGACGATCGGTGTTCCTGATCCGTACAGAGGGGAAACTGTAAAAGCATTTGTTGTTTTGAAAGAAGGCGCTGAATGTTCTGAAGAGGAATTAGATCAGTTTGCACGTAAATATTTAGCAGCTTACAAAGTTCCGAAGGTATATGAGTTTAGAAGTGAGTTGCCGAAGACGACAGTCGGAAAAATTTTACGCCGTGTCCTAATAGATGAAGAGAAGAGAAAGAATGAGGATGAGCAAACGGGCTAAGGCCCTTTCTTTTTGAAAAAATAGGATTGACACTTTTCTAAATAGTCAGTATTATAAGAATATGAATGACTATTCATTCAGTCATCTTCTTGAAGGGGACAGTAAAGTGAAGAAAAATAGACCGAAATACAATCAGATTATTGATGCTGCAGTCATTGTGATTGCGGAGAATGGATACCATCAAGCGCAAGTTTCTAAAATTGCAAAGCAAGCTGGGGTAGCTGATGGCACGATTTATTTATATTTTAAAAATAAAGAAGATATATTAATATCCTTATTCCAAGAGAAGATGGGAGAATTTGTTGAAACAATTCGTCAAAAAATAGCAGGAATTGAAAGCGCTGTAGCGAAGTTATTCATGTTGGTAGAAACGCACTTCTTGCTGTTGTCACAAAATGATCCTCTTGCTATCGTTACGCAATTAGAGCTAAGGCAGTCCAATCAAGACTTGCGCCTTAAAATAAATGAAGTATTAAAAGGCTACTTACAAGTTATGGATGAGATTTTAGAGACAGGTATAAAGCAAGGTGAATTTCAGGCGGATTTAAACGTTCGCGTGGCAAGACAAATGATCTTTGGAACAGTAGATGAAGTTGTGACCAATTGGGTAATGAGCGATCATAAGTATGATCTGGTCGCACTTTCAAAAACGGTACATGGGCTACTTATTGCAGCTTGTGGTTATCGTCAATAATGGGAGGGATCATGTTGAAATTCCTATCTGTAAAAGTTGAAGATCATATCGCGGTGGCGACGTTAAATCATGCGCCAGCTAATGCGATGTCTTCACAAGTTATGCATGACGTTACTGAATTAATCGATCAAGTGGAAAAGGATGATAACATTCGTGTTGTTGTTTTACATGGTGAAGGACGCTTCTTCTCAGCAGGGGCAGATATTAAAGAATTTACATCTGTTACTGAAGCTAAGCAAGCAACAGAGTTAGCACAGCTTGGACAAGTTACGTTTGAGCGTGTTGAAAAATGCTCAAAACCAGTTATTGCGGCAATTCATGGAGCGGCACTTGGCGGCGGCCTTGAGTTTGCTATGTCTTGCCACATGCGCTTTGTAACTGAAAGTACAAAGCTTGGTTTACCTGAATTAACACTTGGATTAATTCCTGGTTTTGCAGGTACACAGCGCTTACCACGTTATGTTGGTAAAGCGAAAGCTTGTGAAATGATGTTAACAAGTACACCAATTACTGGTGCAGAAGCATTACAATGGGGACTTGTTAACGGAGTGTTTTCTGAAGAATCCATTTTAGAAGATACGCTTAAAATTGCAAAACAGATTGCTGGAAAAAGCCCAGCAACAACTCGTGCTGTGCTAGAGTTATTACAAACGACAAAATCGTCTCATTATTATGAAGGTGTACAGCGTGAATCACAGATTTTTGGTGAAGTATTTACGAGTGAAGATGGAAGAGAAGGCGTAGCAGCGTTTTTAGAAAAACGTAAGCCTTCATTTAGTGGTAGGTAGTCCAATTATTTTTTTAATAAAAATTAACAGAATTTTAAAATTGATAGAATCTTTCTGAAAAATAAGGGGGTAAATGGAATGAACATCTACGTACTCATGAAACGAACATTTGATACAGAAGAAAAAATCGTAATTAAAAACGGTGCAATTTACGATGGCGAAGCGGAATTCATCATCAACCCTTACGATGAATATGCGATTGAAGAAGCGATTCAAGTAAGAGATGCACAAGGTGGAGAAGTTACTGTTATAACAGTTGGTGGCGAGGATAGTGAAAAAGAACTTCGCACAGCATTAGCGATGGGCTGCGATAAAGCGGTACTAATTAACATTGAAGATGATGTTGAGAATGGTGACCAATTTACAACAGCAAAAGTGCTTGCTGAATATTTAAAAGATAAAGATGCAGATTTAATTTTAGGCGGAAACGTTGCGATTGACGGTGCATCTGGACAAGTTGGTCCACGCGTAGCTGAAGCGTTAAATATTCCGTACGTAACGACAATTACAAAACTTGAGATTGACGGTACAAACGTGAAGATTGAGCGTGACGTTGAAGGTGATACAGAAGTTATTGAAACGTCATTACCAGTTTTAGTAACGGCACAACAAGGTTTAAACGAACCGCGTTATCCATCGCTTCCAGGTATTATGAAAGCGAAGAAAAAGCCACTAGAAGAAGTAGAATTAGATGATTTAGATCTAGAAGAAGATGATGTGGAAGCAAAAACAAAAACAATTGAAATCTATTTGCCTCCTAAGAAAGATGCAGGAAAAGTGTTACAAGGCGAGCTGCAAGATCAAGTAAAAGAACTTGTATCGTTGCTCCATACAGAAGCGAAAGTAATCTAATAAAATACGAAATTATATATGCAGGAGGGAAAATCTATGGCTCGTAAAGTATTAGTAATGGGTGAAGTTCGTGATGGATCGCTACGTAACGTTTCGTTTGAAGCGGTAGCAGCAGCAAAAACAATTGCAGAAGGCGGTGAAGTGGTAGGTCTTCTAGTTGGAGACAGCGTTGCCTCTTTTGCAAATGAATTGATTCATTACGGTGCAGATCGCGTTGTGACAGTTGAAAATAATAAATTAAAATCATATACATCTGATGGATATGCACAAGCGTTTTTAGCTGTATATGCTGAAGAAAAGCCAGAAGGCATTGTATTTGGACATACGGCACTTGGTAAAGATTTATCACCAAAATTAGCAGCGAAATTAGAAGCTGGTTTAATTTCTGACGTAACGGCTTTAGAAGTTGAAGGTGGAAATGTTATCTTCACTCGTCCGATTTACTCTGGTAAAGCATTTGAGAAGAAGATTGTAACAGATGGTATATTATTTGCGACAGTGCGTCCAAATAACATTGCAACTCTTGAAAAAGACGAGTCTCGCACAGCTGACGTGTCTTCTATTACAGTTGATGTGAAAGATTTACGTACAATCATTCAAGATGTTGTCCGTAAAACTGCAGAAGGTGTTGATCTTTCTGAAGCGAAAGTTATTATAGCTGGCGGACGTGGTGTGAAGAGTGAAGAAGGATTTAAACCGTTAAAAGAATTAGCTGACGTACTAGGCGGCGCTGTTGGAGCATCTCGTGGTGCTTGTGATGCAGAGTACTGTGATTATTCATTACAAATTGGTCAAACAGGTAAAGTTGTTACACCAGACCTATACATTGCATGCGGGATTTCTGGTGCGATTCAGCATTTAGCTGGTATGTCTAATTCAAAAATAATTGTTGCGATTAATAAAGATCCAGAAGCTAGTATCTTCAAAGTAGCTGACTATGGTATTGTCGGTGATCTGTTTGAAGTATTACCTCTTTTAACAGAAGAGTTTAAAAAGTTAAAAGTACATTCATGATTTGAGTACCCTTGAGTTCCAAGTGAAGTACCCCTATATATAGAAAAAGGTGAGAGATCCCCTGTCTCTCATCTTTTTAGTATTTCATCCATATTTTTATATAGTATAAAGGAACATTTTTTTGTTACAATACATAACGATACATAATATTCGCCACGTATAAAAGTTAATGATATACTCTTGGTAGAATATACTTGAAGGAGGAAATAAAATGGCAATTATAAATGCAAATGACCAAAGCTTCGCAGCTGAAACTAGCGAAGGTGTTGTACTATTAGATTTCTGGGCGCCTTGGTGCGGACCTTGTAAAATGATCGCTCCTGTATTAGAGGAAATCGATTCAGAGTTAGGCGAGAAAGTAAAAGTAGTAAAAGTGGACGTTGATGAAAACCAAGAAACTGCTCGTCAATTCGAAGTAATGAGCATTCCAGCTCTTTTCGTATTAAAAGACGGTAAAGTGGTTGATCAAGCGTTAGGATATAAACCGAAAGAAGCGTTAGTAGAATTAGTTTCTAAACACTTCTAAAATAAAGAAGCTACCATTTGGTAGCTTTTTTTATTTTCTTTTTTACAACCTTTCCGTTACAATAAAAGAACGTATGTTGGGTGTTTTGGCATAGTATGTTTTTATGTGAAAATAAAAATGATAAGCATGTAGAAATGGAGGGAGACGAGTGCACGAGCATTTAAAAGAGAAGTTAGCAATTTTGCCCGATCAACCTGGTTGTTATTTAATGAAGGATAAGCAGGGAACGGTTATATATGTCGGAAAAGCAAAGGTACTCAAAAATCGTGTGCGCTCGTACTTTACTGGTTCGCATGATGGGAAAACACTTCGGCTTGTTGGAGAAATTGTTGATTTTGAATATATTGTGACTTCCTCAAATTTGGAGGCTCTTATTTTAGAGTTAAATTTAATAAAAAAATATGATCCAAAATATAATATTCAATTAAAAGATGATAAAACATATCCTTTCATTAAAATTACAGCTGAAAAACAGCCGCGCTTACTCATTACGCGAAATGTAAAAAAGGATAAAGGAAAGTACTTTGGGCCTTATCCAAATGCACAATCGGCACATGAAACAAAGAAATTATTAGATCGTATGTATCCACTTCGTAAATGTTCAAATATGCCAGATAAAGTTTGCTTGTATTATCATATGGGTCAATGTTTAGCACCTTGTGTGAAAGAAGTAACGGATGAGCAAAACAAAGAAATTGTTGATGAAATTATTAAATTCTTAAACGGTGGGCATAAAGAAATTCGTTCAGAATTAGAAACGAAGATGTATGAGGCTTCAGAAAAGCTAGAATTTGAACGGGCGAAAGAGTTGCGAGATCAAATTGCTCATATTGATGCAATTATGGAAAAGCAAAAGATGATTATGAGTGATTTAGTGGATCGTGATGTGTTTGGATATGCAGTTGATAAAGGGTGGATGTGTGTTCAAGTTTTCTTCGTTCGAAAAGGAAAGCTAATTGAACGTGATGTTTCTATGTTCCCGATTTATGATGAACCAGAAGAGGGATTTTTAACTTTTATCGGTCAATTTTATGAAAACAGTAGTCATTTCAAGCCGAAGGAAATTGTTGTTCCAGGAAGTATAGATTCAGAATTAGTAGAGCGCTTTTTAGAAGTTGAAGCGACACAGCCGAAGCGTGGGAAGAAAAAAGACCTTGTAGAATTAGCAAATAAAAACGCAAAAATTGCACTAGAAGAGAAATTTCACTTAATTGAACGTGATGAAGAGCGGACGGTTAAAGCCATTGATAATTTAGGGAAGCAGCTGGGCATTGAAACCCCATATCGTATTGAAGCGTTTGATAACTCGAATATTCAAGGGACAAATCCCGTTTCCGCAATGATTGCTTTTATCGATGGGAAACCAGCAAAGAAAGAATATCGGAAATATAAAATTAAAACGGTTCAAGGTCCTGATGATTACGAATCTATGAGGGAAGTTGTAAGACGCCGTTATACGAGGGCGCTTAAAGAGAATTTACCTTTACCAGATTTAATCATTATTGATGGTGGAAAAGGCCATCTGGCCGCTACAAGTGATGTTCTGGAGAACGAACTCGGTTTATATATTCCGATGGCAGGGCTTGTAAAAGATGACAAACATAAAACCTCCCATTTAATTATTGGAGATCCACCTGAACCTGTGATGCTTGAGAGGAATAGCCAAGAATTTTATTTATTGCAACGCATTCAAGATGAAGTGCATAGATTTGCAATTACATTCCATCGCCAGTTGCACGGGAAATCGGTCATTCAATCAGCATTGGATGATATTCCAGGAATCGGCGATAAACGAAAAAAGGTATTGTTAAAACATTTTGGCTCGTTAAAAAAGATGAAAGAAGCTTCCATAGCTGAATTTGTCGAAGCAGGTATGCCGAAAAATGTTGCAGAGATGATATATACTTATTTAACAGATAAGAAGACGTTGTAGTTTACAACGTCTTCTGTTTTTTGGTATAATTTCTGAAGATTTAAAATAAACTCATCTGAATGAATATACAAAAAAGTCAACTAAACTTATATGTCTAGTTGACTGTAGGTAGATGCTACACTTCAATGAGATCTTTTATATCCCATTTAACAAGAAATGTAATAGAGTCTGAACGCTTTTTCTGTTCCTCATAGGACTCTGCAACGACGTTTCTTTGTCTTTGAATTTGCTCGGCGATAAATCCAGCTTCTAATTGATAAGATGAATGTCTTTTTTGTTTTTGACGCTCAGTAATAAGTGTACCTTTAAGTTGAAACTGCATTTCACGACGTTTATGTTCAATGATGCTTAAAGTGCCCCAACCAGCTTTTTCAAAAAACTGAATGACTTCTTCAATTGTTTCTAGCGGATATTTTCTCGCAAGGTTTCTACCGGCCCAGTATAAAATACCATCTAAATCGTTACCAATTAAATCAGGTAGTAATTCTTCACGTAGCAATTCATAAGCGAAGGCGTTCAATGAAACATCTTCTAAAGATGTTATATCGATTGTATTTTTGCTCACAATATTCCCCTCTTTCTATAGGGATTATTATATAACATTTTTCATTTATAAAAATAGATTTTTCTTTGGGGAAATCTGAATATATAAGAAAAAAAAAGAATTGGCAAATTATATGCAAATTATGTATACGTTTTCTTGACGCTTCGACAAAAATAGGGGTAAAATGAACTTGGTATTAAATTATGCTGAAATATTTTGAATAATTTTTTCAGTTTTTCTTATGCCAATAGTGAAAAAACATTATTGTTGTAAATTAATCTGAAAACAGCAGTCAAACATTCAAGGGGGTAATGGGGACATGAAAGGCCGCGAGTATACGTTTCGTAAGTGGCACTCATTAATGGGGGTCATTCCGGTTGGTGTCTTTTTGACGCAACATTTAATTGTAAACAACTTTGCAACAAGAGGAGCAGAGGCTTTTAACAAAGCTGCAGGCTTTATGGAGCTCCTTCCATTCCGGTATGCGCTAGAAATTTTCATCATCTTTTTACCTATACTGTACCATGCTATATATGGCTTATATATTGCATTTACAGCTAAGAACAATGCGGTATCTTACGGCTATTTCCGTAACTGGATGTTCGTCTTCCAACGAATTTCAGGTATCGTTACGCTGATCTTCATTTCTTGGCACGTCTGGGAAACTCGTATTCAAGCATTGTTAGGTAAAGAGGTAAACTATGATATGATGGCAGATATTTTAAACAACCCATTTATGTTTGGTTTCTATTTAGTTGGTGTTGTTTCAACAATTTTCCACTTTGCAAATGGACTATGGACATTCTGTATAAGCTGGGGAATTACAGTATCTCCACGTTCACAAAGAATCTCTACTTATGTAACATTAGCTATTTTCTTAGGTCTATCTTATGTAGGTGTGAGTGCATTATTAGCGTTCATCGATCCACAGCTAGCAAACCAGTAAGGAGTGGGAGAGCATGAAAGGGAAACTTATAGTAGTCGGCGGTGGCTTGGCCGGCTTAATGGCAACGATTAAAGCGGCAGAAGCAGGAGTAAATGTTGAACTATTTTCTTTAGTACCAGTAAAACGTTCACATTCTGTATGTGCCCAAGGTGGAATTAACGGTGCCGTAAATACAAAAGGTGAAGGGGATTCTCCATGGATCCACTTTGACGATACAATTTATGGTGGGGACTTCTTAGCGAACCAACCACCAGTTAAAGCGATGTGTGATGCAGCACCTGGTATTATTCATTTAATGGACCGCATGGGTGTTATGTTCAACCGTACGGAAGAAGGACTTCTGGATTTCCGTCGTTTCGGTGGAACACAACATCACCGTACAGCATTTGCTGGCGCAACAACTGGTCAACAATTACTATATGCATTAGATGAGCAAGTACGTCGTCATGAAGTAGCAGGACTTGTAACGAAATATGAAGGTTGGGATTTCTTACGAGCTGTTGTAGATGATGAAGGTGTGTGCCGAGGAATCGTCGCGCAAGACTTACAAACTATGGAGATAAAAAGTTTCCAAGCTGATGCCGTGATTATGGCAACAGGGGGCCCTGGTATCATCTTTGGAAAATCAACAAACTCTATTATTAATACAGGTACAGCAGCGTCTGCTGTATATCAACAAGGTGCATATTATGCGAACGGTGAGTTCATTCAAATTCATCCAACGGCAATTCCTGGAGACGATAAGTTACGTCTTATGAGTGAATCTGCACGTGGTGAAGGTGGACGTGTTTGGACGTATAAAGATGGTAAGCCATGGTACTTCTTAGAAGAAAAATATCCAGCTTACGGAAACCTTGTACCTCGTGATATTGCAACGCGTGAAATCTTTGATGTTTGCGTAGAGCAAAAACTAGGTATTAACGGTGAAAACATGGTGTACTTAGATCTTTCTCATAAAGATCCGAAAGAACTAGATATTAAACTTGGTGGAATTATTGAAATCTATGAGAAATTTACAGGTGATGATCCTCGTAAACTACCAATGAAAATCTTCCCAGCAGTTCACTATTCAATGGGCGGATTATGGGTTGATTATAAGCAAATGACAAGTATTCCAGGTTTATTTGCAGCAGGTGAGTGTGATTATTCTATGCACGGTGGTAACCGCCTTGGTGCGAACTCATTATTATCAGCAATTTACGGTGGTATGGTAGCAGGACCGAACGCAATTGAGTATATGAAAGGTCTTTCTAAATCATCTGATGCTGTTGCATCTACTGTATATGAGCAAAATGAATTAATTGAAACAGAGAAATTTAACAATATTTTAATGCTTGATGGTAACGAAAATGCATATGTTCTTCATAAAGAGCTTGGAGAATGGATGACAGATAACGTTACAGTAGTTCGTGAAAATAAAAAGTTACTAGAAACTGATGCGAAAATTGAAGAGTTAATGGCGCGTTACAAACGCATTAACATTAACGATACAGCAAGATGGAGTAACCAGGGTGCTTCATTTACACGCCAACTTGCAAATATGTTCGAGTTAGCACGTGTTATTACAATTGGCGCATATAACCGTAATGAAAGCCGCGGAGCGCATTACAAACCAGAATTCCCAAATCGTGATGATGCAAACTTCTTAAAAACTACGATGGCGAAATTTGAGGGAGAAGGAAAGGCACCAGCATTCAATTACGAAGAAGTGGATGTTTCATTAATTAAACCACGTAAACGTGACTATTCCTCAAAACATGATGTAGCTGCTAAGGGTGAAGAGAAGGGGGATAAACAACATGTCTGAGAAAACAATCCGCCTCATCATTACGAGACAAGATGGCCCAGATGCACAAGAGTTTGACCAAGAGTTTGAAATTCCATATCGTCCTAATATGAATATTATTTCGGCGCTTATGGAAATTCGCCGTAATCCTGTCGACTCAAAAGGGAACCAAACAACTCCGATTGCATGGGATATGAACTGCTTAGAGGAAGTATGTGGAGCATGTTCGATGGTGATTAACGGAAAACCACGTCAATCATGTACAGCCCTTATTGACCAGTTAGAGCAACCAATTCGCTTAAAGCCGATGAAGACATTCCCGATTGTACGTGATTTACAAGTTGACCGTAGCCGTATGTTTAACGCGTTAAAACGTGTTAAAGCTTGGATTCCAATCGACGGTACGTACGACCTAGGACCAGGTCCAAGAATGCCAGAGAAAAAGCGTCAATGGGCATATGAACTTTCGAAATGTATGACATGTGGTGTTTGCTTAGAGTCATGTCCGAACGTAAACAGTAAGTCTGACTTTATTGGTCCAGCACCGCTTTCACAAGCACGTTTATTTAACTCGCATCCAACTGGTGAAATGCATAAAGCAGATCGCTTACGTGCAATTATGGGTGATGGAGGACTTGCAAACTGTGGTAACTCTCAAAACTGTGTGCAATCATGTCCGAAAGGTATTCCATTAACAACTTCAATTGCAGCATTAAACCGTGATACAACAATTCAATCGTTCAAAGATTTCTTTGGTAGCGACAATAACTATTAATAAATATTGCCTCTTCATGTTGAAGAGGCAATATTTATAACTTTATATTTCTGTTTATTCAGTTTATCCCGCATTAACGGGCAGTAAAACTCCCACCTCAAAATTCAGGTGGAGCAAAGAAGCTAGGTGGGAGATCAACTGCCCGTAAACGCCCGATTGGTTCAACTAATAATCAGTGGGGGATGAACAAAGCCCCCACTGATTAAAGTTTCACTTTATTTTAAGGGCGAAAAGGAGAGGGAACGATGAAGAGAATTTCTTATATTGAAGACTTTGAGCAATGGGAAAGTGGTTTTTCATTTTATAATCCTGTCAAAGTTCGTTTTGGTGAAGTAGATATGTTTGGACATGTAAATAATGTCGTTGCTTTTACATATTTTGAAGAAGCGCGTATCGCATTGTTTAAAGAACTCGGATTTATGCAAGAATGGACACATGAATCATCAGAAACGATGATAGTCGTCGCAGATCTACAATGCAATTTTATTAAACAAATTTATTTTGATGAGCAGTTGAAAGTATATGTAAAGGCGGGAGCGGTTGGGAATTCCTCTTTAGATTTACACTATATGGTCAAAAATGCAGAAGGAGAAGTTTGTTTAGTTGGACGCGGTATGATGGTCCAAGCATCGAAAAAAACTGGAAGAGGCGAACCGTGGCCTGAGGAATGGAAGGAATTGCTATTATAATAGAATAAAAGAAAAATAAGAGAGCGATTCGCTCTCTTATTTTTTGTCCTCCATCGCCTCTTCTAATGTTAGGTGGTGCTTATATATGTATGTGGCGTATGGATTACCGACGTAGCGTAAGTGCCACGGTTCATATGCATACTCTGTTGTTTTTGTTTTATCCTCTAAATAACGAATGACAAATCCGAACTCATGGGCATGTTCTGCAACCCATTTTCCTTCTGCTGTCTCTCCGAAGATTGGTTCTAATTGGAATTTAGCAGATTTTGAGCTAATATCCATTGCTAGACCGGTTTGATGCTCACTTGTTCCAGGAATTGCACTTACCGAATCAGCCTCAGCTTTTCCTTGGCGTTTAATATATGTATTATGTAATGACTGTTGGCGTTTGTAAGAACGGTAACCTGAAACTGCTGTAAGTTCTAAACCTTCTTCTTTCGCTGCTTGGAACATTTTTTCAAGAGCGTCTGCAGCATCTTTGCGAAGTAATGTTTTCTCTTTATCTTTTGGACTAGTAAATGGTACGTTCGGTTTCGTCAAATCTTCTGGAATGTACCCATCTGGTAATTTACGATGTTTATTGACTAATACAAGAGCAGAATCTGGATTTGTTACAACGGAAAAATTATCATCTAGTTTCTTTGCATTATGATCAGCTTTTTGAAAAGCAGGAATCTCTTCTTTTTGGTGGTTATTATGTTTTTGATTTTCGACAGCTTTCGCTTCGTTTTGTAGTGGTGATTTAGAACCAAAGTAAACGAAAGATGTGATACCGATTACAATAGTAGCGGCAGAAATAATTATTATTTTTTTCATGATGCCCTGTAATCACTGTCCTTTCTTAATAAAATATGTATCGTTTTTATTATAAGTCTAGTTTGTTGAAAAAGAAATATAAGAGTCGTAACGTAATAGAAACGCAAAGAAAATGTCAGAAAATGTGTGAAAATGTAGTATTTTTTCATATAATTCATTTCTTATCTTTCATGAAGTGCATTTTTTATGTAATATATGTATATAAGAAGATGTAGCGATTATCGAGAATAAAAGACCTCTTGTATAGACTAGGAGTGAATGGGAATGGATTTTGCAACAATTATTGGAATCATTTTAGGAGTATTAGCGGTAGTCGTAGGGATGGTCGTCAAGGGCGCTGACATAACAGCTTTACTAAATCCTGCCGCAGCACTAATTATTTTCGTCGGTACATTTGCTGCAGTGTGTATTGCATTTCCGATGAATCAACTAAAAAAAGTTCCAAAATTATTTAAAGTTCTTTTTGGTTCAAATAAAAAAGATTTAAGTTATGAACAATTGCTAGAATTATTTGTTCATTGGACATCTGAGAGTAGAAAATACGGTATTTTGTCTTTAGAGCAACAATTAGATGAAATTGAAGATGAATTTCTTTTGCGTGGTATGAAATTTGTTATTGATGGTGTATCTGCAGAGGACTTAGAACAAATTTTAGAAGCCGAATTAGAAGCGATTGAAGAGAGACATGCAAAAGGGGCTGCTATTTTTTCGCAAGCTGGTACATATGCACCTACACTAGGGGTTTTAGGTGCTGTTATTGGTCTTGTAGCTGCACTTGGAAATTTAACTGATATTGAAAAGCTAGGGCATGCTATTTCAGGTGCGTTTATTGCAACGATTTTCGGTATTTTTTCAGGTTACGTATTATGGCATCCGTTTGCAAATAAATTAAAGCAAAAGTCTGCTGCTGAATTAGAGAAGAAACGTTTAATTATTGATTGTTTATTAATGTTACAAGAAGGTACATATCCGTTTATTATGAAGAACCGCATTTTAGGTGCACTTTCTGCAACTGAGCGTAAAAAGCTAGAAAAAGGAGCAGAAAAAAATGCGGAGTAAGAAAAATAGAAGAGGCAAAAAGAAAAAACATGAAGAGCATATCGATGAAACTTGGTTAATTCCATATTCTGATATGTTAACGTTGTTATTTGCATTGTTCATCGTATTATTCGCAATGAGTAGTATAGATGCTGCGAAATTTAAACAGATGGCAGTAGCTTTTCGAAGTGAACTAGCAGGTGGAACAGGAAATAAAGAGTTTTTAAGTGATCAAAAACCAAAGGAAGAAAAAGAGTTATCGGCAAGTAGTTTGGAATCTGAGAAGATCAAAAAAGATGCTGAAGCTGAAGTGAAAAAGCAAGAAATGAATGAATTAAAAGCAGTACAAAAAGGTATTGATAAGTATATTGAGGAAAAGCAATTATCTTCTTCTTTTAAAACCGATTTAACCGAAAAAGGTTTAATGGTAACAATATTAGAAAATGTACTATTTGACTCAGGGAAAGCAGATGTGAAATTGGAATCGTTAGGGATTGCAAAAGAGATGTCTAACCTACTTGTTTCAGCATCACCTCGTGAAATTACCGTATCGGGCCATACAGACAATGTTCCTATTTCAAACGCACAGTTTGCATCGAATTGGGAATTAAGTACGCAGCGTGCAGTTAATTTTATGCAGGTGTTACTTCAAAATAAAGAATTGCAACCAGAAAAATTTAGTGCAGTTGGTTATGGAGAATACCGTTCAATTGCACCAAATGATACGCCAGAAGGAAAAGCGAAAAATAGACGTGTAGAAGTATTTATTTTACCTTTAACAAGAAATATGCAATAAAAGAGGATGGCGAAGGCCATCCTCTTTGTTATTTTGCATCAAATGATTTTAAATTGTCACGACGGATTTTGTCTTTTTCTGCATCTGATTTTTTGAAATTATAGTCATATAGAGCACCTTCCCAATCACCGTACATTGGATTAGGGAAAATGATGAATTTCTCACCAAATTGTGCTTTTGATTCTGCCACTGTTTCATTGCGATCTTTTACAGATTTCCCATCAAAACCAGTGAAATCAGATAAGTTGTCACCGAAGAATAGGACGATGTCATGTGTTTGAGAAACAAGTTCACGACGTTTTTCTTTCCCTTTTTCTTTCGGATCTTGTAATAAGATATGCTCTTTTGTTGCTTGTGGAGCACCAACGCGCTCAA
The DNA here is from genome assembly GCF_056401715.1 of Bacillus sp. P4_E1. Taxonomy (NCBI): domain Bacteria; kingdom Bacillati; phylum Bacillota; class Bacilli; order Caryophanales; family Bacillaceae; genus Bacillus; species Bacillus sp. P4_E1. The sequence continues at coordinate 20,230 of NZ_JBFUIV010000006.1, forward strand.
GGTTTTTAATAGTTGCATCTAGTTGATTCGTTTTGCGATTTGAGATGTAGTAAATATCTACACCTTTAGACTCTGTATATTTTAAGAAATCAATCGCGCCTGGAAGAGCTTCAGCTTCAGCTTTATTAATCCAATCGTCCCATTTATAAGGATAGCCTTTTCCTGTTTTTACGCTCATTGCTTGATGGGGACTGTTATCTAAAACAGTTTCATCTAAATCAAGTACGATAGCAGGTTTTTTGTTTGTGCCTTTTGCAAGAGCTGCATCAAGCTTCAATTGACCAATATTGTATCCTTGGTAGTATAGTGCTTTCGTTTCACCAGCTGTTTGATACCATAAATCAGCCATCAATTGCTGGTCTGTTAATTTTACTTTTTCTTCTTTCGCCACTGTTTTCTCAGCTGTTCCTGAACATGCTACAAGCGATGTGGAAAGAACGGCTACAGATAATAAAGTGGTAATACCCCTCTTCATCTTCATATGTATCCTCCTTGATGTTAGTAAATCATTTAATATTATATATTAAAATATAATGCTTTTTATATTTTTTTTTATGAACATTTGCATATTGTCTTTTGTATATGTAGTAGTTTGTCCTATATTAGAAAGATGGGTTAAATAATAATAATTATTTTGACAAGTTTTATTGTCGTAATGACAATTATAATTGACAAAAACGGGATTTTTATTTACAATTTTAACTAAATGAAACAAATCATGGGTTAGGTGTAGTGATACATATAAGAGAATGAAATATAGTACTATATTTCATTCTGAACAATCATAGGCTTTAACAGAGGGTACGAATGATACTAAAGGGGAGGCTTTATACATTGAGTTTACAAATTCAAAACTTAACAAAAATATTCGGAGAATCTAAAGCAGTTAATGGTTTGCAAATCTCGTTACCGAAAGGTGAAGTGTTAGGGTTACTTGGCCGAAATGGTGCAGGGAAAACAACGACAATTAAAATGTTACTAGGTTTATTAACGCCAAATGAAGGTTCTATTACGTGGGATGGAAAATCATTTGGTGATAGCGGGGTAACAATTGGATATTTACCAGAAGAAAGAGGATTATATACAAAAAGTAGAGTAATAGATCAGTTGCGATATTTTGGCAGATTAGAAGGAATGACGAAAAAAGAAGTGGATCTTGCAATTGATCACTGGTTAGAGCGATTAGCAATCCCAGAATATAAATTTAAAACGGCAGGGGAGCTTTCGAAAGGGAATCAACAAAAAATTCAATTGATTGCTGCTCTTCTTCATGATCCAGAACTTCTTATTTTAGATGAACCATTTAGCGGACTTGATCCAGTTAATGCGGGAATGTTAGCTAATATTATTGGAGAACAAGTACAGAGTGGGAAGACAATTATTTTATCAAGTCATCGTATGGAGCAAGTAGAGGCTTTTTGCCAACATGTATGTATTTTGAAAAAAGGCGAAGCGGTCGTAGAAGGGCAGTTAAGTGATATTAAGAAAGAATACGGTTTCCGTAATTTAACTATTGAAGATACAGTAGAGAATGAAAAGGGATTAGAAGCTATACACGTTCCGTATGAAAAACAACAAGGCCTTCTTTATGTAAAAGTACAAGGTGATGCAGAAGCTCTAAAGATTTTGCAACAGTTGCAAGAGCAAGGTATTAGCTTACGACAATTTAAAATGTTAGAGCCGACGTTAAACGAAATCTTTGTAGAGAGGGCGAAATAAAGATGCGTAAATTTTCTCATGTATTTTCATTTTATTTTAAGGAAGCGTTTTTATCTAAAAAATCATTAATTACGAGTGCGATTTTATTTTTAGTTGTGTTTGGTATTTTTGCATTTAATCATTTCACTTCAAGTAATGATAAAAATAAGGATAAAGATAAAATTGCAGTTGTGACAGAGAGTTCCACATATAAAATACAAAAAGAAGAGTTAAATAAATTATTACCATCAGCTAAACTAACAATTGGTTCAAAAGAAGATTTTAATAAACTACATAAACAAGTAGAAGAAGGCGAGTTAGACGGTTTGTTTCGTGTAACTGAAAAGAATGGAGTTCCAGAAGTCACGTATATGTTTAATGGGTTCGCCAGTGAAACAACTTCTACTATTATAGCTAGTTATTTAAAGGGACAATATATGGCGGTAACGGTTGCTAAACATAATGTTTCACCGGAAATTGCACAACAATTACAAACGGAAATTTCTGTAAAACAAGAAGCAATAAAAGATCGTTCTGCCTCTGCCGGAGTTGCATATTTCTTTATATTCGCTTTATATATGTTTATTGTTGCGTTCGGAAGCACAATTGCGATGAATATTGCTTCTGAAAAAGCTTCTCGCGTTATGGAAGTTATGATTCCGAAAGTAAAACCTCTTACGATGATGTATGCAAAAATTTTAGCGGTTGTTTCAACGGCGTTATTACAACTTGTCATATTGGCATGTGGTTATTTAGTTCCTTATTTACTAGGTTGGGTAGATTTAGAAAATGGTTCATTATTTGGCGTAATTGATGTTACAAAGTTAGATGCAAAAGTTATCGGTATGTTCCTAATTTATTTTGTTACAGGGTATTTCCTGTATGCGATGATGTATGCAGCTGCTGGTGCGGTTGTTTCTAAGACTGAGGATTTGCAAGGTGTAATGCTACCGGTGTCAATTTTAATAATTGCAGCATTCTTTATAAGTCTTAAATCGTTAGGTGACCCAAATAGTACTATTGTTGTTATAAGCTCTTATGTTCCGTTCTTCACCCCGATGGTTACATTCTCACGCTTTGTAGCTGGTGAAGCTGGTATGTTAGAAATTACGATAACATTGGCGGGTCTTTTAGCGACAATCGGTATATTAAGTGCTGTTACAAGCCGCATTTACGTAAACGGTGTAATGAATTACTCTGATAAAGTGAAGTTTAAAGATTTGGCGAAATTTATAAAGCGTCAATAATAGAGGGAAAGCATGATTTTCTAATGGAATCATGCTTTTTCTTTACCCCGCATTAACGGGCAGTAAAACTCCCATCTCAAAATTCAGCTGGAGCAAAGAAGTTAGATGGGAGATCAACTGCCCGTAAACGCCCGATTGGTTCAACTAATAATCAGTGGGGGATGAACAAAACCCCCACTGATTAAAGTTTCACTTTATGTATAAATTAAAAATAGTATATAATGATAAGAGTCGTCTTTTAATAGAATGAATAAAAAGGAGGGTGTGCAGATGGGAATTAGTAGTCGTTTTACAGTAGGTGTTCATATGTTAACGTTACTTGCAATAGATCGAAACTCTCGCTGTACCTCTGAATGGATTGCTGGTAGTGTGAATACAAATCCAGTTGTGATTCGTCGCATTACAGGAATGTTGAAGAGAGCAGGACTTGTTGATGTACAAGCTGGTAAAGGTGGTACGACACTTGCTCGTGATTTAGATGAAATTACATTACTTGATGTATATAAAGCTGTGGAAGTTGTAGAAGAAGGACATCTATTTTCTTTCCATGAAAATCCCAACATTGAATGTCCAGTAGGAGCTAATATTCAATCGGTATTAGAGATTATTTTAATACAATCGCAAGAAGCGATGGAAAACGTACTTGCAAATGTAACGGTGCAGCAATTAGTTACAAATTTAAAGTCGAAAATTAAAGAATAAAAAAAAGCGAGCTTCCTCATGATGAGGGCTCGCCTTTTTTTATTCAGAAATATTGAAAATTTTATTTTTCAGTATTTAAAATGAATTTACCTACAATAGCTGCTACGATACCACCAAGAATTGGTGCAACGATGAATACCCATAATTGAGAAAGTGCTTCTCCGCCAGCAAATAAAGCTGGTGCGATACTACGAGCAGGGTTAACAGATGTTCCAGTTAACGGAATACCTAATAAGTGAATTAATACTAATGTGAAACCAATTACTAGTCCAGCTAAAGAAGAACTTCCCTTTTTACCTGTTACAGCAACGATAACTAAAACAAATACGAAAGTTAAAATGAATTCAACTAAAAATGCTCCAGATAAACCAAGAGTTCCAAAACTATTTTGTCCTAAATTATCTAAAGGTAATTTAGCAGATCGTAAAATTGTTACTAACGTTGCAGTTCCTAATAAACCACCTAAAATTTGAGCTAATAAATAATAGCTAAGTTCCATAGCGTTCATTCTTTTGTTGATGAACATAGCGATTGATACTGCTGGGTTAATATGACATCCAGAAATTGTTCCAATGCTATATGCCATAGCCACGATAGATAATCCGAAAGCCATAGCGATACCTAATGTTCCAATTCCTTCAATTCCGCCACCAATGACAGCTACTCCAGTTCCGAATAATACAAGTACAAATGTACCAATAAATTCAGCAATTGCTTTTTTTAACATAATTTACCTCCTATTAATGCACATGAAAGGTATTATAACATAGGTTTTAGTATAAACAGCTAATGAAATACTATTCTGATAAGGCGAAATAGGGAGATAATAAAAATAGATATGGTTCTATGAAGAAGAACCATATCTATTTTTATGCTGATTTTTTTGTTTAATGACTGGAACAGAACGGTTTAAAACACTATTTACGATCATTCCTAGCATGATAATAATCATCCCAATCAGTGACAGTCCGCTAGGGAATGAACCATTTAAGAAAATAATCTCACCAAGCACAGTGAAGACCATCGTTCCAGCTTGTGTTGCTTCAACAGCTCCAAGTAAAGCAAGATTGTCTTTTGCTAAGTCAGTAGCAAAGAAAAATGTCATCGTCGCAATAACTCCGGAACATAATGCTAACAAAAATCCTTGCATCATTTGACTTGATGATGGAATACCGGTAGTGGAAAATCCATATATACCAAGTAGGATTGTAATAGGGAGACTTCCGATTGCCATTCCTAATACACGTTGGAATGTATCAAGACGCCCGCCAACAAGTTCCATCATTTTTCGGTTACCGAAGGGATATAAGAAAGCTGCTAAAACGACAGGTAAAAAACCAGAAATGAATTGAGTCATTGTAATATGACCGGCTTCAGTAGCTTGCATACAAAGTACACCAAGTAAAATAAATAAAGCGACGTATAAACTGCGTAGTGGAATTTTTCCACGTACAAGTTTTGTACCTGATTTTGTTTCTATTTTAATGAAGAATAATGGCGATAAAAGTAAACCTGCTAATATCGTAACTTGCCAAGTTCCAGCAACGAGCCAAGCTGGAGAAAAAACAGCTGCGAAACTTAATAAAGAATAGAAGCCGATGCCAGCGACCGAGCCCCACCCGATCCATACAAATGGATGTTTTTTTAATTCTGCCCATAAAGCTCCTAAGTTTTTGCGAAATAAAACGATAAGGAATAAAATAGGGAGAGCAAATAGAAAACGGAAGGAAGCAGTCCAAGCCCAGCTTGTTCCAGATACATTCATTGCTCTGTTAATAATAAAGGTTGCAGAAAAAAAGGCCGATGATAAAAGACCTAGTAATATTGCGCGCATGAAGTATGGCACTCCTTTCGGAATTGAGTATTTATGTATAGTATAATATACTTAAAGATAATAAAAGTAAACTATTTTATATTTTAAGGTGGTTTTTATATATGAAAGAAAATGAAGATATGCAAACGAAAGAAGTAATTCAGCAAGTAGGTCAGCTATTAAGACAAATTCGAAATGAACAAAAATTAAGTTTAGAAGAATTAGCCCAAAAAACAGGGGTTAGTAAATTAACATTAGGGAAAATTGAGAGAGGCGAAACGAATCCAACGTTAGCTGTCATTTGGAAAATAACGAAAGGGTTATCGATTCCTTTATCGAGATTAATGGTTGTTGGAGAACCTGTAGCTGTTGCGCGCTGCGGAGAAGGATTTGCAGTAGATGTAGGACAAGCATGGCATTTAGAAACGATGTTCCGTTACACGAAAGAAACAGGGATGGAAATGCACCGTGCTTGTTTAAGAGCGAATAGTATATATGAACCGGAAGCTCATCATGAAGGCGCAATTGAGCTTGTAACAGTAATGAAAGGGAAAGTTTCTATTCAAGTTGAGAATGACGTATATGTGCTAAATGAGTTTGACTCCATTCAGTTTGAAGCTAATAAGAAACATAGTTATAAAAATGAAGAGGATGAAGTAGCGGTATTACATTTAACGATGAAATATTCTTCATGAAAAAATCACCTATAGAAAAGAATTCTATAGGTGATTTTTTATATGCTCTTCTTAAGTATATGGAATGATACCAGTTAGTACGCGCGTGGCATAAGTAATAAACAAATAAAATAAACTAAAAATCCCGTTCCAAAACATAGAATAGCAATGACCCAAATAATACGAATGAGAGTAGAGCTAATATCAAAATATTCTCCTAAACCACCGCATATACCAAATAACATTTTATCAGTTTCGGATTTATATAACCTCTTCGACATATTATGATCCTCTCCTTTTTATATCACCGCTGTTATGTATGAGTGATACAGTGTACTTTTATTCTATATGGAAATTTATGAGAAGACCATTAGGTTATATTACATTTTTTTGTGAAAGGACAATACAGTGGATTAATTGTCTTAATTTTCAGTTGGTATTAAAATGAAAATGAGGGTGTGACGTATTTTCTAATATAAGGTGGGGGAAATGGTAATGACATTATATTGGTTGACTAATGTAAAGCTTGAAACAGGTTATACATATGAAGAAGCGAAAATTTCACAAACGGAAACTGAGATATGCAGTCTTCTTATTGAAGATGGGCGAATTAAAAGAATTATATCGGGAATCGCCCAAGAGGAAGGAACGTTAACTTTTGATGCTAATCGTTTATTAGTTTTACCAGCTTTTGAAGAGATGCATATTCATATTGATAAAACATATTATAGTGGGCCTTGGAAAGCTTGTATGCCAGCAGAAAATATTTTTACACGTTTTAATGAAGAAAAAACGATTTTACCAAAGCAATTAGCAACTGCTCAAGACAGGGCGGAAAATATGCTAGAGTTATTGCTTCGAAATGGCGCAACAAATATTAGAACGCATTGTAATGTGGATCCGGTTATTGGACTTCGTAATTTAGAGGCAACGTTAGCGGCTTTAGGAACATATAAAGATCGGTTGTCTGGTAGAATAGTTGCATTTCCGCAACATGGATTATTGCGAAGTAATTCTATGCAACTTGTGAAAGATGCGATGCGTATGGGCGCACAATTAGTTGGCGGAGTGGACCCAGCTACAGTAGATAATGATATTGAAAAATCATTACATACGATTATGGACATTGCGGTAGAATTTAATGCGGATGTTGATATTCATTTGCACGATGCGAATAATCTTGGAACGTTTACAATGAAGAGATTAGCAAGTCTAACGGAAGAAGCAGGATGGCAAGGTCGTGTAACAATTAGTCATGCGCTTGGACTTGGTGGTGTTACTGATAAAGAAGCTGAAGAAGTGGCAGAAAGACTAGCAGCATTAAAGATTGATATCACTTCAACCGTTCCAATCGGTAAACAAGTAATCCCAATTCCATTATTAGATCGAAAAGGAGTTAAAGTTTCATTAGGAAATGATAGTATTACAGATCATTGGTCTCCGTTTGGCACAGGTGATATGCTTCAAAAGGCAAATCGATTGGCAGAACGATTTGGTTGGAGTGATGAAAGGTCTTTAGGGAAAGCTCTTCGTTTTATTACTGGAGGGAAAGAAACGTTAAATAATGAAGGGAAACGAGTGTGGCCGAATGTAGGGGATGAGGCAAGTTTTGTTTTAACGAATGCAACATGCGCCGCGGAAGCAGTGGCTCGTCAAACAGAGAAGCGTGTAGTTATGTATAAAGGGAATGTTGTTATAGGGGATTTAAATCAAGTGAAATCTGATAATCTTGTATAGAGGAATCGTTTAGATGTTTTGAGAAGGGTTCTAATTGTGAAAATAGAACCTTTCTTTTTTATTTAATAGAAACACGGAAGTACTATACCTCCTTATAAGGAAGCAAGAAGGGATGAAAAGTTTGGACAATCAACATAATCAAAATCATATTATGGGAACTTTGCAATGGTTTATTTTTTTATTAGCAAACTCAATCGCGCTACCAATTGTCGTTGGCGGATTATTTCATCTTACGACGGAAGAAGTATTTTATTTAATGCAGCGTACGTTTTTCGTAGTTGGTATATCTTCTTTTTTACAAGGATGGCTTGGACATAAGCTTCCGATTGCGGATGGACCAGCTGGATCTTGGGTTGGTGTATTTACCGTGCTTGCTTATGCAACTGTAGGGCAGGATCAATTACATAGTACATTGCAAATTTTAGAATTAGGAATGATGGTTGCGGGAGTTGTTTTAATAGGGCTAGGAGTAACGGGAGTTATCGGGCGTATTTTATTTTTATTTACGCCGCTCGTGACAGGGACGTTCTTACTTTTATTATGTTTACAATTAAGTGGTGTATTTTTAAAAGGAATGCTAGGAATTACAGCTACTGTTTCTCAAATTGATGGATTTACAGCATTAATTGCTTTTTGCATATTTTTATTCGTAGTCATACTCTCCAACTTCGGAAAAGGTTTTGTTAAAAGTTATGCGGTTTTAATAGGGTTAATTAGTGGCTGGATTATTTTTCTCATTGCAGGAAAAGTGACGATCCCATCTCAAGTAACTCATTTTGTGCAACTTCCACATATATTTGCGTGGGGAATTCCAAAATGGAATACAGGTATGGCTGTATCAAGTTTCGTTATGGTATGTATCTTAGTTTCAAATACAGTGGCAGCTATTATAGCAATCAATCAAGCTACGATTCATAAAGCAACTATTGAACAAAAACAGTTGAGAAATGGTACGTGGGTCGGAGGGATTTCGCATATGATTTCCTCTTTGTTTTCAACTGTAGGTGTCGTTCCACTACCAGCAACGGCAGGTTTCATACGTTTAACAAATCAAAAGTACATGCGTTCATTCTTATTTGCTTGTGTACTATTAGTCGGTATGTCGCTGTTTCCAAGTATTATCCGCTACTTAGCCTCTCTGCCATCCGCGGTCGCATCTGCGGTTTTAATGGCTTCGTTCGTGCAGCTTATTGGAATTGGATTTCATAATATAAAACAAGTACCACTTAGCGAAAGGAATGTAACGATTTTAGGAGTTGCTATATTATTTGGAAGTGGTGTTATGTTTTTACCGTCTGGAGCACTCCAATCCTTGCCGTCTGTGATGCAATATATATTCGGGAATGGTTTGTTCGTAGGTACAGTTGTCAGCATATTACTAGAACAAATATGGCGTACTGAAAAGTAAGTGGATAAAAAGAGTGTACGCACTGTATAAAAGTCTAAAATAACATAAGAAATAAAGCCCATTTTCATTCACCACCTGCACATTTCGTTCATACAATATCTTGACTAAATAAACACCCAACTTACACATATACAGCTCTGGCTTAAGCAAGGAGGGTTATACCAGTTGAAGGAAAAAGCGTATCAATCTAAACCGTTACTCACAAAGAGAGAAAGAGAAGTATTTGAATTACTGGTTCAAGATAAAACGACGAAGGAAATTGCAGGTGAACTGTTTATAAGTGAAAAAACAGTACGTAATCACATCTCAAACGCAATGCAAAAGCTAGGGGTTAAAGGACGTTCACAAGCAGTTGTTGAGCTTCTTCGTATGGGAGAGCTAGAACTATAAGAAAGCAGCCGACTTTTATACAAAAGGTCGGCTATTTTTCTGTTTGTTTCATGCTCCATATGAATGATAAGCATGCTTCATACATAAATAGGTAAGGCTATAAAGAACGCGATAAATAAAATATAGAAATAAAACTCCCGCTATTAATAAAAGTAGCGGGAGTTTTATTTTGAATGAGCATTTTATATAGAAGAAACCGACTTTCATATAGAAGGTCGGTTATTTTTCTGTCTTGCAAATTATGAAAAAAAGGAGCAAAATAAAAAAGGTCCTGATCTATATAGGTACAAATGAAAATTTTTATACAGGGGCACTTTAAGTTAGCGAACTTAAAGTGTGTAAAATATACTGATAAACATAAAAGATGATGAATGAGAAAACGGGTGATTAAGTTGAATAGAGCGATCGGTGTTATTGATTCAGGAGTGGGCGGTTTAACAGTAGCGAAGGAATTAATTCGTCAGTTGCCGAAAGAGCGTATTATATATTTAGGGGATACAGCACGTTGCCCTTATGGTCCGCGTTCTCGTGAAGAAGTGCGTCAATTTACGTGGGAAATGACGGAGCATTTATTAGATTTAAATATCAAAATGTTAGTTATTGCGTGTAATACAGCAACTGCGGTTGTATTAGAAGAAATGCAGAAACAATTACCAATTCCAGTAGTTGGAGTTATTCATCCAGGATCACGTACAGCTTTAAAAGTGACAAATACGTATCATGTTGGGATTATTGGAACGATTGGAACAGTAAAAAGTGGCGCCTATGAAGAGGCGTTAAAGTCTATTAATAACCGTGTTATGGTAGAAAGTTTAGCTTGCCCACCTTTCGTTGAGCTTGTAGAGAGTGGGAATTTCGAAAGTGAAATGGCGTATGAAGTTGTAAGAGAAACATTGCAACCGTTGAAAAGTACTGACATTGATACGCTTATTCTAGGATGTACGCATTATCCGATTTTAGGTCCTGTTATTAAAAAGGTAATGGGGGATCAAGTACAATTAATTAGTTCGGGTGATGAAACAGCGCGTGAGGTAAGCACGATTTTATACCATAGTAAGATGTTAAATGAGGGAGAAGAACAAAGTGACCACCTCTTCTTAACGACTGGTAAAATAGGTCTGTTCAAAGAAATTGCATCAAAGTGGTTCGGTCAGCCGATTGAAAATGTGAAGCATATCAATTTAGAAACAGAATAATAGTAGATTCATATAAGAGAACTCCTGAGAAATCAGGGGTTTTTTCTGTATAAGTAGCCATAGCTTGTTCTAAAACATGAAACAGCTCGTATACATAATAGTACAAACTTAGATTTTAGGGGGGAATGGCATGCCTAAATCCACTTTTAAATGGGTTGTTGGTGCTACTGTGAGTGCGATTTTATTATCAGGGTGTGGCTTGTTAAATCAAGAGAAAGCGACAGAACAAATTGATCCGCCAAAAAAAGTTACGTATACAGAAGGTGAAAAGAAAGAAACTGCTAAAAAAGATAAACAAGAGCAAACAGTAAATAGAGAGTTATACCTCGTTGATAAAAATGGATATGTCGTACCGCAAACTATTGCAATGCCTACTCCGAAAGCGAATGAAGTTGTACAGCAAACGTTAGAGTATCTTGTGAAAGATGGACCAGTCACAAATTTATTGCCAAATGGATTTCGAGCAGTCCTTCCAGCGAATACGACGATGACCTTGAATTTGAAAAAAGGCGGGACAGCAGTAATTGATTTCTCTAAAGAAATGAAAAATTATTCAAAAGAAGAAGAACGTCAAATTGTTGAATCAGTAGCGTGGACTTTGACTCAATTTACAGAAATAAAACAAGTGCAGTTCCAAATAAATGGTGAAAAGTTAGCGAAGATGCCTGTTGCGGGTACGCCGCTTGGTGAAGGTGTAAGTCGTGCGAATGGAATTAACTTTGATGATGAACAAGTAGCAGATGTGACGCATACAAAACCGGTTACACTTTACTTTATGGCGCAAAATAATAATAAGCAGCAATATTACGTACCGGTAACAAGGCGCGTTGCAGAAGGAAAAGAAAATGATTACTCGGCAATTGTGGATGAGCTTGTAAAAGGTCCGATTCAAGGATTGCTACTAAATGATTTTAATCCAGGAGCTAAGCTTATTACGAATCCAAAAGTGGAGAACGGAAATATTACATTAAACTTTAATGAAAATATATTTGTGAACCCAGACAAAAACATGATTTCAAATTATGTGTTGAAATCGTTAGTCTTATCTTTAACGGAAAAACAAGGTGTGAAAAATGTTTCTATTGAAGTGAATGGGAAAGCAAATCTTATGGATGAGAAAGGTGAAAAGTTAATAAAACCTGTTGATCGTCCACAAAACGTGAATACAGGTAGTTTTTAATCGCGAATAATTTGATATACTTATGTAAGAAAGGGGAATTGCTTTTTGAGTTCCCCTTCTTTTATTGTTATACATAGCGTACATTTAAATTTGGCTATACTAATGAGAGTATTTATGAGGGGGTTATTTTTATGCGAGTAGATGGTAGAGGAAAAGCAGAGCTACGCCATATACATATTCATACAAATTATTTAAAACATCCAGAGGGATCAGTACTAATTGAAGTTGGAGATACAAAGGTAATTTGTTCAGCGACAATTGAAGAGCGTGTACCGCCGTTTATGCGCGGAGAAGGAAAAGGCTGGGTAACAGCAGAATACTCAATGATTCCACGTGCGACAGAGCAACGTACAATCAGAGAGTCAAGTAAAGGGAAAGTAACAGGGCGCACAATGGAAATCCAGCGTTTAATTGGACGAGCATTACGTGCGGTTGTTGATTTAGAAGCGCTTGGCGAAAGAACGGTTTGGATTGACTGTGATGTAATTCAAGCGGATGGCGGAACGAGAACAGCTTCTATTACAGGTGCTTATGTAGCGATGGTATTAGCTTTTGAAAAATTATTGCAAGCAGAAAAAGTATCTAAAATTCCGGTGAAAGATTATTTAGCGGCAACGTCAGTAGGTGTTGTTGAAGAACAAGGTGTTGTTTTAGATTTAAATTATGCTGAAGATTCTAAAGCAGACGTTGATATGAACGTTATTATGACTGGAAAAGGTCAGTTTGTTGAAGTGCAAGGAACTGGAGAAGAAGCGACGTTTAGCAGAGCTGAATTAAATGAATTACTTGATGCTGCTGAACAAGGGATTTTCCAACTTGTTGAAAAGCAAAAAGAAGCGTTAGGTGACATCGTATCTCATATAGAGTAGAGGTGGAAAATATGAAGCAAGTTGTTGTTGCGACGAAAAATCTTGGGAAAGTACGTGAGTTTGCTGAGTTATTTGAGAGATTTGACTTAGAAGTGAAATCTTTACACGATTTTCCTCATATTGAAGAAGTCGAAGAAACTGGTGAAACATTTGAAGAAAATGCAATTTTAAAGGCGGACAGTCTTAGTAGACAGTTGAATTCCATCGTAATTGCGGATGACTCTGGTCTTATTGTAGATGCCTTAAACGGGAAACCAGGTGTGTATTCAGCTCGTTTTGCTGGAGAGCCGAAAGATGATCAGGCGAATATAGATAAGGTGTTACAAGGGTTAACTGACGTCGATTTAGAAAAACGTACAGCTCGTTTTTACTGTGCGCTAGCAGTTGCTTTCCCTGAAGTGGATAAAGAGCCGGTTATTGTAAACGGAACGTGCGAAGGGAAAATTCTAGAACAGCGCCGCGGGGAAAATGGTTTCGGATACGATCCGATTTTTTATGTAGAAGAATATAAAAAAGCGATGGCTGAGCTAAATTCGGATGAGAAAAATGCGATTAGTCACCGTGGACGCGCTCTTCGTAAATTAGAAGAAAAAATCCCAGAATGGTTTTTAGAAGAATAAGGGAGAGAGATTGATGAAAGCTTTAATCGTAAGCGATAGTCATAGCTCTGTGAAGGAATTACAGCAGTTAAAAGAGAATTACGAAGGGAAAGTAGATGTCATGATTCATTGTGGTGATTCAGAGCTAACGCCTGCTCACGAAGAGCTACAAGGTTTCCAAGTTGTAAAAGGGAATTGTGATTATGCTAACTTTCAAGATGAAATTGTAACTGATGTAGATGGAATTCGTTTCTTAGTTGTACACGGTCATCGTCATGATGTGAAAATGACGTTACAAACGTTAGCGTATCATGCAGAAGAAGTAGGAGCACAAGTAGCGTGCTTTGGACATTCTCATGTATTAGGGGCAGAATTACTTGATGGGATTTTATTTATTAATCCAGGAAGTATTTTGCTCCCGCGCTCTCGTGTGGAAAAGACATTCGCTTTATTAGAAATGGATGAAAATCATATAGAAGTTCGTTTTGAAACATTAGATGGACAGCTGGTGGAACAAGCAATTTTTAAAAGAGGATAAGAAAAATTATCCTCTTTTAAAAAAGTGTTGACTTTATAAGTAGTTATGAATATAATAAATATTGTCGATAGGGCAACGGCGCTAACGAAGAAAAATAAAATAACATATGCGGGTGTAGTTTAGTGGTAAAACAAGAGCCTTCCAAGCTCTGGTCGAGAGTTCGATTCTCTTCACCCGCTCCATGTCCCAGTAGCTCAGCCGGATAGAGCATACGCCTTCTAAGCGTACGGTCGGGAGTTCGAATCTCTCCTGGGACGCTAAAAAAACCTTGTTATCTTTTGATAACAAGGTTTTTTGTTTGTTTTAAATTAGTTATTAATAAATTTTTCAAAGACAAAACCGTAATCTTTCACGTTATATTGCTTTTTCGTATCAACGAGCCAGTTAAAGGCGATCTCGTTCATCTCTTTAAACTGTTCTGCTAAATTTACTTGTGCATTTGAAATACGGCTGAAAGCGTTAGATGCCATATCTAAACTTTTATGTGCATACTGCAATGTAATGTCGTTGTCGTATGAAATTTCTTCGATTTTAAGAAGAGCCTTATATAAATCTTTTAATTCTTCAATATGTTTTTTATGAACATCAATTGAGTAATGCTCATCTCCCATTTGAAATTTAATTTCTACATCTAAATCAATCGTTCCTGCAGTTTCAAGTGCTACGTTTTTAATTTGATATTTACTATAGCTAAAGCGGCGTAATGTACGTTTTTTGCTTGTGGCACTTGTACCATCTAGGTGAATTAATCCTTTGTTTGTAAAGCAATATTCATCCGATTTTGATTTAATAAGAAAGTAAATTTTCTCCCCATCTTCATGCATTACGTAATCATCAGCATCGACCTTATCGTAATCTTTTGGTGTGATAACGGAACCTACATCGCTTAATCCTAAAACGTCAGCTGCCATTTTTTTGAACATATATAATCCCCCTTGTAAATTAAATTCTTAATTGTACAAAAATATATTAACATGATTTTAAATCTATTTTTGAAATCTTACAACTCTGTAAGGTAAGTGTAAGGAAGTTCGATGGTAACAAATTACTAATCTTATATAATGAAGATAACAACGATAAATGAGGAGGAAGAGATGATGAAAGGATTAATCGTAACGGGTTTAACAGTAGCTTTTGGGTTTGTGGCGTATGAAAAGTTAACATATGTAATTGATGTTGTAAAACATTTAGTAGCGTAGAAAAAACTGCCATGAGAGGGAAAGGGAATGAGTGAATGAATGGAATGGTTATTTGGAATTATAGGTACTTGTAGTGTAGTTTTATTGTTCTTTGTCCCGAGTGGTATACTTAGTTCGACAACGAGTTTGTTCTTTTTAAGTTTGTTTGCTTGTACGATGCTTATTATTATGTTTTTAATGAAGCGAAGTAAACCAATCTTCTATTTTAGCATGATTGTTATGGCAATTATTGTTCTCCAAATTATTACCCTTGTTATATACCCCACAATTATAAAAGCTTTCCATTAATGATGAACCCTCTGCCGTCTGTTGCTGAGGGTTTTTGTTTGTGAAAAATGAATTTTATTTAGAAGTTTGTTGTTTTTTCGTTATGAAAATAGAATATTCCTATATTTCAAATAAATAATTTTGGAATGTTGTGTTCTCATTACGCATTTGATATATTTACTTTGAAGATCATTAAAATCTAGAAAAAGAGGCGGACGTATGGATAAAAAAGAAAATACGGTCGTATTGTTTCCGCAACTATCAGAACGCTATATTGATAAAGGTTTTTTAGCGTTGAAAGAGCGGGAATTCGAAGATGCATTGCGCTGCTTTGAAATATTACGTCAGTATAATGCAGAAACGGAACAAACAGAATTAGCTTCCGTTATTTGTTTGCTAGAATTAAAACGTATGGAAGAAGCGAAAGAAAAATGTGAGCAGTTGCTTGAAACAGGAGCTGTATTATTTGGTGATATTCTTGAAACGTATGTAACTATTTTAGTTCAAACAAATGATTATGAAGGTGTCATTGAAACTGTTGAGGAAGTTTTGCAAACGAAAGATATAATTCCTGAGCAAAAGGAAAAATTGGCGCAGCTTGCTTTGTTTGCGCAAGGGATGCTGAATGAAGAAGATACACCGCTAGTGGATTCGAATTTTGAATTAGAAGAATTTACCGATGGGCTTTTTGGAGAAAACTTTGGTCAAAAGCTAAGAGTGATCCAGAAACTTTCGTTAAAAGACCTGGATCTCGCACTTCCTACTTTAAAGAAATTTTTAATAGACGAAGATCAGCACCCTTATTTAAAAACTTCTATTTTGTATAAAATGGTAGAAAATCAAATAGAAGAAGAGATAGAAGTAGAGAAGTTTGGAAATACGATAAAGGTGATTCCAGCATTTACAGGTCATAATGAGGAGCAATCCGATAAAATTATACATAAATTCTCAAACCGATTAGAGCAAAATTATCCAGATATATTTAGTACGATGGTTACATACTGGAAAGAATTACAAATTAGCATTTTTCCGTTCCCTCTATTAATGGATAAAGTAGAAATTTGGGCTGCTGTCTTAGAGAGAATTGGAAGAAAGCGTTTCGGATTGGCTATTGATGAAGAAGAACTTATGACAGCATACAATATTGAGTTTGAGGAATTTCATATTGCCTATCAATGGTTACTGCGCATTGAAAGAGAAGGGTATTTGCCCGTATAATTATGAAAAAGAATCGTTCAGTTATTGAAACGAGCACATTCTATGTTATAATGTAAGGGTTGCAAAAGGCAGAAATCTGCCTGTTTGTAAGAGAAGAGGAGTATAATTCTCTTACTTAATATGTTTCATATTAGTCTCGAACAAAATATACCGTAGTTGTCTTTTAGACAATTAGTAGATTGGAACATTGTATCTGAAAGCTTTTTGCTAGAGGGTTATTTGTACATTTGTTATTTCAAGAAAGAGATAATAAAAATTTTGATCTATAGAGGTATGTGCATACATTATTATAGTTGGAGGGAAAGAATAAATGTCTACAAAATGGGAAAAATTAGAAGGTAACGTTGGCGTTTTAACAATCGAAGTTGATGCTAAAGAAGTAAATAACTCTATCGACGCTGCATTCAAAAAAGTAGTAAAAACAATTAATGTACCAGGTTTCCGTAAAGGAAAAATGCCTCGTCCATTATTCGAACAACGCTTTGGTATTGAATCTTTATACCAAGATGCTTTAGATATCATCTTACCAAAAGCATACGGTGAAGCAATCGATGAAGCTGGTATCTTCCCAGTTGCTCATCCTGAGATTGACATCGAGAAATTCGAAAAAGGCCAAAACTTAATTTTCACTGCAAAAGTTACTGTAAAACCTGAAGTTAAATTAGGTGATTACAAAGGTTTAGCAGTAGAAAAAGTTGAAACAACTGTAACTGACGAGGATGTAGAGAACGAAGTAAAAGCTTTACAAGAGCGTCAAGCTGAACTAGTTGTTAAAGAAGACGGAACTGCTGCAGATGGTGATACAGCTGTAATCGACTTCGAAGGTTTCGTTGATGGCGAAGCATTTGAAGGCGGAAAAGGCGAAAACTATTCTCTTGCAATCGGTTCTGGTACTTTCATCCCAGGTTTCGAAGAGCAAGTAATTGGTCTTAAATCTGGTGATTCTAAAGAAGTTGAAGTATCATTCCCAGAAGAGTACCATGCTGCTGAATTAGCTGGTAAACCAGCAACATTCAAAGTAACAATTCACGAAATCAAAACAAAAGAACTTCCTGAGTTAAACGACGAGTTCGCTAAAGATGCTGACGAAGAAGTTGCAACTCTTGATGAATTAAAAACAAAACTTCGTACAAACTTAGAAGAAGGCAAAAAGCACGAAGCTGAGCACAAAGTACGTGACGAAGTAGTAGAATTAGCTGCTGCTAACGCTGAAATCGACATTCCAGAAGCTATGATCGACACTGAGTTAGATCGTATGGTTCGTGAATTCGAGCAACGTTTAAGCCAACAAGGTATGAACCTTGAGCTTTACTACCAATTCACAGGTACTGACGCTGACAAATTAAAAGAGCAAATGAAAGAGGATGCACAAAAACGTGTAAGAATCAATCTTGTTCTTGAAGCTATCATTGAAGCTGAAAACATCGAAGTTACTGAAGAAGAAGTAACTGCAGAAGTTGAAAAAATGGCTGAAATGTACGGTATGCCAGTAGACGCTATCAAGCAAGCTCTTGGAAGCGTAGACGCTTTATCTGAAGATCTTAAAGTGCGTAAAGCTGTAGACTTCTTAGTAGACAACGCTGCATAATAAAATAACAAGGCGCGATTTTAATCGTGCCTTGTTTTATAAATATAGAAATATATTTATAAAACTTTTCGATGAAGAAGGAAAAGTGCCTTTGTAAGTCGAATATACATATTTCAAAAGTTTTAAAATTTTTTTATTTGTACATAACTAGTCATATTATTTGTATTTCTCGCTACGTAGTGACATAATATGTATTTACATACGATACATTTATCGTGTACATACGAAGGCAAGAGGTTAGCACTTTGTAAGGGGTGTGAAAATATGTTTAAATTTAATGATGAAAAAGGTCAATTAAAATGTTCTTTCTGTGGTAAAACACAAACGCAAGTTCGAAAGTTAGTTGCAGGTCCAGGTGTTTACATTTGTGACGAGTGTATCGAGCTTTGTACTGAAATTGTACAAGAGGAGCTTGCGAAGGACGAAGAAGTAGAATTCAAAGATGTACCGAAACCGGTAGAAATTCGTGAAATCTTAGATGAGTATGTCATCGGACAAGATAACGCGAAAAAAGCACTAGCGGTAGCGGTATATAACCATTACAAACGCATTAATTCTAACAGCAAAATTGATGATGTAGAATTAGCAAAGAGTAATATTTCACTTATTGGGCCAACTGGTAGTGGTAAAACATTATTGGCACAAACATTAGCGCGTATTTTAAATGTTCCATTTGCAATCGCGGACGCAACATCTTTAACAGAAGCTGGATACGTTGGGGAAGATGTAGAAAACATCTTACTAAAACTAATTCAAGCGGCTGATTACGATGTAGAAAAAGCGGAAAAAGGAATTATTTATATTGATGAGATTGATAAAGTGGCACGTAAGTCCGAAAATCCATCAATTACACGTGATGTATCTGGTGAAGGTGTACAGCAGGCACTTCTGAAAATTTTAGAAGGTACTGTAGCGAGCGTTCCACCTCAAGGTGGTCGTAAGCACCCGCATCAAGAGTTTATTCAAATTGATACAACGAACATCCTATTCATTTGTGGTGGAGCGTTTGATGGCATCGAGCCTATTATTAAACGTCGCCTTGGTGAGAAAGTAATTGGATTTGGTGCTGAGAAGAAAAATGCTGATGTAAATGAGAAGCATGTTTTATCTCACGTTTTACCAGAGGATCTTTTAAGATTCGGTTTAATTCCGGAGTTTATCGGTCGTCTTCCAGTTATTGCGAACCTAGAGCCGCTTGATGAAGATGCTCTTGTAGATATTTTAACTAAACCGAAAAATGCACTTGTTAAGCAATTCCAAAAATTATTGGAGCTTGACGATGTTGAGTTAGAGTTTGAAGAAGGTGCACTAGTTGAGATTGCGAAAAAAGCAATTGAACGTAAAACAGGTGCTCGTGGACTTCGTTCTATTATTGAAGGCTTGATGCTTGATGTAATGTTCGAACTTCCATCTCGCAAAGATATCGAGAAGTGTATTCTTACGAAAGAAACAGTAGCTGATAATGAACCGCCGAAATTGGTGTTACAAGACGGTACTGTACTTGATACAAAAACATCTGCATAATGCGAAGAAGAAACAGCAATTTTTATAATTGCTGTTTTTCTTTATGTTTAGCACTATTCCTCCCAGGAAATACTAAAAGGTAAAACATAGCGGGAGGAAATGAATTATGAGCTGGACAAATATATTTTTACTTGTTCAACTTGTTTTTGGCGTAATTGTCGGATTGTATTTTTGGCATTTACTTCGAAATCAACGAACACAAAAAGTTTCAATTGATCGAGAATCGAAAAAAGAATTAGAGCAGCTTCGTAAAATGCGTGAGGTTTCTTTAACAGAGCCGCTTGCGGAAAAGGTACGTCCTACATCCTTTATAGACATTGTAGGGCAAGAAGACGGGATTAAGTCGTTAAAAGCGGCTCTTTGTGGTCCTAATCCGCAACATGTGATCATATACGGTCCGCCAGGTGTCGGAAAGACAGCGGCAGCACGCCTTGTATTAGAAGAAGCGAAACGAAATCCGAAATCTCCATTTCGTACAAATGCAACATTTATCGAACTTGATGCGACGACAGCTAGGTTTGATGAGCGTGGTATTGCGGATCCATTAATTGGTTCAGTGCATGATCCTATTTATCAAGGAGCAGGTGCAATGGGACAAGCGGGTATCCCGCAACCGAAAAAAGGGGCTGTAACAGATGCGCATGGTGGTATTTTGTTCATTGATGAGATTGGTGAATTACATCCAATTCAAATGAATAAAATGCTAAAAGTGTTAGAAGATCGGAAAGTGTTTTTGGAAAGTGCGTATTATAGTGAAGAAAATTCGATGATTCCAACGTATATACATGATATTTTTCAAAAAGGTTTACCTGCAGATTTTCGCTTAGTTGGTGCAACGACACGTTCACCAGAGGAAATTCCTCCTGCAATTAGGTCGCGTTGTTTAGAAGTGTTCTTCCGTGAGTTAGATACAGAAGAAATTCAAAAAGTAGCGAAAAATGCAGCTGACAAAGTGGAGATGCAAGTAGGTGAGAACGGTATCGAAATGATTGGAATGTATGCAAGAAATGGGCGAGAAGCAATTAATCTCGTGCAAATTTCTGCTGGTATGGCGATAAATGAAGAACGACCTTTCATTAAAGATGAAGATATTGAGTGGGTTGTTCATTCTAGTCAGCTTACACCAAAGTACGAAAAACGTATTTATCCAATTCCGAGAATCGGTCTTGTGAACGGGCTTGCTGTATATGGGCCGAATACAGGTGCGTTATTAGAAATTGAGGTAACAGCTATTCCTGCGAAAGATAAAGGATCAGTAAATGTCACTGGAATTGTAGAAGAGGAAAGTATTGGAAATCAAACGAAATCAATCCGCCGTAAAAGTATGGCGAAAGGTTCTGTTGATAATGTGTTAACAGTACTTCGTTCTCTAGATGTGTTGCCAGAAGGGTATGATATACATATTAATTTTCCTGGTGGTATCCCGATTGATGGTCCTTCAGCAGGTATTGCTATGGCAACAGGTGTATATTCAGCAGTGCATCGTACGTATGTGAATAATGAAGTAGCGATGACAGGTGAGATAAGTATCCACGGAGAAGTGAAGCCTATTGGTGGTGTGTACGCAAAAATAAAAGCTGCGAAAAAAGCGGGAGCTAAGAAAGTCATCATTCCGGCTGAAAACATGCAACCATTTTTGTATACAATAAAGGGAATTGAGATCATTCCTGTTCGCAAATTAAAAGAAGTATTTGAATTAACATTTATGCAGGAAAATATGCATCGTGAGCTTGATGCACATAATGATTTGGACGAAACAGATGCACAATCAATGTGAGAATATACAATAATAAAAATTTGCCAGACTTCGTTTAAGTTTGTATGCTTAAGCGGAGTCTTTTTTCTTTTCGTGAGGCACAAAAAACAGGGGATTAACAATTGCGAAGAATCTCTGCAATTGCATCTAGATGTATTGTAATATAAAATAGTTGAACAGGAGTTTAATTTATTATGGAGGTGCTATGTCTAGTATGAATACGAATGAAAGAATTGTGCCCCTCCTACCATTAAGAGGCATTCTCGTATATCCAACGATGGTTCTGCATCTTGATGTAGGACGTGATAAATCGATACAAGCACTAGAGCAGGCGGCAATGGATGAAAATATCATCTTTTTAGCAATGCAAAAAGAAATGAATATCGACGATCCGAAAGAAGATGACATATATAGTGTAGGTACAGTGGCGAAAGTGAAGCAAATGTTAAAATTGCCGAACGGTACGCTTCGTGTCCTTGTAGAAGGTTTACATAGAGCAGAAGTAGTAGAGTTTATCGAAGAAGAAAATATAGTGCAAGTTTCTATTAAAACGGTAACGGAAGAAGTAGAAGATGATTTAGAAGAGAAGGCTCTTATGCGTACGTTACTGGAGCATTTCGAACAATATATTAAAGTTTCGAAAAAAGTTTCAAATGAAACATTTGCAACGGTAGCTGATGTAGAAGAACCGGGAAGACTAGCTGATTTAATTGCTTCTCACTTACCGATTAAAACGAAGCAGAAACAAGAGATTTTAGAGATTGTATCTGTGAAAGAGCGACTACATACACTTATTTCAATTATTCAAGATGAACAAGAGTTACTTAGCCTAGAAAAGAAAATTGGACAAAAAGTGAAACGTTCAATGGAGCGCACGCAAAAAGAATATTTCTTACGTGAGCAAATGAAGGCGATTCAAACTGAACTTGGTGATAAAGAAGGCAAGGGCGGGGAAGTTGAAGAACTTCGTGAGAAAATTGAACAGTCGGGAATGCCTGAAGAAACAATGAAGGCTGCACTGAAAGAATTAGATCGTTATGAAAAATTACCTGTAAGTTCTGCTGAGAGTGGTGTCATTCATAATTATATTGATTGGTTATTAGCTCTCCCTTGGACAACAGCAACAGAGGATATGATTGACCTCACTCATTCGGAAGAAATTTTAAATAAAGATCATTACGGTCTTGAAAAAGTGAAAGAGCGAGTACTTGAATATTTAGCTGTACAGAAGTTAACGAATTCATTAAAAGGGCCAATTCTTTGTCTAGTAGGACCTCCTGGGGTTGGGAAAACTTCGTTAGCACGTTCTATTGCAACATCGTTAAACCGTAATTTTGTACGTGTTTCTCTTGGTGGTGTGCGTGATGAATCTGAAATTCGTGGTCACCGTCGTACGTATGTAGGAGCGATGCCAGGACGTATTATTCAAGGTATGAAAAAGGCGAAAACAGTTAATCCAGTCTTCTTATTAGATGAGATTGATAAAATGTCTAACGATTTCAGGGGAGACCCATCAGCAGCGTTACTTGAAGTGTTAGATCCAGAACAAAACCATAACTTCAGTGATCATTACATTGAAGAGCCATATGATTTATCGAAAGTTATGTTCGTTGCAACTGCTAATACACTTGCAAGTGTTCCGGGCCCATTGCTTGACCGTATGGAAATCATTTCAATTGCTGGTTATACAGAACTTGAAAAGGTGCACATTGCTCGTGAGCATTTATTGCCGAAACAATTAAAAGAGCACGGTTTGCGAAAAGGTAATTTGCAAGTACGTGATGAAGCGCTTCTTGAAATTATTCGTTATTATACACGCGAGGCTGGTGTTCGTACGTTAGAGCGTCAAATTGCAAAAGTTTGCCGTAAAGCAGCAAAAATTATCGTTACAGCAGAACGCAAGCGCATTGTTGTAACAGAGAAAAATATTGTTGATTTACTTGGTAAGCATATATTCCGTTATGGTCAAGCTGAAAAAACAGACCAAGTTGGTATGGCAACAGGTTTAGCTTACACAGCAGCGGGCGGCGATACACTTGCAATTGAAGTGTCTGTAGCGCCAGGAAAAGGGAAATTAATTTTAACAGGGAAACTTGGGGATGTTATGAAAGAATCCGCACAAGCCGCGTTTAGCTATATTCGTTCTCGTGCAGAAGAACTTCATATTGATCCGGATTTCCATGAGAAAAACGATATTCATATTCATGTTCCAGAAGGAGCAGTTCCAAAAGATGGACCATCAGCAGGTATTACGATGGCAACGGCACTTATTTCTGCACTAACAGGTATTCCTGTAAGTAAAGAAGTTGGTATGACAGGTGAAATTACACTTCGTGGTCGTGTATTACCGATTGGTGGTTTGAAAGAAAAAACATTAAGTGCTCACCGCGCGGGATTAACAAAAATTATTTTACCGGCGGAAAATGAGAAAGATTTAGATGATATTCCAGAGAGCGTAAAAGAAAACCTTACGTTTGTGCTTGCATCTCATTTAGACGAAGTATTGGAGCACGCATTAGTAGGAGTGAAACAATGAAAGTAACAAAAGCAGATATTGTAATTAGTGCCGTTAAACCGGAACAATATCCAGACAGTGATTTACCAGAAATTGCCTTGGCAGGTCGTTCTAATGTCGGGAAGTCTTCCTTTATTAATAAAATTTTAAATCGTAAAAAGTTAGTACGTATTTCTTCTAAACCAGGAAAAACGCAAACGCTGAACTTTTTCTTAATCAATGAAATGATGCATTTTGTTGACGTTCCAGGTTATGGATATGCGAAAGTATCTAAAACAGAGCGCGCGGCATGGGGCAGAATGATTGAGACTTACTTTACAACACGTACGCAATTAGACGCAGCTGTATTAGTAGTTGATTTACGTCACCAACCAACAAAAGATGACATTATGATGTATGATTTCTTAAAGCATTATGAAATCCCAACAATTATTATTGCAACGAAAGCCGATAAAATTCCGAAAGGGAAATGGCAAAAGCATTTAAAAGTTGTAAAAGAAACGCTTGCTGTTGAAATTGGCGATGAAATCGTTCTATTCTCTTCTGAAACAGGACTTGGAAAAGAAGAAGCATGGAAAGCAATTCATAAAATGACAAAAACAAAAAACGCGTGACGAATGTCGCGCGTTTTTTTTTATTTACTAAACTTTTAGCGTACGTTTAATGTAACTTCAATATTTCCTCTTGTTGCTTTAGAGTAAGGACATACACCGTGAGCGGCTTCTACAAGTTCTTGTGCTTCGGCATGAGAAACACCAGCAACATGTACGTCAAGTACAGCAGATAGTCCGAAACCACCATCTGTATCTTTACCGATAGAAACGTGTGCAGTCACTTCTGTACTTTCCACCTTCATACGTTTTGTACGAATTACAAGTTGTAATGCACTATCAAAGCAAGCCGCATAACCAGCTGCAAATAATTGTTCTGGATTTGTTGCTTCTCCGCCTGCGCCACCTAGTGCTTTTGGCATTTTTACATCAAGATTTAATATGCCATCATCTGAAACTACCTTACCGTTTCTTCCACCTGTTGCTGTTACTGAAGCAGTATATAATTTATCCATGTTTATTCCCCTTTTCTGTCATTAATTTTTTTCATTGTTTCAATTAATGTGTTTAATTGGATTAATAAAGAATGATATTCTTGCTCTGTAATTCCTAAATTTGTAGCCATCGTTGTTGGTAATGAACAAGCTATTTCTTTTAAATCTTTACCTTGTTCTGTTAATTCAATACAAACTTTTCGCTCGTCTTCTTTTGAACGAACACGTTGTACAAGTTTTAATGATTCCATCCGTTTTAACATAGGTGTTAAAGTACCAGAATCTAAAAATAGACGTTCTCCAATTTCTTTCACTGTTAGTCCGTCTTGTTCCCAGAGTACGAGTAAAGTAATGTACTGGGGATACGTAATGCCCATTTCTTCTAAATAGGGGCGGTAAAAACGGGTAACCTCTCTAGAACAAGCGTAAATAGAAAAACAAAGTTGGTTATCTAGATGCAAAGGATTTTCTTTCATAGGCAACTCCTTGTATTTTTAAATTGTGCACAATTTAATTTTGTAAAACCAATATAACGAAAAAGAAATACAATGTCAAATGCATTGCATCGAGAAAGTGAGTACTATATTTTGGAACAATCATACATATTTTCCTTCATGATGAAAGAAGATAGAAAAGATGATGTTATAATTAATATGGAATAGTTTCCATCACTTGATTATGAGGACTTTTTTTGGTAACGTACAAATAGAGTTATTATTTTATAATTATTATAAAGTAGAAAGTTCTTTATTAATCTTACTGAAGCTCCTTTATTACATATGGAGAATAAATAAAAAATAATCAGTTGTTCACACGATTGTCAGATTCATAAGAGGAAAGTTGTATTATGATAGTAGATAAAGTGATAAAACGGGTGAAGGGGGACATGCTGCGTGCATATTCTTGTTGTTAGTGTAAATTATCGAACAGCCCCTGTAGAATTTCGTGAGAAACTCACATTTCAGGCAGCAGAGCTAGAGCAAGCAATGAATACATTACAAAACCAAAAGAGCGTGCTAGAAAATGTCATTGTATCAACTTGTAATCGCACTGAGATTTACGCTGTTGTCGATCAATTACACACGGGACGGTATTACATTAAGAAGTTTTTAGCTGATTGGTTTCAGCTTGAAATAGAAGAAGTCGCACCATACTTGTCTATTTTTGAACAAGATGGCGCAATAGATCATTTATTCCGCGTAACGTGCGGTTTGGATTCTATGGTTGTTGGAGAGACGCAAATTTTAGGTCAAATAAAAGATAGCTTTTTAGAAGCACAACAAGTAAAAGCGACAGGTACAATTTTTAATGAGTTGTTTAAGCAAGTGGTTACGTTAGCAAAACGTGCGCACTCAGAAACAACGATTGGTGAAAGTGCGATGTCTGTTAGTTATGCTGCTGTTGAGCTCGGAAAGAAAATATTTGGCGATTTAACAGATTGTCATGTACTTATTCTTGGTGCGGGTAAGATGGGTGAACTTGCACTGCAAAACTTATACGGAAGTGGAGCTCGTAAAGTAACGGTTATGAATAGGACGCTTACGAAAGCGGAAGTGATGGCTGAGAAATATATGGGACATGCAAAGCCTTTAAGTGAATTGCAATGTGCATTATTAGAAGCGGATATTTTAATTAGTTCAACGGGTGCATCAGAATATGTCATTACGAAAGAAATGATGACAAAAGTAGAGAGAATGCGCTCTGGTCGTCCGTTATTTATGGTTGATATTGCAGTACCACGTGATATTGATCCGGCGATTGATGAATTAGAAGGCTCTTTCTTATATGATATCGACGATCTGCAAGGTGTAGTTGAAGCAAACCGTGCTGAACGTTTAAAAGAAGCAGAGAAAATTCAATTTATGATTGAAGAAGAAATGGTTTTATTTAAAACGTGGTTAAGTACGCTAGGTGTTGTACCGTTAATATCAGCTCTTCGTGATAAAGCGCTAGCAATTCAAAGTGATACGATGGAAAGTCTTGAGCGAAAAATACCAAACCTTAGTGATCGTGAGAAAAAAGTAATTAGTAAACATACGAAAAGTATTATTAACCAATTGTTAAAAGACCCAATTTTAGTAGCTAAAGAATTAGCTGTTGAAGAGGGAGCTGGCGAAAAATTAGCTTTATTTGCGAAGATTTTTGATTTAGAAGTGGAAGAAGCGGGAAATACGGAAGAAGTAGAACATAAAAGAGCGTGGACACCATCCGTTCCATCTTTATAACTTGGAAGGATGATCGGATGAGTTTTTTAAATAACAGTATTATTTATCATATTGCAATTATTTTATATGCTTGTAGCATTAGTTTATATTTTATAGATTATTTCCAAAGTAA
Source organism: Bacillus sp. P4_E1 (assembly GCF_056401715.1). Classification (NCBI taxonomy): domain Bacteria; kingdom Bacillati; phylum Bacillota; class Bacilli; order Caryophanales; family Bacillaceae; genus Bacillus; species Bacillus sp. P4_E1. Next base: position 47,730 of record NZ_JBFUIV010000006.1, read on the forward strand.
CCGAAAGGCGAACCGCTTTGCTTTTTGGTTACTTTCGATTGTATGGGTTCTGCAGTCTATCTTTATGTTGCTTAGGGCTACAGATTCAGAAACGAATCCTATTTTAACTTTATTATCAGGGATTTATTTTTATGTTTGGTTATTGATTACGATGTCATTAGTCATTAATCGATTTATGCGTATTGACTTTTTAGTCTTTTTTACAAATGTTGTAGCATTTGGCGTAAGCGCTTTTTCTATTTTTACACCGCTCGGAAAGATGTCGCCAGTACTTGCAGAGCAATTAGTTTCAGAACTTGTATACGTGCATGTCGGTATGGCGATTATTTCTTATGCAACGTTTACTGTATCGTTTATTTTTTCTATTATGTATTTATTGCAATACCGACTATTAAAAAAGAAAAAGTGGAATGCGAGATTAAGAAGATTAGGAAATTTGCCGAAGCTTGAATCTATGTCTTACGGATTAAATTTATTTTCTGTTCCGTTTTTCTTATTAGCAATTATATTAGGATGCATATGGGGATATACAAAATTGGATAATTTCCATTGGTATGATACGAAAGTAATTGGGTCTTTTGTCGTTCTATTTGTATATTGCGTGGGCTTATATTTACGAGCAGCAGATGTGTTGCAAGGTAAGAAAATTGTGCAGTGGAATATCGGGGCATTTCTCGTAATGCTAGTTAACATTTTTCTATTAAGCAGTTTATCTAATTTCCACTTTTGGTATTTATAATGAGGAGAGAGAGAATTATGCGCAAAATTATTGTAGGTTCACGAAAGAGTAAACTAGCATTAACACAAACTAATTGGTTTATTGATCAATTAAAAGCGCTTGGTTTACCATATGAATTTGAAGTGAAAGAAATCGTCACAAAAGGTGATGTTATTTTAGATGTTACTCTTTCAAAAGTAGGCGGAAAAGGTTTATTTGTAAAGGAAATTGAACATGCGTTACTTACGAAAGAAATTGATATGGCTGTACATAGTATGAAAGATATGCCCGCTGTACTTCCAGATGGATTAACGATTGGTTGTACGCCAAAGCGCGTTGACCCTCGTGATGCTTTTATTTCTAAAAACGGAGAATCGTTTAAAGACTTAGCAGAAGGCGCGATCTTAGGAACGAGTAGTTTGAGACGTAGTGCACAACTACTAGCTGCGAGACCAGATTTACAAGTAAAATGGATTCGCGGGAATATCGATACACGCTTACGTAAGTTAAAAGATGAAGATTACGATGCAATTATTTTAGCGACAGCTGGATTACAGAGAATGGGCTGGGACGGAGAAGTTATTACAGAACATTTAGATGAAACGTTATGTGTACCAGCCGTAGGACAAGGTGCATTAGCGATTGAATGTCGTGAGGATGATACGGATTTACTTCAGTTGTTAGCACATATTAATGATGCAGTAACAGAAAGAACAGTGGCTGCTGAACGAGTATTTCTTCATAAACTTGAAGGTGGATGCCAAGTTCCAATCGCTGGATATGCAACTCTTAAAGAAAATGATGCAATCGAATTAACAGCGCTTGTCGGTTCTATGGACGGTTCTGTTTTATTGAAAGAGATAGTAATAGGTAATGATCCGAAGCAAGTTGGATTAGAGGCTGCGGACCGTTTAATTAAACAAGGAGCAAAAGAGCTCATCCTTGCTGCAAATAAGGAGCAACAATAAATATGAACGCTCTCGCTGGCAAAACAGTATTGATTACACGTGCCCAGCACCAAGCGAAACAAATGAGTGTAGCAGTGAAAGAAAGGAGCGGAATTCCATTGGAAATTCCGCTTTTGCGTATGGAAGGTACGTCTCATAGGCAAATTCAACATATAGCAGGGCAGCTACATTCGTATGACTGGGTTATTTTCACGAGTAAAAATGGTGTAGCTTTTTTTCTAGATAGTTTGAGAAAGAAGCTCCCCGGACCGATTAAAATTGCTGCAGTAGGCGTGAAAACAAAGTTAGAGTTAGAAAAGCGAGGCTATCAAGTAGATTTTGTTCCCACTGCATTTGTTGCAGAAGTATTTGCAGAAGAGTTTGTAAAAAAACTAAGTGGAAACGAGCGTATTTTATTTCCGAAAGGGAATTTAGCAAGAGATGTAATCCCGGTTAAACTTAGGGAGTTTGGTGTTTTTCTAGATGAGTTAATTGTATATGGTACGAAGGTGAATGTAGAGAAAAAACAAGAACTTATAACAGCATTGAAATTAGGGGAAGTAAATATTATTACATTTACGAGCCCTTCAACTGTTGATAGTTTTGTTCGTTTACTTGAGGGTACAAACTGGAGAGAATGGACGAAAAAATGTACAATTGCTTGTATAGGGCCTATTACGGAAAAAGAGGCGAACCTCTATTTTCCACATGTTATTGTGCCAAAAGAGTACACTGTAGAAGCATTACTACAATGCATTTGTGAATCTATAAAGTGAAACTTTAATCAGTGGGGGTTTTGTTCATCCCCCACTGATTATTAGTTGAACCAATCGGGCGTTTACGGGCAGTTGATCTCCCACCTAACTTCTTTGCTCCAGCCGAATTTTGAGGTGGGGGTCTTACTGCCCGCAAATAGCGGGATAAAATAAAAGAATGGGGATAGAAATCTATGAATTCTTTACAATTTAATCGTCATCGTCGTTTAAGACAAAGCGGGGGCATGCGTGCGCTTGTACGTGAAACATTTTTACATACAGAAGATTTTATTTACCCTATTTTTGTATTAGAAGGAGAAAATACTCGTAATGAAGTTCCTTCTATGCCAGGCGTATATCAAATGTCTTTAGATTTATTGCAAGCTGAAATGCAAGAGGTCGTTGATTTAGGTATTCGTTCTGTTATTGTATTTGGTTTACCTGCTGAAAAGGACGAAGTTGGATCATCGGCATATTGTGAGCAGGGAATTGTACAGCGTGCAATTAAGCAAATTAAAGATGAGTTCCCAGAGCTAGTAGTAGTTGCAGATACATGTTTATGTCAATTTACAAGCCATGGTCATTGCGGTGTTATTGAAGATGGCGTTATTTTAAATGATGAGTCTCTTGCAGCTCTTGCAAAAACAGCTGTAAGTCAAGCGAAAGCAGGGGCAGACATTATTGCACCATCTAACATGATGGACGGATTCGTAACAGCAATTCGCCATGCATTAGATGAAAATGGTTTCGCGCACGTACCAGTTATGTCGTACGCTGTGAAATATTCATCAGCATTTTACGGACCGTTCCGTGATGCAGCACATGGTGCACCGCAGTTTGGTGACCGTAAAACATATCAAATGGACCCAGCGAACCGTATGGAAGCATTCCGTGAAGCAGAATCAGATGTAATGGAAGGGGCCGACTTCTTAATTGTAAAGCCAGCTCTTTCTTATCTAGATATCGTTCGTGATGTGAAAAACAACTTTAACTTACCAGTCGTTGCTTATAACGTAAGTGGTGAATATTCGATGATTAAAGCAGCAGCACAAAATGGTTGGATTAATGAAAAAGAAGTTGTACTTGAGAAATTAATTAGCATGAAACGCGCAGGAGCAGACTTGATTATTACGTATCATGCAAAAGATGCAGCAAGATGGTTACAAGAAGGAGGCGCTAAATAATGAAAAAATTTGATAAGTCGATTGCGGCGTTTGAAGAGGCTCAAAATTTAATGCCTGGAGGCGTAAACAGCCCTGTTCGTGCTTTTAAGTCTGTTGGTATGAATCCGCTGTTTATGGAGCGCGGAAAAGGCTCTAAAGTATATGATATCGATGGGAATGAATACATCGATTACGTATTATCGTGGGGACCTTTAATTCATGGTCATGCGAATGATCGTGTTGTTGAGGCTTTAAAAGCTGTTGCTGAAAAAGGAACAAGCTTTGGTGCACCAACAGAAATTGAAAATAAATTAGCGCAGCTTGTTATCGAGCGTGTACCATCAATTGAGATTGTGCGTATGGTTAACTCTGGAACAGAGGCGACAATGAGTGCACTACGTTTAGCTCGTGGTTACACTGGACGTAACAAAATTTTAAAATTCATTGGTTGTTATCACGGTCATGGTGATTCTTTATTGATTAAAGCAGGTTCGGGTGTAGCAACGCTAGGTTTACCAGATAGCCCTGGTGTACCAGAAGGTGTAGCGAAAAATACGATTACAGTAGCGTATAACGATTTAGAAAGTGTAAAATATGCTTTCGAACAATTCGGTGATGACATCGCTTGTATAATTGTAGAACCAGTGGCAGGGAATATGGGTGTTGTTCCTCCTCAACCAGGGTTTTTAGAAGGACTTCGTGAAGTGACAGAGCAAAACGGTGCACTACTTATTTTTGATGAAGTAATGACAGGATTCCGTGTTGCTTATAATTGTGGACAAGGTTACTACGGTGTAACTCCTGACTTAACTTGTTTAGGTAAAGTAATCGGTGGTGGCTTGCCGGTAGGAGCATACGGTGGGAAGGCAGAGATTATGCGTCAAGTTGCACCAAGCGGACCGATTTACCAAGCTGGAACATTATCGGGTAATCCACTTGCAATGACAGCAGGTTATGAAACGTTAGTGCAGTTAACGCCAGAATCATATGTGGAATTTGAGCGTAAAGCAGAAATGTTAGAGGCTGGACTACGTAAGGCAGCTGAAAAGCATAATATCCCGCATCACATTAATCGTGCAGGTTCTATGATTGGTATTTTCTTTACAGATGAGCAAGTTATTAATTATGATGCAGCAAAATCTTCAAACTTAGAATTCTTTGCAGCTTACTATCGTGAAATGGTAGAACAAGGTGTATTTTTACCACCTTCTCAATTTGAAGGTTTATTCTTATCGACAGCACATAGTGATGCAGATATTGAGGCGACAATTGCGGCGGCCGAAATTGCAATGTCAAAATTAAAAGCATAATTTCTTAGAGAAAATCGCTTTCCATTAGGGGAGCGATTTTTTTTATTCATAAAGTAGCCTTAGAGAACATAAATCTGTAATGACATATAGTTTGGGAGGGGGAAAAGAAGTGGCAACAGATCATTCATTACGATTTTCATTAAAAGAATCTGTTTGGTTCCAGAAGGGACAGGAAGTCGAAGAACTTTTGTCAATTTCGTTAGATCCAGACGTTGAGATAGAGGAGCTCGATCATGAAGTTATCGTGAGGGGGCAATTAGATTTAACGGGAGAGTACGTTGCAAGGCAAGATGATTCAGCTTATTCGTTAAGAGAGCTATCACCAGCAAAGGCAATTGATTATGTAGAAACAAGGGCAGACGGGGTTAATGAGCTTGTCCATTCCTTTCCGCTCGAAATATCAATTCCAAGAAATCGAGTGAAAGTAATTGAAGAATTATATGTATCAATCGAGGAATTTGATTATGAATTAAAGGAAAATGGTTGCTTACAACTATTAGCGGATATATCTATTACAGGTTTATGTGACGAAGAAAGAACCGAGGATGAAGAGGAAGAGACGGTGTATGCCGAGTTGGAAGCTGATTCAGCTGAAGAAGATGAAAGTAGACCTGCACCGCACGAAGAGGTACCAGCCTATAAAGAATCAGATGGATGGGAAGATTATGCATTTGAGCCGTTTCAGTTAGAAGAAAGAAAAGAGCAAGAAATAGAAGAAGAGGAATTAGAAGAACATGAACTTGTGGAGCGTGAAGAGGAGCAAGAAAAGACGCCACAATTTGAATTGTTCGGGCGGAAAAATTTCAAGAAAGAAAAAGCGAAAAAGCAGGAAGAGCCAGAGGAAGAAGCATATTCACAGCGAGATGAAAATGCACTTTATTTAACGAAATTATTTACGAAAGAACCAGAAGAAGAATTTACGAAGGTAAGAATGTACTTCGTACAAGAAGGAGATACAATTGAATCGGTTGCAGAACGTTATGAAACGACTGTACAAAGCTTATATCGTGTAAATCAATCAGAAGATATATATTTAACTACAGGGCAAATTATATATATTCCTGTTTCAAAAGCAACAGTGAAATAAGTGAGTGAGTTTTTTCACTCACCTCTTTTCTTTTCCTAGAAGCTATGTTTTGAATAAGAAAGGGTTATTCGTATGGATATTGAATTACGAAATCGCTATGAACCCATTGTGAGGCAATATAGATTGGACACTCAGCATATGGAAGAGCACGGAAGTGTAATGAAAATTTATACGAATCAAGGTCCGTATGCGTTAAAGAAAATACAAGATAGAAAATTAGAGCGGAATAATTTTTTACACCATATTCAGTATTTGAAGGAGAAAGGTTTTTCGAATTATGTACCTATTTATCACACGACGGACGGGAATTATGTTTTAAGTGATGGGGCGTATAGCTATTATTTAATGCCTTGGTTAGAACGTGCGGAGGGAAATGGCGAAGATAATGATCAATACCATAAGATGTTTCAAACGCTCGGGACGTTGCATCAAAAAACGGTGAAAGAGGAGACTTATACAGAAGAAGATTTAGAAAAACATTATACAAATATATCCGGCCGTTGGGAAAATGATGGCGAGATATTAGAAGAGTTTCTCATAGAATCTGAAGCGAAGTGGTATATGTCTCCATTTGAATTACAATATTGTACGTATTATCACCACGTTATGAGAGCACGTGAGTTCGCAACGAAACAATTAAGTGAATGGCATGATGCAATGAAAGAAAAGGAAAAAACACGTACTACTTTCGTTCATGGAAATGTATCGCTTAATCACTTTTTATTTGATTATGAACGAAACGGTTATTTTATTAGTTTAGAAAAGTCTCAGTTTGCTACACCGGTACAGGATATCGTCAGCTTTTATTCAAGGTCTTTGAACACATATCCAATTGCGCGGAGCGACCGCTTTGAATGGTATCAAATGTATCAAAAAAATTTTCCATTTACGAAAGAGGAGCAGCTTCTTATGTTTGCGTATATGACGTACCCGTCGCATTTTATTCGGCAAATTCAGTCGTATACGAAAAGAAGAAAGAGTCGTAATGAAGAAAATGAGCTTCGCGGGGTAAAAATTCTGCAGCAATCGCATTGGCTCATTAGTAATACAGAATATTTCCTTTCGCAATTACAAGCTGCCCAGCAAGGGAACGGATAAAGAAGATAAGTAGGGAGAACCCTGCTTATCTTTTTTTATTAGTTCCATAAAGAGATAAAAGCCGTAGTTTCAAATTTATCTTGACGAATAAGGTTTCGTTTTTTACACTATTGTATATAATAATTAACAATCACATAAATGCATTGAAGGGGAAGAGTATAACATGAAACGTCTTCAGAGAGGGGAACCATTGGCTGGGAGGTTCTCTAGATAGTTATGTTAGAAGGTAGCCCTGGAGCATCTTTTCTGAACGGAATGATTCTTATTAGGAAAAGACGGATTTGTCCGTTATCAAATTAAGAGTATAAGCAAATTCTGAATTTGTTTGTAAATAAAGGTGGTACCGCGATGTCCCTCGTCCTTTTTTGGATGAGGGGCATTTTTTATTTTAAGGAGGGAAAATAATGTCAAACACGGAAAATAATTTACCAACTAAATATGATCATATGTCCGTTGAAGAAGGCCTTTACAAGTGGTGGCTTGAAGGCAAATATTTCGAAGCAACAGGAGATGAGAAGAAACAACCATATACAATTGTAATTCCACCTCCGAACGTAACTGGTAAGTTACACTTAGGTCACGCTTGGGATACGACGCTTCAAGATATTCTAACTCGTACAAAGCGTATGCAAGGTTACGATGTATTATGGCTTCCAGGAATGGACCATGCTGGTATCGCAACGCAAGCGAAAGTAGAAGGAAAACTTCGTGAAGAAGGTATTTCACGTTACGATCTTGGTCGTGAGAAATTCCTTGAAAAAGCTTGGGAATGGAAAGAAGAATACGCTTCTCACATTCGTCAACAATGGGGGAAAGTTGGTTTAGGACTAGACTATTCTCGTGAACGCTTCACATTAGACGAAGGTTTATCTAACGCTGTTAATAAAGTATTCGTACAATTATATGAAAAAGACTTAATTTACCGCGGTGAGTATATCATCAACTGGGATCCAGCAACACGCACAGCTCTTTCTGATATTGAAGTAATTCATAAAGAAGTTCAAGGTGCATTCTACCATATGAACTATCCGTTAACAGACGGTTCTGGTCACATTCGCCTTGCAACTACTCGTCCAGAAACAATGCTTGGTGATACAGCGGTAGCAGTTCATCCAGAAGATGATCGCTACAAACATTTAATCGGAAAAACAGTTACACTTCCAATCGTAGGCCGAGAGATTCCGATTATTGCTGATGAATACGTAGAAAAAGACTTCGGAACAGGCGTTGTGAAAATTACACCAGCTCATGACCCGAATGACTTTGAAGTAGGTAACCGTCATGACTTACCACGTATTTTAGTAATGAACGAAGATGGAACGATGAACGAAAAAGCTGGTAAGTATAACGGTATGGATCGTTTCGAATGCCGTAAAGAGTTAGTGAAAGACTTACAAGAAGCTGGCGTATTAGTAGAAATCGAGCCTCATATGCACTCAGTAGGTCATAGTGAGCGTAGCGGTGCAGTTGTTGAGCCTTATTTATCAACACAATGGTTCGTAAAAATGGCTCCACTTGCAGAAAAAGCGGTAGAACTTCAACAAAAAGAAGAAGAAAAAGTAACGTTCGTACCAGAGCGTTTTGAAAACACATACTTACGCTGGATGGAAAACATTCATGACTGGTGTATTTCTCGTCAATTATGGTGGGGACACCGCATTCCAGCTTGGTATCATAAAGAAACTGGTGAAGTATACGTAGGTACAGAAGCACCAGCAGATCTTGAAAACTGGAATCAAGATAATGACGTGCTTGATACATGGTTCAGTTCAGCATTATGGCCATTCTCAACACTTGGCTGGCCGAATGAAGATGCAGCAGACTTTAAAAAGTTCTATTCAACAGATGCTTTAGTAACTGGTTATGACATCATCTTCTTCTGGGTATCTCGTATGATTTTCCAAGGTTTAGAGTTTACAGGAGAGCGTCCATTTAAAGATGTATTAATTCACGGTTTAGTTCGTGATGAGCAAGGACGTAAAATGAGTAAATCTCTTGGTAACGGTATTGATCCGATGGATGTTATCGAGAAGTACGGTGCAGATGCGATGCGTTACTTCTTATCAACAGGAAGTGCACCAGGTCAAGATTTACGTTTCAGCATGGAAAAAGTAGAATCTACTTGGAACTTCATTAATAAAATTTGGAACGCATCACGTTTCGTATTAATGAACATGGATGACATGAAGTATGAAGAAATCGATTTAACTGGTGAAAAATCAGTTGCAGATAAGTGGATTTTAACTCGCTTAAACGAAACAATCGAAAGTGTAACACGTAACATGGATAAATATGAGTTCGGTGAAGCTGGTCGTTCATTATACAACTTCATTTGGGATGATTTCTGTGACTGGTACATTGAGATGGCGAAACTTCCACTATACGGTGAAGATGAAGCAGCTAAGAAAACAACTCGTTCGATTTTAGCTTACGTATTAGACCAAACGATGCGTCTATTACATCCATTCATGCCGTTCGTAACAGAGAAAATTTGGCAACATTTACCGCATGAAGGCGAGTCTATTACAGTAGCAGCATGGCCAACAGTTCGCGAAGATTTACAAGATAAAGAAGCGGCAGCAGAAATGCACCTTCTAGTTGATATCATTCGCTCTGTTCGTAACATCCGTGCGGAAGTAAATACGCCAATGAGCAAAAAAGTTCAAATGCAAATTAAAGCAAAAGACGAGGTAGTACTAGCTCAGCTTACGAAAAACAGCTCTTACATTGAGCGTTTCTGTAACCCAAGTGAACTAACAATTAAGATTGATTTACAAGCGCCAGAAAAAGCGATGACTGCAATCGTATCAGGTGCAGAGTTATTCTTACCGTTAGCTGATCTTATCAATCTTGATGAAGAGAAAGCGCGTCTTGAAAAAGAACTTGAGAAGTTCGATAAAGAAGTAGAACGTGTACAGAAGAAACTTTCAAACCAAGGATTCGTAGCGAAAGCTCCTGCAGAAGTTATTGACGGAGAGCGTGCGAAAGAGCAAGATTACCTAGAAAAACGCGAAGCGGTTCGTCAACGTCTAGCGGATCTTGAGAAATAAAAATGTTTTTCAGAGACTCACTATATTGGTGAGTCTCTTTTCTTTGCGTATAATAGAATTAAGAAGTTTGTCTTTTGAAAGGGGAATAGCAAACGTGATACATACATACGAAGAAGCGATAAACTGGATTCATAGCCGATTGAAATTTGGGATAAAACCAGGACTAGAAAGAATGCAATGGATGTTAGAAGAACTCGGAAATCCAGAGCGTCATATAAAATGTGTTCATCTAGCCGGCACAAATGGAAAAGGTTCAACTTTAACATACATGCGCTACATGTTAGAAGGTGCGAAATATAAAGTAGGATCGTTTACATCGCCTTACATAGAAACATTCAATGAACGTATTAGTGTAAACGGAATACCGATTGCAGATGACGAGATTGCGGAACTTGTAAATATGGTAAAGCCAGTCGTTGAAAAATTAGATGAGACGGACTTAGGAGAAGCGACTGAGTTTGAAATCATTACAGTAATGGCAATTTATTATTTCGGTAAAGTTAATTTCTGTGATGTTGTTTTATTTGAAACGGGGCTTGGGGGAAGATTTGATTCTACAAATGTTATTCATCCGGTTCTCACGATTATTACGAATATCGGCCACGATCATATGCATATTTTAGGCGATACACTAGGAGAAATTGCATATGAAAAGGCAGGGATTATTAAGTCTGGTGTTCCAGTTATTACTGGTGTGAAAAATGAAGAAGCATTGCAAGTAATTCAAAAGGTTGCTAAGGAAAACCATGCAAGCTTATATGAACTTGGAAAACAGTTTACAACATTACATAAACATTCTAATGAAGATGGGGAACATTTTGATTTTGATTGTCCATTTGCCTCGTTTGAAAATGTTCGAATTTCAATGAAAGGTATTCATCAAGTAGGCAATGCAGCGCTAGCGCTTATGGCAGTAATGTATTTAAAAACATATTTATCATTTTTAATTAATGAAGAGGAGATGAAAGTTGGCTTACAAGAAGCATACTGGATTGGTCGATTTGAAAAGTTACAAAGTAATCCAGATATTATAATAGATGGTGCTCATAATCCAGAAGGTATTGAAAGTCTTGTAAAAACAGTAGAGGCACATTATAAAAAGAAGAATGTAATAGTTTTATTTACTGCTCTTGGTGACAAACAGTTACATAACATGGTAGGGCAATTAGAAAAAGTTGCTGATGAAATAATATTTACGACGTTTGCCTTTGATCGTGCCATTTCTGCTGACAAGCTTGCATCGTATTCACAACAAGAGTCAAAATTAGTTTTTGAAGATTGGAAAGAGGCAATTGATACAAAGGTTGACATGATAGGAGAACATGATGTTTTTATCATAACAGGTTCTTTGTATTTCATTTCCGAAGTTAGAAAATATATTCGCGAGAAAAACTAGATAGTCTTTGCTATCTAGTTTTTTGTTCTACAAATGAAGTCAAATGCATACATATAAGATAATAATATAGGGTTATTTGACGAATTCCTCTGACAAATATCTCGTTTTTTTGTGGAATGAATATGATATGATGCGGACAATGACAAGAGGTGAGGTGTGAGTGTATGGACAAGCAATCACGAACGATCTCGGTGAAAGTAAATGGAACAGAAGCGAAGTATGAGGAAAAAAAGAAGGATGAGTTTGACTGGATGATAGCAGAAAGTGAGAGACCGAAAAATGTCGTTCCGTTTCAAAAAGCGAAATCAGTATCTATGGAAAAATATCGAAAGAAGTGGAGCAATACAATAATCGCAATTGTTGCAACTGCAATAATTATCGGTACTGCATTTGGGATGGGTATGATTCATTTATTAACTGGACAAGGGACGACAGGAGAAGGTAAGGTAACGGCTTCGAAGCAGACAGGTAATGAGGAACAAAAGGTGGGTGGAACGGCAGAACAAACACCAACACCGAAAGAGGAAAAACCAAAAGCACAGGTAGGAACGTCATTAGAACCAATGAAACTATTTTTCGTTCAAGGAGGGCTTTATTCCTCTGAAGAAAAAGGACAGGCTGCTATTGAAGAGTGGAAAAGTAATGGGGGCGTGGCTACTTTGAAACCGAGTGGTGATAAGTATGCGTTAGTTGTTGCTATTACGAGCGATGAACAGGCTGTTAATCAATTAATAGATCAGTATAAGCAAGATGGTGTTTCAGTTTTGAAAAAAAATTGGGATATTACAGATAAAGCATTGCTCAAAAATGATAAAGAAGTAGGAATGTTTTTAGCGAAAGTGCAGCCATTATATACTCATTTAGCAAAATATGTGTCCAGCGTACAAACTAGTGGAAAAAGTAATCCAAAAGATATAGAAGCGATTCAAAAAGAGTGGAAAGCTATGGAAAAGGAAGGGAAGAGTATGAAGCGTGAAGATGCAAAGAAGCTTTATACGTATACGTCAATAGCGGTGCAAACGATTAAGGAAGGGAAGAGCGATAAGGAATCTGTAGCTAAATTAAATCAAGTTATTATTGATGGTATACTTTCGTATGAAAAAATGGTTTCACAAAAAGTGAAATAATAGGATAATGAAATGACGAAGAAAGAAGTACATATACTTCTTTCTTTTCTTTTGAATTTAGAACAAAGTGCTTTCTGTATGGGCAGCGTATAATCGTATTTAAAAAGAACTATTATTTTGTTTAGAGAAAATGATATTTCTAGAATTTGTGGGGAAACTATTCCTTTGATACGATTGATTTAAATTATTCTGCTTCATGTGAGAAGGGAAGGAGAAAATATGAGGAAAATTATTTTAGCTTCAGGGTCACCTAGGAGGAAGGAACTGCTTGAATTAGCAGATGTGCCATTTGAAATCGTTGTTAGTGAAGTAGAAGAGACGATTGGTGCATATTCATCACCTTCTGATATTGTTATGTCGCTTGCTTTGCAAAAAGCATCTGCTGTGGCAGAAAACCATAGTAATCAAGTTGTACTAGGTGCAGATACAATTGTTACATATGATTCGCGTATTCTTGGAAAGCCGTCTAATGAGGCTGAGGCGAAAGAAATGTTACGATTATTATCGGGGAAAACACACGAAGTATACACAGGTGTTGCAATTATATCGAAAGAAAAAACGGTAACTTTTTATGAACGTACAGAAGTAACATTTTGGGGATTAACAGAAGAGGAAATAGACGTATACGTTGCATCGAAGGAACCACTTGATAAAGCAGGGAGCTATGGAATTCAAGGTAAAGGGTCTATTTTTGTTCAACATATTCAAGGGGACTACTACAGTGTAGTTGGCTTGCCAATTGCGCGTCTTGTCCGTGAATTAAAACAGTTTGATAGCGATGTAACCCATGCGTAAAATTGCATGGGGTTTTCTTTAGGAGAAATCGTAAAAAAAGGGGTGGAGAGATGAACGGTATTCGTGATGTTGTGAGAGAAGAACAGCCACGGGAGCGTTTATTGTTAGAAGGAGCAGGAAGTTTATCGAATCGAGAACTTCTTGCAGTTTTACTCAGAACGGGTTCTAAAGAAGAAACGGTGTTAACGTTATCAGATAATATTCTCCATCATTTTGACGGCTTACGAATGTTAAAGGATGCAACGTTAGAAGAGATGATGAGCATTCATGGTGTTGGGATTGCAAAGGCGTCGCAGCTTATGGCTGCTTTTGAATTAGGTAGAAGAATGGTACGTTTAGAATATCAAAATAGATATAGTATTCGAAGTCCAGAAGATTGTGCGAGTTATATGATGGAAGAGATGCGTTTTTTGCAACAGGAGCATTTTGTTTGTTTATATTTGAATACGAAAAATCAAGTTATACATAGGCAAACTATTTTTATTGGAAGTTTAAATACGTCGATTGTGCACCCAAGGGAAGTTTTTAAAGAAGCGTTCCGTCGGGCAGCAGCCTCTATTATATGTCTTCATAACCATCCCTCAGGAGATCCGGAGCCGAGCCGTGAAGATATTGAAGTTACAAAACGATTAGTAGAATGTGGTCGAATTATCGGAATTGAAGTACTTGATCATATCATAATAGGTGACCATAAATTCGTGAGTTTAAAGGAAAAAGGTCATATTTAAGACTATTCTTTTTACTTATTTTGTTTTATAATGTGATTTATGAGTTTTTTGTAGAAAATTATCTACAAAAAGGATGCAGATATAAAAAAACGTACTGTTTTTATAAATATAAAGTAAGAAAAATGAGTCCGTGAAAATAAGAAGGGAAGATAAATGATATGTTTGGATTTGGTGGATTTACTCGCGATCTTGGAATAGACTTAGGAACAGCGAATACGCTTGTATATGTGAAAGGGAAAGGTGTAGTTTTACGTGAACCTTCAGTAGTAGCATTACAAACTGATACGAAACAAATCGTTGCGGTAGGTAGCGATGCAAAACAAATGATTGGTCGTACACCAGGAAACGTAGTGGCACTTCGTCCTATGAAAGATGGTGTAATTGCTGATTACGAAACAACAGCAATAATGATGAAATACTACATTCAACAAGCTCAAAAATCAAATGGATTCTTCTCACGTAAACCATACGTAATGGTATGTGTACCATCTGGTATTACAGCTGTAGAAAGACGTGCAGTAATCGATGCGACTCGTCAAGCTGGTGCTCGTGATGCTTATCCAATCGAAGAGCCATTTGCAGCAGCAATTGGTGCAAACTTACCTGTTTGGGAGCCGACTGGTAGTATGGTTGTTGATATCGGTGGTGGTACAACAGAAGTTGCAATTATTTCTTTAGGTGGTATTGTAACAAGTCAATCAGTTCGTGTTGCTGGTGATGATATGGACGATTCAATCATTCAGTACATTAAGAAAAGCTACAACTTAATGATCGGTGAAAGAACAGCAGAAGCATTAAAATTAGAAATCGGTTCTGCAGGCGAGCCAGAAGGTATTGAGCCTATGGAAATTCGCGGTCGTGATTTAGTAAGTGGTTTACCGAAAACAGTACTAATTCAACCAGAAGAAATTGCAGATGCATTAAAAGATACAGTAGATGCAATTGTAGAATCAGTTAAAAATACGTTAGAAAAAACTCCACCTGAATTAGCAGCGGATATTATGGACCGTGGTATCGTATTAACGGGTGGCGGGGCATTACTACGTAACTTAGATAAAGTTATTAGTGAAGAAACAAATATGCCAGTTCTTGTTGCAGAGGATCCATTAGATTGCGTAGCAATTGGAACGGGTAAAGCATTAGACAATATCGATCTTTTCAAAACTGCTGCTCGATAATATTGCAAAATAAAAATCAATGAAATTAAGAGGGTGTGAACGTGCCACAGTTTTTCTTAAACAAAAGATTAATTGTTTTGTTAGTTAGTATTATTCTTCTCGTGGCATTGATTGGAATCTCATTGAAAGAACGGAACAGTTTATCATGGCCAGAGCAGTTTATAAAAGATACTGTCGGTGTTGTAGAACGTGTATTCCAAAAGCCAGCGAATTATGTTGCCGGATTCTTCGAGAATGTAGAAGATGTAAAGCGCACGTATGAAGAGAATAAAAAGCTGAAAGCAAAATTAGATTCTACCGCAGATTTATCTGCAGTAGTGAAAAATTTAGACGATGAGAATAAAAAACTACGAGAATTAACTGGTAAAGAAAAGTCCCGTGGTGATTATACGGAAGTACAAGCTAGTGTGGTTTCTCGTAATCCCGATAAATGGTACGATTTAGTTGGAATTGATAAAGGAGCACAGCAAGGGATCAAAAAAGATATGGCTGTTGTAACTCCGAAAGGTTTAGTTGGACGCGTAAAAAGTGTATCTCAGTTTACATCTTCAGTAGAGTTGTTAAGTTCGATGAGCCGAACAAACCGTGTTTCTGCTATTGTACAAGGACAAGAAAATATCTTTGGATTAATTGAAGGTTACGATAAAGAAAAACAACTACTTCTTTTCACAAAGATTAGCTCTGATGCAGAGGTACAAAAAGATCAACTAGTTGTAACATCTGGACTTGGTGATATCTTCCCTAAAGGTCTTGCGATTGGGAAAATTGTTGATGTTCAGCCAGATCCATACGGTTTAACAAAAACGGCTTATGTAAAACCATCCGCTGATTTGAATGATGTAGAGCATATTATAGTTGCAAAACGTGATATGCCTACAGCGCCGTTAGAATAGGAGGGAGAGAAGAGATGATGACGATTTTAAAAAGAGCAGCTCTTCCTCTTTTGCTCCTTTTTGTTTTTTTATTTGAAAATATGTTCTCTACTGTTGTTCCAACAGACGTCTTTTGGAAAGGCAGTATAGCAGCACCGCATTTCTTTATAATTGTGTTATGTTTTATTACAGTGTACTATAGTCCGGTTCAAGGGATTTACTACGGACTATTATTTGGTTTCTTATTTGATACCGTATACACGGAACTTGTCGGTATATATATATTTGCTTATCCGATTTTAGCTTATTTAGTTTATAGTGTGATGAAAGTATTACAATTGAATTTATTTATTGTCGCTTCTATCGTACTGGCTGGCATTGCAGCATTAGAGTATTATGTGTATGGGTTTTTAACTTTGTTAGGACGTACTCACATGTCAGCATCTGTCTTTTTCACAGATCGTCTCCTTGCTACTTTATTGCTAAATGGAATTTTCTTATTAATAGTTTGTTTCCCACTGAGACGATATTTAGTGCGTCTTTCAAAAGCGATAGAAGAAAAAGAAAAAAGGATTTTCTAATTTTATGTCGAATTGAATCGGTGGGGTGAACTTTAGTGGAAGAAAAAAAGCAACAAAATGTAACGATAAAAGGGACAAAAGATGGAATAACACTTCATTTAGATGATTGCTGTTCATTCTCTGAGCTACTAAAAGAATTGGATGAAAAGCTTTCTACACATTACTATGAGAGTGACGGACGTTCTTTAATTGAAGTGCGTGTTAAAGTAGGAAATCGCTATTTAACAGAAGTACAACAAGAAGAGATTCGTACGTTAATTCGCAATAAGAAGAACCTTGTTGTAGAATCAATCGAAAGTGATGTTATAACAAAAGCAGAAGCAATAGCTTGGAAAGAAGAAACAGAAATTGTCCCTATTTCCAAAATTGTTCGCTCTGGACAAGTGTTACATGTAAAAGGCAATTTATTATTAATTGGAGATGTTAATCCAGGCGGAACGGTTATCGCTGGGGGGAATATTTTTGTCTTGGGATCATTAAGAGGAATTGCACATGCGGGGTATGATGGAGATTCAGAAGCTGTTATTGCTGCATCTATTATGAACCCTATGCAACTCCGAATTAGTGATGTGACAATGCGGGCTCCGGAAGAGAAAGAAGACGGAGCAGAGGCGGCAGAATGTGCGTACATTAATGAGAATAATCACATTGTTGTCGATCGCCTGCAACTTCTCACTCATCTTAGACCTAATTTAACAAAGTTAGAAAGGGGAATTGTATAGCTGTGGGAGAGGCAATAGTAATTACATCTGGAAAAGGCGGAGTAGGTAAAACTACAACGTCTGCGAACATTGGTACAGCCCTTGCGTTATCTGGAAAAAAAGTGTGTTTAATTGATACAGATATCGGTTTACGCAATTTAGACGTAGTAATGGGGCTAGAAAATCGTATTGTATTTGATCTTGTTGATGTCGTTGAAGGGCGTTGTCGTTTACCTCAGGCTCTTATTAAAGATAAGCGTTTTGATGATCTTTATTTATTACCTGCAGCACAAACGAGCGATAAGTCGGCGGTAACACCTGAACAAATGGATGAATTAATACAAGTATTACGTCAAGATTATGATTACATATTAATTGATTGTCCTGCGGGGATTGAGCAGGGGTTTAAAAATGCAGTAGCAGGTGCGGATAAAGCAATCGTTGTAACAACACCAGAAGTATCCTCAATGCGTGATGCGGATCGTATTATCGGGCTTTTAGAGAAAGAGGATATTGAACCACCGAAACTTGTCATTAACCGTGTGCGTAGTCATATGCTTCATGAACAGGATATGTTAGACGTTGATGAAATCGTACGTACACTGTCAATCGAGCTTCTTGGAGTTGTCGAGGATGATGATGAAGTTATTCGTGCTACGAATACAGGTGAACCTGTAGCGCTGCAACCTAGCGGGAAAGCAGCAATAGCTTATCGTAATATTGCAAGACGCTTGTTAGGTGAGAATGTACCATTACAAGCATTTGAACAAGAAAAAGTATCGGTATTTACAAAGATGAAAAATTTCTTTGGAATCCGTTAAAAGCACTTCGCATAAATGCGGAGTGCTTTCTTTTTTCTTCGCATGAATATCTTCCTTCTATAACTCATACATATGTACAAACTGTATATAACTGTTTCTATTTGAATAAGGCTAACGAAAGAAAGGAGACAGTATGAAGAATAGACGTGTGGAAGAAATTAAAAAGCGGATTGCGAAAAGGAAAGCAGAGCAAGAATTGCTAGAAGAAGAGCAGTATTTTGCGGGAGGAGATTTTGATAGCGAAACGGTCTTTATTGAAGAGGGGGAGAAGGAAATTCATCCTCTATTTCGAAAAGAAGTTTTTCTCTTCAAAGTTTTGCTATCAGCAATATTAGTTCTTTCGGTTGCTATTTTATTTAAGAACGCACCTTCTTCTTTTGATGGTACTAGAGCTGTTACAGAAAAAGTTATGCAAGAAGAATTTCAATTTGCTACTATATCAAAATGGTATGAAAATCAGTTTGGAAAACCTCTCGTGTTCTTTTCTCCAAATGAGAAAAAAGAAGAGGCTATTCAGCAAAAGGATTATGCGATTCCTGCCTCTGGAAAGGTGATGCAAGGATTTCAAAAAAACGGCCAGGGTGTATTTGTTCAAACGGCTACAAATGCAACGGTGGAGTCAGTAAATGAAGGTATAGTTGTTTTTGCGGGCAAGAAAGAGGAACTTGGAAATACAGTTCAAATTCAGCACGCTGATGGTACGGAGTCATGGTATGCAAATTTAAATGATATGTCAGTAAAATTATATGATTACGTTTCAAAGAAACAAAAAATTGGAATAGTGAGTAATGATGAAAATAATAAAAATGGCAAATTTTATTTTGCAATAAAAAAGAATGAAAAATTTATTGATCCAATTCAGGTGATTTCATTTGATTAAATATAGGGATGTTTTCACGAAAATTTCTGTGCATCCGTTGTTTTGGGTTATTATTGTCATTGGTATTTTTACAGCACGTTTTAAAGAGTTACTATTACTATTTTGTATCGTTTTAGTTCATGAACTTGGGCATGCTTTTGCCGCAGCGTATTATAATTGGCGTATTAAACAAATTCAGCTTTTGCCGTTTGGTGGTGTAGTTGAGATGGAAGAACATGGGAACAAATCGTTAAAAGAAGAATTAATTGTCGTTATGGCGGGGCCAATTCAGCATATATGGATGATTGCAGTCGCTTACATTTTGTATAAAGCGGGCTGGGTAACTGACGATTTGTACCATTTCTTTGTATGGAATAATGTCATTATTTTAGGGTTTAATTTATTGCCTATTTGGCCACTTGATGGTGGAAAAGTATTATTTAATGTATTATCATATCGTTTTCCCTATTTACAAGCACATGAAAAGATGATGAAATTGTCATGTGTTTTTTTTAGTGTAATATTAGGATGGCAGTTACTTTGGAATAGTAATAATATTATGATGTGGGTATTACTCGTTTTTCTAGCGATTTCTTTATATCAAGAATGGAAACAAAGACGGTACGCATTTATGCGTTTTTTATTAGAGCGTTATTATGGGAATAAAAGAGATATTGAAAAAATAGCACCTATTGAGGTGAAAACGGAAGATCATTTATATACGATTTTCACAAAATTTCGCAGAGGATATAAACACTCTATTATCGTCCATGGAAAATATAAAGAGCATTACACATTGGACGAAAATGAATTGTTGTATGCGTATTTTGCTGAAAAACGAACAACCTCATCTGTTGAAGAATTAATTGGTTAGTGTTGACGACGACACTAACCTTTTATATTGTAAGGAAAAGAAATGAAAAGTGAGGAAAGAATTTTGAAGACGTTATATATTAACTACACTGGTTCGGAAAAGCGTGTTGCGATAGAAGAGAAACAAAAAATTGTAGAGCTTTTATGGAAACGGAATGAAGAGCAGGAGATTGTCGGACATATTTATGTTGGGCGTATCGTAAGAACAATTGCTGGAATGAACGCAGCCTTTGTAAATATCGGATTAGAAAAACATGCATATCTTTCATATGATGATGTACCATCTTCATATCGCATACATGAAGGACAGGCGATACTTGTACAAGTTGTGAAAGAGGCAATTGATACGAAGGGGCCAAAATTAACGGCGAAGATAGAATTTACCGGAAAATATGTCGTTTACATGCCCTATGATGAAATGCGCGCTGTTTCTCGGAAAATAAAAAATAATAAAAGAAGACAACAGTTACTGGGAATTGAAGTAGAAGGAACAGGTGGATACATTTTCCGTTCTGCTTCTGAAAAAGGAACGATCGATGAAATACAAGCTGAAATGCAAGGGTTGCAGCAGTTATATGAAGAGTTAAAAAGAAAAGAAGATCAAGGGAAGGCGCCCTTACTACTTCATCAACCAGCGACGTTTTTAGATCGTGTATTTCAGGAGAACCCAATTGAAACAATTGAAAAAATAGTTGTAGATACGAGAAGTATAGTAAAAGAATTAGAAGAAAAAGTAGGGAAAGAAAGAGTATCCTTTTATAATGAAAAATCTTCGATGTTTAACCATTTTGGAATAGATCGTGAAATCGAGAAAGCACTTCAAAAAATTGTGTGGCTACCAAATGGTGCCTATCTAATTGTAGAACAAATGGAGACGATGACTGTAATTGATGTGAATACAGGTAAATTTACTGGAAAACAAAATTTACAAGATACCGTATTTCGCACAAATGAAATGGCTGCTGAAGAGATTGCTCGTCAATTAAGACTTCGTGATATTGGCGGGATGATATTAATTGATTTTATTAATATGAAAAGACGGGAAGATAAAGAGAAGGTAAGAGAGCGTTTAATGATAGCTTTACAAGATGATCGCACATATACAAGAGTGCTTGGGTTTACAGAGTTAGGTATTTTAGAGATGACGCGTAAGCGCAAGAAACATTCGTTACGTGACGTATTATTAGAAGAGTGTGCACCTTGTAAAGCGACAGGTTACGTTATATCTAATGAAACAATTGCGTATGAGCTAGAGAGAGAGCTTATTACTTATGGTAATATAGAGGATGAAGCTGTATTGATTGGTGCTTCAAAAAAAGTACAAAAACATTTTTCACAAAAAGAATTACAAAAAAATATTCCATTTGAAATTTATTTCAAAGATGATATTATCGAAAAGTACGCTATTATCCGTTTTGGAAGTAAGAAAGAAATTGTAGAACGGAAAAAATAGTTAGCAGAACATTCATTGACAATAGTCAATGAGTCATGGTAATATTTTTATGTTATAGTTTATAGCACCTAAACTGCTATATGCTACAACCGCACAAGACAGGTTCCCTAAAGACATTTTATGTCTACCTCGTTTTTGGCGAGTCTTAGTAATTAAGAGGAGGTGCAAGTATGTACGCAATTATCGAAACAGGTGGAAAACAAATTAAAGTTGAAGCTGGTCAAGCAATCTACATTGAAAAATTAGATGTTGAAGCTGGTGAAACTGTTACTTTTGACAAAGTTCTTTTCGTTGGTGGCGAAAACGTGAAAGTTGGTAGCCCAGTTGTAGAGGGTGCAACAGTTACTGCGAAAGTTGAAAAACAAGGTCGCGCTAAGAAAATCATCGTTTTCAAATACAAAGCGAAAAAGAACAATCGTAAGAAACAAGGTCATCGTCAACCTTACACTAAGCTAGTAGTTGAAGCTATCAACGCTTAATTCTGGTTAAGATGATTAAGATTACGATAAGTCGCACGAAATTAGGAAGTATCCGATCATTTAAAATGACTGGACATGCCAATTATGCGCCACATGGACAAGATCTTGTCTGTGCTGGAACTACAGCGGTTGTGTTTGGTTCTATAAATGCAGTGGAAGAACTTTGTAATGTGCAGGCAACTATTGAACTCGGAAGTGATGGCGGATTCTTGACGTATGAATTGCCTAATGATTTAGACGTTCATACAGCAGAAAAAGCACAAATACTTTTAGAAGGATTGGTTGTTTCACTTAAGACGATTGAACTTGATTACGGAAAGTATATCCGTTTAATAGAAAAAGTGCAGGAGGTGTAACGTATGTTAAGATTAGATCTTCAGTTTTTCGCATCTAAGAAAGGTGTAGGTAGTACAAAGAACGGTCGTGACTCTCAGTCAAAACGTCTTGGTGCTAAACGCGCAGATGGTCAAACGGTTTCAGGTGGTTCAATTCTTTACCGTCAACGCGGTACAAAAATTTATCCAGGTGTTAACGTTGGTCGTGGTGGCGATGACACTTTATACGCGAAAGTTGACGGCGTAGTACGCTTTGAGCGTCTTGGTCGTGACCGCAAACAAGTGAGCGTATATCCTGTTGCTCAAGAAGCATAAGAACTCACGGAAAACTCTAACCTGAGTGCAGGTTAGAGTTTTTCTATATTAAGGGGTATCTAAATGAATGAAAAATGGACAATTATAGATGCGTTGAGCCACTCGAGACATGATTGGCTCAATCGTTTGCAGATGGTTAAAGGAAATCTTTCCCTTGGAAAAGTGGAAGAGATTCATAGGCTCATCGATCGTTTTGTCCAAGAAGCGAGACAAGAATCCAATCTGATGGGGCTATCAATGCCTTTATTTTCAGAGTGGATTTTAACATATAATTGGAAACAGCAACCGTGCTTATTGGAGTACGAAGTATTAGGGAAATTACATAACTTATCTCATCTAGATGAGACTGTATGTACATGGACGAATCAGTTTTTCTTAATGCTTCAGCATAGTTTAGACGTATATGTTGAAAATTATGTTTGTATCACAATTGAAAGTGACGCGGAGAATGCTCGTTTCTTTTTTGATTTTCGTGGAAAGCTAACGAATGTAGAAGAACTACAAACGTGGCTTGCGAACGAAAACAATAAATGGTATTCCATTTCTTATACAGTACGAGACGAAGAAGTCTCAGTTATATTACAACTAATCGAAAAAAGTGTGGTGAAATAATGTTTGTAGATCAGGTCAAGATATATGTAAAAGGCGGCGACGGTGGTAACGGAATGGTTGCGTATCGTCGTGAGAAGTATGTACCTAA
This sequence comes from Bacillus sp. P4_E1, assembly GCF_056401715.1. NCBI lineage: Bacteria > Bacillati > Bacillota > Bacilli > Caryophanales > Bacillaceae > Bacillus > Bacillus sp. P4_E1. The sequence continues at coordinate 71,071 of NZ_JBFUIV010000006.1, forward strand.
AGGTGGCCCAGCAGGTGGCGACGGTGGTAAAGGTGCAGATGTTGTTTTTGTTGTTGAGGAAGGCTTACGTACATTAATGGACTTCCGCTACCAACGTCATTTCAAAGCTGATCGCGGTCAGCACGGAATGAGTAAAGGTCAGCACGGTCGTAAATCTGAAGATTTAATCGTAAAGGTTCCACCAGGAACAATAGTGAAAGATGAAAAAACAGGTGAAATTCTTGCCGATTTAGTAACGCATGAACAAACAGCTGTAATCGCAAGAGGTGGCCGTGGTGGCCGTGGTAATTCACGTTTCGCAACAGCGACGAACCCAGCGCCAGAAATCGCTGAGAACGGGGAACCAGGTCAAGAACGTGATGTCACGCTAGAACTTAAAGTGCTAGCAGATGTTGGACTTGTTGGATTCCCAAGTGTAGGTAAATCTACATTATTATCTGTTGTATCATCAGCGCGTCCGAAAATTGCAGAATATCACTTTACAACAATCGTTCCGAATCTTGGTGTTGTTGAAACTGGTGATAACCGCAGCTTCGTTATGGCTGACCTTCCTGGACTAATTGAAGGCGCACACTCCGGCGTTGGACTTGGACACCAATTCTTACGTCATATCGAACGTACACGTGTAATTGTACACGTTATCGATATGTCTGGTTTAGAAGGACGTGAGCCATATGAAGATTATGTCACAATCAATAATGAACTAAAAGAATACAATATGCGTTTAACTGAGCGTCCACAAGTTGTTGTTGCAAACAAAATGGATATGCCAGATGCAGAAGAAAACTTACAAGCATTTAAAGAGAAATTGGGAGACGAAGTGAAAATTTTCCCAATCTCAGCTGTAACGAAACAAGGTGTTCGTGACTTACTATTTGAAGTAGCGAACTTATTAGAAACAACACCAGAATTCCCAATGTACGATGATGTAGAAGAATCTGAAGCAAGTGTAATGTACAAATTTGAATCTGAATCTAATTTTGAAATTACACGCGAAAGTGATGGCACATTTGTTATTTCTGGTTATGACATTGAGAAAACATTCAAGATGACAGACTTCTCACGTGATGAATCTGTACGCCGATTTGCTCGTCAAATGCGTGGAATGGGTATTGATGAAGCCCTTCGTGCACGTGGTGCAACAGACGGAGATATTGTGAAAATTCTTGAATATCAATTTGAATTTATCGATTAAGACTGCCGAAATATGGCGGTCTTTTTTTTCGTTATTTGAGTCCAGTGAAAACCCAATTCATATAGGTGAACCATAAGTCGATATAGGAAAAAATCCCCATTGATTAAAGTTTCAATTTATAATAGAAAAGGAGTGATTTTAGAAGAATATTTTATGGGGAGAAAAGGAATATGTATAAAATATTAATTGTAGAAGATGATGAAAAAATTGCAGAGATATTAGAGGAGCATTTAGAAAGGTATGGATATCAATCTTTCAGAGTGAGCGATTTACGGCATATAAAAGATGAGTTTGTAAAAGTAAGTCCTCATCTTGTGTTACTTGATATTAATTTACCATACTTTGATGGCTTCTACTGGTGCCGCCAAATCCGCACTGTATCGAATGCGCCGATTATTTTTGTTTCTGCAAGAACAGGGGAAATGGATCAAGTAATGGCGATTGAAAATGGCGGAGATGATTACATTACAAAGCCATTTCATTTAGATATCGTAATGGCAAAGGTGAAAAGTGCACTCCGCCGCGGGTATGGTGAGTATGCTTTGGCCGCGGAAAGTGACTGCTTAGGTGTTAATGGATTGTTATTATTCCCATCACAGCACACAGTAGAGTGGAAAGGTCAACAAACGGAACTTACAAAAAATGAATTTTATTTATTAGAATGTTTAATGAAACAAGCAAATCAATACGTGACACGTGAAGAGCTGTTAGAGGCTTTATGGGATGAAGTAGCTTTTGTTGATGATAATACATTAACCGTGAATGTAAAGCGTGTAAGGAAGAAACTTGAGGAGTTAGGCATTAAAAATGCAATTGTAACGAAACGCGGATATGGTTATGCACTTCTTACAGAGTGGGGCGAAGGGCATGAAGGTTAAAAATTACCTCATGGACCGTTTTTCTTTACTTCTTTCTTATATTATTAGCCTTTGTTTATTTGGGCTCGTATTGCAGTTGCAAAGCCTTTTAGAAAAGCGTTCGCTGGACTGGAGTACATGGCTATACGGACTGTTATTAGGGACAGTTGTGTTTAGTGTATACCTTATTTACGATTACCGAAAACGAAGTGTGTTTTTAAAGAGAATAGAACAGTATATTGCCGGTGGACATACATTACATGACTCTTTACTTATCGATACTTCTTATACGTCAGAGCAAGAACTGGTTGTTGAAGCGTTTACGCTATTAAGGCAGCAATATATGAATGAAGTTCATAAACAGCATGCAAAAGAGCAACAGCAAATGATTTTCATGAATCAATGGATCCATCAAATGAAAACACCAGTATCCGTTATTGAATTATTGTTACAGAAATATGGTAAGGAACACCGTGAAGCAAGGGGAACGATTGAAAGTATTCGTGAAGAAAATAACCGTATTTTAAATGGGTTAGATTTAGCGTTACATATGGCAAGGTTAGATCAGTTTTCGAAAGATTATAAAGTAGAAGTAGTAAATGTTATAGGGGTCATTCGAGATATTATTAATGAAAATCGAAAGTCGTTCATTCAATCTTCTGTATTTCCGAAAATGATGTTTGAAGAAGAGACTTGTATGATTGCGTCTGATAGAAAGTGGCTTAGTATCGCGATGAGCCAAATTGTTGTGAATGCAATTAAGTATACGAAAATTTCAGAAGCAGAGAAAAAAGAAATTCAATTTCAAATTGAAGAGAAAGATCAAAAGGTGCTATTACATATTAAGGACAATGGAATCGGTATTCCAGAGCAAGATGTAAAGCGTATATTTGATCCGTTCTTTACGGGAATAAACGGCCGTAAAACAAGGGAAGCGACAGGTATGGGTTTATATATTACGAAGGAAATCTGCGGTAATTTACATCATGGAGTGTATGTACAATCAACTGAAGGGGAAGGAACAACAGTTACGTTCCAATTTGCAAAAGATGAAGAATATCATACATTAATGAGAAAAATGACAAAACTGTAAGATAACAAAACGTTTTGTAAGGGAAATCACTCGTTTCTTTTTCTTATTTTTCTTATAGTAAATGTAAGAAGAAAACACGTAGGGGGATTAGAAATGAGTGTTCTTGAAGTAAAAGGGTTAACAAAGGTGTACCAATCAAAAGGTTCAGTAGCGACGACTGCTTTAAATGATATAAATTTTAAAATTGAAGAAGGCGAGTTTGTAGGGATTATGGGGCCTTCAGGAAGCGGGAAAACAACGCTTTTAAATTTATTAGCAACAATTGATAAGCAAACTTCAGGCCATGTGCTTGTAAATGGTGAAGAAATTAATCAAATGCGTGCTGCAAAATTAGCGGAGTTTCGTCGTACACATTTAGGATTCATCTTCCAGGATTTTAACTTACTTGATACGTTATCGATTAAAGAAAATATCATTTTACCACTTGTAATGGCGAAGAAATCTGTAAATGAAATCGATGCGAAAGTGCTTGAGATTGCAAAGTTTTTAAACATCGAAGAAATTTTAAATAAAAAAGTATATGAAGTGTCAGGCGGACAACAACAACGTGCAGCAGCAGCGAGAGCAATCATTCATGAACCTACGCTAATTTTAGCGGATGAGCCAACTGGAAACTTAGATTCGAAGTCAGCAAAATCATTAATGAGCGCGTTGCAAGATTTACATGAACAAAAGAAAGTGACAATTGCGATGGTAACGCATGATCCAGTAGCGGCGAGTTATTGCGAACGTATTCTTTTCATTCGCGACGGAGAAATTTTCTCAGAAATACATAAGGGAAGAACGAAACAAGCCTTTTTCCAAGAAATTCTGGATGTACTTGCGATGCTAGGAGGAGAATATCATGAACTTTCGCCAGCTCGCGCTTAATAACGTAAAAGGAAATTGGCGTAATTATAAAGCGTTTCTTATTAGTAGCTGTTTATCGATTGTCGTATTTTTCATGTATGCTTCCTTCATTTATCATCCAGATGTCGTAAGCGGTAATATTAGTATGAGGGATATGATCTCAAAAGGGCTAGAATCGATGAATTATATTGTAGTCATCTTCTCAGCACTCTTTATTTTATATGCGAATTCAACATTTTTACGAGCAAGAAAAAAAGAGTTTGGTCTATTAACATTAATAGGCGGAACAAAATCTCAACTTGGCCGAATGATTATATTAGAACAGCTTATGTTAGGTAGTATTGCAATTGTAGTAGGTATTGGGCTTGGCATGCTTTGTTCAAAATTATTTTTCCAAGCATTAAGCGTAATATTGAAAATAGATAAAACACTTCCACTCGTATGGAATAGTAAAGCAATTCTTATTACAGCTGGTGTATACTTTATTCTATTTTTAATCCTATCATTGTTTAGTGTTTGGACAGTAGGGCGCTTGCAAATTATTGATTTATTAAGAGAAGCAAGAAAACAAAAAGTAGAACCTTTTGCATTTACATGGTTAGGTGTAGTTGGTATAGGATGTATTATTGTTGCATATGTACTTAGCTTCCAAGTGACATTTATGAATTTTATCATACTGTTTTTACCGATTGTAGGGCTGACGATAGGCGGAACGTATTTACTGTTTACACAAGGTAGTACAGTCGTATTAAAAGCACTGCAAAAAAGAAAACAATCTTTTTATACATATCCAAACATGTTCGTACTTAGCAATCTTATTTATAAAATGAAAGATAATGCTCGTTTTCTATTTGTAATTTCTATCATTACGGCGGTTGTATCTTCGGCAGTTGGTACACTGTACGTATTTTTTGAGGATATGAGTTATAAGGCAGTAACTAGTACCCCGCATGCTATTTCGTATGAGGAAAAAGGCATTCATACGCATAATGTCATAAAAGAAGGGAAAACAAAAGAATTAATAAAAAAACACGGATTTGAAGAAGCGCGAGAAGTAACGTATGTAAAACTTCCTGGAACTCAAAAAATCACGATGTTTAACAGTGAACATGAAGTACCGATGGCGATTGTTTCAGAAAAAGAATATAATGCTGAAGCACGTAAACAAAAGAGGGAGCAAGTTAGAGAAGTTCATAATGCACCAGGTAGTGCAACGATGGTCATAATGGATATGGCGAAAGATATGATGAAGATAGATCTTGCAAAACCATATGAATTTAAAATTAACGGACAAACGCAGTCTGTTCAATTAAATGAGCCAACTCCATTTTCTGTTTTTAATGATAGTGAATATCTCATTGTGAATGATCAAGATTTTGAGAAATACGCAAAGCTCGTACCAGATGAAGAAAAGACGAAATATTACGGTTATTATATAGAAGACTGGAAAAGTACGGAAGACCTTGTGTTAGATTTGAAAAAGGAAGTTGCACCAGATAAGCAAGAGGAATTAAATAACTCGGTGCTCGCTTATAAAAATATAAGAGAATCAGGAGCAATTACGATGTTTATCGGTTTCTTTGTAGCTGTACTGTTCTTCTTCTTCGCTTGTAGTATGACATACTTTAAATGGTTTAACGATAAAGAACAAGATCGTATTCAATTTAAATCGTTAAAGAGAATCGGTATGACAGATAAAGAAATTCGTAAAATTGCAATTCGACAAATGGGTGTTATCTTCTTTATCCCAATTTTAATCGGTACAATTCATAGTGGGTTTGCTCTTCATACGTTAGGGAAAATGCTTTATATCGATTTATGGAAATCAGGTGCGATTGTAATAGGGGCTTATATTTTAGCTTCTGCCATTTACTTTATGATCGCGCAAAGAGGATATTTAAAACACGTGAAAAGCTAGGGAAACCTCTAGCTTTTTGCCTATGTAGTAAGGTACAGGAGGACGATAGATGAACATTCGGCAACTGGCGCTACAAAATATAAAGGGAAATTGGCGTAATTATAAAGTGTTTTTCTTAAGTAGTTGTTTTGCAATATTTGCGTCTTTTGCATACATGTCTGTCATTGTACATCCGTATATGCAAGAGACGATGTGGTATCAAAACGTACGCTGGGGACTTATCATATGTAATGTTATAATTATTTCTTTTTTCGTCATATTTATTTTGTACGCTACTTCTATTTTCATAGAGGCACGTAAGAAAGAATTAGGATTATATATGTTAATGGGAGCAACGAAATCTAACGTAATAGGAGTGATTATGACCGAGCAAATATTGATCGGGGTATTTGCTAATATTTTCGGTATTGGGCTTGGTATAATCTTTTTAAAGCTCTTTTTCATGGTGTTTAGTATGTTACTGGGGCTTCCGAAAGAACTCCCTGTCATATTTGACGTGAGAGCAATTGGGGGAACGTTTATTACGTATATGGTCGTATTTGTTGTTTTATCTTTTATAAGTGCTTTACGAATATGGAATATAAAAATCATTCGGTTATTGAAAGAATTTCGAACAGATAAAAAAGAGAAGAAAACATCAATGTGGCTTTGTATATTCGGCTTTATTTGTTTAGGGATAGGATATGCGTTAGCGTTACAAGCGACAATGCCAACGATAGCGTTCTATTTTTTTCCTGTGTCTATACTTGTCTTTTTTGGAACGTATTTTTCTTTTACACACGGTACTGCTCAAGTATTAGGAATGATAAAACGAAATAAAAAGATTATGTATACATATCCGTATTTATTTATAGTGAATCAATTGTCACATCGAATGAAGGAAAATGGTCGTTTTTTCTTTCTAATGTCAATGGCAACGACGTTTGTAGTTACGGCAACAGGTACGGTGTTCTTATATTTTTCAGGTATGCAAGATATGTGGCGGGACGGGGGAGTACACTCATTTTCTTACATAGAAAAAGGCACTTCTTCTCATGAAGTCTTTGCGGAAGGTACGGTTGAACAATTATTGCATCAATATGGGTATAATGATTTTCAATCTATGAGTTTTGTTGGAGTGTATGCATCTTTTCAGTCCAACAAGGGAGAGACAGAAGTGGCACCGCTCATTAAAGAAAGTGAATACAATCAGGAGGCAAGAAAACAAAAACAGAAAACGTATCATCCTAAAAAAGGAACAGTTACACTTGTTTATTATAATAAATACAATCGTCCGAATATATATGATCAAAAAGAGATTCAATTACAAGTAATGAATCAAACATATTCATTCGTATTTAACGGTCAGAAGGAAGGGGTACAATTTAACTATCACCTTTCGCACATTAATGGTCTGTTCTTTGTTATGAATGATGAAGACTTTGACAGTATAGCAAATAAGGTTCCTGATTCTGAAAAAATGATATATAGAGGCTATACATTACCAAATATTGAAAATACGAAAAAGTTAAATGAAGGTTTACGGAAACATATGAAACAAGATAATAATAATGCATTTCGAAGTAATATGGAGTTATATGTGAACATAAAAGCGTTCGGTGATATTACTCTATTTATGGGTTCATTCATTAGTATATTATTTTTCCTTACATCGTGTAGCATCGTATATTTTAAATGGTTTCATAATATTGCATCGGATCGTAAAGAGTACGGGGCGCTCTCTAAGCTTGGAATGACGAAGGAAGAAGTTTGGAAGATTTCCCGTTGGCAATTGTGTATGCTATTTTTTGCGCCAATTATAGTAGGAAGTATGCATAGTGCAGTTGCGTTATATACGTTTCATAATACTCTCTTTATGGACGGTTCATTAAGAAAAGTAGGTTTGTTTATTCTGTTTTATATCGCTGCATGTATCATTTATTTCTTCTTCGCTCAAAGAGAATACAAGAAACATTTAGACTAGCGAATGCTAGTCTTTTTTAAATATTCGAAATTTACATAGAAGAATATAAAAAAGTATGGTATAACAGTAAGAAAATGAAAAAGTGGGGAAAAGACGATGATTCGAGTAGGATATTTAGGACCAGAAGCAACATTTACAAATATGGCGGTGAGTCGTTTTTTTCCGGAAGCAGAGCATGTACCGTATCGAACGATTCCAGATTGTATTGATGCAGCCGCAAATGAAAACGTAGATTTCGCAGTTGTACCGTTAGAGAACGCCATAGAAGGTTCAGTTAATATAACGGTAGATTATCTCGTACATGAGCAGCCACTTTCCATTGTAGGAGAAATTACAGTGCCAATTCAGCAACATTTACTCGTACACCCGCAGTACGAAGGAGTGTGGAAAGAAGTATACGCTGTACAGTCTCATCCACATGCCATTGCACAGTGCCATAAATTTTTAAATGAGGAATTAAAAGGGGTAACCGTTCGCGATATGACATCAACAAGCGCTGCTGCACAATATGTGAAAGAACATCCTGAAGAAAAAATTGCAGCTATTGCAAATGAAGCAGCGGCAGAAAAATACGGATTAACAATTGTAAGGCGTGATATTCATACGCATAAAAACAATCATACACGTTTCCTTGTTCTCCATAAGAAAAAGAAAGCAGTACTCCCAAATAACGGAGAAAACCGAGGAGAGAAAACGACGCTTATGATAACGTTACCTGCTGATTACGCAGGGGCACTATATCAAGTGTTATCAGCTTTCGCATGGAGAAAATTAAACTTATCCAAAATTGAATCGCGCCCGATGAAAACAGGCCTTGGAAATTACTTTTTCTTAATCGACGTCGACAAAGCATACGATGATGTATTATTGCCAGGCGTAACAATGGAACTTGAAGCACTCGGGTTTTCTGTTACTGTGCTGGGGAGTTATTCTTCTTATTGGTTGTAAGAGAGGTGGATGAACTGTCGATATTTCCCTTCTAATCGCTGATATAATTTTATCGGATAATACATTTTGTGATAGATAAATAGAATCCCACCTATAAATGGTGGGATTCTATTTATTTTAACTTCGCAAGACGATCCTCTAACTGACCACGCCAAATCTCGGCTAGTTCTGGAACAGCAAGAACCTTCTCAATGCCATCTTTATCTTTCCTATTATGAAAATAAATTTCGTTAGAGAACAAAACAGATACATTGTTTGATGGACGCTCTAATAATGTAATTTTAGAATCTTGACGTACAGTACCTTCTTGAAGAACGCGGCATAAATAACCAGTATATCCAGTTGCTACAATGCGTGGCAAAATGCCAGGAATACCGAGACGTTTTGAAATTGTGCTACAAGGTACTCTCGCTTGTGTAACTTGAATGATTGCTTCGCCTAGTTGATATGTATCTCCGATGCATACATCACGCTCTAACATATTTGTTACGGTAATGTTTTCGCCAAATGTGGAAGCTGGAAGTGTAGTTTGAAATTCCTCTTCCCATAGTGCGTAATGCTCGTGTGGGTACACACAAACTGCGCGATCAGGTCCCCCGTGGTGTTTTAAATCCGCTACATCATCACCACGGAATCCGTCTTTTGAGAGGAAGGCCTCTTCTGTAGGATCTTTACATATACCTGTTATCATTTCTTTATCTTCGCCATATTTCATTTGTTTCGGTTTACCAGTGCTAAAGTGAACGAGTTCAATTCCCATAGTTGATCTCCTTTACAATTGATTTCAATATTATATCACTAAAAAAGCACAGAGAATGATGAAAAACTCTGTGCTGTACATTAATTAATAAATGAGAAATCCAGCTCGATCTAGTGCCTCACAGGCAGCATCTAATTTCTCTTTAGAATCTGCTTCGATTGTATGTAAGTGAATACCATCTGTTAGTTGCGAAAGATAGGAAGCGTTTGTGTTTTCGATTTTTTGTAAATATTGTTCTACATCGAAGCGATTACTTACCATAATCGATGCTGTTAAGTCGCCGTATACAGGATGCTCAACTTTTACGTCTTTAATCGTAACGCCGTGGTCAACTAACATAGTAAGTTCTTGACGTACTTCTGCCGGTTTATGTTGGCATACGATTACGCGTTCGAAAGCTTGTTGTCTTGTTTGTGGCTTTAAATATAAATATCCTTGTGCAGTCGCAATAATTGGTTCATTTCGTGCTTTTAGTAAGGAAATGTCTTGAACGATAACTTGCCTACTTACGTTTGTCTTTTTAGATAGTTCATTCCCTGATAACGGTTCATTTGCAGCAAGAAGCCACTCAAGGATGAGTTGTCGTCTTTCTTCGCCTAAAATCTTTTTTTGATCATTTTGTTTCATTATGATTTAACACCTCTATAAAATTGATTTCCAATTGTGTGTAGTGCATGAATAGTTGTATCAATTTGTTCTTTCGTTGTGTGATGTCCGAAAGAAAAGCGGACATATTGTTTTGCCTCTTCATACGTTTTTCCAATTGCAAGCATTGTTTTTGAAGGGTCTTGTTTACCTACTTGGCAAGCACTTCCAGTTGAAATGGCTATACCATGACGGTTACATTCTAACATTGTATACTGACCTTCTATTCCTTTTATTGTAACCCCAATAATATGTGGTAAACAAGAAGTAGAATGTCCTTTCACTTCAATTTCTAGAGGAAGTGTTTGTAATTGCTCTAAAAAATAAGATCGTAATTGTTTAAAACGAAAGCTCTCGTCCTTTTGATTCTTTAATATATGCTCTGCGGCTGTTAAAAAAGCAGCGATTCCAGGAACGTTCACTGTACCAGGGCGAAAGCCTTTTTCATGAGAAGTTCCTGGAAATACTTGTTCCCAGCGAACTTGGGGATTTATATAGCAAGCTCCAACTCCTTTTGGTCCGTATATTTTATGGGCTGAAACAGAGAGGCTATCAATCTCCATCGCTTTAACGTCTATTGGAAGTTTACCAAACGTTTGAACACAATCCGAATGAAATAAAACATTATATTTTTTTAAAAGTGCTCCGATCTCTGCAATGTTTTGAACGGTCCCGATTTCAGAGTTTCCGTGCTGTATACTTGCTAGAGCAGTATCTTCTGTAATAGCTGCTTCTAAATCTACTAAATGAATTATCCCACTTTTATCAACAGGAATCTCAGTAATAGTATAACCTTGCGATTGTAAGGATTGAAAATAACTTCGAATCGATGCGTGTTCCATAGGTGTCGTAATAATGTGCTTTCCATTTCTAGTATTTAGAAGGGATTGAATCGCAAGGTAGTTAGATTCTGAACCGCCGCTTGTAAAGAATACACCTTGTTCCTTACCCCCAATCATTTCTGCAAATGTTTCTCTACAAACTTGCAATAAAGATGATGCGCTTCCGCCGATATCGTGTAAACTTTGTTCATTTCCGAAATATTTCTTTGCTGCTTCTACATATGTTTCTAAAGCTTCTTCGCTCATAGGTGTTGTCGCTGCATAATCTAGATATATCATCATGTAATTTCCTCTCTTCAGTAAGAGTGACATTTGTCCCGCGTTAACGGGCAGTAAGACTCCCGCCTCAAAATTTGGCGAATGCGAGGAAGTTAGGTGGGAGTCGGGCTGCCCGTAAAAGCCCGATTGGTTCAACTAATAATCAGTGGGGGAGGGACAAAACCCCCACTGATTAAAGTTTCACTTTATTTTTGTTTTTAGAATGGTAGTGAAAATAAGAATTGTAAAAAAACTCTTGTCATTATTTTAAAACTATGTAAATATAGGTGTCAAGACAGTTGGAAAGTGTAAAGTGGGAGGCAACAATTATGCCAAGTGCAGATGTCTTGATTATTGGAAGTGGCGTTGCGGCGCTTCGTGTTGCGAAAGAGCTTTGTCACGAAAAGAATGTGATAATTATCACAAAAAAAACAGGACGTAATAATAATACACATTTAGCTCAAGGAGGAATTGCAGCAGCAGTTGCTACATATGACGATCCGAGTGGGCATTTTGAAGATACATTAGTGGCAGGTTGCCATTATAACAACGAAGAAGCAGTTCGTTATTTAGTTGAAGAGGGACCGAAAGAAATAAGTAAGCTTATTACGAATGGAATGAAATTTGATGGGGATGAAAAAGGGATCCACCTTGGTAAAGAAGGGGCGCATCGAAAACGGCGCATTTTACATGCCGGAGGAGATGCAACTGGTAAAAATCTGTTAGAGCATTTAATACAAGAAGTAGTTCCGAACGTTACTGTCGTTGAGCATGAAATGGTGCTCGATTTTATTATAGAAAATAATAAATGCATAGGAGCTTTAACGCGAAATAGTGAAGGGAAGCTGAAGCGTTACTATGCTGATAATACGGTGTTAGCATCAGGAGGAATAGGTGGTTTGTACGCCTTTACATCGAATGATGAGACAATTACAGGCGATGGACTTGCGATGATATATCGAGCTGGGGGGGAACTTGTTGATTTAGAATTTGTACAATTTCATCCGACGATGTTATACGTGGACGGGCGATGTTGTGGTCTCGTTTCTGAAGCAGTCCGTGGTGAAGGAGCTGTCCTTATAAATGGAAAAGGACAGCGTTTTATGATGGATATACATCCCGGGAAAGATCTCGCACCGCGTGATGTAGTGGCAAGGGCAATTCATGAACAACTTCTTGCAGGTGAAAAAGTGTACTTAAACATCGAAACCATTCAAAACTTTGAACAACGTTTTCCGACCGTCTCATCATTATGTAAAAAGAATGGTATTGATTTAAAAGAAAATTCTATTCCGGTCGTACCAGGCGCTCATTTTCATATGGGCGGCGTGAAGACGAATTGTGACGGAGAGACGTCCATTTCAAACTTATATGCGGTCGGTGAAGTGGCTTGTAATGGAGTTCATGGTGCGAATAGATTGGCGAGTAATTCATTATTAGAAGGTCTTGTGTTTGGAAGACGAATAGGAAAACACATTTTAGCTAAGCCAGCAGAGGAAAGAAAAAATGTGCCGGAAGAGAGAGGGAAAAGTTTTATAGCTCTTAATGATTTACCGTTGAAAGAAGAAATACAAGAATGCATGATGAAATATGTTGGGATTGTGCGAACTGAGAAAAATTTATCATATGCTCAGAGATGGTTTAGTAGGTACGGTGTGCGAAATATGATCTTACAATATGATGCACTTACAAATGAAGAGATAACGCTTATTAATATGTTAACAGTTTGTGAGCTTATAACAGTATCAGCTTTGCAAAGAGAAGACAGTATTGGTGGTCATTATCGCATTGATTATCCAAAAAGAAATAGCGTGAAAAAAGAGATTATCCGAGTGAGAAGAAAACTACAACTTGTTTAATAAGGGGAAGAGGGGTTTTATGAATACGTTAAAAGTTAAGGAAGCATTAAATCGATTTTTTCTAGAAGATATAGGAGAAAGAGATGTAACATCTCAGCTTATCTTTCCCGATAATGCACTTGCGAAAGGAACGTTTCTTGTAAAGGATACAGGGGTATTTGCAGGGTGCTTAGTAATTGAAGAAGGATTTAAATTAATTGATCAGAGAATTGGAGTTGAACTTCATAAAAAAGATGGGGATCTTGTAGAAAAAGGAGAAATAATTGCAACCGTGCAAGGCCCAATCGCATCATTATTAACGGCAGAGCGCGTTATATTAAACGTTATTCAGCGTATGAGCGGGATAGCGACGATGACACGTAAGGCGGTTTTTGCTTTAGATAGCAGTCATACACGCATTTGTGATACGAGAAAAACGATGCCAGGACTACGTATGTTTGATAAATATGCTGTAGTATGCGGGAGCGGATTTAACCACAGATTCGGTTTATATGATGGTGTCATGATTAAAGACAATCATATTGCTTTTGCTGGCTCGATTACAAAAGCTGTTACATCGGTGAAAGAAAGATTGGGACATATGGTGAAAGTAGAAGTCGAAACAGAGACAGAGGCGCAAGTAAGAGAAGCAGTAGAGGCCGGCGCAGATGTTATTATGTTCGATAATCGTACGCCAGAAGAGATTCGTGAGTTTTCAAAAATTGTACCAAGTGCCATCGTTACGGAGGCTTCAGGTGGTATTACAATTGAAGATTTATCAAAATACGGAAAAACAGGGGTAGATTATATTTCACTTGGAGCGTTAACACATTCAGTGAAAGCACTTGATATTAGTTTTAATATTGAGGCCTAATGAGAGTGGTTTAGAGGGGGAGAATCATAAATGGGTATTTTAGAGAAAGTTCAGCCAATCGAAGTAATGTTACCAGAGCGTTATCAAACGATGTCTACATTAGAGATGGAAGAGCGTGTCCGTGAAATTAAAGAAAAAATGGGGGCATTACTATTTATTCCAGGACATCATTATCAAAAAGATGAAGTGGTGCAATTTTCAGATGCAGCAGGGGACTCACTTCAACTCGCGCAAGTTGCAGCGAATAATAAAGAGGCAAAATATATTGTGTTTTGTGGTGTGCACTTTATGGCAGAAACGGCAGATATGTTAACGACAGATGATCAAATTGTCATCTTACCAGATATGCGTGCCGGCTGTTCTATGGCAGATATGGCAGATATTGAACAAACAGAAAGAGCGTGGAAAGAGCTCGCGAAATTATTTGGGGATACGATGATTCCATTAACGTATGTAAATTCAACAGCTGCGATCAAAGCGTTTTGTGGTCGTAATGGAGGGGCAACAGTAACCTCTTCTAATGCAAAACAAATGGTGTCTTGGGCGTTTACACAAAAAGAGCGTCTCGTCTTTTTACCAGACCAACATTTAGGAAGAAATACAGCGTATGATTTAGGTATTCCGTTAGAAAAAATGGCAGTGTGGAACCCGCATACAGATTCATTAGAGTACGATGGAGATATAGAAGAAATTCAAGTGATTTTATGGAAAGGCCATTGTTCTGTTCATCAAAACTTCACTGTGAAAAATATTGAAAATGTGCGAAAAAATCATCCGGATATGAATATTATTGTTCACCCTGAATGTTGTTATGAAGTGGTTGCTGCTTCTGATTATGCAGGATCAACGAAATATATTATTGATATGATTGAAGCAGCTCCGGCGGGAAGTAAGTGGGCGATTGGTACAGAGATGAATTTAGTGAACCGAATTATTCAGCAACATCCAGATAAAGAAATTATTTCGCTAAATCCGTTTATGTGTCCTTGCTTAACGATGAACCGAATTGACTTACCTCACCTGTTATGGGCACTTGAGAACATAGAAAGAGGAGAACAAATTAACGTTATTCGTGTAGAGAAACAAGTAACAGAAGAGGCAGTTCTTGCATTAAATCGTATGTTAGAGCGCGTTTAAAGCAGCGGGATTTCCGTTGCTTTTTTTCGTACATATAATCATAACAAGGATGAAATAGGCATACATTGTGTTGAGGAAATCATTGCGGTTTTTCTATGCTTATTCCACTTCGAATCATATTGAAAATAGAAGAAGTGATAAAAGTAAAAGAAGTTAATGTTGTTTAGAAAGTGTTACTTCAAAGTGTTTTTACTTATAGATAAGTTATACAGGAGGGGGAAAATTTGAAAATTCATATCGTGCAAAAAGGGGAGACCCTTTGGAAAATTGCAAAAAAGTACGGAGTGGATTTTGAAACGCTAAAAAAAACAAATACACAGCTTAGCAATCCAGACCTAATTATGCCAGGGATGAAAATTAAAGTGCCATCGCATAGCGTTCATGTGAAACAACAAACTGGATCGGGTTCAGTGCCCCCGAAACAATATGTAAAAGAGGTGCAGCAAAAAGAGTTTGCATCAACACCAACGCCACTTGCAATAGAAGATGAAGATGAGATCACGTATCAATCAACACCTATTACCCAACAACCAGCTATGCAACAAACGCAAAAAGAAATGCAGATAAAACCGCAAAAAGAAATACAGGTGAAGCCGCAAAAGGAAGTGCAAGTGAAGCCACAAAAAGAAGTGCAAAAAGAAATTCCGATTCAAAAAGAGAAGCCAGTTGAAAAGCCACCTGTCATTCAAAAACCACCTGTTGTAGAGAAAGTAGAAAAACTAAAACCTACTACGAAAGAAAACACTAAATTTTCTATCAATGTATTACCGCAGCCGCCGCAACCACCAATTAAAGCGAAAAAAGAATATAAGATTTCAGACGTAATAAAAAAGGGAAGCGAGTTAATTGCTCCTCAAATTAATAAAATGAAACCTAACAATGTCATTTCTCCGCAAACGAAAAAAGACAATATAGGAAACATAGTGTCACCGCAAACGAAAAAAGACAATATAGGAAACATAGTGTCACCGCAAACGAAAAAAGACAATATAGGAAACATAGTGTCACCGCAAGTGAAAAAAGACAATATAGGGAATATAGTGTCACCGCAAGTGAAGAAAGAGAATGTAGGGAATATAGTGTCGCCGCAAGTGAAGAAAGAAAATGTAGGGAATATAGTGTCGCCGCAAGTGAAGAAAGAGAATGTAGGGAATATAGTGTCGCCGCAAGTGAAGAAAGAAAATGTAGGGAATATAGTGTCGCCGCAAGTGAAAAAAGAAAATGTAGGGAACATAGTCTCACCAAACGTATCAAAAGAAAGTGTTATTATCCCGCAAGTAATACCGCCTAATATTCAAGTGCCGAACATAATGCCAATAATGGATAACAATCAACCACCAAATATAATGCCAATAATGGATAACAATCAACCACCAAATATAATGCCGATAATGGATAACAACCAAATGCCAAACATGATGCCGATAATGGATAACAACCAAATGCCAAACATGATGCCGATAATGGATAACAACCAAATGCCAAATATGATGCCGATAATGGATAACAACCAAATGCCAAATATGATGCCGATAATGGATAACAACCAAATGCCAAATATGATGCCGATAATGGATAACAACCAAATGCCAAATATGATGCCGATAATGGATAACAACCAAATGCCAAACATGATGCCAATAATGGATAACAATCAAATGCCGAACATGATGCCGATAATGGATAACAACCAAATGCCAAACATGATGCCAATAATGGATAACAATCAAATGCCGAACATGATGCCGATAATGGATAACAACCAAATGCCAAACATGATGCCGATAATGGATAACAACCAAATGCCGAACATGATGCCGATAATGGATAACAACCAAATGCCAAACATGATGCCGATAATGGATAACAACCAAATGCCAAACATGATGCCGATAATGGATAACAATCAAATGCCAAACATGATGCCATATCAACAGCCAATGATGCCGCCATATCCCCCGTATCAGCAACAAAATCCATACAATCAAATGCCGTATCAACAAATGGCGCCGCAATATACTTCTATGCCAAATCCAAATATGATGCCAATGGATAATAATATGCCGCCACTCGTGCAAGGTGAAGAAGATTGTGGATGCGGAGGAGAAAGTAGGTTATATAGTCCACAACCGGGTGGACCACAATATGCTAATCCTTTATATTATCAACCAACTCAGCCAGCATATGCACCACAGCCAGGAACGATGTATTATCAGCCGGACCCACCAAACGTATTTGGAGAACCAGTTTCAGAAGAAGAGGACGAAGAGGAAGTTTAAAAAAAGGTGGGGTTATTCCCACCTTTTTTGTATTCGTGATAGTCAGGAATATGGTGAATTTACATTAAGTGCTAGAAAATTCCTAGTGAAATATTAACAGTGTAAAAAAACTCTCTGTTACTCATCATAAGGGGGAGCTTTTCGAAAGAGAAGTTCATTCTAACAGAGGGGGTTTTTGTATTGAATACGAAAGTAAAAGTTATTGCTGCTTCTTTGTTAGTTACCAGTGCATTAGCTGCATGTGGTACACCAAAAGATAATAATGCGATGGATGGACGTAACTATAATTACGAGCGTACATCTTATAATGATACACACCAGTATCGTGATAATGTAGCGCGTAACGATCGTTATACAGATTATGTAACATATAGAAACGGTCGTAATGACGCAGGATCCAACTATTATCGTGATGTAAATTACAATGGGCAAATTGCTAATCCACACCCAACTCGTAATATTACAATGAACAATTCATACATTAACAATGATGGTAAAACTGCGGAGAAAATTACGAATCGTGTGAAACGTATGAATAACGTAGATCGAGTTTCTACAGTTGTATATGGAAACGATGTAGCGATTGCGGTAAAACCACGTAATACAGCGACGAATGAAACAGCGATGGCGAACGAAATTCGTCAAGCTGTTGTGAATGAAGTTGGAAATAGAAACGTATATGTTTCTGTAAGAAATGACATGTTTACTCGTGTCGATGCAATGAGTACGCGTTTACGTAACGGCACAGCTACAAACGATTTTAATCGTGACATAACAAATATGTTCCGAGACATTCGTTACGGCCTGACTGGTACTATGCGATAACAAATCAAAGAGGAAGGGATAGCCCTTCCTCTTTATTCATCTTCGTCTTGTAAACGACGTTTTTTTACAAAATAACTAACGGAGTAAGACGCTAAAAAGCATATGAAGAGAATACCACCTGTTAAAATAGCTTCAAATAGAGGTCTTTCTGGACTGAAAATGATATAAATAATAGCCATGATAATTCCTACAATAAGAGAGCGTAAAATAATTTTGTAATAAGGAGTTAACTTTATTTCCTTTTCGCTTTCTTCTACATCGATAGAAACGCTTAATTGTAAATAACTAAGTACAATACTTGTAAGAATAAATAATAACCACAATGGAGATTTCGTAATTTGATCCATTCCTTCTGTGAATCCGATATAGCCTAAAATTCCGATTATACCAATTGATTGAAAAAGAAAGGCAATACGTATGTTTTTTAACGTTTGAAGTATGAGGCGTTCATCTTTAATTTTTTTCAAGGCATTCATCCCCTGTTTATATTTATAGTATTAATTGTAACATATATATTACATTAATCAATTTATAATTTACATAAATTTCAATTGGTTGAAAGAGGAAGAAAAATATATTTAGAAATATATTGCGCTTCTACCTTGTTAATGTTATATTAGCAAAGCGATGAGCTAATTTACGTAAGTCGAGAGATATGCTTAAGTGCTAAACACGCGAATGTGGTCGCCTGGTCTTTCGCCGTAAACGCATCAGACGCCTGCTTTGCAGGCGTCTTTCATTTTATATAAAAGTAAATGATACATGCAGATGAGGATTAACCCTTATCTGCATTTTTTATTTTCCTTAGAAATTTAATGCTATTGTTTATATGGATAAAACCCCCATTTCCGGAAAAGCTACAAATGAAAGTATGATTTTGCCTAGAAGAGGTGAACGGAAATGAAATGGATGCTAATTGCAGTGCAAGCTTTCGTTGTGATGTTTTGCTTAGCTTATGGATCCGATGTGAGGGCAGAAGTAGTAGAAAAAGAACCTCAAGTTACAATTTTATTAGAGCGCATGTATGTTGATGGAGAAGTAAGTGAGGAAATACTGACAGAAAAAGTAGCGGATTTAGAAAAGTTTTTGCAGCAATATAAAGAATGGCAACTTGTTGATCGTGATGATGTGCAAATCGTATTACAAAGGAAAGTTGATGATATTTCTCCTTTACTGAAAACGAGCGGTTATTTTGGTGTTTCAGAGGAAGGGATATTGCAAATTTTTAAAGGGGTACCGAAAAGTGATAACGCGATCCATTCCTTCTTTCAAATTGATATGAAAAAGCTTGAGAGTTATGAGCGAGCAAAACTAAAGCGTGGTATTCGTATTAAGTCAAAAGAAGGATTCGTGAAGACAATCGAAAAAATGAAGCAATACGCAGTGCAAAATAAGAAAAAAAGCAGCTCAGGGTGAGCTGCTTTTTCTTATTTATTCTTAGCTAAAATCTCTTTTGCGATTTCATCAATTAGCATATCTTTTCCGATTGGATTGAATGCTTTCGTATTGAAGACTTCATTCGATACTTCATATACGTGATTGTTTTTTACTGCTTTATTATCTTTCCAAACCGCACTGTTTTTATA
This sequence comes from Bacillus sp. P4_E1, assembly GCF_056401715.1. Lineage (NCBI taxonomy): Bacteria > Bacillati > Bacillota > Bacilli > Caryophanales > Bacillaceae > Bacillus > Bacillus sp. P4_E1. Next base: position 90,938 of record NZ_JBFUIV010000006.1, read on the forward strand.
GTCTTCGTACACTTTATCAGCTTCTCCGCCGAAGTTTACAATAAACATTTGATCAGGCTGGAATGCAACAAGACCTTCTAGTGATACTTGTGCCATCGTTTGTTTTAAATCTGTACCTTTTGTTGCTGGAAGCTTTAAGTCGTTAAAGATGATGTCACCGTATCCGAAGCTACCGTATACACGGAAGTTTTGTGGTGTTACTGCAACGAACATAAAGTTCTCATCTTTTGTTTTTTCTTTAATTTTTTTAGATAAAGAGTCTGCTTTTTTATCGTAATCTGCAATCCATTTGTCGGCTTTCTTTTCTTCGCCAAATAGTTTACCTACTTCTTTAAACTTAACGCGCCAGTCTTCTAGATTTGTTTCTAGAACAACTGTCGGTGCCACTTTTTCTAGTTGGTCATAAATTTTCAATTGACGATTGTTTAAAATAATTAAGTCTGGTTTTAAAGCGGTAACAGCCTCTAAATCAACTTTAGGTGCCCAGTACCAGCCGACTGCCTTTACCCCGTCTAGCTTGTCCGTTAAGTGATTTTGGATTTTATCTTTATATGTGTTTGCTGTGCCAACAGGTTTATGTCCAAGGATTAATAATTCCTCTGTTGATCCAGATAAATCAACAATTCTCTTTGGATTAGCTGGAATTGTTGCTTCCCCTTTAGCATGTTTTACAACTTTTGTTTTCGGTTGTTCTTTTGCTTTTGCTTCTTCTTTTTGAGAAGAACAGCCAACGATAGAAAGAACAACTAGCATAATAGTAAATAAAATAAATAGCTTTTGTTTCATCCTGATGTAACCCCTTTAATTAATATTGATAATCATTATCGACTTCTGTATATTAATGTTCTTTTTGTATTTATGTCAATAGAAAAAAACGGAAATTGTAAACGGGGAACATTTGTTGGGGCAGTCTCGCTTTTCTATTGTTAAATATGTTAAAATGGAATACATGATTTGAGAGGGAGAGATCGTATTTTGTTTGAATATGTTACAGGTTACGTGGAGTATGTAGGACCGGAATATGTCGTAATTGACCATAATGGAATTGGTTATCAAATTTTCACACCAAATCCGTATGTATTTCAAAGAAGTAAGCAAGAAATCCGTGTCTATACATATCATTATGTGAGAGAAGATATTATGGCACTTTACGGGTTTAAAACACGTGAAGAGCGTTTATTATTTACAAAATTGTTAGGTGTATCGGGGATTGGACCAAAAGGTGCTCTTGCAATTTTAGCTTCTGGTCAAACCGGACAGGTCGTTCAAGCGATTGAACATGAAGATGAGAAGTTCTTAGTGAAGTTCCCAGGCGTCGGAAAGAAAACAGCGCGCCAAATGATTTTAGATTTAAAAGGAAAACTAGCAGATGTTGTACCAGATGCGTTTGTTGATTTGTTCTCAGATACTGAAAGTTTTGATACGAAGAAAGGTTCATCAGTTGAACTTGATGAAGCACTGGAAGCACTGCGTGCACTTGGCTATGCAGAACGAGAAGTCTCTCGCGTTGTACCAGAGTTATTAAAAGAATCACTAACGACGGATCAATATATTAAAAAGGCACTTAGTCTTTTACTAAATGGTAAGAGGTGAGTATAATGGACGAACGTCTCCTTTCAGGGGAATCTGGATACGAAGATGCGGATTTAGAGTATTCATTACGGCCACAGACGCTCCGTCAGTATATTGGCCAAGATAAAGCGAAACATAATTTAGAAGTGTTTATTGAAGCGGCGAAAATGCGTGAAGAAACGTTAGATCACGTACTTTTATATGGCCCACCTGGACTTGGTAAAACGACGCTTGCGAATATTATTGCCAATGAAATGGGTGTTAACATTCGAACGACGTCAGGTCCTGCAATTGAAAGACCAGGAGATTTAGCGGCTGTATTAACAGCACTTCAGCCTGGGGATGTATTATTTATTGATGAAATTCATCGTTTGCATAGATCTATTGAAGAAGTGTTATACCCAGCGATGGAAGACTTTTGCCTTGATATCGTTATTGGGAAAGGACCGTCAGCTCGCTCTGTACGTCTAGATTTACCTCCATTTACGCTAGTTGGGGCAACGACGCGTGCAGGTGCATTATCAGCACCACTTCGTGACCGTTTCGGTGTACTTTCACGATTAGAGTACTATACAGTAGATCAGCTTTCTGCGATTGTAGAACGTACAGCAGAAGTGTTTGAAGTTGAAATAGATTCGTTAGCTGCATTAGAAATTGCAAGACGTGCTCGTGGTACACCTCGTATTGCGAATCGTCTATTACGACGTGTACGTGACTTCGCACAAGTTCGCAGTGACGGAACGATTGGGATGGAAATTACACAAATGGCGTTAGAACTATTACAAGTAGATAAATTAGGACTTGATCATATCGACCATAAATTACTGCTTGGTATTATTGAAAAGTTCCGCGGTGGTCCAGTTGGATTAGAAACTGTTTCAGCAACGATTGGGGAAGAATCTCATACGATTGAAGATGTGTATGAGCCGTATTTATTACAAATTGGCTTTTTACAAAGAACGCCAAGAGGCCGGATCGTAACACCGCTCGCATATGAGCATTTCGGAATGGAGATGCCAAAAGTATGACGGAGATGCCAAAGCTGCTTATTACAGCTGGTATTTTGCTCATTGTTGTTGGATTAGCTTGGAAGTTCATAGGAAGGCTTCCAGGCGATATTTTTGTGAAAAAAGGTAACGTTACCTTTTATTTTCCTATCATTACATGTATTGTGTTAAGTATTGTATTATCTTTTATTATGTATATAATAAATCGATTTAAATAAGAAATAGGTGGATACAGTTATGGATATTAATCTGTTTGATTTTCATTTACCAGAAGAACTTATTGCACAAATCCCATTAGAAGATCGTGAAACATCAAGATTAATGGTGTTAGATCGTGAAACAGGCGATATTGAGCATAAACATTTTACAGACATTCTTTCTTACTTACATGAGGGGGATTGCTTAGTTTTAAATGAAACGAAAGTTATGCCTGCTCGTTTGCACGGTGTGAAAGAAGATACAGGCGCGCACATTGAAGTACTTCTTCTAAAACAAGAAGAAGGCGATAAGTGGGAAACGCTTATAAAGCCAGCGAAGCGTGTAAAAGAAGGAACTGTCATCTCTTTTGGTGAAGGAAAGTTAAAAGCAACTTGCGTTGGAACAGCAGATCAAGGTGGGCGTCAACTTGAGTTTTCATATGACGGCATCTTTTATGAAATTTTAGACGAGCTTGGAGAAATGCCACTTCCTCCATATATTAAAGAGACGCTAGAAGATCGCGATCGTTATCAAACGGTATATGCGAAGGAAATCGGTTCAGCAGCAGCACCGACGGCTGGCCTTCACTTTACAGAAGAGTTACTTGAGAAATTGAAGCAAAAAGGCGTCGGGTTAGCATTCATTACACTCCATGTAGGACTTGGAACTTTTAGACCAGTTTCTGCAGATACTATTGAAGAGCATCATATGCACGCAGAGTATTACCATATGTCTGAAGAGACTGCGGCGTTATTAAACCGCGTGAAAGAGAATGGCGGCCGTATTATTACTGTAGGTACGACATCAACTCGTACGTTAGAAACGATTGCGACAGATAATAGTGGTAAGCTTTGCGCAGCTTCTGGCTGGACAGATATTTTTATGTACCCAGGATATGAATTTAAAGCAATTGATGGTTTAATTACAAACTTCCATTTGCCGAAATCAACATTAATTATGCTTGTAAGTGCATTTTCAAATAGAGATAATGTACTTCATGCTTATAATGAAGCAGTAAAAGAAAAATATCGTTTCTTTAGTTTCGGTGATGCGATGTTCGTTGCATCTCACGCTAAAATGAGAAACAAATAAAAGGAGTAAATTATGACAGCAATTCGTTATGAATTTATTAAAACTTGTAAACAAACGGGTGCGCGTTTAGGTCGAGTGCACACGCCACACGGCTCATTTGATACACCGACATTTATGCCAGTTGGTACACTTGCAACAGTTAAAACAATGTCACCAGAAGAATTAAAAGCAATGGATTCTGGCATTATTTTAAGCAATACGTATCATTTATGGCTACGTCCAGGCCACGAAATTATTCGTGAAGCAGGTGGCTTGCATAAGTTTATGAACTGGGATCGTGCAATCTTAACGGATTCAGGTGGATTCCAAGTATTTAGCTTAAGTGATTTCCGACGTATTGAAGAGGAGGGCGTTCATTTCCGCAATCACTTAAATGGCGATAAATTATTCTTATCTCCAGAAAAAGCGATGGAAATCCAAAATGCATTAGGTTCAGATATCATGATGGCATTTGATGAGTGTCCACCGTTCCCAGCTACTTTTGAATACATGAAAAAGTCGGTAGAGCGTACAAGCCGTTGGGCAGAGCGTTGCCTAAAGGCGCATGAGCGTCCACAAGATCAAGGTTTATTCGGTATTGTACAGGGCGGGGAGTTTGAAGAGCTTCGTCGTCAAAGTGCGAAAGATCTTGTTTCAATGGACTTCCCTGGCTATGCTATCGGCGGTCTATCTGTTGGTGAACCGAAGGATATTATGAATCGTGTTCTTGAGTTTACAACACCACTTCTTCCTGATGATAAACCACGTTACTTAATGGGTGTAGGTTCTCCTGACTCGTTAATTGATGGTGCGATTCGCGGTGTTGATATGTTTGACTGTGTACTTCCGACTCGTATCGCTCGAAATGGTACATGTATGACAAGTGAAGGCCGCTTAGTTGTGAAAAACGCGAAATTCGCTAGAGACTTCGGGCCGCTTGATCCGAACTGTGATTGCTACACATGTAAAAACTATTCTCGTGCGTACATTCGTCACTTAATGAAATGTGATGAAACGTTCGGAATTCGTTTAACGTCTTATCACAACCTTCATTTTCTGTTAAACTTAATGGAGCAGGTGAGACAAGCTATTCGTGAAGACCGTCTTGGCGATTTCCGCGAAGAGTTCTTTGAACAGTATGGCTTTAATAAACCGAATGCTAAAAACTTCTAATACATAATTTAAAAGGAGGAACACAAGATGAATGCAGGTATGATGAATATCGTTATGATTGTTGCGATGTTTGCGATTTTCTATTTCTTATTAATTCGCCCGCAACAAAAGCGTCAAAAAGCAGTTGCTCAAATGCAAAATGAAATCAAAAAAGGTGATGCTATCGTAACAATCGGTGGTTTACACGCTACAATCGAATCAGTGGATGAAACAAAAATTGTTGTTAAATCTGGTGGTGCACACTTAACTTTCGATCGCAATGCGATTCGTGAAGTTGTGAAAAACTAATGATGAAGGCCCTGCATGAAATGTGCAGGGCCTTTTTTTAACTATTTTGTTTTGACATATTTACACCGAAAATACCTCCGAGTGTACTCGCACCCATTAATGCTAATTGGTAGAGTAACTGTGAGTTCGATAAAGTTTGAGAGAAGCCTAAATAGTTAACGAGAAAGACGAGAATAGCGAATGTAAGGCCTGTTGTGAAACCTACTAGCCATCCTTTTCCTTGTGCCTTTTTACCAGCAATAAATCCAGACATAAGCATAGATAGAAGGGCTATTATAAAAATAATAATTACTAATGTCCCTTCATTAATATTCGTAAATTTTAATAAAAGAGCCATGATCATACTTGTAATAGATGCGAGGATTAATAAGGTAATAATACCGAAGCCGATTGCGCTCGATAATTTTTTCGTTCCATCCATTATGCATTCCCCCTTTTTAATACAAGCATATTTTCATTTTGTTTAAGTTAGACTAGTTTCTTTTTTGTAGGGGAGCCTATAAGTAAAAAAAGGGGATGTAGAAATGGAATGGGTATCAATAATCGGACGAACAATGCTTTTGTATATAATCATTTTAATTATTTTTCGTCTTATGGGTAAACGTGAAATTGGAGAATTAAGTGTATTAGATTTAGTTGTATTCATTATGCTCGGTGAAATGGCTGTAGTGGCAATCGAAAATACAGATAAATCACTTTGGCATCAATTAGTTCCAATGACTTTTCTTATGTGTATACAAATCATTTTGTCGGTCATTTCTTTAAAGTTTCAGCGTTTTCGGCATTTAATAGAAGGGGAGCCTGCGATTCTTGTGAATGCAGGTAAAATTGATGAAAAAAAGATGCGGAAGCAGCGATATAACATAGATGATTTATTGATGCAGCTACGTGAGCAAGGAATCGGAGATGTGCGTGATGTAGAATACGCTATTTTAGAACCATCTGGAAAGTTATCTGTCTTTCAAAAACAAAAAAGTAAAAAGAGCAAAAATGATACACCAATTTTTACACTCCCACTAATTATTGATGGAGAAATTCAATACAATCATTTGCAAATGATCGAACATACAGATGGGTGGCTCGTTGAGAAACTGAATAACTTAGGTTATAAAGATGTGAAACGGATTTTATATTGTAGTTTTCAAAATGGACAGTTTTTCGTTGATTTGAAAGAAAATTAGAGGCTTACCATTTTGAATGGCAAGCCTGCTTACTTCAAAAATGAAAGTTTCCGAATGATAGGGAGACGACTTAATTCTTCTTTTCGAATGAGTTTGAAAACGAAGAGGAGAACGATATAAACGATTGTTGTTAAAGTGATTTCCCATAATGTTTGTATGCCAAGTGAATGAGAAAAAACGATATACTTATGAAGATAAAAACCGAAGGTACCAGCAATCCCGATAGCAATTCCGCCGAAAATATAGTCTTTTGCATAAATGGTAAATGCAATTTTCTTTAAAACAGTGGCGTAGTGAAGGAATGTTACGGTTACTATATTTGCTGCGATGGCGAGGGCAACCCCCATCATTTGGAACTCTGGGCGTGAAGCGAGTACAAAGATAACGATTAATTTTACGATAGCGCCAATAAATGTGTTCATCATAGCAGCGCGTGCTAAGTTTAAAGCTTGCAACACAGATGTAAGGGGGCTTTGAAAATAATGAAATAAAAAGCAAGGTGCAAGAAGCTGGATGAAAGCGGCCGCGTTGTCTGATCCGTACATGAGAGTTAAAACTGGAGAAGCAAATACATATAATATAACGACTGACCATCCGCCGGTTATTAAGGAAATTCGAAGTGCTTGTTGTAATCGGTGTTCTACTAATTTGTGTTGTCTCTTTGCCATTGCCTCGCTAATTGATGGGACGAGTGCTGTAGAAAGAGCATATGTAATAAAGGCTGGCAGTGATAGAAGTGGGAACGCATATCCGTTTAATATACCGTATTGCTGAGTTGCGACAGAAGCAGCAACGCCGGCGATCGCTAAGCTTTGCATAACGACGATAGGTTCAAAGAAATAAGAAACGGAACCAATTAAACGGCTTCCTGTAGTTGGTAAAGCAATGTCCATAAGGGAATAAAACGTATTTTTGCTCTCCTTTACAGTAGTGAAAAATCCAGAGCGTATAGATAAATGTTTTTCGCGTTGGAATAAAGTAAGTAAAAATAATAAAGATGCAACTTCACCTAGAACAGCTGATAGCATAGCACCGGCTGCAGCATATTCTACGCCGTAAGGTAAAAATAACCGAATGCATACAGCAATAATTGTAATGCGGACAACTTGTTCTATGACTTGAGCGTAAGCGCTCGGCTTCATGTTTTGTTTCCCTTGGAAATAACCACGTAAAACGGAAGAAACTGCAATAACAGGGACGACAGGTAAAATAGCCATTAATGGATAGTAAGTTCTTTCATCTGTTAATAATGTTTTTGCTAAAATAGGTGTGAGTAGCATAATCCCAATTGTTAAAATGATACTAATAATGGATGTAACGGCTAGCGAGACAGTTAATATTTTTTTAACCCTTTGCTTATCGTTCACTGCTTCCGCTTCTGCTACAAATTTTGCGATTGCAACAGGAAGGCCAATTTGTGTTAATGTAATTGCTAAAATGAAGGTGGGGACAGCCATCATATAAAGGCCAACGCCTTCTTCGCCTAAAATACGTGCCATTACAATGCGGTTAATAAATCCAAGGATTTTTGTAATAAAGCCAGCTGCCATTAAAATAAATGCACCTTTTAAAAAGCTTTGTCTCGTCATACTCTTCTCCTACCTTCTCAAAATCAATGGAATGATTTACAATAATTTATATGCACGTATGAGACAAGAATGACAAGCATTTAAGAGAGTGAAGTATGAATGGTACTCTTGAAAGAAGTTATTACTGTCCATTAGAGCGGGATTAAAAGCGACTTTTCGTGCTGAAATAAGAAGGAGATGTTATATATGTTGGATAATGAGGCTTTGGTAGAATCATACCGCGGACAGTTACAAGTCGTTTTAGAAAGTAAAGTAGAAGAGTTTCACATGTTTGGTTATGACCGAGTGACAGATAATGATATTTGGAAGTTTCTCAAGGTGAAAAAGTGGAAAAAGATAGACAGTGATGTTAGGTTGTATGCATTAGTAAATGATGTATTAAGAGTAAGTACTAATGAATATATGAATTATTTAACTGTTGAAGCATATCAAGCGCCACTTTGGTCGTTTGATGAATATGAAAATAAATAACCGACTGTAATTGGTTTGTTCTTCCTTTTGCAGTATAATGATAGGTATTGATAAAGAGGAATTAATTATGTCTAAGATTATATATAAAGGAGGTAGTGAAGAGGAAAAATAAATAATGAATAGTGTAGGTATTGTGAAAAGCTTACCGACACAGCTAGTGATGAACTAGCGGAAATACATGTATTTTATAGAAAGTAAGTCTACTAACTAGGCGTATGCACACGTGCGAAAATGAATCGTAAGAGATTTATTGAAAGTGTTAGTAGCAGAAAGAGGGTACATATGGCAAAGCGTGGTACAAGAATTGCCGCCTTTTTCCTCATCGTTTTATTAATTGGTGGAGTAATTGGTGCGGCAGGAAAAGACATAGCAAAAGGAATTAGTCTAGGACTAGACCTTCGCGGTGGTTTTGAAATTCTGTATGAAGTAAAACCAGCCAAAAAAGGTGATAAAATCGATCGTGATGCACTTGTAAGTACAGTAGGTGCTCTTGAAAATCGTGTCAATGTTCTTGGTGTAAGTGAGCCGAACATTCAAATCGAAGGGGAAGATCGAATTCGTGTACAGCTTGCTGGTGTACAAGATCAGCAAAAAGCACGTGAAATGTTATCAACACAAGCGAAACTAACATTCCGTGATGTGGATGATAACCTGCTTATGGACGGAACGGATTTAAAAGGCGGCGGAGCGAAGCAAACATTTGATGAGCAAGGCCGTGCGAGCGTAGGTCTTACACTAAAAAGCGCTGAAAAATTCCGTGAAGTAACTGAAAAGATTTCAAAAATGCCACCACCAACGAATTTAATGGTAATTTGGCTTGATTTTGAAGAAGGAAAAGATTCATATAAAGCAGAATCTGCAAAAACGAATAATCAGAAGTTTTTATCAGCAGCAACAGTAAGCCAAGTATTTAACCAAGCTGAAGTATCTATCGTAGGTGGAAACTTTACAGTTGAAAGTGCGAAAGAACTTTCATCTTTATTAAATGCAGGTGCACTTCCTGTTGATTTAAAAGAAATGTATTCAACATCTGTTGGAGCGAAATTTGGTCAACAAGCATTAGAGCAAACGATTTTCGCTAGTGCGATTGGTATTGCTATTATCTTCTTATTCATGCTTGTATTCTACCGTTTACCAGGACTTGTAGCGGTTATTATGTTAGGTTTATACATTTTCGTTACATTACTTGTCTTTAACTGGATGCATGCAGTTCTTACGTTACCGGGTATTGCGGCATTAGTGCTCGGGGTTGGTATCGCAGTTGATGCGAATATCATTACGTACGAGAGATTGAAGGAAGAGCTTAAAATTGGTAAGTCGATGATGTCAGCATTCCGTGCTGGTAACCATCGTTCATTATCGACAATTTTAGATGCGAACATTACAACAATTGCAGCAGCTGGTGTATTATTCGCTTACGGTAATAGCTCTGTAAAAGGATTCGCAACAAGTTTAATCGTAAGTATTTTAGTTGGTTTCATTACGAACGTATTCGGTACTCGTTTCTTACTAGGTTTACTTGTAAAGAGCCGTTACTTTGATAAGAAACTATCTTACTTTGGTGTTAAGGAAAAGGATATTATTCCATTAACAAAAGGTGCAGTACATCCACCGACGAGATTTGATCGTATTAATTTCGTAAATATCGGTCATAAATTTTTCTTATTCTCAATTGTAGTTGTAATTGCTGGGGCAATTATATTACCGATTTTCAAAATGAATCTTGGTATTGACTTTGCAAGTGGTACACGTATTGACTTGCAATCAAAACAAGCAACTACTGTTTCTAATATTCATAAAGATTTGAAAGAATTGAACATCGATGTGAAGGAAGAAGATATTGTACCGACCGGAGATGACAATAAAGGTTTCGCTGTTCGTACGTTAGGCGTTTTATCGAAAGATGAAATTGCGAAAACAAAAACATTCTTTAACGATAAATACGGTACAGAGCCAAACGTAAGTACAGTTTCGCCGACAATCGGTAAAGAGATTGCACGAAATGCATTCATCGCGGTTCTGATAGCTTCATTGGTTATCATCTTATACGTAAGTATTCGTTTCCGCTTCACATATGCATTATCTGCGGTAATCGCATTATTACATGATGCATTCGTTATGATTGTTATGTTTAGTCTTTTCCAGATAGAGGTAGACTTAACGTTTATCGCTGCGATATTAACGATTATTGGTTACTCTATCAATGACTCAATCGTTACGTTTGATAGAAACCGTGAGTTATACAAACAGAAAAAACGAGTTCGCGACATAAAAGACCTAGAAGAAATCGTAAACTCAAGTATTCGTCAAACAATTGGTCGTTCAATTAATACAGTGTTAACAGTGTTATTCCCAGTAATCACACTACTTATTTTCGGTAGTGAATCACTGCGTAACTTCTCACTTGCATTATTAATTGGATTAGTTGTAGGTACGTACTCTTCTATTTTCGTTGCTTCTCAAATTTGGTTAATGCTTGAAAACCGTCGTTTGAAAAAGGGAAAAAACAAGAAAAAGGTTGAGAAAGAAGAACCTGAACCGCAAGTATAAAAAAGATGATGTCTCATTATGAGGCATCTCTTTTTTCGTTTGTGGATACAATAAGATAGCAACTTTTGAAAGAATGAAATGGAATAAAGTGGTGATGTTATTGCTGATTTTGTTAAAATAAAGTGAAACTTTAATAAGTGGGGGTTTTGTTCATCCCCACTTATTATTAGCCCTCACCAATCGGGCTTTTACGGGCAGTTGATCTCCCACCTAACTTCCTTGTATTTGCCGGATTTTGAGGTGGGGGGCTTACTGCCCGCAAATAGCGGGATAAAAAGATAGGTTAAGAAAAGAAGGGATTTCAATTATGGAAAAAGATGAACGTTTTAAACAGGCCGAGTTTGGTGCTATTGTCGGAATCGTTGGTAATATTATATTAGCGATTGTAAAAGCGGTAATTGGTTATATTGGAAACAGTAAGGCACTTTTAGCGGATGCAGTGCATTCTGGATCAGATGTAATTGGCTCGTTAGCTGTACTTTTTGGATTACGAGCGGCAAAGCAACCGCCTGATGAAGATCATCCGTATGGTCATGGTAAAGCGGAATCGATTTCAGCGATTATTGTTGCGGTATTATTATTTATTGTTGGAATAGAGATAGCGATTTCGTCTATAAAAGCTTTTTCACAAGATTTGGAACCACCAAAAGGAATTACGATTTTTGCAGTTATTCTTTCGATTGTAGTGAAAGAAGGGATGTTTCAGTATAAATATCGATTAGGGAAGAGGATAAATAGTGCTGCAATTATTGCAAATGCATATGAACATCGTTCGGATGTGTTTTCTTCAATTGCAGCTTTAATCGGCATTTGTGCAGCTATTATCGGCGGTAAGTTAGGTATAGATTGGCTTGTATATGCCGATCCAATTGCGGGATTATTTGTTTCAATTCTCGTTGCTAAGATGGCGTGGAGTATTGGAGCAGAAGCTATTCATGCAACGCTCGATCATGTTCTGCATGAAGAAGATGTTTTTCCGCTTAGGGAGGCAGTTTTTCAAGTGGAAGGTGTGAAAAAAATTGGCTCTTTATATGCAAGAGAACATGGCCACTATGTTATTGTCGATATTAAAGTATCTGTAGATCCATATATCACTGTAGAAGAAGGTCACCGCATCGGAAAACATGTAAAAGAAAAACTTATGAAACAAGATAACGTACAAAACGTTTTTGTACATATTAATCCGTATTCCCCAAATTAAACATAACGGATATTTAATTATATAGATATCGAATCGTAGTTTGCATTATATTGTCACCCCTTAATCTGTCTTGTATAATGGATAGGTTAAGGGGTGATTTCGTGTTACAACCGAAGACGCGTTGGAAAGAAAAAGAATATAATGAGGAACTAGTGAGTGAATTAGCAAATAAATTGCAACTATCACCTCTTGTGACTTCATTATTTCTTGGCAGAGGCTTAAATACAGAAGATAAGATTGTAGACTTTTTAAATACAGCAGATCAAGAATTTCATGATCCATTTTTACTTGAAGGAATGGATCGGACTGTAGAACGTGTGAAAAAAGCTATTGAAAATGGAGAACAAATATTAATATTTGGCGATTACGATGCGGACGGAGTAAGTAGTACGACTGTGTTATATCTTGCTCTCAAAGAATTAGGTGCAGAAGTAGAATTTTATATTCCAAATCGTTTTACTGAAGGCTATGGGCCAAATGAAGAAGCGTTTCGTTGGGCGCACAGTGCAGGGTTCTCACTAATTATTACTGTCGATACTGGTATCGCAGCGGTACATGAAGCGAAGGTAGCGAAGGAACTTGGAATAGATCTTATTATTACAGATCATCATGAGCCACCACCAGAATTACCAGAGGCACTTGCGATTATTCACCCGAAATTAGAAGGCGGTGTTTATCCGTTTCATTATTTAGCGGGTGTTGGTGTTGCATTTAAAGTTGCACATGCACTTTTGGGTCGTGTGCCAGAGCATTTGTTGGAAATTGCAGTAATCGGTACGGTAGCCGATTTAGTATCGCTTCACGGTGAAAATAGATTATTAGTACAGCGTGGACTGAAGCATATGCGAATGACTCGAAATATCGGTTTAAAGGCGTTATTTAAAGTCGCTAACGTTTCGCAAAGCGAAATTACAGAAGAAAGCATCGGGTTCGCACTCGCACCTCGTATTAATGCAGTTGGTCGTTTGGAAGATGCAACACCTGCTGTACATCTTTTATTATCAGAAGATCCAGAGGAAGCGAAAGAGCTAGCTGAAGAAATTGATGAGCTGAACAAACTTCGAAAAGATATTGTAAAGCAAATTACTGAAGAAGCTATCGCTGAAGTCGAAAATAATTTCCCGCCAGAAGAAAATAAAGTGTTAGTCCTTGCAAAAGAAGGTTGGAATCCAGGGGTAATTGGAATTGTCGCTTCTAAGTTAGTTGAACGTTTTTATCGTCCGACGATTGTATTAAGCATTGATCCTCATAAAGAAACAGCAAAGGGATCGGCTCGTAGTATTGCAGGATTTGATTTGTTTGCAAACCTTTCAGATTGCCGTGAATTGTTACCGCATTTCGGAGGTCATCCGATGGCAGCGGGAATGACACTTAATATGAATGATGTGGATGAATTAAGACGCAGGTTAAATGAGCAAGCAGATGTAATTTTAACAGCAGAAGATTTTATTCCGATTACAGCAGTGGATGCATTTTGTAAAGTAGAAGATGTAACGCTTGCCGCGATTGAGGATATGCAAAAGTTAGCGCCATTTGGCGTAGGAAATCCGAAACCGCGTATTGCGGTGAAAGATGCCGACTTAGAAAGTATCCGTGCAATTGGATCTGATGGTTCGCATTTAAAAATGGCTCTTCGTGATGGACAAGCAACACTGGACACGATTGGATTTGGATTTGGTACTTATGCGAAAGAAATCTCTCCAGTTGCGAAGGTTTCTGTAGTAGGAGAAGTGTCCATTAATGAATGGAATAACTTTAAAAAGCCGCAATTAATGGTGCAAGATATTGCTGTAGAGGCATGGCAATTATTTGACTGGCGTAGTATGCGTAATGTAGAAGCAAATTTAGCAGAACTTCCGAAAGAAAAAATAACAATGGTGTATTTTTCTGAAGAGGTATTGAATAAATTTTCTTTAGAAGGCTATAAAGAGCATATCGTGCATGCATCAGAGGTAGCTCATTTTGATGATCAATACATTGTGCTACTTGATTTGCCGAAAGGAGCAGATGAATTAGGTGATGTATTTAAGGCTGGATTCCCAGCTCGAATTTACACGCTATTTTATCAAGAGAATAATCATTTATTTAGTACGGTCCCAACGAGGGAGCATTTTAAATGGTACTATTCTTTCTTAAGCCAAAAAACACCATTTTCTTTAAGGCAATATGGGGAACAACTGTGTCGTCATAAAGGTTGGTCAAAAGATACAGTAAATTTCATGACACAGGTGTTTTTTGAGTTAGAATTTGTTACAATAAAAGACGGTGTCATTTTTATGGCAGATAAAAAACAAAAGCGTGATTTAATTGAATCGAACACATATCGTGAGAAAATGAACCACTTACAATTAGAGAAAGAATTGGTTTATAGCACATATCAGCAACTATATACATGGTTTGAAACGATTCGTGATCATAAATAAGTAGAACAGTTAGGGTAAAGGATTTGTATTTACAAACCTTTTATATCTGAGGAGGATTCAGAAATATGGATTTCAAGCAACATATCGCAATTGTACCAGATTATCCGAAAGAAGGTATTGTGTTTAAAGACATTACACCTTTAATGAACGACGGAAAAGCATATAAAGCAGCAACAGATGCAATCGTTGAGTATGCAAATAAAAGAGACATTGATGTTGTAGTAGGACCAGAAGCGCGTGGTTTTATTATTGGTTGCCCAGTTTCTTATGCATTAGAAGTAGGTTTCGCACCAGTTCGTAAATTAGGAAAATTACCACGTGAAGTAATTACAGTTGACTACGGTAAAGAATATGGAACGGATGTTTTAACAATCCATAAAGATGCAATTAAGCCCGGCCAACGTGTATTAATTACAGATGACTTATTAGCTACAGGTGGAACAATCGAAGCGACAATTAAACTAGTTGAAGAACTTGGTGGAGTTGTAGCAGGAATTGCATTTTTAGTAGAGCTTACTTACTTAGATGGTCGTAAAATGTTAGATGGTTACGATGTATTAGTATTAGAAAAATACTAATCATTATATAGGTGAAACTACGGTGATAAAAAAGTACCCGTGAATCTCTTGGAGAGGAGCGGGTACTTTTGTATAATTGCACAAAAAAACATGGTGAAATGTCAGTAAAATCTTTTCCTTTTCACAATTCACAATCATTGGGTTATAATGATAGAATATAATTTATTCTATTCAATAAAGATAAAGTCAATTTTCAATAAAAGGTGATTCGATGGCAAATGAGCAAGTACTAACAGCTGAACAGGTACTCGAGAAAGCAAGTCAATATTTAGCGGATGGAGATATTGAGCTAGTGGCACATGCCTATGAATATGCGCGTGATGCACATAGCGAACAATATAGAAAATCGGGTGAACCATATATTATTCACCCAATTCAAGTTGCAGGTATTTTAGTTGATTTACACATGGATCCGGCTACAGTATCGGCAGGTTTCTTACATGATGTAGTGGAAGATACAGAAATTACATTAGAAGACATTGAACGGGAATTTAATAAAGAAATCGCTATGCTTGTCGATGGTGTTACAAAGCTTGGAAAGATTAAATACAAATCCCATGAGCAGCAACAAGCAGAAAACCATCGCAAAATGTTTATCGCAATGGCTCAAGATATTCGAGTTATTTTAATTAAACTAGCTGATCGTCTTCATAACATGCGTACATTGAAACATTTGCCTCAAGAGAAGCAGCGTCGCATTGCAAATGAAACGTTAGAAATCTTTGCACCTTTAGCACATAGACTCGGAATTAGTACTATTAAATGGGAGTTAGAGGATACGTCACTTCGCTATTTAAACCCGCAGCAATATTATCGTATTGTGAATTTAATGAAGCGTAAACGTGCAGAGCGTGAAGAATATTTAGATGAAGTAATGACTGGCATTCGCGAGAAATTAAAAGAGGTTTCAATTCAACCTGAGATTTCTGGAAGACCAAAACATATTTACAGTATTTATCGTAAAATGGCATTGCAAAATAAACAATTCAATGAAATTTACGATTTACTAGCTGTACGTGTCGTTGTGAATAGTATTAAAGATTGCTATGCGGTGCTTGGAATTATTCATACGTGCTGGAAACCAATGCCAGGTCGTTTTAAAGATTATATTGCAATGCCGAAAGCAAATTTATATCAATCTCTTCATACGACTGTAATTGGACCAAAAGGTGATCCGCTAGAAGTGCAAATTCGTACGAAAGAAATGCATGAGATTGCAGAATTCGGAATCGCGGCACATTGGGCGTATAAAGAAGGTAAAGCAGCAGAAACAACGGGTACATTAGAGAAGAAACTAACTTGGTTCCGTCAAATATTAGAATGGCAAAATGAAGCTTCTAATGCAGAAGAATTTATGGAGTCATTAAAAATTGATTTATTCTCTGACATGGTATTCGTCTTTACACCAAAAGGCGATGTAATGGAATTACCACTTGGTTCTGTTCCAATTGATTTTTCGTATCGTGTCCATTCGGAAATTGGAAACAAGACAATTGGTGCAAAAGTAAATGGGAAAATGGTGACGCTTGATTATAAGTTGAAAACTGGTGACATCATTGAAATTTTAACATCGAAACATTCGTATGGTCCAAGTCAAGATTGGGTAAAGCTTGCTCAAACATCTCATGCGAAAAATAAAATACGTCAATTCTTTAAGAAACAACGTAGAGATGAAAATATTGAAAAAGGCCGTGAACTTGTTGAAAAAGAAGTGCGTGGCTTAGAGTATGAGATGAAAGAAGTATTAGCGCTTGATAATTTAAAACGTGTCGCTGAGAAGTTTAACTTTGCAAATGAAGAAGATATGTTTGCAGCAGTTGGATATAACGGAATTACAGCAGCGCAAATTGTTACGCGACTAACGGACAAGTTCCGTAAACAACGTGAAGAAGAAGACATCGTTGAAGTTAAAGAAGTTCGTAAACCGATGAAAATTCGAAAATGGGATTCTGGTGTAAAGGTAAGTGGTGCAGATAATTTGTTAATTCGTTTATCAAAATGCTGTAACCCAGTTCCAGGTGATGATATCGTTGGGTATATTACGAAAGGTCGAGGCGTATCAATTCACCGTTGCGATTGCGTCAATGTGCATACAGAAGAAGCGGTGGAGCGTTTACTAGAAGTAGATTGGGAAGGTAGTCCTGAAAAAGAAATTGAGTACAATGTTGATATTGAAATTTCAGGCTATGATCGTCGTGGTTTATTGAATGAAGTATTACAAGCTGTTACAGAAACGAAGACGTATATCTCAGCTGTTTCTGGTAGAAGTGATCGTAATAAGATGGCAACGATTAACATGTCGATTTCTATTCGAAACTTACAACACTTGAAAAAAGTAGTAGAGCGCATTAAACGTGTTCCAGAAATTTATGCCGTACGACGCATGATGCATTAATAGGGAGTGTAGAAAAGATGAGAGTTGTTTTACAACGATCAAAGGAAGCGTCTGTCACAGTAGATGGCGAGATTGTAGGACAAATTCCATTCGGTTTAACATTACTAGTTGGCATTACGCATGAAGATACAGAAAAAGATGCAACTTATATCGCAGAAAAAATTGCAAACCTACGTATTTTTGAAGATGAGAGCGGAAAGATGAACCATTCTGTACTTGATATGAAGGGACAAGTTCTATCTATTTCGCAATTTACATTATACGGAGATTGCCGTAAAGGAAGACGTCCAAACTTTATGGATGCTGCGAAACCTGATTATGCAGAACATTTATATGATTTCTTTAATGAAGAAGTTCGTAAACAAGGACTGCATGTGGAGACAGGACAGTTCGGAGCAATGATGGACGTTTCTTTAATCAATGATGGTCCGGTGACCTTAATTGTAGAAAGTAAATAGTGTTGCCGGGGAAGAGAGGATTATAGGTCCTCTCTTTTTTCATACATTGTGGTATGTTTTGTTTAGTTACAATAGGATTTAATTTGAAGGGGAATAAAAGGAAAAGAAGGTGTAGCATGCTTCAAGAATTCAATATAGCTTTACGTTTTATGCTGGAGTTATGCATTCTTGGGATTGTTGGATACTGGGGGTTCCGAATAGGAGAAATACCTGTTGTAAAAATTACACTGGCTACTAGTCTTCCGATTGTTGTTGCTGTCATATGGGGGTTATTTGGAGCTCCATACGCAGAGTGGGAAGTGCGTGGTATATTGCATGTATTGTTAGAAATTATCGTGTTTGGAGTAGGTGTTGCAGCGTTGTATCATTTGAAGCACCCTTTACTTGCGAGTGGATTGGCTACCGTTATTATTGTTAATCGTATTCTTATGTTTATTTGGAATCAATAACTGTTTCGGCTATGTATAACTATCTCATCAATATGGAACAATAAAAAGTAAAACAACCATATTGAATGTGAGGGATATACGTATGCGTATGAATGAAAAAGGGCATTCTGTTACAAATGGTGCAAATCAACTGTTTAACGTAAATTTACATGATTTTATTTCAAAAGAACAAAACAATACTTCAATGGAGCTTGCTTCTGAGTTTGGAATTTCACTACAAGATGTAAAGCGCCTAAAGAAGCAAATTGAGCGCTCTTAGAGCACTTGACAATCCTACTCAACAAACGTATAGTAATTTTATATTTACATATGAATATAGCCGTTGATAGAGGAGAGTAAATGAGATACACATGGAAAGAGAAGAAATGTCCTAGGCTGAAAACATTTCTACATGATGACTGATTGAATGACACTCTGTAGGTTTCAACTTGAAAGGCTTATACGCTTAGTAGAGATGAACGCAAATTTAAGCGTTATTAAAAAAGTGGAAGCATACGTGCTTCAATTAGGGTGGCACCACGGGTATAATACTCTCGTCCCTACTGTTCAAACAGTAGAGGCGGGAGTTTTTTTATTTTTATTAAGATTAAAACAATTTGAGGAGGAACTGAATATGTCTATTCAAATCCCACGCGGAACGCAAGATATTCTTCCAGGTAGTGTTGAGTTATGGCAGTATATCGAAGGGCAAGCGCGCGACATTTGCCGTCGTTACAATTATAAAGAAATTCGTACACCAATTTTTGAGCACACAGAGCTATTTTTACGTGGTGTTGGTGATACGACAGATATCGTACAAAAAGAAATGTATTCATTCCAAGACCGTGGAGAGCGTAGTTTAACATTACGTCCAGAAGGTACTGCACCTGTTGTACGTTCTTACGTTGAAAACAAAATGTTCGGTGATGCAACACAACCAACAAAATTATACTATATCGGCCAAATGTTCCGTTATGAAAGACCACAAGCAGGTCGCTATCGTCAATTCGTACAATTCGGTATTGAAGCAATTGGTAGTAACGATCCAGCAATTGATGCAGAAGTAATTGCACTTGCTGTAGAGTTTTACCGCGGTATGGGCTTGAAAAATATTAAAGTTGTATTAAATAGCTTAGGTGATGCAGCGAGTCGTCAAGCACACCGTGATGCTTTAATTGCTCACTTTGAGCCGCGCATCGGAGAATTCTGTTCTGATTGCCAATCTCGCTTAGAAAAAAACCCTCTTCGTATTTTAGACTGTAAGAAGGACCGTAATCATGAATTAATGAGCACGGCACCATCTATTACAGAATACTTAAACGAAGATTCAGCAGTATACTACGACAAAGTACAAGAACTACTAACGACGATGGATGTTCCATTTGAGAAAGATCCGAATTTAGTACGTGGTTTAGACTACTACCAACACACTGTTTTTGAAATTATGAGTGAGGCAGAAGGTTTCGGTGCTATCACAACATTAAGTGGCGGTGGCCGTTATAACGGACTTGTACAAGAAATCGGTGGACCGGAAATGCCAGGTATCGGTTTTGCGATGAGTATTGAGCGTTTAATTATGGCGCTGAAGGCTGAAAATATTGAGTTACCAATTGAACATAGTATTGATTGTTACGTTGTAGCACTTGGTGAAAAAGCGAAAGACCGTGCTGCAAAAGTTGCGTTCGATCTTCGTAAAGCTGGATTATCAGTTGAAAAAGATTATTTAGATCGCAAAATGAAAGCACAATTTAAATCTGCAGATCGTTTAAATGCGAAATACGTAGCTGTATTAGGGGAAGATGAGCTAGATAAAGGCATCATTAACTTAAAAGATATGGCAACAGGCGGACAAGAAGAAGTAGCGTTAGATGTATTTGCTTCATATGTAGCAGAGAAATTAATATAGGGGGAACTTAAAGTGGCTGAAAGAACACATGCATGCGGAAAAGTAACAGTAGAAGCGGTTGGACAAACAGTTCAATTAAAAGGTTGGGTACAAAAACGCCGTGATTTAGGCGGATTAATCTTTATCGACTTACGTGACCGTACAGGTATCGTACAAGTTGTATTTAATCCAGAAACATCAAAAGAAGCGTTAGAAGTAGCAGAAACGATTCGTAGCGAATACGTATTGCACGTAGAAGGTACAGTTGTTGAACGTGGTGAAGGCGCAATTAATGATAATATGGCAACTGGTCGTATTGAAGTACAAGCATCGAAAGTAAATGTATTAAACGCAGCGAAAACAACGCCAATCATTATTGCTGATGATACAGATGCATCAGAAGATGTGCGTTTAAAATATCGTTACTTAGACTTACGTCGTCCTGCAATGTTCAACACATTCAAAATGCGTCATGACGTAACGAAAACAATTCGTAACTTCTTAGATACAGAAGAGTTCTTAGAAGTTGAAACACCAATTTTAACGAAGAGCACGCCAGAAGGAGCTCGCGACTATTTAGTACCAAGCCGTGTGCATGATGGTGAATTTTATGCATTACCTCAATCTCCGCAGCTATTTAAACAGCTTCTTATGGTCGGTGGATTTGAGCGTTACTATCAAGTAGCACGTTGTTTCCGTGACGAAGATTTACGTGCGGACCGTCAACCGGAATTCACGCAAATTGATATCGAGGCATCATTCTTAACACAAGATGAAATTTTAGAAATGATGGAGCGTATGATGACGAAAGTCATGAAGGATGCAAAAGGTGTAGAAGTTAGTGCACCATTCCCTCGTATGAAATATGCTGATGCAATGGCTCGCTTTGGTTCTGATAAGCCGGATACACGCTTTGAAATGGAACTAAAAGACCTATCTGAATTTGCAGTAGGTTGTGGATTTAAAGTATTTACAAGTGCTGTAGAAAACGGCGGACAAGTAAAAGCGATTAACGCAAAAGGTGCAGCGAGCAAATACTCTCGTAAAGACATCGATGCATTAACTGAATTCGCCAAAGTATACGGTGCAAAAGGTCTAGCTTGGCTTAAAGTTGAAGAAGACGGCTTAAAAGGACCGATTGCGAAATTCTTCGGTGAAGAAGAGGCAAACGTGTTAATGAGTACATTAGAAGCGGATGCTGGTGACTTATTACTATTCGTAGCAGATAAGAAAAGTGTTGTTGCAGATAGCTTAGGTGCACTTCGTTTACGTCTAGGTAAAGAACTTGAGTTAATTGACGAAAGTAAATTTAACTTCCTATGGGTAACTGATTGGCCACTTCTTGAGTACGATGAAGATGCAGATCGTTACTTCGCAGCTCACCACCCATTCACAATGCCATTCCGTGAAGACGTTGAGTTATTAGAAACAGCACCAGAAAAAGCACGTGCACAAGCATATGACCTTGTATTAAACGGTTATGAGCTTGGTGGTGGATCACTTCGTATTTACGAGCGTGACGTACAAGAAAAAATGTTCAAAGCACTTGGATTCTCACAAGAAGAAGCACAAGAACAATTCGGATTCTTATTAGAAGCATTCGAATACGGTACACCACCACACGGCGGAATCGCATTAGGTTTAGACCGTCTTGTTATGTTACTTGCAGGTCGTACGAACCTTCGTGATACAATTGCATTCCCGAAAACAGCAAGCGCAAGCTGCTTATTAACAGAAGCGCCAAGCCCAGTTGCAGAAGCTCAGCTTGAAGAGCTAAGCTTAAAATTGAGCTTGAAAGAAGAGAAGTAAGAATAGAGTCTAGATGGTTATACTATAGCCGTCTAGGCTTTTTTTGAGGGGAAGTTTAAAAAGTCCGGTTCAGATAACTGTCGCATCCCATCGTTACGTATGCTAGTCCGGTGCTCGATGTGCTCCTCCTAGCATACGTGCCTCAATCTGCTAGGTTCTCTAAATCCTCCTTTTTAAACGTATACGTAAGAAAAAGGTCCGGTTTTACATTATGTTTTCCTTGTTTGAAATACGTATTTTTAGGAATTATATAACTTTTTCTATACAAATAGTCGGAAAAACGCTAGAATACATGGTAGACCATTTTTGTAATAGGAGTGTAGAGCTGAATGTTACATCAATTTTCACGTAATGAATTAGCCTTTGGAAAAGAAGGCCTTGAAATATTAAAAAATAGTACAGTCGGTATTTTAGGTATTGGCGGCGTAGGATCATTTTCGGCAGAAGCGTTAGCACGTTCTGGCGTAGGACGTCTCGTATTAGTTGACAAAGATGTTGTAGATATTACAAACGTAAACCGTCAAATTCACGCGTTAGTATCTACTGTAGGACGTTCAAAAGTAGAATTAATGAAAGAGCGTATTGCAGATATTAATCCAGAGTGTGAAGTAATTGGACTAGAGATGTTTTATACAGATGAAACATATGAAGAGTTCTTTAAACACGGTTTAGATTTCGTAGTAGATGCATCTGATACGATTACGTTCAAAATTCATTTAATTAAACAATGTTTACGTCGTAAAATCAAAATTATCTCATGTATGGGTGCGGCAAATAAAATGGACCCAACTCGTTTCCGTATTGCGGACATTTCTAAAACACATACAGATCCAATTGCGAAAGTAATTCGTACGAAGCTTCGTAAAGATGGTATTAAAAAAGGTGTAAAAGTTGTCTTCTCTGACGAAAACCCAATCGTAATTCGTGAAGAAGTACGTAAAGAAATCGTACCAGACGAAAATGCAAAAATTCGTAAAGCGAAATTACCACCTTCTTCAAATGCGTTCGTACCATCTGTGGCTGGTTTAATTATGGCAAGTCACGTTGTACGTGAGCGTATTAAAAACGTAGAAGTCAAGCGTGTAGGGCAAGAATAAAAAGGAAGCATATATCGTTTAGGATATATGCTTTTTGTATGTTTTAAAGAAATATCGATGTCGAATCGTTAATATAATTTCATTTACTGTGGTGCTTTTTCACTAAGGGAAAATAAACAGGGATGTCACTTAGTTGAAAAAGTGGCATCCCTGTTTTTAGTTTTCTGCAGAATATATAATATCTAAATTTCCATTTTGATCGGTTTTGAAAATCGGAGCAATTTGCTCTTCTTGTTCTTCGACCGAAACAAGTTTTCGAGCACGATCCATAATTCTAACAAGCATTGCATAATCTTCTTCGATTGCTTGTTGTTTTTTTGTGAGAACAGCTAATTTTGCTTCAAGTTCATTATTCATTTTTTGCAGGGAAGTGAGCTGATCTTGTAATACGTCATTTTCAGTTTGTAACTTTGCAAGTGATGGGTTATTGTGCTCCAAGTTTTGCAAAAATGAGATGACATTTTGCATTGTAAGATCTTGTTTATTTGGGACAATATCTTCTGAAAACTCGGCATCGATTACGAGCTGCCGAGTTTGTGTGAACTGCTCTTTTTCTATTTTAGCTTCCGAACGCTTTAATTCTTTACGTTGTTTTTTTGCGATTTGCACCGCATCTTCATAATATGGTCTTACTTCAGCATTCCATCTAAAGCCACAAGCTGCTGAAGTTCGGTTTAATGTATCACCAACTTCATCGAATGCTTTTATTTGTGTACTTCCGCTGCGAATATGTCGTAAAACAGTTTCTGCTAAAAGGAGATCGTCTTCTTTTGTCCATGCATCTTGACGTGTTTTCATAAGCGAACCCTCCGTAATGGTGACGTTTTCGCTTATATTACCCTTTATTCTTCGTTTTATGCGAACTTTGTAATCTTTCATAAACAGTAGAAAGTGCTTGTTCAAATTTTCCTGTCGTTTTCGGTTTATAATATTGCTTGTTTTTAATTTTATCAGGTAAGTATTGTTGTTGTACCCAGCCATTTGGGTGATCGTGTGGATATAAGTATCCGATGCCTCTTCCTAACGATTCGGCTCCTTTATAATGACTATCTTTTAAATGACTTGGAATATCGCCTGTTTGGCCATTACGTAAATCGTGTAGTGCGGCATCGAGTGCTTTATAGGCCGAGTTTGATTTCGGTGATAGACAAAGTTCAATAACAGCATTTGCAAGTGGTATGCGTGCCTCTGGGAAGCCGACCCGTTCAGCTGATTCAATCGCTGCAAGTGTACGTTGTCCAGCTTGTGGGCTAGCAAGTCCGATATCTTCATATGCCATAATAAGCAGACGTCTACCGATGCTTTGTAAGTCACCAGCTTCAATAAGACGTGCTAAATAATGAAGTGCGGCGTTCACATCACTTCCGCGTACTGATTTTTGAAAAGCAGATAAAACGTCATAGTGAGCATCGCCACCTTTGTCGTGAACGAAACTCTTTTTCTGTAAGCATTCTTCTGCGATTTCAAGTGTAATTTCCGCGGCTTTGTCGTCAGTTGTAAAGCTAGATAAAACAGCTAGTTCAAGTGCATTATAAGCTGAGCGCATATCTCCGCCTGATGCATTTGCAAAGTGATGTAATGCTTCATCCGTAACAGTTACATCATATTCCCCAAGCCCTTTTTCTTTATCTTCAAGCGCTCGTTTTAAGCCAATTAAAATATCATCTTCTGTTAATGCGTGTAATTCGAAGATTTGACAACGACTTCGAATAGCAGAATTAATAGCATGGAATGGATTGCTTGTCGTTGCACCAATTAAAGTAAGAAGTCCGCTTTCTAAATGGGGTAATAGAAAGTCTTGCTTCGCTTTATCTAGCCTATGAACTTCATCCAAAATTAAAACGAGGTGCCGATGCATCTTCGCTTCTTGTACGACAACTTCCATATCTTTTTTATTATGAGTAACAGCGTTTAAGAGGCGAAACAGGGTTCCAGTACTTCCTGCAATTGCGCTGGCGATTGATGTTTTTCCTGTGCCTGGAGGACCGTATAAAATCATTGATTGAAAATGATTTGCTTGGACCATTCGCCATAAAATCTTGCCTTCACCAACTAAATGCTGTTGTCCGATAATTTCTTGAATATTTGTAGGGCGCATTCGATGTGCGAGTGGTTGTTTCATTTGACCCTCTCCCTTAATGTATAATCTGATTCTATCGTATCATTTTTTTTGATGAAATTTGAAATAGGATGCTGTTTTATGGGAAAAACGAAGGATAATATTTTCATTTTTCTTTCAATTGTAATAATTTCCGAGTTTTTCAATGTGATTTTATGTTATCATTTTGATACACAAGTTGAAATTTCTTATAATACTATATTATGCTATAATTTCATAGGATTTTAAATTGTGTTCTTTTATAAATAAGATATAACCAATAGAAGTGAAAATTTGAAATGAGGTGCAAATAGATGAAGATTTCAACGAAAGGCCGCTACGGCTTAACAATTATGATCGACCTTGCAAAAAAGTTTGGTGAAGGCCCAATTTCATTAAAATCAATTGCGCAGGCGCATGACCTATCTGAGCATTACTTAGAGCAATTAATTTCACCACTTCGTAACGCTCGTCTTGTAAAGAGTACGCGCGGGGCATATGGTGGATATGTATTATCTGATCAGCCAGTCAACATTACAGCTGGAGATGTAATCCGTGTACTAGAGGGTCCAATTAGTGTTGTAGAAATGATAGAAGAAGAAGAACCAGCACAACGCCAATTATGGATGCGTGTTCGTGATGCGGTGCAAGAAGTATTAGATAGTACAACTTTAGAAGATTTAGTACGTTATGAGGAAGAAAATCACGGGGGCTATATGTTTTACATTTAATTCCTTGTGAAACGATTTGGAAAGAAGGAGATTTAATGGAACGCATTTACTTAGATCATGCTGCGACATCTCCGACTCACCCAGAAGTGGTCGAAAAGATGATTCCATATATGACAGAAACATTTGGAAACCCGTCTAGTATTCACTTTTATGGGCGTCAAACGCGCCATGCGGTAGATGAGGCGAGACGTGTGTGTGCACGTAGCATTCACGCGAGTCCAAATGAAATTATATTCACGAGCGGTGGTACAGAAGCTGATAATTTAGCACTTATAGGTGTAGCGCGCGCGAATCGTCATAAAGGTAACCATATTATTACAACGCAAATTGAACATCATGCGATTTTGCATACGTGTGAATTGTTAGAGCGTGAAGGATTTGAAGTGACGTATTTACCTGTTGATGAAACAGGGCGTGTTCAAGTTTCTGACATACAAAAGGCACTAACGGAAGAGACGATTCTTGTATCTATTATGTTCGGGAATAATGAAGTAGGGACAATACAACCAATTGTGGAAATAGGTAAGTTGTTAAAAGAGCATCAAGCTTATTTCCACACAGATGCTGTACAAGCTTACGGTTTAATAGAAATAGATGTGAAAGAGTTTGGTATTGATTTATTATCGATTTCCGCTCACAAAATTAACGGCCCAAAAGGTGTAGGGTTCCTATATGCTGGTGCAAATGTGAAATTTGAACCGTTATTAATAGGCGGAGAGCAAGAAAGAAAACGTCGTGCTGGTACTGAAAATATACCTAGTATTGTTGGACTTCAACATGCAGTTTCGCTAGCTGAAAAAACTCGTGAGCAAAAAAATGCCCAATATGAAGAGTTTAAAGATATAATGGTATCTGTCTTCAAAAATGAGGACATTCATTTCGAGGTAAACGGAGACTTGGAATATCGCTTACCACATGTGTTTAATATAAGTTTTACAGGAATGAATATTGAACCGTTTCTTGTAAACCTAGACTTAGCTGGTATTGCAGTATCAAGTGGTTCTGCTTGTACAGCTGGTTCGATTGATCCATCACATGTATTAGTGGCGATGTTCGGAAAAGACTCCGATCAAATACGTTCATCCGTACGCTTTAGTTTCGGACTTGGAAATACGAAAGAGCAAATTGAAAAAGCGGCGTACGAAACAGTGAAAATCGTGAAGCGATTAACACAAAATTAGCATGGGAGGTGACATGATGAACAAACTACCTCAAGAAACACGCGTTGTCATCGGGATGTCCGGTGGCGTCGATTCATCTGTAGCAGCTCTTTTATTAAAAGAGCAGGGTTATGATGTAATCGGAATTTTTATGAAAAACTGGGATGATACAGATGCAAATGGTGTCTGCACAGCAACAGAAGATTACAATGATGTAATTGAAGTGTGTAACCAAATCGGCATTCCGTATTATGCAGTAAACTTTGAAAAACAATACTGGGATAAAGTATTTACGTACTTTTTAGATGAGTACCGAGCTGGTCGTACACCAAACCCAGATGTAATGTGTAACAAAGAAATTAAATTTAAAGCATTTTTAGAGCATGCAATTGCACTTGGTGCTGATTATGTAGCAACAGGTCATTATGCACGCGTTGCTTATATGGACGGCGAATATAAAATGCTTCGCGGCGTTGATGACAATAAAGATCAAACATATTTCTTAAATCAATTAAGCCAAGAGCAACTATCAAAAACAATGTTCCCATTAGGTGAATTAAAGAAACCACAAATTCGCGAAATGGCGACAGAAGCTGGTTTAGCGACAGCGGCGAAGAAAGATAGTACTGGTATTTGCTTCATCGGTGAGCGTAACTTTAAAGATTTCTTAAGTAACTATTTACCGGCGCAACCAGGTGTGATGCAAACATTATCTGGTGAAGTGAAAGGGAAACATGATGGTTTAATGTATTATACAATTGGACAACGTCATGGCCTTGGTATTGGTGGTAATGGTGATCCGTGGTTTGTTGTTGGAAAAAACTTGAAAGAAAACATTTTATATGTTGATCAAGGATTCCATAACGAACTTCTATATGGTGATGAAGTTATTGCTACGAATGTAGGCTGGGTAAGTAATAAAGCGAAGGAAAAAGAATTTACGTGTACAGCGAAATTCCGTTATCGTCAAGCAGACAATAAAGTAACGGTTCAAATCGTTGATGAAAATACAGTTCGTATTCTTTGTGATGAGCCAATTCGTGCGATTACGCCAGGCCAAGCAGTTGTTTTCTATGATGGAGATGAGTGCTTAGGCGGCGCTACAATTGATGAAGTATATCATAGTGGTAAGAAATTAGATTATTTAGGATAACACGAGAAGCCTCTGCCGATTAGCGGTTAGAGGTTTCTTTTACATAAAGCGAATTTTCGTTCGCTTGGAAAATACATTCTTTGTTATAATTTGTTGTAGAGGTGAAGGATATGTCAAACAAACTTGAAACAGGTATTAAATATATGCAAGAAGGAAACTGGGAAGAAGCAGCTAAAAATTTCACAGAAGCAATCGAAGAAAATCCGAAAGATGCGCTTGGATACATTAACTTTGCGAATTTATTAGATGTATTAGGTGATAGTGAGCGAGCAATTGTATTTTATAAACGTGCATTAGAATTAGATGGTAAATCTGCTGCTGCTTATTATGGCTTAGGAAATGTATATTACGGTCAAGAGCAATTTGCAGAGGCGAAGGCTGTATTTGAACAAGCGATGCAAGTGGGATTACAATCAGCTGACGTAACATTTATGTTAGGTATCACACATGTGCAACTTGGAAATGATCGTCTTGCACTTCCATTTTTACAAAGAGCGACGGAATTAGATGAAGGCGATGTAGAAGCTGTTTTCCAATGCGGACTTTGCTTCGCACGACTAGAACATATTCAAGAGGCAAAACCTTATTTTGAAAAGGTGTTAGAAATGGATGAAGAGCATGCAGATGCGTATTATAATTTAGGTGTTGCGTACGTATTCGAGGAGAATAACGAGAAAGCTCTTACTTTATTTAAGAAAGCGACTGAAATTCAAGCAGACCACTTTTTAGCTGGTAATGGTATTCGTTTATTAGAGCAAGAAGCTGAATAAA
Organism: Bacillus sp. P4_E1; assembly: GCF_056401715.1. NCBI lineage: Bacteria > Bacillati > Bacillota > Bacilli > Caryophanales > Bacillaceae > Bacillus > Bacillus sp. P4_E1. Next base: position 120,225 of record NZ_JBFUIV010000006.1, read on the forward strand.
GTGAAATTATAGTTTAATGCGCAGTTACCCCTCATCTAAAGATTGTGAAAGAGGTGGGGGATGTACTGCTCATTAAAGTGAAAAGAACTCGGAAAGGAGAGGAAATATGGGAAATCAACATGCAATGGATTTGTTTGAGGAAGAAAAAAAATTTATAAAAGCGCAAGTTCTTCATACCATTTTCCACAACGAAGAAAACCTCTATTCCGTTGTCAGTATGAAAGTCATTGAAACGAATGAAACATACGACGAAAAAAAAGTAATGATAAACGGTCATTTTCCCCGTATGCATGAAGATGAAGTGTTTACATTAACAGGTCATTTTAAAGACCACCCAAAGTATGGAAAACAATATTTAGTTGAAACGTTTAAAAAAGAACTGCCACAAACAAAAGCAGGTATGGTGCAATATTTAGCGAGCGATTTATTTAAAGGGATTGGAAAGCGTACAGCCGAAAAAATCGTGGACCATCTTGGTGAGCATGCGATTTCTAAAATTATGGATGATCCGGATGCGTTAAGTGGTGTTGTAAACAAGCAAAAAGCGCAGGAAATATATGAGACGATTATTGAGCATCAAGGGCTCGAGAAAGTGATGAGTTTTTTAAATGGTTACGGTTTTGGAACAAAACTTTCTATTAAAATTTATCAGCAATATAAAGAGATGACATTAGAAGTGATTCGTAATAATCCGTATAAACTTATTGAAGAAGTGGACGGAATTGGATTTGGAAGAGCAGATGATATAGGGCGTGCAATCGGAATAACGGGCAATCACGACGACCGTGTACGTGCAGGGTGTTTTTATACGTTAGAGAATATTTCATTACAACTCGGTCACGTGTATATGGAAAAAGGTCAGCTTGTAAGAGAAACGATGTCACTTTTAAATAATCAAGAAGGTAGAGTGACTGAGGAAGATATTGTAGGCTGCGTTGAAATGATGCAAAGCGAAGGGAAAGTCATTATAGAAGAAGAGCGAGTGTATTTAGCTTCTTTATTCTATTCTGAGAAAGGCGTTGTAAAGTCAATTCGTCGTCTTATGAATCAAGAAGAAACCCCTGCATTCCCTGAAGCAGAAGTGTTAAAAACGTTAGGAGAAATTGAAGAACAGCTAAAGGTACAGTATGCGCCGCTTCAGCAAGAAGCAGTTCAAACTGCACTTCATAAGCCGATGATGTTATTAACAGGTGGACCAGGGACGGGGAAAACAACAGTTATTAAAGGAATTGTTGAAATGTATGCGTCACTTCACGGAGTATCATTAAATCCGAATGAATATAGTGATGATAATCCATTTCCAATATTATTAACGGCCCCAACTGGAAGAGCGGCGAAGCGCATGAGTGAATCGACAGGACTTCCAGCTTGCACAATTCATCGTCTGCTTGGATGGACGCCAGAAGGATCTTTTCAGCGCAATGAAACAGATCCTGTACAAGGGAAGCTCCTTATTATTGATGAGTTTTCGATGGTAGATATTTGGCTTGCAAATCAGCTATTCAAGTCACTTCCGACAAATATTCAAGTTATCGTTGTAGGTGATGAAGATCAGTTGCCATCTGTAGGACCTGGACAAGTGTTAAAAGATTTATTGAATGCAGGTGCGGTTCCAACGGTCAAGCTTACAGAAATTTATCGTCAAGCGGAAGGGTCATCTGTTATTCAACTTGCCCATGCGATAAAGGACGGAACACTTCCACCAGATTTAGCGCAAAATAAAAAAGATCGTTCATTTATCAGCTGTGCAGGTGCTCAAATTGTTGAAGTTGTAAAAAAAGTATGTGAAAACGCGAAGACGAAAGGGTTTAGCGCAAGAGATGTACAAGTGTTGGCACCTATGTACCGCGGACCGGCAGGTATTAATGTGTTAAATGAAGCTCTTCAAGAAGTGTTCAATCCGAAAAAAGAAAAAAGTAAAGAAATTGCCTACGGTGACGTTGTATACCGCAGAGGTGATAAAGTACTTCAATTAGTCAATCAGCCGGAAAGCCAAGTATTTAATGGTGATATCGGAGAAATCGTTTCGGTGTTTTATGCGAAAGAAAACGTTGAGCAACAAGATATGATTATCGTTTCATTTGATGGGATTGAAGTAACGTATACAAAGCCAGATTTAAATCAAATTACACATGCATATTGCTGCTCGATTCATAAATCACAAGGTAGTGAATTTCCGATTGTTATTATGCCGATTGTAAAAAGCTATAACCGTATGTTACGTCGTAATTTAATTTACACGGGTATTACAAGGAGTAAGAAATTCCTTATTATTTGCGGGGAGGAAGCAGCGTTTCAATCTGGTGTAAATCGCCTTGATGATGCAATGCGTCAAACGACTTTAGCTGGCCGATTGCAAGAATCACAAGGAGAAGTGCAGATGGTGACGGTTAATGGTGAAGAAATGGACGTGGAAAACATTTCACCGTATGATTTCATGTAACAAGGTGAAATTATATAGTGAACCTTTCAAACGTATAACGTTGAAAGGTTCTAGCAATGTATAAATGAATGCAGTTTGGACATAATGGCGAATAGAATCTGGGAGACTGTAAGGAGATGAAAGCCATATGTTCAGTTGTCCAAATTGCAAAGGGAAAGACATCGGAAAAATAGGTGTCAACCAATTTTATTGCTGGAATTGTTATATCGAATTATCGGTTTCAAAGGGGAAAATCCATACACATCAAGTAGAGGAAGATGGTTCATTAAGCTCTCTTGATGATTTATTTGATGATAATGAAAGAACGATCGGATAACGAAAAGGGGGATTTACTTTGAATCTACGCAATTCATTAATCGCATTAGGTGTTGGAGCTGCAGCGTATCAATATGCTCGCAAACAAGATGTATTCTCAAAACGCAATGTGAAAAAAGCACGTAAGATGATTAAGTCTTATTTATAAGGCGTAAAAAACTCCCTTTATGATAAGGGAGTTTTTTTATGCGCTTGTATGCAAATATAAAAGTCCGATTTCAGAGAAGAGATAAGATAAACCGTAGCATCCAACGCCAAGCATTCCATAATGCCATAAGTGCTTAGCTCTTTCCTTTCGTGAGGAACGAATAAAGAAGCCTTTCCAAATACCAAACCCGATACAAATCCATTCAAGAAGCATAAAAAGTGCGGATAATGCAAGCATAAATAAGATCATTATGAGCCCTCCTGATTATATTTTGACATTTTGTATTTTCAGGGGTGGTTGTCCTTATTATGTTAAATATATGTATGTCTTTAAAAAACAGTATGGTCTGTATAAAAAGATTTTAAAACTTTTGCACATAACCTAACCTATTTATTTTCAAAATAAAGGTGGAGGAGGTTTTTCGTGTGAAGAATCTTAAAATCATTTGGATATATCGTTTAGGATTATTGTTACTCGTTTTTCTTTGTTTGCTCGTCTTTTTAAAAATCAAGCCACTATGGGCACCGATTATTTTTGTATTTAAAGTGGCGATCACACCGTTCTTTATTGCTTGTTTTATTGCTTATTTATTACACCCTTTAATTGAAAAAATCCATAAGGAAGGAATGCCACGCACACTTGCTATTTTGCTCATTTATATTCTTTTCTTTGGCGGAATTGGCTATGGAATTTATAAAGGAACGCCAGTTGTTATTAAACAGTTACAAGAAATTAATGAACAATTTCCGCAGTTTACAAAAATGTACGATTCTTGGATGGATGGAGTTACAGAACAAACAGCGAATTTCCCATCATTTATTCATGAAAAGGTGAAACAAATTTTTGGTGGTGTAGAAACGAAGATTCAAGCGCTTTTAAATAAAGTCATGAGCACAGCTCGTGGTGTACTGGATTCGTTACTCATTATTTTCTTAATTCCGTTCATTGTATTTTACATATTAAAAGATTACGGTGAGTTTTATCATATATTTTGGGAATTAGTCCCGAGTAAGTGGCGTAGTACGGGGCAAATGCTTGCGAAAGAAATTGATAAATCACTCGGAAGTTATATTCGAGGGCAGTTATTTGTTTGCTTAGTATTAGGGGGAGTATCTGTTCTTTCTTTTTGGTTTATCGGTATGAAATATCCATTGCTGCTCGGCATTATTATTGGGGTAACGGATATAATCCCGTACTTTGGTCCTATTTTAGGGGCGATTCCGACGTTGATGATTGCGGCAACGGTATCAACGAGTTTACTCATTAAGGCGGGGATTACAATTGCTATTTTGCAATTTTTGGAAAGTAACATTTTATCGCCTTACATCGTTGGTAAGTCGCTTCGTATGCATCCTGTGATCATTATGTTTGCATTACTAGTAGGGGGAGAAGTTGCGGGGATTGTAGGATTACTAATATCGGTTCCTATTTTAGCGGTCATTCGGACAGTGGTCGTTCATGTGAGACCTCTTTGGAAAAAAGAAGATGTGTAATATGATAGCCCTCTACTTATAAAAGTAGAGGGCTATCATTATTTAGAGAGTTGCTCGTGTATTTGTTGAACGAGAGAGCTTACATCATTTGTTTGAATATGTTTTATTTTTTTCCATTCATTATCGTACATAAATATAATTTGATTGCTGAAAAGACGCTTTTGCTCTTGTAGATTAGAAATGTTTGCAAAAGAGTACTCTTCAAATATTGGGTTCTTACTTACATCTGGTCCATAAAAGAAGAGCCGTTTGTTCGTTAAAATTAACAGTCCTGGTCTTGCGACGGAACGATATATAAATATATTTAATGAGCATGCTGCATAAAAAAGGATTTTTTCATCAGTTGTTAACATTTCTTTAGCTTGATTCAATAAGGTTGTCATTGTAATCGCTCCTTTATTGTTAATAAATTAATTATAACAAATAATGTAATATTTAGAAATTTGCATAAAGTATTTTTTGAGAGAAGATTCCTATTTAGTAATAAATGCATAATATATTTAAAGGCTGTTAAGAATGAATAGTAGAATAACTATGATTAATAAGCAATTGATACAATATAAATGATTATCTACATTGACAAACTTAAGAGAATTCTATTATATTTAGTCATATAATACATTAAATCAATGACGGAACAAGTACGTTACAGTCCATTTATAGAGAGAAGCTTCCAATGGCTGAAAGAAGCTTTAAATGAAGGGTAACAGAAAGCTAATCCTGAGAGCAGCTAACCACTGCCGTCTTGCCACGTTACGGCACCATGAGGTGATGAATTGATTGTTATAATAATCAATTCATAATTAGGGTGGTATCGCGAGTTAACTCTCGTCCCTTTTATTAGGGGCGGGAGTTTTTTATATTTAAGGAGGAAAATACAATGAAACAACTAACAGGCGCACAAATTCGTCAAATGTTTTTAGACTTTTTCCAAGAAAAAGGACATGCAGTAGAACCAAGTGCATCACTAGTTCCTCATGAAGATCCATCTCTGTTATGGATTAATAGTGGTGTAGCGACATTAAAGAAATATTTTGATGGTCGTGTAATCCCACAAAATCCACGTATTACAAATGCACAAAAATCAATTCGTACAAACGATATTGAAAACGTTGGGAAAACGGCTCGTCACCATACATTCTTTGAAATGTTAGGGAACTTCTCAATCGGTGATTACTTCAAAGAAGAAGCAATTACTTGGGCTTGGGAATTTCTAACGAGCGACAAATGGATCGGATTCGATAAAGAATTACTATCTGTTACAATTCATCCGGAAGATGAAGAAGCATTCACAATTTGGAATGAGAAAATGGGTGTTCCAAAAGAACGCATCATCCGTTTAGAAGAAAACTTCTGGGATATCGGTGAAGGACCAAGTGGACCGAATACAGAAATTTTCTATGACCGCGGTGAATCTTACGGTAATGACTTTAGTGACCCAGAATTATATCCGGGCGGAGAAAACGAGCGTTACTTAGAAGTATGGAACCTTGTATTCTCTCAATTTAACCATAATCCAGACGGTTCATATACGCCACTTCCTAAGAAAAACATCGATACAGGAATGGGTCTAGAGCGTATGACATCTATCGTTCAAGATGTACCTACAAACTTTGATACAGACCTATTCATGCCGATGATTGGTGCAACAGAATCAATTTCTGGTGAGAAATATCGTAATGGCGATTTAGAAAAAGATATGGCGTTTAAAGTAATTGCTGACCATATCCGTACAGTAACATTCGCTGTTGGTGACGGTGCTCTTCCATCTAACGAAGGCCGTGGTTATGTATTACGTCGTTTATTACGCCGTGCTGTTCGTTATTCTAAGAAATTAAACATCAACCGTCCGTTCATGTTTGAATTAGTACCGGTTGTTGGAGAAGTAATGAAAGACTTCTATCCAGAAGTACTTGAAAAGAAAGATTTCATCGCAAAAGTTGTGAAGAATGAAGAAGAGCGTTTCCATGAAACACTTCATGATGGTGAATCAATTTTAGCTGAAGTAATTGCAAAAGCGAAAGAAGAAAAAACAACTGTTATTTCTGGCGTAGATGCGTTCCGCCTATACGACACGTACGGTTTCCCAATTGAATTAACAGAAGAATATGCAGAAGAAGCTGGTATGACAGTTGATCAAGCGGGCTTTGAAAATGAAATGGAGAAACAACGTGAGCGTGCACGTGCTGCTCGTCAAGACGTTGATTCTATGCAAGTTCAAGGCGGTGTACTTGGTGAAGTTAAAGTAGCGAGCGAATTCGTTGGTTACGGTACAGTTGCAACAGAAAGTAACGTTGTTGCACTTGTGAAAAATGGTGAGTATACAGATAGCTTACAAGCAGGTGAAGAAGGACAATTAATGCTTGATGTAACGCCATTCTACGCTGAGAGCGGTGGGCAAATTGCAGACCGTGGTTATCTTCTTGCTGACGGCGTGAAAGTTGTTGTAAAAGACGTACAAAAAGCACCAAATGGTCAAAACTTACACAAAGTTGTTGTTGAAGAGGGTACATTAACGAAAGAAGCGGCTGTAAAAGCTCTTATCGATACGAAAAACCGTAGTAGCGTTGTGAAAAACCATACAGCAACTCACTTACTACACCAAGCATTAAAAGATATACTTGGAACGCATGTTAACCAAGCTGGTTCTCTTGTAACATCTGAACGTTTACGTTTTGACTTCTCTCACTTCGGTCAAGTACAAGCTGATGAATTAGAAAAAATTGAGCGTATCGTAAACGAAAAAATTTGGGAAAGTATTGATGTTGCGATTTCTCAAAAAGCAATCGAAGAAGCGAAAGAAATGGGCGCAATGGCATTATTCGGTGAAAAATACGGCGATGTTGTACGCGTTGTGCAAGTAGGCGATTACAGCTTAGAGCTTTGCGGTGGTTGTCACGTTGATAACACAGCTTCTATTGGTATTTTCAAAATCGTTGCTGAGTCTGGTATCGGTGCAGGAACTCGTCGTATTGAGGCGGTAACTGGTAAGTCTGCATACGAATTAATGAACGATCAAGTAGGTTTATTAAAAGAAGCAGCAGGAAAAATGAAAACAAATCCAAAAGATATTTTAACAAGAGTTGATGGTTTATTTACTGAAGTAAAACAACTTCAAAAAGAAAACGAATCTCTTGCTGCGAAATTAAGCAATATCGAAGCAGGAAACTTAACTGATTCAGTAATGACAGTTGATGGCGTGAACGTATTAGCGGCGAAAGTAAATGTTGCAGATATGAACAACTTACGTACAATGATGGATGACCTTAAAAATAAATTAGAGTCTGCAGTTGTTGTATTAGCGTCTGTAAATGACGATAAGGTAAACATTTTAGCTGGCGTAACGAAAGATTTAATTAGTCAAGGTTACCATGCGGGTAAACTTGTGAAAGAAGTCGCTTCTCGTTGTGGAGGCGGCGGTGGTGGCCGTCCTGATATGGCACAAGCAGGCGGTAAAAACCCAGCGCAAGTAGAGGAAGCTTTAGCGTTTGTACAAGAGTACGTTAAATCTGTTTCAAAATAAAGAGATAGTAGTGTACAATGGTAGGGAGAGGAGAAGTTCTTCTCCCTATACTTACTACTTACAAGTGAGGTGCTTGAAATGGACGGTTTTGATAAGACAATGAAGTTTAGCATTCAAGATGAAAAACAGAGTGTCCATGTAAATGATGTACTTTTAACTGTGTATGATGCACTTCAAGAAAAAGGTTATAATCCGATTAACCAAATCGTCGGTTATTTATTAAGTGGAGATCCAGCATACATACCTCGCCATAAAGATGCACGAAGCATCGTTCGCAAGCTTGAACGTGATGAGATAATTGAAGAGCTTGTGAAGTCTTACTTGAAACATCATCGTGAGGAGTAGTTTATGCGGATATTAGGTTTAGATGTTGGTACTAAAACAGTCGGTGTTGCAATGAGCGATGAAATGGGCTGGACAGCACAAGGGCTGGAAACAATCAGGATTAACGAAGAACGAGGCCACTTTGGTTTTGACCGTATTTCTGAGTTGGTAAAACAGTACAATGTGGACAAAATAGTAGTAGGTTTACCTAAAAATATGAATGGTACAATCGGCCCTCGTGGTGAAGCGTGCCAGCAATTTGCAGAAAACCTGCGAAATCTGTTACAATTAGAAGTTGTAATGTGGGACGAGCGTTTGTCGACGATGGCAGCGGAACGTCTGCTCATTTCAGCTGATGTGAGCCGTAAGAAGCGAAAACAGGTAATCGATAAGATGGCTGCAGTCGTGATCTTACAAGGATTTTTAGATAGTAAATAAGAGGTGACCAAAATGGAAGAAAATCAAATTACAATTGTAGACGAAAAAGGAAACGAACATTTATGTGAAATTATTTTCACTTTTGATGCTGAAAAATTCGGCAAAAAATCTTACGTAGTCTTCTCTCCAATCGGTGAAGTAGACGAAGATGGAGACCAAATCTTCGATGCAATGGCATATGAGCAAAGTGAAGAAGAGGGCGGAACATTACTTTCAATTGAATCTGAAGAAGAGTGGGAAATGGTACAAGAAATGTTTAACACTCTTGCTGATGAGCAAGAAGAAGAATAGTAATGGATAAAAAGGCGAACTGTGTACACAGTTCGCCTTTTTTGTATTCATATGCAAAATGACAGATTTTTTGTCGAAACTACTTAATTGTTTATAGTATAATAAGACGGGTTGTATGAAAAAAGGCTTTAAATAAGTAGCTGTCACCGATTATTTAGAAATGATTGGTTTTGCTTTATGTTTGTAGGGCATTGTATAGAGGAAGTGTATACGGTCTACAATTAAATAAGGAGGAAGAATTTTGGTAGAGAATCAAGTGAAGAAGAAGCGTAGACGCATTTTTTTAATTTCGATTATCGCACTGCTTTTAGTTTGTGGATCAGTCTATGCGTATATTTCATCTGCATTAGGGCCAGTTGATAGTGGAAATAAAAAAGAGATTGAGGTAGAGATTCCAAAGGGGTCATCTACAAGTAAAATCGGTGAGATTTTAGAAGAAAAAGGTGCTGTGAAAAGCAGTACAGTTTTTAGTTTTTATACGAAATTTAAGTCGAAAAGCTTACAAGCAGGTACATATTTATTAAATCCTTCGATGAGTGCTAACGATGTCATTGAACAAATGTCATCTGGCAACGTGCATCGTCCGGCTCTTTATAAAGTGACGATTAAAGAAGGGGCGCAAGTAACTGAAATTGCTGAAGTGATTGCGGCAGAATTAAAGTGGAATAAAGATGATGTTGTGCGTCAATTAAACGATAAAGCATTTATTCAAAAAATGCAGCAAAAGTATCCGAAGCTATTAACAGATAAAATTTTTGATAGCAACATTAAATATCCACTAGAAGGATACTTATATCCAGCAACGTATTCTTTCTATAAAAAGGATACGAAATTAGAAGAAATTGTAATCCCGATGCTTGAGAAAACAAATGCAATTATTGTTCAAAATGAGGCGAAAATGAAAGCGAAGAACTGGGATGTTCATCAACTTCTCACGTTGTCTTCACTTATTGAAGAAGAGGCTACTGGCTTTACTGATCGCCAAAAAATCTCTAGTGTTTTCTATAATCGTCTAGCGAAAGGCATGCCGCTTCAAACGGATCCGACGGTATTATACGCGCTTGGAAAGCATAAACAACGTGTATTATACGAAGACTTGAAAGTAAACTCACCGTACAATACGTATGTTGTGAAAGGGTTGCCGGTTGGACCGATTGCAAACTCTGGTAAACATTCAGTGGAAGCAGCGTTAGATCCTGCGCAAACAGATTATTATTATTTCTTAGCTGCACCAAGTGGTGAAGTGTATTATGCGAAAACATTAGAAGAACATAATGCATTAAAGCAAAAATACATTACGAAAAAACAGTGAAATGGGGAGGGATAGCGAAAAGGGTCGCATATCCCTCTTTTTTGTGGTAAAATATATCGGGTTAAAAACTGGCAGAAGAATCGTTTTTAATATCAAAACGGGACGTACAAGCTAAGGGTGAAACTGGCTTGTATTTTTATTGCATTCTATGTGTGAAAAGACAAAGGTTGACGCGTCATAGAGGCACTTCTCCATGTAAATAAGGAGGACCAATTATGGAGGATGCAGTTAACGAGTACCTATTATCATTTATTGATCCAAAAGATAAATTAATTCTTGAAATGGAAGAGTATGCAACTGAAAACCATGTGCCGATTATGGATCGACTTGGAATGGAATTTATGCTGCAATTTTTACGTTTAATTGGACCGGAAAGTATTTTAGAACTTGGAACAGCAATCGGTTATTCTAGTATTCGTATGATGCAAGCTATTCCGAACTCTCGCATTGTGACAGTAGAACGCAATCGTGAACGATATGAAAAGGCACTTGAATATATAGAATGTTCCTCGGTAACAGACCGTATTTCTGTTATTTACGGTGATGCTTTAGAAACGGGCGAACAAGTGAAAGAACATGGAACATTTGATGTTATTTTTATTGATGCAGCGAAAGGGCAGTATCGTCGCTTTTTTGACTTATACGAACCGTTATTAAATCCTGGTGGCGTTATTATTTCAGATAACGTTATGTACCATGGTCTTGTGACGACAAAAGAGAAAATTGAAAATAGACGTACCCGTGGTTTGATTCGTCGTATTAAGACGTACAATGAATGGCTTATGAATCATGAAGGATATGATACAACGATTTTCCCAATTGGCGATGGAGTGGCTGTAAGTAAAAAGAGAGGGTGACAAAAGTATGAAGAAACCTGAATTGTTAGTAACGCCTAGAGCGGTGGCGGATATTGAACCTCTTGCGAAAGCAGGGGCAGATGCAGTAATGGTTGGTGAACAAAAGTTTGGTTTACGTTTGGCAGGAGAGTTTTCACGTGAAGATGTGAAACAAGCTGTAAACATTGCGCATGAAAATGGTGTGAAAGTATACGTTGCAATGAATGCGATGTTCCACAATGATAAAGTAGAAGAATTAACGGACTATGTTTCCTTTTTAAATGAGGTAAATGTAGATGCGATTGTTTTCGGAGATCCAGCGGTATTAATGGCTGTTCGTGAAGTTGCACCAAATATGCAACTTCACTGGAATACAGAAACGACAGCAACAAACTGGTTTACTTGTAACTATTGGGGGCAAAGAGGAGCGAAACGCGCTGTATTAGCTCGTGAGCTTAGCTTAGATGAAATTGCTGAATTAAAAGAAAATGCTGAAGTGGAACTTGAAGTACAAATTCACGGTATGACTTGCATGTTCCAATCGAAGCGTTCACTAGTAGGAAACTACTTTGAGTATCAAGGGCGTAATCTCGACATCGAAAAGAAAAAGTATGAAGAGAATATGTTCTTATACGACCCGGAACGTAATAACAAATATCCAATTTATGAAGATGAAAATGGTACTCACATTATGAGTCCGAATGATATTTGTTTCATCGATGAGTTAGAGGAACTAATCGATGCTGAAGTCGATAGCTTAAAAATTGATGGTGTCCTAAAAAGTTCTGAGTACATTATTGAGGTAACGAAGAAATATCGTAAGGCGATTGATTTATGTGTAGAAGATCGTGATGCGTATTATGACGTGAAAGATGATTTATTTAAAGAGATAGAAGAAATACAACCGGTAAATCGTCCGTTAGATACAGGATTTTTCTTTAAAGAAACGGTTTACTAAACGAGGAGGGTGTAGGAAATGGCTGTACAAGAAATTTCACGAGTGATCGATGGCAAACGCGTTATTGTGAAAAAACCTGAACTGTTAATCCCTGCGGGTAACTTAGAAAAATTAAAAGTAGCTATCCATTATGGGGCAGATGCTGTATATTTAGGTGGACAAGAATTTGGTCTTCGTTCTAATGCAGGTAACTTTACGCTGGAAGACATGGCAGAAGGCGTTGAATTTGCAAAGAAATATGGAGCAAAAATATACGTAACAACAAATATTTTTGCACATAATGAAAATATGGATGGGCTAGAGGAATATTTAAAAGGGATTGAAAAAGCTGGCGTAACGGGAATTATCGTTGCCGATCCGCTTATTATTGAGACATGTAAACGTGTGGCGCCTTCTGTTGAGGTGCATTTAAGTACACAACAATCACTATCCAACTGGAAAGCAGCACAGTATTGGAAAGAAGAAGGTTTACATCGTCTTGTATTAGCTCGTGAAGCAAGCTATGAAGAAATGAAAGAAATTAAAGAAAAAGTTGATGTTGAAATTGAAGCATTCGTCCATGGTGCAATGTGTATCGCGTATTCAGGGAGATGTACATTAAGTAACCATATGACAGCGCGTGACTCTAACCGTGGTGGTTGTTGTCAATCTTGCCGCTGGGATTATGATTTAGTTCAAACGGTATCACAACATAAAGATGCAAAAGAGCTTCCTCTATTCCAAGAAGAAGATGCTCACTTTGCGATGAGCCCAAAAGATTTAAATTTAATCTTATCAATTCCGAAAATGATTGAAATTGGAATTGATAGCTTAAAAGTTGAAGGACGTATGAAATCTATCCATTACGTAGCGACTGTAGCAACTGTATATCGTAAAGTAATTGATGCGTATTGTGCGGATCCGGATAACTTTGAGTTTAAACAAGAATGGTTAGATGAACTTGATAAATGTGCAAATCGTGATACAGCTCCTGCATTCTTTGAAGGGGTTCCAGGACATCAAGAGCAAATGTTTGGAAATCATAGTAAGAAAACAACGTATGATTTTGCTGGTTTAGTGTTAGATTATAATGAAGAAACGGGCATCGTAACGCTTGAGCAACGTAATCACTTCAAACCAGGACATGAAGTGGAGTTCTTTGGGCCAGAAATAGAAAACTTTACGCAAACGGTGGAGAAAATTTGGGATGAGGATGGAAACGAATTAGATGCAGCGAGACATCCGTTGCAAATCGTGAAATTCAAAGTGGATCAACCAGTGTATGTGAATAATATGATGCGCAAAAACATACTTCAATAAGAAAGAGTGGTAGTCGAATGGGGACGAATAAGCCTGTTGTAATTGGAATCGCTGGTGGTTCAGGATCAGGAAAAACAAGTGTAACGAAAGCGATTTTTGACCATTTTAAAGGTCATTCCATTTTAATCTTGGAGCAAGATTATTATTACAAAGATCAAAGCCATTTACCAATGGAAGAACGTTTAAAAACAAATTACGATCATCCTTTAGCGTTTGATAATGATTTGTTAATTGACCATTTGCAGCAGTTGCTTGCATATGAGCAAGTGGAAAAGCCTATATATGACTATACATTGCATACGCGTTCAGAAAAAATTATTCCAGTTGAGCCGAAAGATGTAATTATTTTAGAAGGAATTCTTATTTTAGAAGACCCACGTCTTTGTGAGTTAATGGATATTAAGGTGTTCGTTGATACAGATGCAGACCTTCGTATTTTACGCCGCATGCAGCGCGATATTGAAGAGCGCGGTCGTACAATGGATTCAGTTATCGACCAATACGTAAACGTTGTACGTCCAATGCATAATCAATTTATTGAGCCTTCTAAGAAATTTGCGGATATTATTATCCCTGAAGGTGGACAAAATCATGTTGCAATTGATATTATGGTGACAAAAATTGCAACAATTCTTGAACAAAAAGTAAATTTGTAATAGCATAGTAAAAGATATACGATAGGAAGGGATTTTTTCCCTTCTTATCGAATACAATGAAACATGAAACCTCACCTACCAATAGGTGAGGGCATATTTATATCAACTTTCCATACATACCTTCTTTATATAAGGAAGAATTGGAGAATAAGGGGTTGTATGTGACAACTCCACTAGTGCTACGTGTGCTAGAAACCTCCGCTATATAAGCGGAGGAGTTTTCATATGGAACTCCTCTTTTTTTCGGGGGATTGGTATATAAAAGGAGTGGAAAACATGGCAACAGAAAAAACATACCCTATGACGCAAGAGGGTAAGCAAAAACTAGAGAACGAAGTTGAACAATTAAAAACAGTAAGACGTAAAGAAGTTGTAGAGCGTATTAAGATCGCACGTAGCTTCGGAGATCTTTCAGAGAACTCTGAGTATGATGCAGCGAAAGATGAGCAAGCATTCGTAGAAGGACGTATTACACAACTTGAAAACATGATTCGTAATGCGGTTATCATTGAAGACAATGGTGAAGAGTCTACAGTTGTAACATTAGGTAAAACAGTAATATTTAAAGAGTTACCAGGTGGAGACGAAGAAGCGTACATAATCGTAGGTAGCGCAGAAGCCGATCCATTTGAAGGAAGAATTTCTAACGATTCTCCAATCGCAAAAAGCTTATTAGGTAAGCAAATTGGTGAGAAGGTAGCAATCCAAACACCAGGTGGAGAAATGCAAGTAGAGATTATCTCTGTAAAATAACGTAAAAAATCACTCGTGTAAAAACGAGTGATTTTTTATTTGTATAAAAGGTGAAACACCTCGTCTAAACTACAATAGACGAGGTGTTTTTTATGAAAATGAAACGGAGAATTATAATTGTTTTAATTTGTTTTATGGGTGTGATTTTTTTATTACTTTGTCGTTTAATCCAAATACAGATTATAGATACGGAATCATTTACTGACCGAAATATCAATCTGATTGAAAAAAGTGTTACGCAACGAACACAATCACTTACAGTAGATAATGGAAGAGGGCATTTTACAGATCGAAATGGTAAGGAAATTGGTGAAGAGAAATATCCAGTCTTAATTGTTTTTCCGTTTTTACAAATAAAAAATGACATGTTAGAGAAAATTGCGCATATCATTGGTGTGTCGAGACAAGAGATAAGACTGCAAATGAAAAATAAGAATCAAGCATTTATATTACGAAAGGAGAATACCCCATTTCAATTAACGCTCGAGCAGATGAAGAAGGTAAATCAATTAGATATTTTAGGTATTGTAGCAGCAGAAGTTCGACTGAAGCAAATGGGGGAGGCAAATCATTTAATTGGTGATGTGGGAGAGAATGAACAGGAATTTCAAAAGCGTTATGGAGAAATGAAAAAAACTTCGAAACAAACGCCAATTGGTATTTCTGGATTGCAACAATCATTTGATGAATTTTTACTGACTGATGGAGAAGCGAAAGTACTATATCAAGTGGATCGACAAGGAGAACCGATTTTTGGGAAGCAGGCGAAATACACTTCACCAGGAAATCCATTTTATCCAGTTACTATTCAAACAACAATACATAAAACGTTGCAACGACGAGCAGAGAAGATTATAGATGAAAACGGAATAAAAAAAGGTGGGTTAGTATTACTAGACATAAAGAATAGTGAAGTTTTAGCAATGGTAAGTAGGCCTTCTTTACAGATGAATGATAGGAGGATATATAAATCTACACTTGAAAATCAAATGTTAACTCCTCATTTTCCGGGGTCTGTTTTTAAAACAGTAGTTGCAGCAGCAGTAATTGATGAGAATTTGGTGCGGTTTAATCGTACATTTAACTGTAATACGGATTTATACGGTGAAAATCTTCCGCAAGTTATGATGGGGTCATTAAACTTTAAGGAAAGCTTTGCTAGAAGCTGTAATCGAACGTTTGCCGTATTAGGTGATGAACTAATGCAAAAGGATAGGGGAGTATTAGAAACGTATTTAGAGGCCTTAGGAGCAAGTGAGAAGGTAGGTTGGAAAGGTTCAGTATTTCATACACCAGAATTTGAGCAATTGCCAGAAGAAAAGAGTGCTATTATTTGGGAAAGCGAAGAAAATAAAGATAGTAGAAAAGCGATTGCTCAAACGATGGTCGGACAAAAAGATGTACGTGTGTCACCTCTAGCTATAGCGAATATGATGGCGACAATTGCTAGAGGTGGAGAGAAGATGGAAGTGAAAGCTGTGAAAAAAATAGTGTATAAAAATGGAACCGACTTTTTTACATTTGAAAATCATAAATTAAATGGGAAACAGCTTTCTTATGAAACGATGAAAAAATTACAACAGTTGTTAAGAGCCGTTGTAACGATGGAGAAAGGAACGGGAACCGTATTCCGTTCGTTGCCACTAACTGTCGCTGGAAAATCTGGGACGGCACAAACAGGAAAAGGAGAGAGGGTGAATCGCTGGTTTGCAGGTTATTTTCCATATGAAAACCCAAGATATGCTTTAGTTGTAGTTGATATAGAAACAGATAGTAATGAAAATGTAGTCACACCAGTTTTTGCAGAAATGGTAGAGGCAATCCATCAATTAGAAATTGAAAAGTAATCTTGCAATTATTTATGAAATGTTTTCATTTCGTGAAAATATTATTGTAAATGTTCAACCTTTCTAGATTTAATGTTACAATAGCAAGTATGAAAAACTGCATGGAGGTTTGAAGAATGGCAGGAGGATCTAGATTCCAACAGAAACAACAAAAACGTCGTCAAAACGGTGTTTTAAATATTGCAATCGCTATTGTATTAGTAGCAGTAGCTATTGTAGCATATCAATTGTTTGTTCCTGACACAAAAGAGCAAGCGTCTTCTAATGATAAAAAGGTAGCTCAGCAAACAACAAAAGAGAATAAAGCTGAGAAAGCTAAAGGTAAAGAAGAGCCGAAGAAGAATGAGCAAGATAAGACAGAGGCTAAGAAGAAGGAAGAAGAAGAGAAGCAAAAGGCTGAGGAAGAAAAGAAAAAAGCTGAAGAAGAAGCGAAAGCTAACGAGAAAGCACCAGCTGAAAAAACACAGTCACAGGCAACAGATGCTTATACGAAATCTTCTTGGAAGCCAGTAGGTACAGAGCAAGGTGCAACACCTGCGATGACGTTTAAAAAAGGTACAGCAGATTGGAATGAGATGAATCAAGCGATTTCAGCTGCAATTGACGTTCCAGTAAATCAATTAGTTATCCATAGAATTGGAAATAACGGTAAGAATAAAGCTTACGGTAACGTACAAGATAAACAATCAGGTAAAAAATATTATGTAAATATTGATTGGGTAGACAATGAGGGCTGGAAACCAGTACTCGTTCAAACTCTAAACTAAAAAAAGAGAGGCTCTTAAGAGCCTCTCTTTTTTTAGTTAGCGTAATTTCTTTAATTTAAAATGAACAACCGCACTATAATAAGGTCTTTTGCTTTCAGGATCCATAATCATTTGGTGAGAAATATGATGAACTTCGAGCATAAGTGCTTTATTATTATCAATTTGTTCGTTAATTTTTTTTTCTAGAGAAACTAAGTTTGCAGCCTCGAAAAATTCTACTTTATCTTCTAACATTTCAAAGGTAAATGACACGAAGATGCCCCCTCTCCTATGATAATCACCTATAGTGTAACAAAGAAAAGAAGGAAATACTACGTACATTTCAATTGACATTTTTAGAAAGAGAGAATATCATACTGATAAAACCGATAAGAAAAAGGGGAATTTTTATGGGAACAGAATTTAATGGTTTATTTGATGAATGGGCTCATACGTACGACTCATTTGTACAAGGCGAAGATATACAATATAAAGAAGTTTTCGCCCATTATGAGGACATTTTAGAGGATGTAGTTAACAAGTCATTTGGCAACGTATTAGAATTCGGTGTTGGTACTGGCAATTTAACAAATAAATTATTACTTGCTGGTCGCACAGTTTACGGTATAGAACCGTCACGCGAAATGCGTACTATTGCAAAAGAGAAATTACCAAAAGAGTTTTCAATTACAGAGGGTGATTTTCTTTCATTTGAAGTCCCAAATTCAATCGATACTATTGTGAGCACTTACGCATTTCATCATTTAATAGATGAAGAAAAAGACGTAGCAATTGCGAAGTATAGTCAATTGCTAAACAAAGGTGGTAAAATAGTGTTTGCTGATACGATATTTGCAGATCAAGATGCATATGATAAAACTGTCGAAGTAGCAAAACAAAGAGGTTTTCATCAGTTAGCAAACGATTTGCAAACAGAATACTATACACGTATTCCGATCATGCAATCTATTTTTGAAAACAATGGCTTCCACGTAACGTTTACGAGATTAAATCATTTCGTTTGGGTAATGGAGGCAACTAAGCAATAGAAAGAGGGATTAGATTGAGAATTGCTGTAATTGGAGCAATGGAAGAAGAAGTACGTATTTTACGTGACAAACTAGAACGAGCAGAAACAGAAACTGTTGCAGGTTGTGAATTTACGAAAGGGCTATTGGCAGGACATGAAGTAATCTTGCTAAAGTCTGGTATTGGTAAAGTAAATGCAGCGATGTCAACGACAATTTTATTAGAAAAATATAAGCCTGAAAAAGTAATTAATACTGGTTCAGCTGGTGGATTCCATCACTCTCTAAATGTTGGTGATGTAGTTATTTCAACAGAAGTTCGTCACCATGACGTAGATGTAACAGCATTTAACTACGAATATGGTCAAGTGCCAGGAATGCCACCTGGATTTAAAGCTGATGAGGCATTAGTTGCATTAGCTGAGAAATGTATGCAGGCAGAAGAAAATATTCAAGTTGTAAAAGGTATGATTGCAACAGGTGATTCATTTATGAGTGATCCGAACCGCGTTGCAGCAATTCGTGATAAATTTGAGGACCTTTATGCAGTAGAAATGGAAGCAGCAGCTGTTGCGCAAGTATGCCACCAATATGAAGTTCCGTTTGTTATTATTCGTGCACTTTCTGATATTGCGGGTAAAGAATCAAATGTTTCATTTGATCAATTTTTAGATCAAGCAGCTCTTCATTCTACAAACTTTATCGTAAAAGTACTAGAAGAGTTAAAGTAATGTAACAAAAAGGCAACTGTCTCATATAAAGAAAATACATACAGTTGCCTTTTCTTTATTGGCAAATAAGGGGGAGAACACGATGAATGTATATCGTGGAGTTCATGAGTTGATTGGTCATACACCAATCGTGGAAATTACTCGTTTTTCACTTCCGAAAGGAGTCCGTTTATTTGCAAAGCTTGAATTTTACAACCCAGGCGGAAGCGTTAAGGATCGTTTAGGAAGAGAATTAATCGAAGATGCACTAGAAAAAGGGCTTGTTGCAGAGGGCGGAACAATTATTGAACCGACGGCTGGAAATACCGGCATTGGACTGGCACTTGCAGCGTTAGAACATGATTTACGCGTTATTGTTTGTGTACCAGAGAAATTTAGTATTGAAAAACAAGAAATAATGAAAGCACTAGGTGCAACGGTCGTGCATACACCGACTGAGCAAGGAATGACCGGCGCAATTGCAAAGGCAAAAGAATTAGTAAATGAAATACCGAATTCATACTCTCCAAGTCAGTTTGCGAATGAAGCAAACCCTCGTGCTTATTTCAAAACATTAGGTCCTGAACTTTGGGATGCGCTGAATGGAGAGATTAATATATTTGTTGCAGGGGCAGGAACTGGCGGTACGTTTATGGGAACTGCGTCTTATTTAAAAGAAAAAAATATTGATATTAAAACGGTTATTGTAGAACCAGAAGGATCTATTTTAAATGGCGGTAAAGCTGGTTCACATGAAACAGAAGGGATTGGTCTTGAATTCATTCCACCATTTTTAAAAACATCTTATTTTGATGAAATTCATACGATTTCTGATCGAAATGCATTTTTACGTGTAAAAGAATTGGCGCAAAAGGAAGGCCTTCTCGTTGGAAGCTCTTCAGGAGCGGCATTTCATGCAAGCTTACTTGAGGCAGAAAACGCAGCACCAGGTACAAATATTGTAACGATTTTTCCGGATAGCAGTGAGCGCTATTTAAGTAAAGACATATACAAAGGATGGGAATAAAAAATGAGAGCAAAGACAAAGTTAATTCATGGTATTCGCATAGGAGAACCTTCAACTGGATCTGTAAACGTGCCGATATATCAAACGAGTACGTACAAACAAGAAGCAGTTGGTAAGCATCAAGGATATGAATATTCACGAACAGGTAATCCAACTCGTTCAGCTTTAGAAGAAATGATTGCAGTGTTAGAAAATGGTCATGCTGGATTTGCATTTGGTTCAGGGATGGCAGCTATTACAGCAACTATTATGCTATTCTCAAAAGGAGATCACGTCATTTTAACAGATGATGTTTATGGCGGTACGTATCGCGTTATTACAAAAGTACTAAACCGTTTCGGCATTGAGCATACATTTGTAGATACAACAAACCTAGAGGAAGTTGTAGAAGCAATTCGCCCAAATACGAAAGCGATTTATGTGGAAACACCAACGAATCCATTACTGAAAATTACTGATATTAAGAAAATATCCGCTCTTGCTAAAGAGAACGATGTATTAACAATTATTGATAACACATTCATGACGCCATATTGGCAGTCGCCAATTTCTTTAGGAGCAGACATTGTACTTCATAGTGCAACGAAATATTTAGGTGGGCATAGTGATGTAGTTGCAGGCCTAGTAGCTGTAAATAGCCCGCAACTAGCAGAAGACCTTCATTTCGTACAAAACTCAACAGGAGGTATTCTTGGACCACAAGACAGCTTCTTACTACTTCGTGGTTTAAAAACATTAGGAATTCGTATGGAGGAGCATGAAATAAATTCACGCGCAATTGCTGAGTTTTTAAATAACCATCCGAAAGTAAATAAAGTATATTATCCAGGTCTTGAATCACATCAAAATCATGAATTAGCAAAAGAACAGGCGAACGGATTTGGTGCAATCATCTCATTCGATGTAGATAGTGAAGAAACATTAAATAGAGTACTTGAGAAGTTACAGTACTTTACACTTGCTGAAAGCTTAGGAGCAGTAGAAAGTTTAATTTCCATTCCATCACAAATGACACATGCATCAATCCCAGCAGATCGCCGTAAAGAATTAGGAATTACAGATACATTAATTCGAATCTCTGTTGGTATTGAAGATGGAGAAGATTTAATTGAAGATTTGGCACAAGCACTAGCATAGTAAAAATGCACTGCTAATATAGAGCAGTGCATTTTTATTATATCAATTTGTGAAATGTTTCACAAATTAGACATACACAAATGAAATGATTTCATGTATATTGAATTCATGAAATGTTATTCACGAACAAACTTGTGAAATATTTCACAATCGATGGGATTCATGTAGGAAGGTAACTCTATTTTTTTACGCTAATCGGGACTTTTTATGACCTATAGGGACTTATGAAGTCCAAGATAGCAGAATAGGAGGAAATTTACATGGTAGTCAAAGAGAAAGTTGTAAATGAAATGCAAGAGGTAAAAGAGATGATTGATACGTTAGTAGATAACGGTCAAAAAGCTTTACAAGCATTAGAAAGTTTTACACAAGAGCAAATTGACAACATTGTTCATGAAATGGCGCTTGCGGGTGTCGATCAACATATGCCGCTTGCGAAGTTGGCTGTTGAAGAAACGGGCCGTGGCGTATATGAAGATAAATGCATTAAAAATATTTTTGCCACTGAATATATTTGGCATAGTATAAAGAAAGATAAAACGGTAGGAATTATTCATGAAGATCCTCATGAAGAAATAATAGAAATCGCAGAACCTGTCGGTGTAGTAGCTGGGGTAACGCCAGTAACAAACCCAACATCGACAACAATGTTTAAAGCATTAATCGCGATAAAAACGAGAAATCCAATTATTTTCGCATTTCATCCTTCTGCACAAAACTGTTCCGTTGCAGCGGCAAAAACAGTATATGATGCAGCAGTGAAAGCTGGTGCACCAAAGCATTGTATTCAATGGATTGAAAGACCTTCTGTGGAAGCAACGAAACAATTAATGAACCATGATGGTGTCGCACTCGTTCTAGCAACTGGAGGGGCTGGTATGGTGAAATCGGCTTATTCTACTGGTAAACCCGCGCTAGGTGTAGGGCCAGGTAATGTACCATGTTATATAGAGAAATCGGCACATGTAAAACGTGCTGTTAATGATTTGATTTTATCGAAAACATTTGATAACGGTATGATTTGTGCGTCAGAACAAGCCATCATTGTAGATAAGGAAATCTATAATGATGTTAAAGCAGAAATGATTGCAAGTAATTGTTATTTTGTAACAGAGGAAGAGAGAAAGAAATTAGAAAAGCTTGTTATTAATGAAAATACATGTGCAGTAAATAGTGATATTGTTGGGAAATCAGCACAGTATATTGCTGAATTAGTGGGAATTACTGTACCTGAACATACAAAAATGCTTGTAGCTGAAATTAAAGGCATCGGAGCAGCGTATCCACTATCTCGTGAGAAACTGAGCCCAGTGTTAGCTTGTGTAAAAGCAAATTCATTAGAAGAAGGATTTACATATTGCGAAGAAATGTTAGAGCTTGGTGGCCTAGGGCATTCAGCGGTTATCCATTCTACAAATAAAGAAGTACAAAAACAATTTGGGTTACGTATGAAAGCCTGCCGTCTCATTGTAAATGCACCTTCATCACAAGGTGGAATTGGTGATATATATAATGGATTTATTCCATCACTTACGCTTGGTTGTGGCTCCTACGGGAAAAACTCAGTTTCCCAAAACGTAACGGCGACTCATTTATTAAATATAAAAAGGTTGGCAAATAGAAAAAAGAATATGCAGTGGTTCAAATTACCACCCAAAATTTATTTTGAAAAACATGCGACAGCATATTTAGCAAACATGCCTAACATTTCCCGCGCATTTATTGTAACGGATCCAGGGATGGTTGAGCACGGTTATGTAGATACAGTTACGCACTATTTACGTAAGCATGCAAATGATGTGAAAGTTGAAGTTTTCTTTGAAGTTGAGCCAGATCCATCAGATGAAACTGTATTTAAAGGTGCGGACATGATGAAAAGCTTTAAACCAGATGTAATTATCGCGCTTGGTGGCGGTTCAGCTATGGATGCAGCAAAAGGGATGTGGTTATTCTATGAGCACCCAGAAACGACATTCTATGGAATAAAACAGAAGTTTTTGGATATAAGAAAACGTACATGTAAGTATCCGAACTTGGGAAATAAAGCACAATTTGTTGCCATTCCAACAACATCAGGGACGGGATCAGAAGTGACGCCATTTGCGGTTATTACAGATAAGAAAAATAATATTAAATACCCGCTTGCGGATTATGAATTAACACCAGATGTAGCGATTGTTGATCCGCAATTTGTAATGACAGTACCACCTCATGTGACGGCAGATACTGGTATGGACGTATTAACACATGCAATTGAAGCGTATGTGTCTGTTCTGGCAAATGACTATACGGATGGTTTAGCATTAAAAGCAATTGATCTCGTATTTAAATATTTACCGAGAGCATATAAAAATGGAAATGATGAAGAAGCACGAGAAAAAATGCATAATGCTTCCGCAATCGCAGGGATGGCATTTGCAAATGCTTTCCTAGGTATTAATCATAGTTTAGCACATAAAATTGGACCGGAATTCCATATTCCGCATGGACGTGCGAATGCAATTCTTATGCCGCACGTAGTTCGCTATAATGCTATTAAGCCAAGAAAACACGCATTGTTCCCAAAATATGAGCACTTTGTGGCTGATGAACGCTATGCACATATTGCGAGAATGCTCGGGCTTCCAGCAAGCTCAACAGCGGAAGGTGTGGAATCACTCGTCCAAGCAATTATTGAGCTTGGAAAAAGCTTAAATATAAATATGAGTATTGCAGGACAAGGAGTTGCTAAAGACCAATTTGAAGGGGTTGTTGGATTATTAGCAGAAAGAGCTTTTGAAGATCAATGTACAACAGCTAATCCAAAATTACCGCTCATTTCAGAGCTGAAAGAAATCTATATGGAAGCATATAAAGGCGTATAATAGATAAAAAAGAGCCGCGAGTAAGCGGCTCTTTTTTACTTTGGAAAACATCTCCCAGATTGGTTCTATTTACTTGTCTTTAAGCTTGATAGAATGTGATAAAGTGAGGATGGGAGTGATAAGCAGATGAAAGAATTACAAGAAAAAATAGCAGATTATACCCGGTTTGCACAAGTACTTTTAGCTATAAGTACATTTTTAATGATCGGTTTATTAATTCCAAGTGGAATAAAAAGTATGGTACAGTCTTTTGTTATGATGGGGAGTATTATTGTATTTTTAGTTCTTGCTTTTTTCTTCTTTAAGCGTGTTAGAACGATGCGTGATCAATTAGAGGAGAGCGAATATGAAGAAAATTGTTAAATAGGGCGCTACGAAAAGAAGAAATCTTTTTGTAGCGTTTTTTCATTTTTGTAGAAAATGTATGCGTTTCATATTGACAATGATAATCCTTATCAATTAAAGTAGAATAGTAGTTAATGATTATTATTATCAATTAGAGGTGAAAGAATGAACAAATCTATTACGCTGTTCACAGCGATCTTATCTATTTTTTTCTTATTAATAGGTTGCAGTGCAAAAGAAAACGAAAAAGCATCCGCAACAAAAACAGACAAAGGAACAGACAAAATCGAAATTACCGATCTCTCAGACAGAAAGATAACATTCAATAAAGTTCCTGAAAGTTTTGCTACGTTGAGTATGGGAGACATGGATATTATTCATGCTTTAGGTGGAAAAATAGTAGGTCGTCCTGATACAAAATTAACTCTCCCAGAGGAATTAAAGAAAGCACAAGTAATCGGGAATGCACATCAACCGAATTTTGAGCAAATTGCTAGTTTAAAACCGGATGTACTTGTTGCTAACAATGGATTCCAAAAGAACATTCCAACGGTCGAAGGACAAGGAACAAAAGTAATCATTTCTTCAGCCAACTCTGTAAAAGATATTCAAAAGGGTATTGAAATGTATGGAACAGTAATGAAGAAAGAAGATAAAGCAAAAGAGCTTAACCAAAAAATTAATGATCAAATGAAGAAATATGAGAAAAAGAGTGATGTTAAAGCGTTGCTAGTTTATGGAGCACCAGGCACTTATTTAGCAGCATTACCAACATCTCTATCAGGGGATATTTTAGAAAAAACAGGCGGGAAAAATATCGCAGCTAGTTTTCCAGAAATGAAAGAGTATCCGCAATATGCACAGCTAAGTGTAGAACGTATTATTGAAGCAAATCCAGATGTGATTTATTTAATTACACATGGAGATCCCAATAGTGTGAAAAAAGCATTTGAAGGCGAAATGATGAAAAATGAAGCATGGAAAAATTTAGATGCAGTAAAACAAAATCGTGTAGTTATTTTACCACCAGATTTATTTGGATCAAATCCTGGGACGAAAGTTACAGAAGCGATGGACTTTATGTATAAAAGTATACAAGATGTAAGGAAATGATAAGTATGGAGAGTAGTGAAATAGTAAGAGAAAAGGAACATCCTTTTGCGAGAAAAAGGTGGATAATAACAGTTACTTTAGTCGTATTAACTGTTCTAGGTCTTTTTTATGGCCTTTTTGCAGGGAGCTTATCTTTTTCTTTACGAGACATTATAGAAGGTATACAAGATGAAGGTTCGACAGTTCATCGAATTGTATGGGATCTTCGTATACCGAGAGTGCTCGTTGGTTTTATAGTAGGAACGTGTTTAGCTGCATCAGGAGCATTATTGCAAGGGGTTATGAGAAATCCTCTTGCAGATCCTGGAATTATCGGAGTTTCATCAGGAGCAGGTCTTGTAGCAATTATAATCATGATTTTATTTCCTCAACATATGGCATTCTTACCACTAGGAGCGTTTTTAGGAGCTTTTATTACAGCAATGGTCATTTACGCACTATCATGGCAAAAGGGGGCGCCACCTTCACGAATTGTATTAGTAGGTGTTTCAATAAACGCCTTAATTGGTGCAGCGACTTCAGCGCTAATGTTATTACATAGCGACAAAGTACAATCAGTTTTACCGTGGTTAGCTGGTGGTATTGGTGGTGTTAGTTGGGCACATTTAAATATGATTATTTACTATGCGATATTCGCTATTATATTAGCTTTCTTCGGTATTAAACATATTCGAGTATTAATGCTTGGGGATGAAATGGCAAAATTATTAGGATATAACGTGGAAAGAAGTCGGTTTTATTTAATAGTAGTAAGTACAATGTTAGCTGGAATAGCAGTTAGTGTTTCTGGTCTTATTGGATTTGTCGGTCTTGTTGTACCGCATATGTTACGTTTATTAGTTGGAAATGACTATAAATATTTACTGCCATTATCATGCCTTGGCGGTGGGATATTACTTGTTTTTGCGGATGCGATAGCTCGAAGTTGGTTCGATCCAATCGAATTGCCTGTTGGTATTTTATTGTCCTTCTTAGGTGGTCCGTTCTTCTTATATTTAATCCATAGAGGAGGAAAACAACGTGATTTCCGTTAACAAAGTGTTTTACGCACATTCTGAAAGATTTCAAATGCAAAATATGAATGTACATATTAAAGCTGGAGAAATCGTTAGTTTAATCGGTCCGAATGGATCGGGGAAATCTACTTTGCTTCGTTTAATAGCACGGCTACTTAAACAAAGCGAAGGAGACATCATTTTAGATGGGGAAAATATTTATACGATGAAGAGTGCAGATGTAGCGAAGCAATTAGCGATGTTACCACAAATGCACGATCATCAATTAGATTTAACAGTGAAAGAACTAATAGAGTTCGGAAGAGGTCCTCATAAATCATGGAGTAGTCGCTTAAATAAAGAAGATGAAGAAATTGTTGATTGGGCATTGTCTGTTACAAAGCTTGAAGGGTATGAATATCGTCTTTTACAATCCTTATCAGGAGGAGAAAGGCAACGTGCTTGGATTGCAATGACGCTTGCACAACGCACAAATGTCTTACTATTAGATGAACCAACAACCTTTTTAGATATCGTCCATCAGTTAGAAGTAATGGAACTTGTTAAACGATTAAACGAAGAGTTTGGTATGACGATTGTAATGGTTTTACATGATATTAATCAAGCGGCTCAATATAGCGATCGTTTACTCGTATTAAAACAAGGGAAGATTCAGTATGATGGCGTACCAGAAGAAGTACTATGTCATCAAATGTTTCAGCGTGTATTTGGAATTGAAGTTGATATATTCCAAGGGAGTGACAAGCCATTTTTTACACCGAAACGAATTTGTGAAAAGGGAGAAGAGAGATGCAAACAGACGAGCGTATTACCACTGAGTTAGTAAGGGAATTTGTTATGGCAGCTCACGGAGATCTAGAAAGAGTACAGGAGCTTTTGGCCGAATCACCAAGCTTACTTCATGCTTCTTATAATTGGGGTGGCTCAGATTGGGAAAGTGCCTTAGGAGCAGCGGCCCATGTAGGCCGTAAAGATATTGCTCTTTATTTACTGGAAAAGGGAGCTCGGATGGATATTTTTGCAGCAGCTATGCTGGGTGAACTTGAAGTCGTACAAGCCATTTTAGTAGCACAACCAGAGGCATTACGTGCATCTGGCCCACATGGCATCTCTCTTCTTCAACATGCACGAATGGGTGGAGAAAAAGCTCAGCGTGTATTTGAGTACTTAACAGTGCTTTCTTAATGACCGCAAAGTTCTTATGTGCGGTAAACTTTCCACTCAAAGGATTGGAAGGTTTACCGCCCGTTAGAACGGGATAAGTATCTAGTATATTTGAAAATCCTACACCCCCTCAATTGTAGTTTTCTTTATACTAGTTATGATATGGATGCAGTAGACACTCTTTTGTCTACTGCTTTTTTTTGATATAATACACTTTTATAAGATTGAATTTTCTTTCTTTTTGGTAACTTTCTTGATATGAATTATTCAACACTTACGTAGTTTGAAATATGTTGTTATGTAATGAGGTTCAAAATGATGGGAGTGAATAAAAGAGTGTTCCATACAGATCGCTTACAATTTCGCAAATATACAATGGATGATTTACCATTTTATGCTTCTTTATGGGGGGATGAGAAGGTAATGCGCTATATTGGAAATGGAACGTTAAAAACATTTATGCAATGTAAAAAAAGTTTGGAGGAGAGGGTACTTCCAAATTATAAAAATGGTCTCGGTTTATTTGTAATGATTGAAAAGGAAACAGGGATAAGAATTGGTCATGCAGGACTTGTCAAGCAGAAGGTAGATGGAAAAGAGGAAATTGAGATTGGCTATTGGCTACTTCCTAAGTATTGGGGGAAAGGGTATGCGAAAGAGGCTGCGGCGGCATTTCGAGACTATGGTTTTCAAGCATTACAAATGAATAAATTAATTTCACTTATTAATCCGAACCACCCAGCTTCAATATTTGTTGCTAGAAAAACAGGGCTTAGTTATGAGAAAACAACTTCATTTCATGAGATGGATGTTCTCGTTTATTCCATTAAGCGGGTTGGATGAAAAAAGGTGAATTGCATTTTTTGGAGAATGGTATATAAAAAATAAAGGGAGGGATTACATGTATATTTATCATAATGGACTAATTATTCGTGAAGGAACGAATGGAGTGCCAGCATATGCGATTAAGACATTATTTGAAGATGCTGGCTGGAGTAATGATAATATCCCTTCTTGGCAAATTGAAAAGTTTACGATTGCATTTGAAAATTCAACATGGGCTTTCACAATTTGGGATGAAGAAGAAATGGTCGCGATGGTTAGAGTTATTTCTGATCAAATCATGGTTGCTAACATAGTAAATTTAGTTGTGAAGTGTGAGTATAGGGGGAAAGGGTTAGGTAAGAAACTTGTAGCTCTTTGTTTACAAAAGCTTCCGCATGGCGATTGGTTTGCGCATACGTCCGCTAACAATTTTGATTTTTATAGAAGTTGTGATTTTGAAGTAAGAGAGTTATCAAGAAATGGAACATGTGCGTACTATGGGTATCAAGTGGCAAAAAAGGAAGGGCATCGATAACTTATAAGGTAATAAAGAAAAAGGATTGCTATTTTAATAATATAAACTGAACTGAGACTCATTTTGTGATAAAATAAAAGAAAATTCAGTTTATTAAACGGGGGATAAAAATGAATGTAAAAGTTGGGGATATATTTAAATACGAAAGAAGATTTACCGAGGAAGAAGTTTTTGAATTTGCAAATATTACAGGCGATAAAGGTAGACATCATATGGAATATGATGAGAATGGACGATTAATGGTCCATGGTTTATTGACTGCTAGCATTGGGACGAAAGTAGGCGAAGAGTTACATTACATAGCGAGGGAATTAGTAAGTGAGTTTATTAGACCAGTTTTTACAGGAGATACGGTTACTTGTGAATTAACTTTAACAAATATTGAGCAAATGGAAGGATATAAAAAAGTTTCAATTGAGTCAGTTTATCGCAATCAACATGAAAAGACCGTACTAGTTGGGACGAGTTATGGAATTATAAGGGAATAAAAAAGAAGCCTGTTACGAAACAGGCTTCTTTTTTATCGTTTAGTAAACACGTTTTCGATTTTCCGCATGACTAGAGATAAGTAATAATGCAGATTCTTCACCTATATTGCGAACAATATGAGGAACGCATGCATTCCAAGAGAAAGAATCACCTTCTTCTACAATCGCAATATCTTCTCCATGTTGAACTTCTAGTTTTCCGCGTAATACAAGATGACACTCTTCACCTTCATGAGCATTTGGTGAGTTTTCTTTCGGGAATCCGGCAGAAATTTCTACTAGAGATAGGCGGAGACCACCTTGCTCCGCAACATGCTCAATTCTTTGTTCATCTTTTCCATACACACTGTATTTACGCTCTTCTTTTTTTACAATTTTCAAACGATCTTTTTGTTCTAACAATAAATATGGAAGGGGAACATTTAAAAAATTAGCGATCATTTCTAAAGTTGAGATAGATGGTGATGTTTTATTGTTTTCAACCTGACTCATAAAGCCTTTAGAAAGACCTGTTCCTTCACAAATTTGGGCAATCGTAATTCCTCTACGTTGACGAATTTCACGAATCGCAGAACCGATATTCATAAAATCATGCTCCTTTTTGTAAACAACTATTTGTATCATAGCAAAAAAAAAATATTTTTTCTCATGAAAAATGAATTGACGAATAAAAATAATTAGTGTATGTTTTGTAATGTAAATAAAAGTTTTGTATAACAAAACTATAAAGGAGAGAAAGAAATGAATCAACATATTGGTAACTTAATTATTCGTATCGTGTTAGGGGTAACGTTCTTTATGCACGGTTTAACAAAATTCCAATCAGGAATTGACAATATTGCAGGGTGGTTTACAAGCATTGGTTTACCAGGAGGACTTGCATACGGTGTAGCAACAGTTGAATTAGTTGGAGGTCTATTGTTAATTCTAGGTTTAGGCGTAAGGTATATTGGCTTATTATTTGCACTTGTTATGGTTGGAGCGATTGTGAAAGTAAAATGGTCAGCTGGTTTGTTAGGAGACGGGAAAAATCCTGGATTTGAGTTAGAACTTGCATTATTAGCGATGGGTGCTTACTTATTTGTTGCGAAAGCTAATGGTTTTGTAGATAATTTCTTAAAAGAGAAAATGTTAAAGAAGAATTAATTAAAATGGGGGTATAACAAAATGGGCTTTCCACTTCATCCCGAAACAACACTTGGGGTTGTTCATTTATATGTATCAAATTTAAAGAAATCGCTAGAGTTTTATACAGAAGTATTGCGTATGAAGGTACTGGAAGAAAAAAGTACAATCGTTACGTTTGGTAATGAGGACAATGAGCCACTTCTCATAATAGAAGAAAAGGAAGACGCTCTTCCGAAGCAAAGAGGTCGAACTGGTTTATATCACTATGCAATTTTATTACCAAACAGACAAGACTTAGCAAATATTCTTCGTCATTTTGTTGAGAGAGTACACCCATTACATGGTGGGGCTGACCATTACTTTAGTGAAGCTCTTTATTTAGCTGATCCAGATGGAAACGGGATTGAAATTTATCATGATCGCCAAAAAGAAGTTTGGCATGATGAAAATGGAGAGTTACCATTTGTTAGTAACCCGTTAGACGGCGAAGGATTATTACAGCAAGGAAATACATGGAATGGGTTCCCGGCTGGTACTGTGATGGGGCACATTCATTTACATGTAGCTGACTTAGAAGAAGCGAAACGTTTCTATGTTGATGGCCTTGGTTTTGATGTAACGATTCCAGCTCGTAATGGAGCGTTGTTCGTATCAGCAGGTGGTTATCATCACCATATCGGTTTAAATACATGGCAGGGTGAAGGTATACCACCACAAATGCCAAATTCCGTTGGTTTGAAATATTTCACAATTGTACTAGCAGATGAAAAACAAAAAGAGCAAGTGTGTGAAAGTTTAAAATATATTGGCGTAGTTGCTACGTATAAAGATGGAATATTACAGGCCAAGGATCCGTTTGGACATTGTATACATTTTAAAGTGAAAGGAGAAGCCTAAAAAGGCTTCTCTTTTTTCACTTTCTTATAATAGCTTTTTCATTTTGTAAAAATAGGTCATCAAATTGCTTTGCAAGGTCAAAATCTAGTTTCGTTAAACCTTTTGCATTCCATGATGACAAAGTAATAATGACTGCTTTATACTGGATAAGGATAAATGGGTGGTGATTATGTTCTTCTGATAGTTTGGCGGCTTCAGAGACAAATTCGACTCCTTTTAAGTAGTCGGAAAACATATATTTTCTTTCAATCCATTTTTCATCTTTCACTGTCCATTTATCCAGCTTTGTTAATTCCTCTTGTACTTCTTCATTAGTTAATCGTAGCATCATTTTTCACATCCTTTACCTGCAGTAACGCAAGACCATTGTTAATAAGACGTGTTACAGATTCTTCAGTTGTGAAAGTAGAAAGTTGTTGTAATAATGCTGCTGATGCTTCGTGACCTTTGTTATGTTCTAAAAGCAATTCTAAAATTTCAAGACGAAGCAACCATTCTTTCGGATAAAATTTATTTAATACTTCTTGAATAGCTATTAATTGATCAGTATGAGTATCGTGTAAAATACTATCGTTACGTATATCTCGAACTGTTTGATACATACGTTCAAGCTTATTCAGTACAAGTGGATCAGGCGTTTCTTGTACTTCTTCATTCATCGGGAAAAATGCAGCCGCATCTGCCGCTCCTGGGAATACAGAAGTGATTTGTGAGCCGACAGCCATATCAAATGCTCCCCATGAAGGATCAAATAATAAGCGATCTTTATGAGTAACTGCACAATTTATAAAGGAGATAAGAGCAATTTTTTTATCATTCTTTACAATGTCTGTTACTGTTCCTTTTACATGAATGCCACTTGCAAAAGTAAACTCTGCACTGCTTCCAATTGTAATGCCTAATGATTGTAATTGTTCTTCTGTACAATTTTCTAATGCAATATCTCCATCTAGTAATCCGATTGGTGTCCCGAATCCATCGCTGTGCACAGATGTAGAATGATTTGCTAGTTGTTTATTATGAATTGCTAATGCAGTTGGTGAGCTTGTTCGTGTGTAAATAACTTCACCAGTATCATTTTTAATTGTCTCTGTAAATGTACCCGTAATTTGTAATCCACTACTTAGCTCAGTTGTAGCATGATTTTCGGAGCGGATTGCTTTTTCTAATCCTTCTGTTCCACCTGTTTTAAATGCCATCGTTGTAGAGAACTGCTCAAGGGCCTCAGTCAATTCTTCAAATGATTCACAAACAAATAGCTGTGGTTGCATTTTTGTTACATCATAAGTTGTCCCGGTGCAAGCTTCAATTGAGAATGGGACTTTCTTTACAGCGTTTGTTAAGCACTGCTTACTTTCACCGACAGAGGAAAGGAGACCAGCACCGTAAATTTTCGGATCATTTATATTGCCGATTAAGCCGTATTCCACTGTCCACCAGAATAAACGTGAAATTTGTTCTGCTTCTGATAAACCAGAAACTATGTTTTGTTTTTCGATTACAGCATTTTCAGCAACTGCAACTTCCTCAGGTGTAGAAGTAGGGCTTTCTTTTACGATCGTTAATGTACGAACGGCTTCAAAAGCATCATGTTCTTCTTTTGTGGAGAAAGCTTTCGCTCCAATTTGTCCAAAGCGTTTCACATATTTTGCATATGTAGAATCAAGCAAAATCGGTGCGTGGCCTGCAGCTTCATGAACGATATCAGGAGCGGGTGTATACTCGATATTTTCTACTTTACGAATATCTGTTGCGATTGGTAGTAATCCATGCCCCTGAAAATCGAAGAATGCGACGCCGGGAATAAGTCCGTCAATCGTTACGGCACCCCAGCCGCTTGGTGCTAAACAGTCATTCATTTCTTCTACTTTTGGAATTGCATCTATATTAATACCAGATGATTGTAGTCCGTTAACATAGGATGGATGAGCAACATCTTTTAAGAAGCTATGGTTTTGTCTCATAATGTAACGCCAAACAGCGTGATTCACCGGTGTGTATTGATCATAATGCTGTGTGGATACGAATGGTTTTAAATGTGATGGAATTTCTTTTTTCTTTGTCATTTAGACGTCCTCCTTTTTCTCTATAAAAATGAATACCAGTTTTGTATAGCTTGTACCACCTCCTTTCAGAATTGTAAGCGCTTATAAAATTTTATCATAACATTCGAAATTCTTTAACAACTGTTTGCGTGAGAAATAGAAAAATCCCCTATCGGAAAATCCGATAGGGGCGAAAAAATCGCGGTACCACCCTATTTGTAAGTGAAAATATACTTACAGCTCAACTAATGATAACGGAAAAATCCCGTCTTTTCCTTCATGCATAAAAGCACTACGAAAAAGAAGCTCCAGAATTGTAATTCGTACTTATATATGTGCTAATTCCCACCGACCATTAGCTCTCTGAAACAGGGATACAAGATACTACTGCGATTCTTTCAACGCGTATATATGAAGTTATTTAAAAGGGAAGGACGCAAAAAATCCCCTATCGGAAAATCCGATAGGGACGATAAAAATCGCGGTACCACCCTATTTGTAAACAATTAATTGTTTACCACTTACTTTAAGATAACGGAAAGATCCGTCTTTCTCTTCATGCATAAAAAGCATTACGGGAAAGAAGCTCCAGAATTGTAATTCACGCTTGTATATGTACTGATTCGCACCAACCATCAGTTCTCTGAGACAGGGATATAAGTCGCTACTAGTATTCCTTCAAAGCCGATATATAATTCGTTCAACTAAACTATGTTTTGTATTATAAAACTATATTTAAAAGCTTGTCAACAATAATTTTATTATCTCACTTCTAAATCGACGTTTAAATTAGACTTATTTCCAGCTGCATCGGTTGCTACAATATGAATTATATTTTTTCCTTGTTGTAATTGGTTACGATCGAAGTAAATGTCGTAACTTTTCTCCCAAGGGTTCAGGAACGCACTTTCCCACACGCCATTTCCGTTAATTTCATATTGTATCGTTACTGGATGTCCTGGAGCAACCCATCCAGATTCTGTCATCCAATCTAAAAGTATATCATCTACTTTCCCTCTAATTACGAGGTTTTCTTGATCTACTTCAGACGATAACTTCGGTGCAGTACGATCGACAAATACAGCTCCTGTTTGCTTTGTTTCTCCACCAGAGTTAGAAGCAACAGCTTCGATTTGGTATAAGCCATCAGGTAGAGGAGATCCGTCAGTTTTCGTACCATTCCATTTGAAAGATTTATAACCAGGTGTTTCATTTTTCCCTTGATGTATCATGCCTTGATATGCTACACGGTCTTTCGTAATTAAATTAGCGTGAAATGTTACATCCTCAACTGGTGTAACTAAATAGTAATTGATCAGGTTGTCATCTAGTATTTTGTCATTATTTGGACTGAAAGTAGAATTAACGATTTCAAGGCCATCAATACGCTTGTATTCTTTCGGATCGATGCTAAATGTAAATGGAATACGCATTTCTTCAGTCTTCCCTTGCTCTTTCACATATAGATTTCCCGTATATACACCTTGTGGTAAGGAGCTATCTACAGTAATAGTAAAAGGCTTTTCGATGTTACTATTAGGTTTCACACTAATAGAAGAAGAGAAAGAAGTCTGGACTTTTGTTTTTGTATCTAGTAATTCAATGCGAGTTGAAAAGTTTTTCTTTTTGTTAGAAAGATTTTGTAACGTAATATTTTGTGTTAACTTCACTTTGCCGCTATTAGGCTTAATAAGACCGAAACTTACATTGTTAGGTTTCACTAATGCATCTGTTTGGGCTGCTTTTGGAATGTTAATTAAACCAGATCCTTGTGCCATGACAGGATATGTATTTTCATTGACATCCTTTAATGTTTTTGCAGTGTTGGCAAGAGCTGCTTTCAATTGTTCTGTCGTCCAATCAGGATGCATTTGACGCAGCAGGGCAACGGCTCCCGCCACTTGTGGCGCAGCCATACTTGTTCCGTTGTGAGATTCATAGCCACCTCTTGGGACAGTACTAGTAATTTGTACTCCAGGTGCAACAATATCAGGCTTTATTAGCCAACTACCTTGTGATGGTCCTCTTGAACTAAAGTTACCAATAAGTTCTGTTTGCTTTGGTTGTCCAATTTTTATATTTTTCTTTCGTTTTGTAATTAAAGTTTTTAACTCTTCGCCATTTGTATTTGATAGTTGCATAACTGGAACAGCTAGATTTTCACGTCCAAAATATTCGGGCATAAGATTAATTTCTTTTTCGTTAGAAATTAGTAGCACGCCAAGAGCACCAGCTTGTTTCGCTTGTTCTGCTTTTACTAACGTGCTTGAAGTTCCTTGTAAAACAAGGGCGAACTTACCTTTCACATCTTGTTTAGCGTAATCACTTGAATTACCGTAGCCAACATATATAAGCTGAGCATCGTTGCCTACTTGGAAATCTGATTTTGATAACGGTAATCCTTGGTAAGATTTATTGGAACCAGCTACTTGGAATGTTGGAAATGGAATAGATACAGTAGATGCACCAACAGAGATGACACTACTTGCGTTACCAGGAGCGTCAACAGACCAAGGTTTTGGTCCATCATTTCCATTTGAGACGACTGCAGTAACACCAAGTTTTGCTGCGCGTTCTAACGTCATTGTTACAGGTTGATCAGGTACATTCAAATCTTGACCAAGAGATAGATTTAAAACATCGGCACCATCTTGAATAGCGCGCTCAATACCTTGAATAATATCTTCGGTCGTACCAGTACCACCATCATTCATGACACGGTAAGCAAGTATAGAAGCATTCGGAGCAATCCCCTTTATTTTTCCGTTACCAGCAATAATTCCTGCAACATGGGTACCGTGAACGTTTCCATCCATCGGATCATTATCCTCATCGACTGTATCATAGCCACCGATATAATTTGCTTGTAAATCAGGATGGTTATAGTCGACACCTGAATCGATAATAGCGACTTTCATCCCTTTTCCATCAAGGGATTTGCCAGTCGGATCTTTTAAATTCCAAGCTTCAGGTGCACCAACTGTAGGGCCTCCAACGTTTGGTGTTTCTTGATCTGCTAGGCTTTTTGACGTTTCATGTAATTTATATGTTAAGTTCGGATAAATTGCTTTTACTTCAGGTAAAGAAGCTAGAGCGGCAATTTGATCCCCTGGGATAGAAATAGAAAATCCAGAAAATAACGTACTATACGTTTCTTTTATGGTTGCTTTCGGTGCTTTTTCTTTTATTTTCTTTGTTGTATCCTCTTGTGCTTTTTTTAGTTGTGCATGGTATGATTGCACATTGCTATTTTGTAGGTCCGGAGCATGTTGAATGTTACTTTGTGAAGCGAGTGGAGCATGTTGCAATTCTACAATAACTGAAATTTCTTTTGATGTTTTTGTTTCAACATTTTGCGCGATTTTGTTTTCTCCCCATTGTTCAATATTTGCTTTTAACTGTGGGCTAAATTGCTTCTCTTTTTGCAGTGATTCAGCATGGGCGCTTAATGCTCCAAAGCTCGAAAAGACGAGCGCCATACTTAATAGTGTTGATGTAGTTTTCTTCATTGAAACTCCCTCTAATAAAAGTGCCAATTTTCCGAAAATAAATATTACATTTTTATCGTTAATTATAGGAACGGATGTTGGCTAAACTATACATTCGACATAATTCATACCAAACCTCTTTGAATTGAAAATTTCTTGGGAAATTTTTTGGAATTATGTCGAATGGATAATATTTGCATATAGTAAGCGGAATATGAGGAATGCTAAAGGGGGAAATGGGGGTGCTATATGAAAAGGTTTATAGTAAGTGGAATCGTGATTTTGTTCCTTTTTTTCTGTTCAAGTTCTATTACTAGCGCAGAAAACAATGGAGTAAAAGTTGCCTTTATTCGTAATCATAATCTATGGATTAAAGTCGGTGAAAAAGAAAAACAAATTATAAAAGGAGAGTACATAACAGGGCCGAAATGGTCACACAATGGAGAATGGCTTGCATATGCAAAAGGAAAGAAGCGAAATCACTTTGAACTGTATCGGCTGAAAGATGGAAAGAAAGTTACGCCATCTCAATCAGAAGCATCGAATTATCAATGGTCACCAACAGAGAATATAATTGCATTTGTATTTGCACGCACATTAAATACATTTGATGCTGAAAAAAAGAAAGTAGATTTTGAAAACGTAGCTAATGGTGTAGGTGACTATGCATGGTATCCTGATGGTAAGAAGTTTCTTGTATCATCAGAAGCGTACTTGCTTCCAACAGGATGGACAGGTGCTCAGTTATATGAAATACAAAAGGATGCAAATATGAATCCTCATAAGATGAAACATTTATATGCACTACCGAATGAGCATGATGACTTTTTAGCTTTAGTTGGAAGTGGATTTAAGTGGTCGCCAGATCAAAAATGGATTTCGTTTTTGGCAGTACCAACAGCTTCTTTGTCAGCTGATAGTAATACACTTTGCTTAATTCGAGCAGATGGCAGTCGTTTTGAAACAGTAGATCAAATGTTATTAAACACACAATGGTTCAAATGGGCACCATCAAAGAATATATTAGCCTATATTGAAGGAAGCGGGAGAGTGGCTTTAGAGAATAAGCATTTAAAAATAAAAGAATTGCCGGCTCTCCAGCAAAATACATTTACTCCAAAAGGCTATGTTGATTGGGATTTCACATGGAAGAACGATAATGTAATTATCGTTTCAAGGGCAAAGGAAGCAGAGCTATCGGTCCCTCTAGAAAAAAGACCACTACCATCTTTATATGAAATAAATAGTACAACAGATGAACAACATCAAATTACAAAGCCATCCAATAGCCAAGGCGATTATAACCCCATTTTTAGTAAGAAAAGCAACCAATTAATGTGGCTCCGTTCAAATCGTAAGAAAGCTGATGTATGGCTTGCTCATAACGATGGAAAACATGAGAAGAAGTGGATTGAAAATATAGATGTACCAGAGTGGTATTATGAGAAATGGAATTGGGAAGATGTCGTTTCGGTTACAGACGAGTAAAAAAACCTACCTGAAATATAATTTTCAGGTAGGTTTTTCAATGTTATTTATGTGTTTTATTTGGCTTTTTTTTCGCAGGGTTTCCGTTCCCTTGGCGCTTTCTATTTTGTTCATCTTTTGCTTGTTTTTCATGTAATGTATCTAAAAAGTCATTTGAGTTACTCATTTTTATATCTCTCCTTTTTTCATTCTGTCCTAATTACTATAACCATTTAGGAGGATAATCATGAGATAAAAGTTAAGCGCTTAGTTTTCTTCGGTAGTATACGTAAAATATGCCATATGTAATGAATAACATAAGTAAAACTTGTAACTCTACATTTTCTTTTAAAATAGTTGCGACAGAAGATGGTAAGTAAGGTGATGTATTGCTCGTTCCTAAACCTAACCATTTGTTTAAGAGGTTCATGATACAAAATATGAAAACACCAGACCAGCTGGCGATAATTGCTTTTTGTTTAATTTTTGTTTCACGCTCATCATCTGTAATCCAAGGATTAGCAGTTTTATCACTATTAAAAAAGCCATTTATGTATCCCCATATGACCATTCCCATAAAGACGATAATCCATTTCATATTTGTAATCCTCCTCTTCTTGTAAAAAGTGTTTTACATATATAATTGTAATATTTTTCAAACGTTAGTGTCAAACACTTTTTACATTCTGCTTTTTAAAATAGCAGGAGTAAAGAAAAAAATAGGGAAGAAATATGTGAGACTATTTCCTAGTGAGAGGAAGAGGAGAATGAAGCTTATTTTTGTTCGGCATGGTGAAGGTGAACATACGAAAGATTTACCATTAAGTTTACAAGCAGTGAATCCGCCATTGACGGGCGTGGGAAAGAAGCAGGCTAAATTGCTTCAGTGCGATGTACCATTACAAGAAAAGGATATATTAATCGCTAGTCCTACACTTCGAACTTTACAAACTGCGACAATATGGAGTGCGGAAGTTGCTTGTCAAAAAATTGTTCACCCATATATATCCCCGCGTATTTTTCCTTATCGGGAATCCGCCAAAACATTACCGTGCGATCAATTGTTAGATCGAAAGATAATACAAAATTTATTTCCACATTTTTCGTTAGAAGAAAGTAGAAATGAATTGTTATGGAATGAGGGAGTCAATATCATCTCGGAGATGGAATTTCAGCAAATAGTAGATGAATTTCTGCACTGGTGCTATCAGTTAAAAGCAGAAAAAATTTGTATCGTTGCACACGATGGCACAATTACAGCGTATAGGCAATATTTACATAAAGTCGCTTTAACTAGAGCTGATTTTTTGAAAGAAACGGGTATATATGAAATGGACTTATAGGAGAGGAAATTTGTAATGGAAGAGTTAGGAGAAGATGTGTACGACTTAAATGAGCCGAGAGTATACTTTAGCGTAGCGGAAATTAAGTAATATGCAAAATTGCATATTACACATATTGTAAATGGTTGGTATAAGTTTGGGGAGTTGAAACTAGTAGAATCCTTTTTACATAGTGGTGTAAAATCATATGTTGGATTGATAGATTATGTAGATGGAAATGTAGCACTTATGTTTACAATACGCCTATTTTACGGGTTTATTAACCATGACAAAACGTTAGAAGAAGTTGTTCGAGAAGCGAGATTAACCGATGAGGAGACATGTACATTTCGAGTATATAAACAATATGAAACGGATTTATTCTATATTCGAATGAATGCGTTTCACATTTAACTCACAGTTTTTTTACATTTTCTTCAATGAAAATGATTATCACCTGTGGTATGATATGTTCAAGTTTTTACAGGTAATAAAAGTTACTATATAAACGTTAGTATTTAATGTTTTTTATGTATGTCACAAATTATTCACGATTAATGTTTTAAAAGTAAGTAACTAATGTTATTATATTATCTGTAACTGACTTAATTACAACTTTAGGAGGAAGATATGATTATTCAATTTTTAAGAGAAAACAAAGCAGTCTCTTTTGTATTAGCGATAATTCGAGTGTATCTTGGTTACACATGGGTAATGGCTGGAATCGGTAAATTACAAGGGAAAGGCTTCGATGCAACTGGTTATTTACAAGGTGCAATTGAAAAATCTAAAGGAGCACAACCAGCTGTTCAATCTTGGTGGGCATCATTTTTACAAGATTTTGCAATTCCAAACGTTGATTTATTTAATACACTTGTGACGTGGGGAGAAATTTTAGTCGGAATTGGTTTAATTGTAGGCTGTTTAACAAAAACAGCGGTCTTTTTCGGTCTTGTAATGAACTTTTCCTATATGTTTAGTGGGTCAATTGGTGTAAACCCTGAAATGGTTATCTTATCCATGTTCGTTCTTGTTTCTGGTATAAATGCTGGAAAACTTGGAATTGATGGCTTAGTTATTCCAAAAGTACTAGGATCAAAAATTCAAAAACGCCAAAAGCAAGCTGCTTAATATATGAAACGGGTATCTCAAAATGAGATACCCGTTTATTTTTCAGCACTTATAGGATTTTTCTCGAAGAAATCTTTTACATACCCTACAAATTCTTGTGGCTCTTGACGAAATGGAGCATGATAACCTTTTTCAATAATATGGAAAGTGCTATTTTTTAAGAATTGATGATAAGTTTCTCCTTCTTTCCAAGAAACGCTATTATCATTTCTTCCCCATATAATTAAAGTTGGTTGCTTGATTTCAGTTGCATTGATTTGAAGACGCCTAGGCCATAATTTCATTCTATTATAATGCTCTTCATCATTACGCTTGAATTTAACTTTGCTCTCATCATAATCTGCAATAGAAGAAACGGCACTTAAATCAGTCGACAACTTTGGTTTTGGTGAACCTTGTTTATTAACGAACGTATGAGGGCCGCCTGTAGCATCAGTTAAAATAAGGTGGGTAACCGCTTCGGGGTATAAATATGTTAAATTAAGAGAAATTTCTCCGCCCATAGAATGTCCCAGTATTGCGAATGAGTCGTACCCTAATTTTTTCATTAACTTATAATACAAATTTGCATGAGTTGGGAAAGAATAATAAAAATCCATCGGTTTAGAGGAACGTCCGAATCCTAAAGCATCAACAGAAATAATCGTATGATCTTTT
The DNA here is from genome assembly GCF_056401715.1 of Bacillus sp. P4_E1. NCBI lineage: Bacteria > Bacillati > Bacillota > Bacilli > Caryophanales > Bacillaceae > Bacillus > Bacillus sp. P4_E1. Next base: position 161,994 of record NZ_JBFUIV010000006.1, read on the forward strand.
GCTAAATCTGAGTAAACCTTTTGAAAACCATTGGATGATCCTCCAAATCCATGGATCATAAGTAAAGGTGGTTTTTCATCACCAATCTTTTTAAAGTAAATCGTTTGACCATCTATCTCTACCATTTTTTCCTCGGTAGTTAGTTTCGCTGTAATTGTATTTTTAACTTGTTTTTCTTGTTCTACTGGCTTTTCTGCTGCACTACATCCTACTAATAGTGTAAGAGTAAGACAACCTACCATAAAATAGCTAAATCGCTTCAATTAGGTGTCCCCTTTCTAACATAACGCTGCATCTATCATAGCAAATAGTATATTACGATTTCCAGGAAGTTGATTACCGTTCTTTATCATAAGAGGTGAAAGGAGCGTTTCCTGGAAATTTTCTGTTTGAAGAAATTGACGGAAAATGAATTGTGAGTGCGGAACATCAATGCGTATTGTCCCATTCCACGAGTTGCAAATTATTTCTAATAACTGAATAGCGTCTTTTTCTTTTTTTGAAATAAGCGGAGTGATACATAGTACATTTCCTTTTTGTATGCATAAAGCAAAAGCATCTATTTGATTATCCCGCTCTATTTTAAAGGAGTAAGTTGCTCTCGATAGTAGTGATAAATAAAGCTTAGAACGATCTGCACCAGTCGCAGTTTGATCAAGAAAAATGAGAGATTGAAGATCGGCTTGCTGAATTTGTTTTATGGGAAAAGAATTTGTACTTATATGAGCCGCTTGTTTTTCGAAACGATGAATTGTTGTTATTGATTGAAATCCATAAGATTCATATAAGGATTCACCAGCTTTTGTTGCAATGAGCGTAATAGGGAGCGATGGATAAGTTACTTTTAAGCTATTGTTTAACAAAATACGGCCAATTCCTTTTCTTTGAAAATCAGGATGCACGATTAACATACCGATAGAAGAAAATCCAGGGGCAAACGAAAAGACCCCGCCCGCTGCAATAAGTTTATTCTCATGTACATAGCCAAAAATTGTGCCAATGGAAAGGTACATATGGAATTGCTCTTTCATAAAACTCTCATGCTGTAACCACCCAACTGATTCGCAAAGAGAGAGTAAATCTGGAATGGAAGATTCGTCTAGTTTTACTGTTTTCATAAAGTTCACCATATTTCTATTTAAATTAGAAAAAATAAGAATAATATTAAGAAATGTAAAATAATAGGTTCGTATTAAAAGAAATCCAACATGTTTATATTTATCTTTGTAAAGGGGAGTATGCTTGATATGAAAAGACAAACTTATACAAATTATAACTTAAATTTACATAAGTTAACAAAAAATTTACATATAACTCATTTTCTCTTAACAGTCTTCTATTAAATTTGATAGTGGGAAATGAATAACCTAATTAGGGGGACAAGACAGTGAAAAAGTTTGTAAAAAAAGCATGGCCATTTGCAGTTGTGGCGTCGTTAGCAGTTACTTCGGTAGCAACATGGAATTTTACGCGTTCTAGTGAGGTTAATGCAGATGAGAACGGAAACAATGCAAAAATTAAAAATGTCATTGTATTAATTGGGGACGGTATGGGGCCTTCATATATGACAGCTCATCGTTATATGAAAGATAATCCAAAAACATTTGAGATGGAATCTACAGAATTTGATAAGCATCTTGTAGGAACACAAAAAACATATCCAGAAGATGAACATGAAAATATTACAGACTCTGCATCGGCAGCTACTGCGATGTCAGCAGGTATAAAAACATATAACGCAGCTATTGCAGTAGATAATGATAAAGCTGAAGTGAAAACAGTATTGGAGCAAGCGAAAGAAAAAGGGAAGTCAACGGGACTCGTTGCAACTTCTGAAATTACGCATGCAACACCAGCTGCATTCGGTGCACATGATATTAGTCGTAAAAATATGGACGCAATTGCAAATGATTACTTTGATGAAAAAATTAAAGGTAAGCATAAAATAGATGTTATGCTTGGGGGGGGCGTAAAGAACTTTGTTAGAAAAGACCGCAATCTTACAGAAGAATTTAAGAAGTCTGGTTATAGTTATGTAACAGATCGTAATCAATTATTAAATGATAAAAGCGATCAAGTTCTTGGCTTATTTGCACCAGGTGGTTTAGACAAAATGATTGACCGTACTGACAAAACACCTTCATTAGAAGAGATGACAAATGCAGCGATTGAGCGCTTGAACAAAAATAAAGACGGTTTCTTCTTAATGGTCGAAGGTAGTCAAATTGATTGGGCTGGACATGATAATGATATTGTCGGTGCAATGAGTGAAATGGAAGACTTCGAAAAAGCGTTTAAAGCAGCAATTGAGTTTGCGAAAAAAGATAAGAACACATTAGTTGTTGCAACTGCAGATCATTCTACTGGCGGATTATCTTTAGGTGCGAATGGTGAGTATAATTTTAAAGTAGATCCGATTAAAGCTGCGAAACGTACGCCAGACTTTATGGCAAGTGAGATTGTAAAAGGTGCAAATGTAGAAGAAACATTGAAAAAGTATATTGATCTACAATTAACACCAGAAGAAATTAAAGCTGTAAATGATATAGCTCCATCAAAAGATGTAACAAAGATTGATAATGCAATTGAAGATATCTTCAATAAGCGTTCGGTTACAGGTTGGACAACGGGTGGACATACAGGTGAAGATGTGAACGTATATGCATTCGGACCAGGTAAATACTTATTCTCTGGCGTTCAAGAGAATACAAATATAGCTAAACGTGTCTTTGACATCGTTGGCGGTGGCGATCCGAATAAAGGAAGACGCTAATTATAAATGAAAGTGAGGCGAAATGCCTCACTTTTCTTTTTAGGAGATGGAAAGATGAGATTTTTTTTAGGGAAATTAAGATTCCTTCTAGTATTCGTATTATTGCTAGTTGGATGTCAATCTCAAGAGAATAATATAGAACAAAAATCTGCTGGGAAAACTGAGGAAAAGGTACATATAACGAAAGAAGAAGAGAAATCCATTCAAGATGTTATTGAGGCATTTGTACGGACGACGAATGAAAAAAATCTTGCTGAGCATATGGAGTTATTTTCAAAGAAGATGCCTAGTGCTGAAGACTTAAAAACACAAAAGGAAGCGGCATTTCAAAAGGGAAATAAGAAAATAGAATTGGAACATATGAATATGAAAGCTCTTAAAGGTGGGCTTGTTATTGTTGAAACGGAGGAAAAAGAAGTAGATGGAGGGGTTACTCTCCAAAAGAAAATGCAGTATGCACTTGGAAAAGAAGACGAAGGGTGGAAGATTGAAGAGGTTCGTACGATAGAGAAGAAATAAAGTGAAACTTTAATCAGTGGGGGTTTTGTCCATCCCCCACTGATTATTAGTTGAACCAATCGGGCTTTTATGGGCAGTTGATCGCCCACCTAACTCCTTCGCATTCGCAGAATTTTGAGGTGGGAGTCTTACTGCCCGCAAATAGCGGGATAAAAAGGTTCTCATAGGAGAGAACCTTTTTATAGTGGTAATAAAATTTGATTTGAACATGCTTCAATGTCATCAATATCTTGACGGATTGTTGCCATCTTATTATCGAGGTCTTCAGCTTTCATAGCAGCGTCATGTAGTTCATCTTTCAAATAGTCAGGTATATTTCCTTCATATTTGTAGTAAAGTTTATGTTCTAAACTTGCCCAAAAGTCCATGGCAAGTGTACGTAATTGAATTTCTGCAAAGACATCTTTCGTACCAGAATTTAGTGACAATGGATATTTAATAATCATATGCAAACTTTTATAGCCATTTCCTTTTGGATTAGCAATATAATCTTTTACTTCTACAATTTCCATGTCTCCACGATTTTCAATAACTTTTTTTAAATGATAAATATCTTCTACAAAGCAACATGTAATACGGATGCCAATAATATCTTGTAATTGTGTTTGAGCATTTTCAACTGTTGGTGATAAGTTTTTACGCTCAAGCTTCCTAATGATACTTTCGGGTTGTTTAAGTCTTGTTTTTATATGTTCAAACGGGTTGTAGTCTTCTAAAAATTGAGCTTCCCGGTTCATAATTTCAAATTTAGTTTTTAACTCTTCTAAAGCGAATGTATAAGGTAATACAAAAGCTTTCCAGTAGTTAACTGTTGATTGGTTATATTCCATTTCTATACACACCTTTTCTTATTTACAAGTGAAGTTGTTATTATACTAAACACCAAATCATGTAGGCGCAAGCAGCAAATGATGAGATCATAAAGCGATATTTAGTTTTCATCTTTTCAACCCCTTTCAAATGAAATTATATATGAATAAACGTCATTGTTAGTAATTTCACTATGTACAATTCTTATAGTAATAGATTCATGTGAAATTCGTATGAACTAATTGTTTCAGTTTTTTGTCTTTTTGATAATGGCTTTTGGTTTTGTTTGTTATAATTACCTTAAATTGTAATAAAGGAGAGGGTATGATGAATCCAAAAGATAAAAAAAGAAAAGAGCAAGTGGCCCACATTATTGAAATTCCAGATGAATATAGGCTTGTTGTAGATGATCAAGAAGGAGTGGATGATCCGTATCATCTATTATGGTGGGGGCATAAAGAGGATGAGGAGAAAAAGATACAAATTACATTAAATAGGCATACTGGTAATTTATTCGAATTCAGGATAGATGATGAAAATTATTTTTCGAGTGATAAAGAAGTGATAGAGGAGAATAAGGCAAGAGAGATTGCAAATGTATTTATAAAAAAATATGTGGAAGAAGAATTAGAATTTTATACATATGTGTCAGTTAAGGATGACTGGCGTGGTTGGAAAGAAATAAATTATATGCAGGAAGTGAATGGATATCCATTGCCGAATACAGGATGTGTTGTGCGAATTCATCCTTCAGGTAATGTTGTGCATTTTCATTACAATGGACAAAAAGCTATAGGGAAAAAACCGTTATGGCCAATTGAAATTGTTGAGGAGAACGTCGTTTTAGAAACTTTGAGAGCTAGACAAGATATGAGACTTGTATTTGTGGATTTAACACATTCTTCATGTAAATATGAAAATGGTGAGGAAGTAAAAGGCTATCATCTTGTATATGAACCAGAACCTAGTCATGCGTTTATTGATGCAAGTACAGGTAAAGGTTTATTTGACCCAGATCATTATAAATTGCCTCCAACTGTAGCTGTTGAAAAACCGAAAAAAGGTAGTCAACAAGATGATATATTCGATTTATTTGACTGGGATAAAGAAAGTTTTACAAAAGTGGCTGAGACAGAAAATGAAGATGGAATAAGGATGAAATTTGTTTCGAAAGAGGAATTACAAAAACAGAAAGAAGAAAAGAATCCATATTTAATGAATGAATTTTTAAAAAAGCATTTACCGATGTTAAAATATAATAATTTAGTTGGCATTACGATTGATAAATCAACCAAGGAATTAATTGGTTTTATAAAACTGGCAGACGATAAAGAAGTAAAACAAATACTGTCTAGAGAGGAATGTTTACAAAAAGCACTTCAATTTTTAGAACATGTTATTCCAGATGTTACACAATATCTTCGCCTTTGGGATGAACGTGACGAAGATGAAGGGATTGAAAGATTTGTCTTTTCAGTATATGTGAATGAAATTCCGGTAGAGTATAGGGAATTCATGGTCAACATTAATACAGAAAATGGTGCTGTGATGCATTACTCGGGAAAGCCTAGCAATATAATAGAAGAGTTACTTGCACATGAAACAGCACCAAAAGTAACAAAAGAAAAAGCGTTAGAAATATATAAAGAGGTCATTCGAGTAAAATTAGAATGGTGTATAGATCATGATGCAGAGGAAATGAAATATAAACTGCTGTATAAACAAACGAGGAGTGAAAATCATAAAGAATCCGTCGATTGTAGTCGGAAAATTCGTTACATAGATGCGCATACTGGAGAGAAAATTTGGAGTGAATATTAGTAAAAGCCAATCGATACGTTTCGATTGGCTTTTACTATGTTTATAGAAAAATTTAATGATTAGCGTTGAGTGGTTTAAGAATGCCATTAAGTTAAGAGTTCCATATTTACATCGTACAGACACAAACAACCTCATGCCCACATACACATAGTAAAGACCACTATTTTGGCGGAGGTGAAAGGTTTGAGTCTATTCGCCGCAATTGGATATATGGTTCGAGAAGTGTTTGTATTTGTTTCTTATGTGAAGAACAATGCGTTCCCGCAGCCGTTATCATCAGATGATGAGAGAAAGTACTTAGAGTTAATGGAGCAAGGTGATGCTCAAGCGAGAAATCTTTTAATTGAACATAATTTACGGCTTGTAGCTCATATTGTTAAGAAATTCGAAAACACTGGTGAAGATGCAGAAGATTTAATTTCAATTGGTACCATTGGGCTTATTAAAGCGATTGAAAGCTATTCAGCAGGGAAAGGAACTAAGCTTGCAACATATGCAGCGCGCTGTATCGAAAATGAAATTTTGATGCATTTACGTGTGCTGAAGAAAACGAAAAAAGACGTTTCACTTCATGATCCGATTGGGCAAGATAAAGAGGGTAATGAAATATCGCTTATTGATATATTAAAATCAGAATCTGAAGATGTAATTGATATGATTCAGCTTAGTATGGAGTTAGAAAAAATTAAAGAGTATATCGATATTTTGGACGAACGAGAGAAAGAAGTAATTGTGAAGCGTTTTGGACTTGGGCTTGATAAAGAGAAAACACAGAGGGAGATTGCGAAGGCGCTCGGTATTTCAAGAAGTTACGTATCGCGAATTGAAAAGCGTGCTTTAATGAAAATGTTCCATGAATTTGTGCGGGCTGAGAAAGAGAAAAAAGCAAAAGAATAATGTGTATTGTAAGCAGCTACACTTTAAAAGTGGCTGCTTTTCTTTCGGGAAAACGGAAAGAAAACGAGCTGTTCTAAGAAGAAATACATGTTCACTGTTGAAAATGGTGGGTTCTATCTGTAATATTAGAAGGTGCTAAACAATTTAAGAATAAAAATTATACTTAGTTTTTCTTCGTGTATAACGAGACGGCTCCATTCTATATGTGGGAATAAGAACCAATTTTACATATGATATAGAGAGAAAAGAAGGGGAAACTAAAGTTATAGGCTGATTAGGAGGTTTCGTAATTTGCGACGGACATTATATCGACTTATGATCGAACTTACAAATGGTCGTTTTACTTCTTATATATTACGTAAATTTGCACAATCTCGTTTGAGCTCTATCATTATTCCATCGTATGTGAAAGTTTTTCAAATTAATCAAGATGAGATGGAAAAGGGTTTGAAGGAATATGGAACATTGCATGATTTATTTACACGTAGGCTAAAAGAAGGAAAGCGTAGTATTGATACTGATGCGTCGAGTATCGTTAGTCCTGTTGATGGTGTTTTTGCTGATCAAGGTCCTATTGAGGATACAAAAACATTCGATATAAAAGGAAAGCGTTATTCAATTGTGGATATGCTAGGTAATGAAGAGCGTGCAAAGCGATATGCAGGCGGTACATATATGGTGATTTATTTGAGTCCAAGTCATTATCATCGTATTCATAGCCCGCTTTCTGGCTCTGTGACTGAAAGATTTGTACTCGGTAGAAAATCATATCCGGTAAATGCAGCGGGTATGGAGTATGGGAAAGAACCATTGTCAAAAAATTATCGCTCTGTTACAGAAGTAAATAGTGACGGCGAACATATGGCACTTGTAAAAGTAGGTGCTATGTTTGTTAATAGTATCGAGCTCCTTCATGAAAGAAGTACTGTTCAAAAAGGTGAAGAGATGGCATACTTTACATTTGGCTCAACAGTTGTTTTATTATTTGAAAAAGATATGATTAAAGCAGTGCAGGAATTGACAAGTGGGCAAGAGCTGCGTCTTGGTGAAAAAATTGCAACCCGAGTATCTCATAAGTAAAGAAAAGGTTTTATAATATACTTATGAAGCTCTAATTAAGAAATGTGGACAAAGATGCTTAATGAAGAAATCCCCTAGATGGGAGTACTTGTTTATTCGAGAGCCATCGCAGGATGGCTCTTTTTACAGGTCAATCAGCAATCTATATGTACTCAAGAAGATTTGACGAGCTTGTCCTCTAACGAGCGTCTAATAATTTCTTGTTTTATAAGTAAAATGAAGTCGGGATTTAATTTTAGTTCTTTTGCTTTATAATAAGACTCAGTGAGTAAATCAGTAGATAACTGTTCCATATGTTTTGTTTTCAAGGTGAGTCACCTCCTAATAATATAAGGATTGATTCGTTGTTGCATTTAATGTACCAAAAAAATATGACAGTCACAAACAAGAGGTTATCCACATAACTCAGTGGATAAAATGTGAATAGATTGTTAGTAAATTCCAAATTGACTGAAAAATTAACGTGGAAAGTGTGTACAAGTTTATCCACAGGTTATCTATCGAAAAATGTTGTCGAAAAATTTTATGGAAAATCCTCAAAGAGGTGAAAGAAATTGAAGTTATTTTTACCAAATGAATATGTGAAAAATATATATCATATTCAACCAGAAGATTTGAAAAAACGTGGAATTAAAGGAGTTATTACTGATTTAGATAACACTTTAATTGAATGGGATCGTCCAAACGCAACGCCACAGCTTGAAGAGTGGTTTTTGAAAATGAAAGAAAATGATATTCAAGTAACGGTCGTTTCAAATAACAACGAGCAACGCGTTAAAGACTTCGCTGACCCATTAGGTATTCCGTTTATTCATAGTGCGCGCAAACCGTTTGTTCGCGCATTTAAGCGTGCGATACATGAGATGCACCTGCAGCCAGATGAAGTTGTAGTAATTGGAGATCAGTTACTAACGGATGTGCTCGGCGGGAATCGTGTGGGACTTCATACAATTTTAGTTGTACCGGTAGCGCAAACGGACGGATTGGTGACACGATTTAATCGAAAAATTGAACGAAGAATTATGAGAAACATGAAGAAAAAAGGCTTAATTAACTGGGAGGAATAAAGTTTGACTGAAACAATTAAATGTATTGGTTGCGGTGTAGAAATTCAAACAGAAAATAAAAATGAAGTAGGATACGCTCCTGTATCATCTTTAGAAAAAGAACAAGTAATTTGCCAACGTTGTTTTCGTTTGAAACATTATAACGAAATTCAAGATGTATCTTTAACAGATGATGATTTCCTTCGTATTTTGAACGGAATTGGACAATCAGACGCACTAGTGGTTAAAATCGTAGATATTTTCGATTTCAATGGTAGCTGGTTACCGGGCTTACATCGTTTTGTAGGGAACAATAAAGTATTACTTGTAGGGAATAAGGCTGACTTAATTCCAAAGTCAGTTAAGCATGATAAAGTAAAACATTGGATGCGCTATAGTGCAAAGCAACTTGGTTTAAAACCAGAAGATGTCTTTTTAATTAGTGCAGCTAAAGGACAAGGAATCGCTGAACTTGCTGATGCAATTGAGCATTACCGCGAAGGTAAAGATGTTTATGTTGTTGGATGTACGAATGTTGGTAAATCAACATTTATTAATCGTATGATTAAAGAGTTTAGTGATGAGACTGAGAATGTAATTACAACATCACATTTCCCAGGAACAACGCTTGATTTAATTGATATCCCATTAGACGAAACGTCATCTTTATACGATACACCAGGTATTATTAATCATCATCAAATGGCGCATTATGTTGGGAAACAAAGCTTAAAGCTTATTACACCGACTACAGAAGTTAAGCCAATGGTATTCCAATTAAATGAAGAACAAACATTATTCTTTGGTGGATTAGCACGATTTGATTATGTAAGTGGGGGCCGTCGTGCATTCACTTGTCATTTCTCAAACCGTTTAACAATCCATCGTACAAAGCTTGAAAAGGCTGATGAATTGTACGAAAAACACGCTGGAGAATTATTGAATCCACCGACACCAGAAGAATTAGAAAATATGCCTAAATTTGTGAAATATGAATTTAATATTCGTGAGCCGAAAACGGATGTTGTATTCTCTGGATTGGGCTGGGTTACTGTAAATGAATCAGGAGCGAAAATTGTTGCTCATGTACCAAAAGGAGTAAGTGTTTCATTACGTAAATCTTTAATTTAATATGGAGAGGGATTTATGAAACAATTATATGGTGTAATCGGAAATCCAATTGGACATTCATTATCACCCGTTATGCATAACGATGCATTTGAACACTTGAATATGGATGCCCATTACCATGCGTTTCTTGTAGAAGAAGAAGCGCTAGGGGAAGCAGTAAAAGGTTTGAAAGCATTAGGTATTTCAGGATTTAATGTAACGACTCCGCACAAAGTTGCAATTATGGAGTACTTGGATGAGATTGCCCCGTTAGCAAGGCAAATCGGTGCGGTAAATACAGTAGTTCATCGAGATGGAAAATTGATTGGGTATAATACAGATGGAATTGGTTTTGTTCGTGCCCTGCAGTCAATTAGTGAAGATCCACTTCAAGAGAAACGTATTTTATTAATCGGTGCAGGTGGTGCTAGCCGAGCTATTTACTTCTCGCTTGCCGATGTAGGTGTGAAAGAAATTGATATTGCTAATCGTACGAGAGATAAGGCGAAAAACCTTATCTCTGGGTGCATGGCAAATGTTAATTCGCATGCTCTATCGTTAGAATGTGCAGCAGAAAATCAAGGGGAATATGATATTATCATCCAAACAACAACGATAGGTATGCATCCACATGTTGAGTATACGCCGCTGGAAATTCGTTCATTGAAACAAGGAACGATTGTTTCTGATATTATTTATAATCCATTTGAGACGAAAATTTTAGGCGATGCGAAAGAACAAGGTGCAATAATTCAAAATGGAATCGATATGTTCGTTTATCAAGGTGCACTTGCGTTTGAAATGTGGACAGGGTGTGTGCCGAATATTGATAGAATGAAACAATTAGTAATGAGAGAGCTTGGAGGCTAATTATATGTTAACAGGAAAACAAAAAAGATTTTTACGTGCAAAGGCACATCATTTAACACCGATTTTTCAAGTTGGAAAAGGTGGCGTGAATGAAAATATGGTGAAACAAATTGGAGAAGCATTAGAAGTTCGTGAACTATTTAAAGTGAGCGTATTACAAAACTGTGAATTTGATCGTAGTGAAGTTGCAGAAGAGCTTGCACAAGGTGCACGAGCTGAAATCGTTCAAGTAATCGGAAGCACAATTGTTTTATACAAAGAATCAAGAGAAAATAAGCAGATTAAGCTTCCTCGATAAAAGATATACGTGAGTTATTTCGTAATGGACGCTTGATATGTAGAAAGCGAAACCAATTGAACTTTTATTAACAGTGGGCTCTCTTCGAATTTGTATGGGGAGAGTTGCTGTATGTAAAAGGAAGGAGCGTTTCTTTTGAGAAAAATTGGCATTATTGGTGGCACGTTTGATCCACCTCATAATGGGCATTTGTTAATTGCAAATGAAGTGTATCATGCTTTAGGGTTGGAAGAGGTATGGTTTTTGCCGAATCAAGTTCCACCGCACAAGCAAGGACGTAACATTACGAGTGTGAAAAGTCGATTAAACATGCTGCAAATAGCGATTGAGGAAGAAGCATACTTTTCAATTTGTTTAGAAGAGCTAGACAGAGAAGGCCCATCTTATACGTACGATACTATGGTACAATTAACGGAGAAGTATCCTGATGTGCAGTTTCACTTTATTATTGGCGGAGACATGGTTGAGTATTTGCCGAAGTGGTATAACATTGAAAAGTTACTTAAGCTTGTGACTTTCGTTGGAGTTGCAAGACCAGGTTATACATTACATACGCCTTATGATATCGTAAAAGTGGAAATTCCGGAGTTTGCAGTTTCTTCTTCTCTGTTACGTGAGAGATATATGACAAAGAAAACGTGCAAATATTTACTCCCCGAAAAAGTACAGGTATATATCGAGAGGAATGGGTTGTATGAATCGTGAGGAAGCACTTAGTATTGTCAAACAACAAATGCATGAAAAACGTTATATACACACGGTTGGTGTAATGGAAACAGCGATTGAACTTGCTAGGTTATATGGTGTAGATGAGAAAAAGGCAGAGACGGCTGCTATATTTCACGATTATGCAAAATGTAGAGCGATTCCAGAAATGGAAGAGATTATCAAGAGAGAAGCTTTGCCGAAGGATCTACTGCACTATAACAAAGAGTTATGGCATGCACCTGTTGGGGCATACTTAGTAGAAAAAGAAGTAGGCATTACTGATCCTGAAATTCTACAAGCTATTACATATCATACAAGTGGTCATGAAAAAATGACAATGTTAGATAAAGTTATTTATGTAGCAGATTACATTGAACCAGGACGTAAGTTTCCTGGTGTGGAAGAAGCGAGGAAACTCGCATATAAAGATATAAATCAAGCTTTACTGTTTGCTTTAAAGCGAACAATTCAATTTTTAATGGAAAAAGATCAAACGATTTATCCATTAACATTCCAAACATACAATGAAGTTATCAAGGAGGAAATTAATAAATGAAAGATAAAGAGTTATTAGTATTAGCGGCAAAAGCAGCTGATGATAAGAGAGCAGAAGATATGGTTGTACTAAATATGCAAGGTATTTCACCGATTGCAGACTATTTTATTATTTGTCACGGAAATTCAGACAAGCAAGTACAAGCAATTGCACGTGAAATTAAAGCGAAGGCACATGAGTTCGAAATTAACGTACAACGTATGGAAGGCTTTGATGAAGCACGTTGGGTTTTAGTAGACCTTGGTGATGTGGTTGCTCATGTATTCCATAAAGATGAGCGTAATCACTATAATTTAGAGCGTCTATGGGGCGATGTGCCGCGTGAAGATATTGCAGATGAGCTAGATCAATGAAATACGAACAATTTGCTTTGCTGTATGACGAACTGATGAATGATGTCCCTTATGATAAATGGGTGGAATTCACAGAGGAAAGTTTACAACAGGCATCTATGAAAGAGGCAAGAATCCTTGACGTAGCATGTGGAACTGGTAACGTAACACTTCCGCTTGTGCGAAAAGGTTATGATTTAATTGGTGTAGATCTTTCGGAAGAAATGTTAACTGTCGCGCAGCAAAAATTGGGGGGAGAAGGATATTTTATTCCTTTTTACCAACAAGACATGAGAGAGCTCGATGTTCCTGGTGAATTTGATTGTGTGACAATCTTTTGTGACTCATTAAATTACGTATTGCAAGAAGATGGAGTGCAAGAAACATTTAGAAGAGTTTTCCACCATTTACGTCAGGATGGCTTGTTTTTATTCGATGTACACTCTTTATATAAAATACATCACGTATTTCAAAATGAAACATATACAGTGAACGGCGAAGAAATATCACTTATTTGGAACTGCTTCCCTGGAGAAGAATCAGATAGTGTGGAACATGATTTGACATTCTTTGTACAAGATTCAGAAGAAGATGTGTATCATCGTTTTGACGAATGTCACGTGCAACGTGCGTATTCGGTTGAAGTGTTAACAAAATGGCTTGAAGAAGCTGGGTTTACAGTGCTTCGCGTCACAGGTGACTTTGAACGAATTGAAGTGACAGAACAAACAGAGCGCATCTTTTTTATGGCGAAGAAGAATGGATAAAAGAAAAGCAACCGATAAGGTTGCTTTTGTTTTATAGAAAAGATGTAGTTTTAGTTCTAGAAAAATAAAAAGATGATATGTGTAAAGTGTAAAAATGCTAGTTTTAGTGAAAATGTAGCATGAAAAAGATAAGTATTAATAAAAAGGGTTTGGGATTACGATGGCGTATTTATTATGTGTGTTTATCGAATTGCTGCTCAACGCATTTTAAATCTTCATCAAATTTCTCATGTGTCCGTTCGATTAATTTATGAAACATATCCCCAACGTGCTCTTCTAAAATACGAATACCTTCTCCTGTAACACCGCCTTTAACGCATACCTTTTCTTGTAAAGTAGGTAATGTGAAAATTTCTTTTTCAAGTAATTTCCCCATTCCAATGACCATTTCACTTACTAAAGTAGTGGCTTCTTCATGTGTAATATTTGTTTTATCTACAGCAGCGTTAATGAAACATTGTAATAAATAACTAAAAAAAGCAGGGCCGCAGCTTGCTATATCAGATGAAACGCGCGTTATATCTTCTTCTATAACAAGGGGAGTAGAAATGTTTTTGAATAGACGAAGTAGTTTTTGTTGCCATTCTAGAGAGCAGTTATTTCCAAATGTAAATAGTGATGCGCCGGATAAGGCGCGGTTTGTGATGCTTGGAATGATACGAGCGACGTGGCAAGGTATAAGTGTTTCTAATTGTGATGGAGATATGGGGCTTGTGATAGAAACTAAGCAATCTTCGTCTGAAAAATGGTCAGCGTATTTTTGTAGAATAGGGTATATGTCTATCGGTTTTACGCAAATGAAAATAAGCTGGGATTGTTCGATTACCTCTTGGATTGTTTTGGCTATATGAACAGAAGGGTATTTTTCTTTTATATGATATGCTTTGGCAGGCGTCCGATTAATAATAGTAAGGCACGAAGGTTTGACAGCACGGGTTTCTAAAAATGCATCGATTAGTATATTCCCCATGTTCCCTGTCCCTATAATTCCTATGTTCAATGTTTCATCCCTCCTTCGTAACAGCTTTCTCCTAAACAATATGAATGATGTTATAAATTTATGATTAGAGGTGTAAAATGATGTGGGATTTTCCAAAAAAATGGTTGGGATTAGTGGTTATTATTGGCACTTTGATTTTTCTTTTTTTCTGGAAAACGAATCAGCAAACAGAGCGATCGCTCATTACAACGGAAGTTCAAGTAAAAGATGTGGAGAAAAAAAGTAAACCGAAAGTATTGGATACAAAGGAGCAGAAAAAAATAATTATAATTGATGTGAAAGGGGCGGTTTTTAAAGAGGGTGTGTATGAAATGAAGGAAGGGGACCGGGTGAAGGAGGCGGTTGAAAAAGCTGGTGGTTTGTTGCCGGATGCAGATGTGAAGAAAGTGAATTTGGCGCAAATGGTCCAAGACCAAATGCTTCTTTATGTTCCTAACAAGAATGAGCCAGTGCAAGAAGGGGCTACTTTTTCAAAAAGCGAGGGTAAAGTGCAAATAAATACAGCTTCTAAAGAGCAACTTGAAAAAATAACAGGCATTGGTTCTCGGAAAGCGGAAAGTATTTTGAAATACCGAGAAGAACATGGTCCGTTTCAGAAAATAGAAGATTTATTAGAAATTGATGGGATTGGTGCGAAGTCTTTAGAGAAAATAAAAGATCAAATTATTATTCCATAAAAGATTGACGAAGTTTTTCTTTTTTCGCTACACTACAAGTAGACAAAAAAGAAGGTGAAAAATATGGAACGAATTTCATGGGATCAATATTTTATGACGCAAAGCCATCTACTATCTTTACGTAGTACATGTACAAGGCTTGCGGTAGGAGCGACAATCGTTCGTGATAAACGAATTATTGCTGGTGGATATAACGGTTCAATTAAAGGTGGTGTCCATTGTATAGACGATGGTTGCTATGTCATTGATAATCATTGCGTTCGTACAATTCATGCTGAAATGAATGCTTTATTGCAATGTGCGAAATTTGGTGCAAAAACAGAGGAAGCGGAAATTTATGTCACACATTTTCCTTGTTTACAGTGCTGTAAGGCGATTATTCAAAGTGGTGTTACAGCGGTTTATTATGCACAGGACTATAAAAATCATCCGTATGCCGTAGAGTTATTTGAACAAGCGAGTGTAACAGTAAAGCACGTTCCGCTAGAATACGATATTACATCGCTAGAGGAACAAGAGCGTCATTTACAGCTAAAGGAATTATTCGTAGCTTTAGAAAAAGATAATTTATCAATGGAAGAATTACAGCGTGTATTCACTAAAGCGAAAATGATGCTATAAGGAGTGAGTATGAGTTGAATGGGCAATGGGGCTATGTTGCAATCTCATTTATAATTGGGATTGCAATTACCTTTTCCGAATCGCATTTGTTGGCTGCTTGTTGTTTCGTTTGTTATGTTTTATTTTGTTTATATCGTACTTCGCGTAAAACCTTCATATTTTGTATAATAGCGTGTTTTAGTGGCGTTATGTACACCACGTATGTTCAGAGTCTAAATAAGCCGCTAGGGGAGTCCTATGAAGTTACACGAGGGGTAGTGCAAAATACACCTCTAATTAATGGGGATCGTCTCTCTTTTCAAATTGAAGATCAGAATAAAAACTTAGTGCAGTTAAATTATAAAATACAATCTGCTTCGGAAAAGAAGCAGTTGCAACAATTACATGCAGGTATATCGTGTACATTTAAAGGGGAGGTGAAAGAACCACAAACTGCCCGGAATTTTCATGTTTTTGATTATCGTAATTATTTATATCAGCAAAAAATACATTTTATATTTGATGTGACATACATTTCTGAATGTCAAAAAACATCGTTGTCACTCGTGCAATGGATTTTCCTTCTCAGGCAACAAACAATCTCGAAAGTTACAGAAATGTTCCCGGAACAATCAGGTGCATTTATGAACGCATTATTATTTGGAGATCGACAACAAATGACGTTTGAAGTAGAAGAGCAATATCAACAATTTGGTCTTATACATTTGTTAGCAATTTCAGGATCGCATATCGTATTATTAATGGTTATAATGTATTTTGTTTTGCTAAGAAGTGGTGTGACGAAAGAGATAGCAACAGTATGCCTTATAGTTTGCATTCCTCTGTATATGATCATAGCTGGGGCGTCGCCATCTGTTGTGAGGGCTTCTATAACAGGAGTTTTATTATTGGTAGCTTTCATATGCTCTGTTCGCTTATCTAGTCTAGACGCCTTAAGTATAACGGCTATATGTATGCTTATATACGATCCGTATCTTATTTTCAACATTGGATTTCAATTCTCATTTGTAGGTAGTTTTTCTTTACTACTATCTGCGCCGATATTATTAGGGCGTAGTAATGGGATAGTTCGAAATTCTATTTACATTTCTATAATTTCACAGCTCGCTAGTACCCCCATCTTGTTATATCATTTTGGTTATTTTTCTCCTTATAGCATTTTCCTCAATCTTATATATGTTCCTTTTCTATCCATTATTGTATTGCCATGTAGCATCATTATTCTTATATGTATGCCGGTTATTCCATTTTTCGCAAAAGGAATTGCATATGTACTTTCACTATGTTTAACCATTTCTAATGATTTTCTAAGTTACTGTGAAAGTTTCCCTTTCATCCGACTTGCTTTTGGTCAAACTCCTTTATTTCTTGTGGCTATATATTGTTTTAGTATCGTTAGTATATTTGTGATTTGGGAAAGGGTAATAACGAAAAAAATTTTGTGCATAGTTGTGGGTGTGTTTCTTTTTATTAGTACTTGTCATTATGTATATCCATATTTTCGCGAAAGTGGGAGTGTTACATTTCTTGATGTTGGACAGGGAGATGCGATATTAATTCGTCTTCCATACGATAAAGAGGTTTATCTTATTGATACAGGAGGAGCCCTTTCTGTCAAGAAGGAAGCGTGGCAACAGAAAAAGCATGAATTTTCTGTTGGGCATGATATTCTTGTTCCTTTTTTACAAAAAGAAGGTATAAAAACGATTGATAAATTAATTGTAACGCACGGAGATGCGGATCATATAGGTGCTGCGCTGGATTTGCTGTCATCTATTATTGTAAAAGAAGTTGTATTTGGGAGAAAGGAACAAGATGCTGTATTGGAAAAAGTGGTGAAGAAAAAGGCGTTAGAAAAGAGCGTGAAGATAAGTGTAGTAGGAGAAGGGGAAGGTTGGAGGGTAAATGAAGCGGAATTTTTCGTATTAGCTCCAAAGGGGAAAGAAAAGGGAGAAAATGACTCTTCGATTGTACTATGGGCCAGACTAGGGGGACTAACATGGCTATTTACGGGTGATCTAGAAGAAGAAGGAGAAAAGTTTATAGTATCAACATATCCTGATTTGCGGGCTAATATTTTAAAAGTTGCCCACCATGGGAGTAAAACATCGTCTGCAGACTCGTTTTTAAGCCTTGTACAGCCTGCTGTAGCGATTATTTCTGTGGGGGAGCGTAATAGGTATGGGCACCCGCATAAGGAAGTTATAGAGCGTTTTAAAAAGATGGGTATTGATATATGGCGTACGGATAAGCAAGGTGCTATTTCCTATGTTTTTAATGGAGAAAAAGGAACCTTTCAAAGTAAAATCACATATGATGAAACACATAGAAGATGAAAAAAAGAAGACTGCCGTTAAGCAGCAGCCTTTAAGAACCGATGAATTTAATAACAGTTGCAATAATGAAAAGTGTTGCGAAAAAACCAAATGAGACGATAAATCCTACCCCTGAATCAATAGCGTCATTGCGTTTACTTTGAACGTTTTGTTCAAAATCATTCATTTAGAATCCCTCCCCAACATTCCATTTTAGTATAAAATATTGTCAGAAAAAAATCTACAATTTCCATATGAAGTGAAATAGAGTATTTGTATACTTTTTCTAGTTAGTTAAGTAGCGTGAATTTTTCATTTCCAATCATGTTAACAGTTGGCACTTATACTAAGATTATTATTGTAAATAATAAAGGGAAGGTGATTACCGCACACCAATAAGAAATCCGGGGCTTATTGCGTGGCGTTTTATATAAATAAAGGGGCGGGTTATAAAGGCCGTCCCTTTGTACTTGTAAAACAAAAGCTAGGGCATTAGTATAAATATATATTGCCAAGTTAGGGAGTAGGAAAAAATATGAGTGATATACATAAAAAGATTAAAAAGAAACAGTTCGCTCCGTTGTATGTACTGTATGGAACGGAAGCCTATTTTATAAATGAAACGATAAAGCTTATTACAACGTACGCGCTTGAAGAGGAAGATCGAGAGTTTAATGTTGTGACATACGATTTGGAAGAAGCGTATTTAGAAGATGTAGTTGAGGATGCGCATACGCTTCCTTTTTTTGGAGAGCGTAAAGTTATATTAATAAAATCACCACTATTTTTAACGGCACAAAAAGAAAAATTAGAACAAAATATAAAAATTTTAGAAGAATATATTGGGGAGCCCTCTCCTTTTTCTATTCTTGTTTTTGTTGCGCCTTATGAAAAATTAGACGAACGAAAAAAAATTACAAAACTATTAAAGAAAACAGCGGATGTAATAGAAGCAAATGCGATGCAAGTGCAGGATGTTCAGAAGTGGATTGTTTCTCGTGCGGATGAGGTGCATGTGCATATTGATAATGCAGCTGTTAGTTTATTGTTAGAGCTTGTGGGAAGTAATGTAACAATGTTGGCGAAGGAAATGGACAAGTTAACGTTATACGTCGGTATGGGCGGAGAAATTACGCCAAAACTTGTCACGGAACTTGTGCCGAAATCTGTTGAGCAAAACGTGTTTGCTTTAACAGAAAAAGTGGTGAAAAAAGATATCGCTGGTGCGATGCAAATTTTAGACGGATTATTTACACAGCAGGAAGAACCGATTAAACTGCTCGCTTTATTAGTAAGTCAGTTCCGCTTGCTACATCAAGTGAAAGAGTTGCAACAGCGTGGTTACGGACAAAATCAAATCGCGTCCCATATTGGTGTACATCCGTACCGGGTAAAGTTGGCGATGAATCAAACCAAGTTTTTCTCTTTTGAAGAATTAAAAAAAGTTATTATAGAATTGGCGGAAGCTGATTATAGTATGAAGACTGGAAAGATGGATAAGAAACTTGTGCTTGAGTTTTTCTTAATGCGGTTAAATCATATGTAGTGACACAAAAAAGTTCACGTACTTAGTACGTGAACTTTTTGTGTATATAAAAAACGATCCGAATGGATCGTTTTTTAAACGCCTTACGCGTTTACTTGTTTCGCTAAGCGAGATTTTTGACGAGCTGCAGCGTTTTGGTGGATAAGACCTTTACGAGCTGCTTTGTCAAGTTTTTTAGAAGCAGTTTTGAAAGCTTCTTTAGCATTTTCAAGATCGTTATTAGTAACTAAAGTTTCTACAGTTTTAACAGCAGTACGCATGTCAGACTTGATAGAAGCGTTATGTGAACGACGCTCTTCGCTAAGTTTAGCGCGTTTGATAGCAGATTTGATGTTTGCCATACTTTTCACCTCCCTGGTGCAATCGAATGACTCGATTCTTACATAGAACAAGTGATATTTTATCAAACGGTGAAGAGAATTGCAATAGTATATCAATGAAATTTCACGTAAAGGAAAGAATGACCTAATATAACTTGGGGAAATCTAACGATATTTACTATGAATTACGGAGGAGATACGATGAAAGAACCATTAGATTTAAGTAAATATAGTGTTAGAACTGACCTTGCTGTAGAGGCGCACCAAATGCTACAAGAGCGCCAAGAAGAACAAAAAGGGATACAGGGAGTTATTGTAAAAGAGAGGGAAGAAGAGGGAGTTACAATTACAAAAGTAACTATTGATGAAATTGCATCTGAGTCGATGGGGAAAAAACCTGGAAGTTATTTAACTCTTGAGGTGCAAGGTATACGACAACAAGATACGGAACTTCAGCAAAAGGTAGAGCGTATTTTTGCAAAAGAATTTTCTTATTTCTTAGAAGAGGTTGGAGTTTCAAAAGAAGCGAGTTGTTTAATCGTAGGTCTTGGGAATTGGAATGTAACGCCGGATGCACTCGGACCGATAGTTGTAGAGAACGTATTGGTGACGAGACATTTGTTTAAATTGCAGCCTGAAAGTGTGGAAGAAGGGTTTAGACCTGTTAGTGCCATTCGTCCAGGGGTAATGGGAATTACAGGGATTGAAACGAGCGATGTCATTTACGGCATTATTGAGAAGACAAAACCAGACTTTGTCATCGCAATTGATGCATTAGCTGCGCGTTCTATTGAACGAGTAAATAGTACGATACAAATTTCTGATACAGGAATTCATCCAGGATCTGGTGTTGGGAATAAGCGTAAGGAACTAAGTAAAGAAACATTAGGTATTCCTGTTATCGCAATTGGTGTGCCAACTGTGGTAGATGCTGTTTCGATTACGAGTGATACAATTGATTTTATTTTGAAACATTTTGGCCGGGAACTGAAAGAAGGAAACAAACCGTCACGCTCTTTATTGCCAGCAGGTTTTACATTTGGAGAAAAGAAAAAATTAACAGAAGAAGATATGCCAGATGAAAAGAGTCGAAATATGTTTTTAGGAGCTATTGGTACGTTAGAAGAAGAAGAGAAGAGAAAGTTAATTTATGAAGTGTTATCTCCTCTTGGTCATAATTTAATGGTAACTCCAAAAGAAGTAGATGCGTTTATTGAGGATATGGCAAATGTAATAGCCAGCGGTTTAAATGCAGCGCTGCATCATCAGATTGATCAGGATAATACAGGGGCATATACACATTGATGGAAAGAGGCAGAAATAGCTTGAGTCAATTTACGCTGTTATGTATATGCGGTACAGTCTTATGTTTGCTTATGATGATAGCTGGAGTGGGACTCGCTAATCATGGTCTAAAAAGTATGAAGGGATATCGTCAGCTGTCATATGAACAAATTGCTCATATGACAGGAACAGAAGGCGCTGGGGCTGAACCCGGAATTTCGGGAGAGACGTTTTCGGCTATTGAAAAACAAAAACAGTTAGAAAGCTTAAGAAGTTTTAATGTTGTAGAAGGTATCGGTATGGCGATAGCAAGTGTTGCTCGTGATATGACAAAGTTTGGAACGGATATAGTTGTTGGGGCAATAAAAGGAATTTTTAGTTAAGGGTAGCGGGAAGGATGGTTGTCTTATGTTTGTAAGAGAGCTGTCTTTTAATTTGAAAAAGGTTTGTCTCTTATGGTTTGTTCGCATAAGATATAGATAGAGTGATTTGTATTGTAAGCAGCACGAGTTTTCATTGAATCTTTGCTGCTCTATTGATATAATCAGTGCTAGTGTATATTGGCGAGACTATTAGGAGTTGAGAACATAGATGAATAAAGAAGAAAGAGCAAAAAGACAGTCCAAAATTCGTAACTTCTCCATCATTGCTCACATTGACCACGGGAAATCAACGTTGGCAGACCGTATTTTGGAGAAAACAAACGCGTTGGCACAGCGCGAAATGAAGGCGCAATTGCTTGACTCTATGGAGTTGGAGCGTGAGCGTGGTATTACAATTAAATTAAATGCAGTACAACTAACGTATAAAGCGAAAGACGGTGAAGAGTATATTCTTCACTTAATCGATACTCCAGGACACGTCGATTTTACGTACGAAGTATCTCGTAGTTTAGCGGCTTGTGAAGGTGCAATTCTTGTAGTGGATGCAGCGCAAGGAATTGAGGCGCAAACATTAGCGAACGTATATTTAGCGCTTGATAATAATTTAGAAATCTTACCAGTTATTAATAAAATCGACTTACCAAGTGCAGACCCAGAACGCGTACGTCAAGAGGTAGAAGATGTAATTGGTTTAGATGCATCGGAAGCTGTACTTGCTTCAGCGAAAGCTGGCATTGGTATTGAAGATATTTTAGAACAAATCGTTGAAAAGGTACCAGCTCCAACAGGTGATTCAGAAGAGCCGTTACAATGTATGATTTTCGATTCTTTATATGATCCGTACCGTGGTGTAATTGCATATATCCGTGTTGTAAATGGAACGGTAAAAGTTGGCGATAAAGTACGTATGATGGCAACTGGAAAAGAATTTGAAGTAACAGAAGTAGGTGTGTTTACACCGAAAACGACGCAACGTGACGAGTTAACAGTAGGTGATGTAGGTTTCTTAGCGGCATCTATTAAAAACGTAGGTGATACACGCGTAGGTGATACGATCACACATGCGAAACGTCCGGCTGCAGAGCCGTTAAAAGGGTATCGAAAATTAAACCCAATGGTATTCTGTGGTTTATATCCAATCGATTCTGCACGTTATAACGACTTACGTGATGCGTTAGAAAAACTAGAATTGAATGATTCTGCTCTTGAATTTGAGCCTGAAACATCTCAAGCTTTAGGTTTTGGTTTCCGTTGTGGTTTCTTAGGGCTTCTTCACATGGAGATTATTCAAGAACGTATTGAACGTGAATTCAAGATTGACTTAATTACAACAGCGCCAAGTGTTATTTATAAAGTGTATTTAACAAACGGTGAAGATTTTATTGTTGATAATCCATCTAATATGCCAGATCCACAGACTATCGATCGTGTAGAAGAGCCGTTTGTGAAGGCTGCAATTATGGTTCCGAATGACTATGTTGGAGCTGTAATGGAAATTTGCCAAGGGAAACGTGGAACGTTTATTGATATGCAATATTTAGATGAAACACGTGTTACATTGACATATGAAATCCCGTTATCAGAAATCGTATATGATTTCTTCGATCAATTGAAATCAAATACGAAAGGATATGCATCATTTGACTACGAGTTAATTGGTTATAAACCATCTAAACTTGTGAAAATGGATATTCTTTTAAATAATGAACAAGTGGATGCTTTATCATTTATTGTACATCGTGATTCAGCGTATGACCGTGGTAAAGTAATTGTAGAGAAATTAAAGAAATTAATTCCAAGACAACAGTTTGAAGTGCCAATTCAGGCGACTATCGGAAATAAAGTTGTATCTCGTTCTACAATTAAGGCGATGCGTAAAAACGTACTTGCAAAATGTTACGGTGGTGACATTTCTCGTAAGCGTAAACTTCTTGATAAGCAAAAAGAAGGTAAAAAACGTATGAAGTCTGTTGGTTCTGTAGAAGTGCCGCAAGAAGCATTCATGGCTGTACTGAAAATGGATGATAACTAATGGAGTGAACTATAATTAGTGGAGATTTTTCTATTCTTCGCTAATTATTAGCCCGCACCAATCGTGATAAAAGTAGAAGCCGTTCGTTCGGCTTCTTTTTTATATGCTACTTTTTAGACATCTTATCATCTCTCATTTACAATAGTGAGAGAGCTTTTTAGTGATTGATATAGAGTTAGGAGACTATTAATGTCCGAAAATATTCGAAAAGATATTCGAGAGAAAATACAAAAAGGTAATTTTAATTGCGAAAAGGAACTGACGCTTTCTATAATTAGTGGGAAGTGGAAAGTTGTGATATTGTGGCACTTAGGTGTGGAAGGTCCGCATCGTTTTAGTGAATTGCAACGTCTGTTCCCGAGCATTTCTCATAAAGTGTTGTCAAATCAATTGAAAGAGTTAATGGAGGACGGGATTGTTGATCGAACGGTATACCCGGAAATTCCTCCGCGTGTTGAGTACTATATGACGGAATTAGGTATGTCGCTTTTACCGATCGTTGAAATGATGTATGATTGGGGAAAAATGCGAATGGAACAAATCCGTAATACAGTAGAGAAGTAAAGAATCCTCCGGAGTGCGGAGGTTTTCTTTTTAGAAAGGTAGGAGTTATATTTGGTACAAGCTGCATATATTCATATTCCATTTTGTCAGCATATTTGTCACTATTGTGATTTTAATAAAGTATTTATTGAACGCCAACCGGTTGATCAATACTTACAATATTTAGAGAAAGAAATAATAAATACGGTTCAAAAAGTACCGTTTGAAAGTATGAAAACGATTTTTGTTGGCGGAGGAACTCCGACAGCTTTAAATATGGAGCAAACAAAAAAACTACTCGACATCATTAACCGCCGTTTACGTCCATTTGCGCCGAATTGTGAATTAACATTTGAAGCGAATCCAGGTGATTTACCGAAAGAGAAGTTGAACGTATTGCTAGAAGGTGGAGTAAACCGAATTAGTTTTGGTGTGCAAACGTTTCGTGATGAGCTACTTGAGAAGATTGGACGCAGGCATACGAGAGAAGATGCATTCGTAGCAATTCGAGAAGCGCAGGAAGTCGGTTTTACAAATATTAATGTAGATTTAATTTATGCTCTGCCAGGACAGACGATAGAAGATGTAAAGGAAACATTAGACATTGCCTTTACGCTTGGTGTACAACATTTCTCGGCATATTCATTAATTGTGGAACCGAAAACCGTATTTTATAACTTAATGAATAAAGGGAAATTAAGACTTCCAGGTGAAGACCATGAAGCGAAAATGTACGAAATGGTAATGGATGAAATGGAGAAACATGGTTATAACCAGTATGAGATTAGTAACTTCTCAAAAGGTAATAATGAAAGTAGACATAATCTCACATACTGGAATAATGAAGAGTATTATGGATTTGGAGCTGGAGCGCATAGCTATGTGAACGGGGAACGAATTCAAAATGTAGGTCCGCTCAAGCAATATTTCACTAAAATTGATGAGACAGGATTTCCATATTTAGATGTTCACCCAGTGACAGAGAAAGAAAAAATGGAAGAAGAGTTGTTCTTAGGACTTCGAAAAACAAAAGGTGTTTCTAAGTTAGAATTCCAAAAGAAATTTAATGTGGAGATGGACCATGTTTTTGCAAAGCAGTTACAAAGTAATCAAGAGCAAGGATTACTTGAAAACAGAGATGGACATGTTTGTTTAACGAGGAAAGGGAAGCTATTAGGGAATGAAGTATTCCAGTCATTTTTGATTGATTAATTAAATGTGCCATAAGCGCGAAAATTTTTTGTTATTTCGTGACGTTTCCGTTGACAATTGAATGTCAATTTTGGTAAGTTATTAATAGATTTAGCACTCGAAGACAAAGAGTGCTAACAGAGGTGATGATGAGATGCTTACGGAACGTCAGCTCTTAATTTTACAAACAATTGTTGATGACTTTATTGGATCAGCGCAACCAGTTGGTTCGAGGACGTTGGCTAAGAAAGATGAAATTACGTTTAGTCCAGCTACTATTCGAAATGAAATGGCTGATTTAGAAGAATTAGGATTTATTGAAAAAACGCATAGTTCTTCTGGGCGTGTTCCTTCTGAAAAAGGATACCGATTTTATGTAGACCATCTTTTAGCGCCGCAAAACTTACCGACCGATGAAATTGTACAAATTAAAGATTTATTTGCTGAAAGAATTTTTGAAGCAGAAAAAATTGCACAACAATCAGCTCAAATTTTATCAGAGCTTACGAATTATACGGCCATTGTTCTTGGTCCCAAATTGAGCACAAATAAACTTAAAAATGTACAAATTGTACCGCTTGATCGTCAAACAGCAGTCGCTATTATTGTAACAGATACAGGGCATGTGCAAAGTAAAACGATTACCGTTCCGGAATCTGTTGATTTATCAGATTTAGAAAAAATGGTTAATATTTTAAATGAAAAGCTATCTGGTATACCTATGGCAGAACTTCATAATAAAATCTTTAAAGAGATTGTTACAGTCTTGCGTGGGTATGTTCATAATTACGATAGTGCAATAAAAATGTTAGATGGTACATTTCAAGTCCCTTTATCGGAAAAGATATACTTTGGAGGAAAAGCAAATATGCTTTCGCAACCAGAGTTCCATGACATTCACAAAGTAAGATCTTTGCTGACGATGATCGATAATGAGGCTGCGTTTTATGACATTTTGCGTCATAAACAAGTCGGAATTCAAGTGAAAATTGGTAGAGAAAATTCTTCTACGGCAATGGAGGATTGCAGTTTGATTTCTGCAACGTATTCGATTGGAGAAGAGCAACTTGGAACAATTGCAATTTTAGGTCCGACGAGAATGCAATACTCTCGTGTAATTAGTTTACTGCAGTTATTTACAAGACAATTTACAGACGGACTTAAAAAGTAAATGAGAGTAATACATTCGCTCAAGTGATGAAATTTTCATTGCTGTGTGTAATATATAATGCTTAGGTAATCATGCTAAGCATGATACCTAATACCTTTTAAGGAGGTGAAAATTGTGGAAGAGCGTAACGAACAAGTGGTAGAAGAAGTGAAAGAAGCGCAAGTTGAAGAAGCTGTCACGCCAGAAAACAGTGAAAAAACTGTAGAAGAAAAAAGTGAGGCTGCTCTTTTACAAGAAAAAGTAGATGAGTTACAAGCGAAACTAACGGAAACGGAAGGTCGCACATTACGTCTACAAGCTGATTTTGAAAATTATAAGCGCCGTGTCCAAATGGATAAACAGGCTGCTGATAAATATAGAGCACAAAGTCTAGTTTCAGATATTTTGCCAGCTCTTGATAATTTTGAAAGAGCGATGCAAGTGGAAGCGACTGACGAGCAAACGCAATCCTTGTTACAAGGTATGGAAATGGTGCATCGTCAATTGCTAGAAGCGTTGACTAAGGAAGGTGTTGAAGCGATTGAAGCTGTTGGTAAACAGTTTGATCCGAATGAACACCAAGCTATTATGCAAGTGGAAGACAGTGAATTTGAATCAAACGCGGTAGTTGAAGAATTCCAAAAAGGTTATAAACTAAAAGACCGTGTGATTCGCCCATCAATGGTAAAAGTAAATCAATAATTTACATAAAAGTAGGAGGATTCGCCATGAGTAAAATTATCGGTATTGACTTAGGTACAACAAACTCTTGTGTAGCTGTTATGGAAGGTGGAGAACCAAAGGTTATCCCAAATCCAGAAGGAAATCGTACAACACCTTCTGTTGTAGCTTTCAAAAATGAAGAGCGTCAAGTTGGGGAAGTTGCGAAGCGTCAAGCAATTACAAACCCAAATACAATCATGTCTGTTAAACGTCATATGGGTACAGACTACAAAGTAGAAGTTGAAGGTAAAGATTTTACACCTCAAGAAATTTCTGCAATCATTTTACAAAACTTAAAAGCTTCTGCTGAAGCATACTTAGGTGAAACAGTAACGAAAGCTGTTATTACAGTACCTGCATACTTCAACGATGCAGAGCGTCAAGCAACGAAAGATGCTGGTCGTATCGCTGGTTTAGAAGTTGAGCGTATCATTAACGAACCAACAGCCGCAGCACTTGCTTACGGTTTAGAAAAACAAGATGAAGAGCAAAAAATCTTAGTATATGACTTAGGTGGCGGTACATTTGATGTATCTATCCTTGAGTTAGCAGACGGCACATTCGAAGTTATTTCAACTGCTGGTGACAACCGTCTTGGTGGAGATGACTTTGACCAAGTTATCATCGATCATTTAGTAGCTGAATTCAAAAAAGAAAATAGCATTGATTTAAGCCAAGATAAAATGGCACTTCAACGTCTGAAAGATGCAGCTGAAAAAGCGAAGAAAGATCTTTCTGGTGTAACACAAACACAAATTTCATTACCATTCATTAGTGCTGGAGCTGCTGGCCCATTACACTTAGAATTAACGTTAACAAGAGCTAAATTCGAAGAAATTTCAGCTGGTCTTGTTGAAAGAACATTAGAGCCAACTCGTCGTGCATTAAAAGACGCTGGTTTTGCTCCAAGCGAATTAGATAAAGTTATCCTTGTTGGTGGATCTACTCGTATCCCAGCTGTACAAGAAGCAATTAAACGTGAAACTGGTAAAGAGCCATACAAAGGTGTAAACCCAGATGAAGTTGTAGCATTAGGTGCTGCAGTTCAAGGTGGCGTACTTACTGGTGATGTAGAGGGCGTTCTATTATTAGACGTAACTCCACTTTCTTTAGGTATCGAAACTATGGGCGGTGTGTTCACGAAACTAATCGAGCGTAACACTACAATTCCGACAAGTAAGTCACAAGTATTCTCAACAGCTGCTGATAACCAACCAGCGGTAGACATTCACGTACTACAAGGTGAGCGTCCAATGTCAGCTGACAACAAAACGTTAGGTCGTTTCCAATTAACAGACCTTCCGCCAGCACCACGTGGAATTCCACAAATCGAAGTAACATTCGATATTGATGCGAACGGTATCGTTAACGTACGTGCAAAAGACTTAGGTACAAGCAAAGAGCAAACTATTACAATCCAATCTTCTTCAGGTCTTTCTGATGAAGAAGTAGATCGTATGGTACAAGAAGCTGAATCAAATGCTGATGCTGACCAAAAACGTAAGGAAGAAGTTGAACTTCGTAACGAAGCTGACCAACTTGTATTCCAAACAGACAAAGTTGTAAAAGATTTAGAAGGTAAAGTAGATGCAGCTGAAGTAGCGAAAGCAACGGAAGCGAAAGAAGCATTACAAGCGGCAATCGAGAAAAACGAACTTGAAGAAATCCGTGTGAAAAAAGATGCTCTTCAAGAAATCGTACAACAATTAACTGTTAAATTATACGAGCAAGCTCAAGCGGCTGCAGGGCAAGCAGAAGGTGCACAAGGAGCACAAGACGCTGGCGCGAAAAAAGATAATGTAGTAGACGCTGAGTTTGAAGAAGTAAAAGAAGACAAGTAATACAGTGAAATAAAATAAGTAAGATGACAAAAAGTCAAAGTCAAGCGTGCCTTGGCTTTGGCTTTTTTCACGAATAAGAAGAAATGTGTGAGGATCTTAAGTTTTTTATTTTGCATACTGTAAGTGAGGAAACTTTGTTGCAAAGCACTTTCTTTCGGTGTTAAAATTACGTTTATGTGAAAGATTCGGGGGTTGTAAATTTATGAATAAACGAGACTATTATGAGGTCCTTGGACTTAGCCAGGGCGCTTCAAAAGATGAAATTAAAAAAGCGTATCGTCGTTTGGCTAAAAAGTACCATCCAGACGTAAGTAAAGAAGAAAATGCAATTGAAAAGTTTAAAGAAGTACAAGAAGCATACGAAGTATTAAGTGACGATCAAAAACGCGCGCAGTATGATCAATTTGGTCACGCGGGTCCGAATCAAGGTTTCGGTGGCGGAGGAGACTTCGGCGGTGGCTTCGGTTTCGAAGATATCTTTAGTTCATTCTTTGGCGGTGGCGGCGGAAGACGTCGTGATCCAAATGCTCCACGTCAAGGTGCTGATTTACAATATCAAGTTACTTTAGAGTTTGAAGAAGCTATTTTTGGTAAAGAATTAAACGTTGAGATTCCAGTGGAGGATCCATGTGATACTTGTAAGGGTAGTGGAGCAAAACCAGGGACTTCAAAAGAAACATGTAAACATTGTTCAGGATCAGGGCAAGTAAGTGTAGAACAAAATACACCATTTGGGCGTATTGTAAACCGTCAAGCTTGTGGACATTGTTCAGGAACAGGTCAAATGATTAAAGAGAAATGTACGACATGCCATGGTTCTGGTAAAGTTCGTAAACGTAAAAAAATCAATGTTAAAATTCCAGCGGGTATCGATAATGGTCAACAAATTCGTGTATCTGGAAAAGGTGAAGCAGGCGTAAATGGCGGACCGGCAGGTGACTTATATGTTGTTGTTCATGTGAGAAATCATGAATTCTTTGAACGCGAAGGGGATCACATTATTTGCGAAATGCCAATAACATTTGCGCAAATGGCACTTGGTGCGGAAGTAGAAGTTCCTACCGTTCATGGCAAAGTGAAGCTGAAAATTCCAGCAGGAACACAAACAGGAACAGAATTCCGCTTAAAAGGAAAAGGTGCTCCGAACGTACGTGGATATGGTCAAGGAGATCAATATGTAGTCGTTCGTGTTGTTGTGCCGACGAAATTAACTTCACATCAAAAAGATTTATTGCGTGAATTTGCAGGGCAAGAAGAGCAGGATGATAGCTTATTCAGAAAGCTTAAACGTGCTTTTAAAGGGGAATAATGGAAATAAAAAATGGAGTTGGTAAATTGTGAAATGGTCAGAAATTAGTATTCATACAACAGAAGAAGCAGTAGAAGCTGTCTCTCATATTTTGCATGAAGCAGGCGCTAGCGGGGTTGCGATTGAGGACCCAGCGGAGTTGACGAAAGAGCGCAAGCAACAATACGGTGAGATTTATGCACTTAACCCAGATGAATATCCAAGTGAGGGTGTTTTGGTAAAAGCATATTTCCCACAAACGGATTCTTTACACGAAACGGTTGCAGGTGTAAAATCATCTATTGATGCACTACCATCTTTCGACATCGAAATTGGTAAAGGAACTATTACAATTAATGAAGTCGATGAGGAAGATTGGGCTACTGCTTGGAAGAAGTATTATCATCCAGTTCAAATTTCTGATACATTCACAATTGTGCCGACGTGGGAAGAGTATACACCGTCTTCTCCAGATGAAAAAATTATTGAATTAGATCCAGGTATGGCGTTTGGTACAGGGACACATCCAACAACGACGATGTGTATTCGTGCGTTAGAAAAAACGGTTCAGCCAGGTGATACTGTGATTGATGTGGGGACAGGTTCGGGGGTACTTAGTATTGCTGCGGCAAAATTAGGTGCGGCTTCTGTTCAAGCGTATGATTTAGACCCAGTTGCAGTTGAAAGTGCAGAAATGAATGTGCGCTTAAATAAAACAGATGACATTGTCAATGTTGGACAGAATAGTCTATTAGAAGGCATTGAAGGTCCGGTTGATTTAATCGTAGCAAATTTACTAGCGGAAATTATTCTTCTATTCCCTGAAGATGCAGCGAGAGTTGTGAAACCAGGTGGATTATTTATTACATCTGGTATTATTGGTGCGAAAGAAAAAGTAATTTCTGAAGCGTTAGAAACAGCTGGATTTTCAATTGAAGAAGTACTTCGAATGGAAGATTGGGTAGCAATTATTGCACGAAATGCGTAATATAGATTTTAGTCTATAAAGAACAGGGGAGTCTCTCACCGTATAAGGTGAGGGACTTGCCGTTTGTTATATGAAAATGATAACGTTTCGTTCTTTTCGTAAGTGTTGACTTACGAAAAGAACGAAACTCTACTAAGGTGATTATATGCAACGTTATTTTGTAGAAGAGAAATATGTAAATGAGACAAGTATTCGCATAATGGGTGATGATGTCCATCACATCGCAAGAGTGATGCGTATGTCAGCTGGTGACCACATTTATTGCTGTGTAAATGGTAAAACAGCAGAGTGTTCAATTGCTGAAATTACCAGTGAATTTGTGGATACCACTATTGTAGAATGGGTAGAGGCGTCAAGCGAACTTCCTGTGTTCGTGACGATTGCAAGTGGACTGCCGAAAGGAGACAAGCTAGAGTTAATTTTTCAAAAAGGAACTGAGCTTGGGGCAGCTGCATTTTTACCATTTCAAGCATCTCGATCTATTGTAAAGTGGGATGCGAAAAAAGCAGATAAAAAAGTTGAGCGTTTGAAAAAAATTGTAAAAGAAGCTGCGGAACAATCGCATAGAAGTGAAATTCCAGAAGTACACGTTCCCTCATCATTTAAACAACTGCTGTCGATGAGTAGCGAGTATGATGTTTGTCTTGTTGCGTATGAAGAAGAAGCGAAACAAGGTGAGAAATCTAATTTTGCGAAAGCTTTAGCGACGATTAAACCAGGCCAAAAGCTGCTGATTGTATTTGGACCAGAAGGCGGTTTAGCGGAGGAAGAGATAACCGCACTTCGTGAACATAAATTTGTACCATGTAGTTTAGGACCAAGAATTTTAAGAACAGAAACGGCTCCGCTTTATGCGTTAAGTGCCGCTTCTTATCATTTTGAATTGATGGGGTGATAATCAATGGCAACTGTTGCGTTCCACACGTTAGGTTGTAAAGTAAACCACTATGAAACAGAAGCGATTTGGCAATTGTTTAAACAAGGTGGTTATGAAAGAACTGAATATGAAAAAAAATCGGATGTATACGTTATTAACACATGTACAGTAACGAATACTGGAGATAAAAAAAGCCGTCAAGTAATTAGACGTGCTGTACGTCAAAATCCAGATGCGGTAATTTGTGTAACTGGATGTTATGCACAAACATCTCCAGCGGAAATTATGGCGATTCCAGGTGTAGATATTGTTGTTGGTACGCAAGATCGTGAGAAGATGTTAGGATACATCGAAGAATTCCGTAAAGAGCGTCAACCGATTAATGCTGTCCGCAATATTATGAAAACACGTGTATATGAAGAGCTCGATGTACCATATTTCACGGACCGTACACGTGCATCTTTAAAAATACAAGAAGGTTGTAATAACTTCTGTACATTTTGCATCATTCCTTGGGCGCGCGGTTTAATGCGTTCTCGTGATGGAAAAGAAGTTATTAAACAAGCGCAGCAATTAGTAGATGCGGGCTATAAAGAAATTGTATTAACAGGTATTCATACAGGTGGGTACGGTGAAGATATAAAAGAGTATAACTTAGCTGGATTACTGCGCGATATGGAAGCGGAAGTAGGCGGATTGAAACGCCTTCGTATTTCTTCTATTGAGGCGAGTCAAATTTCTGATGAAGTAATTGAAGTGTTAGATAAATCAGAAGTAGTTGTACGTCACTTGCATATTCCATTACAGTCAGGATCTAATACTGTATTGAAACGTATGCGCCGTAAGTATACGATGGAATTTTTCCAAGAGCGTTTAGATCGTTTGAAAGAAGCGTTACCAGGTCTTGCGATTACATCAGACGTAATTGTTGGATTCCCAGGCGAAACAGAAGAGGAATTCATGGAAACGTACAATTTCATTAAAGAGAATCGTTTCTCTGAATTACACGTTTTCCCTTATTCGAAACGTACAGGTACTCCAGCAGCACGTATGGAAGATCAAGTTCCTGAAGACGTGAAGAACGATCGTGTTCACCGTCTAATTGAGCTATCAAATCAATTAGCGAAAGAGTATGCTTCTAAATTTGAAGGTGAAGTACTTGAAATCATTCCGGAAGAGACATTTAAAGATGGTGACCGTGAAGGTTTATATGTAGGTTATACAGATAACTACTTAAAAATTGTGTTTGAAGGATCTGAAGAATTGATTGGTAAGCTAGTAAAAGTGAAAATTACAAAAGCTGGTTATCCATATAACGAAGCGCAGTTTGTTCGTGTTCTTGAAGATGATGTAAAAAAAGAATCAGCAAGCGCATAAAATGAAACTTTAATCAGTGGGGGGTGTTCATCCCCGCTGATTATCAGCCTGACCCCCGCCTAAGTTCTTTGCTTTCGCTGAATTTTGAGGTGGGGGTCTTACTGTCCTGGCAAATAGCGGGATAAGAAAGCATGCAAACGGAAACGATTTGCATGCTTTCTTGTATTAAAAAAGGTGTTATGATAAAAAATATAGTTGTCTTCAGGGGAAAAGGATAATAGCTATCTACATAGCTTTTGAACAGGTAAGGGCATCTATTCTTCTTTTATTCTGCCAAATAGTTGACCTGAAGTGATAAAATGTATTATAATCGTAAAAGACATGCTGAAGAAGGGTTTCTTTTTGCATGCTGAAATTAGTATGTAAGTGTGATGTTTCGGAGGGAGGGAAAGAGAATGTCAAAAACAGTCGTTCGTAAAAACGAGTCTTTGGAGGATGCACTTCGCCGTTTTAAAAGATCGGTTTCTAAAACTGGTACACTTGCTGAAGCAAGAAAGCGCGAGTTTTATGAAAAGCCAAGTGTAAAACGTAAGAAGAAATCTGAAGCGGCAAGAAAGCGTAAGTTCTAAGAGAGGGTGTAAGTTATGAGTCTTCTCGGTCGTTTAAACGATGATATGAAACAAGCGATGAAGAATAAACAAAAAGAAAAATTAACCGTTATTCGTATGGTTAAGGCTGCTTTACAAAATGAAGGTATTAAACTGCAACATACTCTTACTGAAGAAGAGGAATTAACAGTTTTAGCTCGTGAAGTAAAACAGTATAAGGACTCCCTCCTTGAATTTAAAAAAGCTGGTCGTGAAGACCTTGTTGATAAACTGCAAAGTGAAATTCAGATTTTAAGCGCATATTTGCCGGAGCAATTAACAGAAGAAGAACTAGCGGATATAATTAAGCAAGTTATTTCTGAAGTTGGTGCTACATCTAAAGCAGATATGGGTAAAGTGATGACTGCTGTTATGCCGAAAGTAAAAGGTAAAACAGACGGATCACTTGTGAATAAGCTGGTTATCCAGCTATTAGCATAAAAAAGCGTCTCATTTCGTATGAGACGTTTTTTTATGCTTTTTTCAGTTTGGACGTGATATTACAAGCTCTTTTTTCATACATATGGGATGAGAGGGGGTCTTTTGAGATGAAAAAAATAGAACAAATGAAGAATTGGTTAACGAAGCAAATAGACCTGCCAGTGGATGTGTTAATGGATCTACCTCGGATCACGCTTGTTGGGCAAGTACATATCTATATAGAAAATCATCGAGGATTATTAGTGTTTTCAGATAAAGAGGTAAGATTGCTATTGAAACATGGTCAATTATTAATTAAAGGTCAATCCTTTGTTATTAAAACAATCCTTCCAGAAGAACTGTTGCTTGAAGGGATTATTGAACAAGTGACGTTTTTAGAAAATGAAAAGAAAGAGGAGTGAGGAGAAACTTCCGTTTGTGAAGTTTTTCTTCGTTACCTTGTATTAACAGGCGGTAACGTTCTGGGCTCAATATTCGGTTCGTACAAAGAGGATAGGTGGGAATTGAGTTCCACGTAAAAAACTGGCTCGTGAAGGTTAATAATTAGTGAGGATCAAGGAATCTGCTAATTAAAATTTTAGTACGAGCTAGTTTGATAATCGAATTGAAAAGTAGTGTATCTACTTTTAGAAAGGTAGTGGAGATAGTCGATGAAAAATAAATGGTTCATAAAATGGCTTGGGTATGTAAAGGTGCGAATTGAAGGTAGAGGAGCGGAACGCTTTGTTAACGAGTGTGTGCGGAAGAAATTACTCGTTTGGGATGTAAAGAAGATAGCTGATGAAACGTTAGTTTTTTGTATGTTATTACGAGATGTGAAAAAGATAAAACCAATTTATAGAAAAAATGAATGTAAATTATATTTTATTGGACGTTACGGTTTTCCTTTTTGGAATAAGCGTGTAATTAAAAATAGTGGATTTTTAATTGGGTTTTTAATATTTTTTTTCGGAATGATCGCATTGTCAAATATGGTGTGGAAAATTGAAATTACAGGAGCAAAACCTGAAACAGAGTATATATTGATGAAAGAATTGGACAAAATGGGTATAAAAAAAGGTAAATTACAATTCAAAATGCCGAGTGTAGAAGATGTTCAACGTCATTTGACAGACAATATTAATGCGATTACTTGGGCGGGATTAGAAATAAGAGGGACAACATATCATTTTAAGATTGTTGAAAAAAATGAACCGAAAAAAGAAAGTGAACAACAGCCACAAAACTTAGTAGCAAAAAAAGAAGGGATTATTACAAAAACATTTGTGGAAGTTGGGAAGCCGGTTGTCATGAAAAATGACCATGTGGAAAAGGGGCAACTTCTCGTATCCGGGATGTATGGTAATGAGGAGAATCCGACAGTTGTTTCGGCTAAAGGGATTGTATATGGAGAAACGTGGTATAAATCTGAGGTGAATGTTCCGTTAAAGACACAATTTCAAGTGTATACTGGTAATTCATACAATGAACATTTCCTTAAATTTGGGAGTACTAAAATAAAAATATGGGGATTTCTACAGGATAAGTATAAGCGCTCTCGTACTGAAAGTGTAAAACATGATGTGAAATTATTTGGATTTACATTACCAATTGCATACGAGAAAGATATTGTACGAGAAGAGGAAGAAGCGAACCGAGAATATACCGAAAAACAAGCAATGAAAGTAGCGAAAGAAATGGCAGAAAAAGAACTGAAGAAAAAATTGGATGAACATGCTATGATTGTAAGTGATAACATTTTGAGTAAAGAGGTTGAGGCGGATCACCTAAAGGTCACATTACATTATACAGTGATTGAAAATATTGCAGAGCCACAACCAATATCTGAATCCGATATTCAAGGAGACTGAGTAATGGCAGAACAATTAGTAGAAATGAACCAACAATTGGAAAATCCCAACGAAGCAATCGCTCTTTTTGGGGTAAATGATGCTCATTTAAAAGTAATTGAACGAGAACTTAGTGTATCGATTGTGACTAGAGGAGAATCTGTTCGTGTATCTGGGGCAGATGAAACTGTGGTGCTCGTAGAAAAAATCTTACAACAGTTACTTGTTGTTATCCGTAAAGGTGTATCAATTTCGGAAAGAGATGTTGCGTATGCGATTCAGCTTGGGCAACAAGGGAAAATTGCTCAATTCGAAGAATTATATGAAGAGGAAATTTTTAAAACGGCAAAAGGTAAATCCATTCGTGTGAAAACGATGGGGCAAAGACGATATATTCATGCAATGAAAAAGAATGATATTGTATTTGGGATAGGACCTGCTGGGACAGGAAAAACATACTTAGCCGTAGTAATGGCTGTGAGAGCTTTAAAGCAAGGGTATGTAAAGAAAATTATTTTAACAAGACCTGCTGTAGAAGCTGGAGAGAGCTTAGGGTTTTTGCCAGGTGATTTGAAAGAAAAAGTAGATCCGTATTTACGTCCACTATATGATGCGTTACATGATATTCTTGGACAAGAATATACACAACGTATGATGGAACGTGGTGTAATTGAAATTGCACCTCTTGCTTATATGAGAGGGCGTACTCTGGATGATTCATTTGTTATATTAGATGAGGCGCAAAATACAACTGGTGTTCAAATAAAAATGTTTTTAACACGATTAGGTTTTAGTTCTAAAATGGTTATTACGGGGGATCCCTCACAGGTAGACTTGCCAAAAGGGGTAAAGTCAGGTCTTTCTATTGCTGCTAATATTTTATCTGGTGTATCAGGTCTTTCGTTCATAACATTGGAACAAACGGACGTTGTGAGACACCCATTAGTGCAACGTATTATTGAGGCATATGATAAAATGGAATGATCCTATTTGTCAGGATCATTTCTTTTTGTATGATAAGGTTGGCGAATGACATATTTTTTACTATCATTAAAGACGAGGGAAATAAACTATAGGTGATGGTCTATAAAAATATGGTCCTAAAAAGCATCGTTGGCTGGAAGAAATGAAAGCTATAAATAGTTTTACTTTATTTCTGGAGAGGAGAAGGTATTGAAATCATGTCAAGATCTCAAGAAATTTCTAAGTGGTTTCGTAATTTACAACATTCGAAAAAACTAAGTTGGATTTCTTACGTTTTATTAGGAGCAGTACTGTTTTTTGCACTTATGAATAATGTAAAACCAGAGCAATTAGATGTTACAACATATTCTATTGCGAAAAAAACAATCCATTCTCCTATTAAAATTGAAGATAAAGTTACAACGGACAAAAAGAAAAAAGAAGCCGCTACAAAAGTTGAAGATCAATATACATATAAAAGTGAGTATAAACAAAATAAAGTGGATATTGTGAATGACGTCTTTGCTAAAGTAGATGAAGTGATACAAGAGATTAAAGCGGTTGGACCGGATGAGCAAAAAAAGATTACTGATGCTGAAAAAGTGGACAAGTTGAAAAAAAAATTGCCTACTGATTTAACGAAAGAATTATCTGATTCAAACTTACTAAACTTAATTAATGCAGATTCGAACCAATTAGTATTAGCGAAAGATGCAACAGTTACAGCTATTAATAGTATCATGACTGAGCATGTTAAAATGGATGAATTGAAGGATGCGAAGGAACGATATGTAAGTGAGATGAATAGTGTTAATGTTGATAATGGTTTAAAGGAATCTATTAAGGCGTTAGGGAAATATGCGATTTCTGCAAACTATTTTTATGATCCGACCTTAACAAAAGAGAAGAGAAAAGCGGAAGAAGATTTAGTTCCACCTGTTTATATTCTTCAAGGGCAAGTCCTTGTTAGAGAAGGTGAAACGATTTCAAGTGATATGTACAATCAGTTGAAATTAGTTGGCCTGTTAGAAAAAGGGAACAGTTTTCAACCCTATGTTGGGTTAGCGGTACTCATTGGTGTGCTATTGTACTTTATGCATAAGCAGTTTGAAGTGTTTTTACAGCGGAAAAGAGAAGATAGGCCGTATGTCTTAGCGTATATTACAATTTTGTCTATCACGATTGTTTTAATGAAAATCATTAGTTTGTTTCAAAAGCTTGAGTATGCAGGAATCGCGTATGTTGTTCCAGTTGCAATGGGAACAATACTTGTAAAATTAATGATTGGTGATCGATTTGTATTTTTAACGAGTATGATCTTTTCTGTATGCGGAAGTATTATGTTTAATGAAGGTGTAACGAGTACACTGAATTATAGTGTGGGGATTTATGTTTTATTAAGTTCATTATCAGTTAGTATTTTCTTGAGAGAAAAAAATCGTCGTACGATGATTTTACAAGCTGGTATACTCGTTTCTGTATTAAATGTAGTCGTATTAGCGGCTTTGCTATTATTACGTAACGGGAATTTTTCGCCTCTTGAAATTGGGGTGCAATTATTAATGGCTGCTGTTTCGGGTATTATCTCTTCTGTTCTAGCTATGGGGATTTTACCGTATTTAGAAAGTGGTCTTGGGATTGTATCGAGTATGAAATTGATGGAACTTTCAAGTCCGAATCACCCGCTTTTGCGTAAAATTTTATTAGAAGCACCAGGTACATATCACCATAGTGTGATGGTAGCTAATCTCTCAGAAGCTGCTTGTGAAGCAGTTGGAGCAAATGGAGTATTAGCGCGTGTAGGGGCGTATTATCATGATGTAGGGAAAACGGTACAACCACAGTTTTTTATTGAAAACCAAATGGGTATTGAAAACCCGCATGATAGATTAGACCCTGTAACGAGCAAAGATATTATAATTGCTCATGTAACCGATGGGGTGAGAATGTTAGAAGAACACCATATACCTCAAGAAATTATCGATATTGCTGGACAGCATCATGGTACAACGTTACTTAAATATTTTTATTATAATGCGATTAAAGAAGATAAAGAGAAATATACGGAGGAAATGTTCCGCTATCCAGGATCAAAAGCAACTTCTAAAGAGTCGGCGATCGTTGGTATTGCTGATAGTGTGGAAGCGGCGGTACGTTCGATGAACCATCCAACACCAGATCAGATTAATAATTTAGTGCAAAGTATTATTAAAGATCGCCTGCAAGATGGTCAATTTAGTGAATGTGATTTGACATTTAAGGAACTACAAATCGTTGGAAAAACGTTATGTGAAACGTTAAATGGTATTTTCCATTCCCGTATTACATATCCGGAACCGCCGGAAGAAAAGGAGAAAGAATGAGTTTATTAATTGATTTTATTGATGAAACAGAAGAAGTGAAAGACGAATATATAAGTTTGATTCGAGGTTTAGTAGAGAAAGCAGCCCAAATGGAGAACATAGAAGAAGGCGCAGAATTATCGGTTACATTTGTAGATAATGAACGTATTCGTGAAATAAACCGTGATTACCGAGATAAGGATCAGCCTACGGACGTTATTTCTTTTGCTATGGAAGAAATGGGAGAAGGCGAAATGGAAATTGTCGGTGCAGAGATGCCGCGTATGTTAGGAGATCTTATTATTTCTATTCCAAGAGCAAAAGAACAAGCTGAAGAATATGGGCATTCTTTTGATCGAGAACTTGGGTTTTTAGCACTACATGGCTTTTTGCATTTGCTTGGTTATGATCATATGACAGAAGAAGATGAGAAAGAAATGTTTGGAAGACAAAAAGAAATTTTAGAGGCCTTTGGATTAGGACGATGAAAACAGGAAAACTTTTAGATAGTTTTGGATATGCTATAGCTGGTATATACTTTTGTCTTCGTCATGAACGAAATATGAAAATTCATTATTTAGCCGCAGTCATCGTTATATGCTGCGGCTTTTATTTCCATATTACAACAATGGAATGGATTGTCGTACTTATTGTGATAGGGATTGTAATGAGTTTAGAGATGGTGAATACGGCTATTGAAAAAACAGTAGACTTAGCAACCGCCGATATTCATCCGGTTGCAAAAATTGCAAAGGATGTTGCAGCAGGGGCAGTTTTATTATTTGCAATTATAGCTGCTGTAATTGGTGCTATTATCTTTTTACCGTATATGGTATAGTTGCATTCCGAAGCTTTTATTAAGCTTTGGGAGCGCCGTGAAGGCCTTTAATGAAAGAGTGTATCTATTCACATCTATGAACGGAAAGGATGCGGGAATATGAATAGCAAACAATTAATTCAAGAAGCAATCGAAGCGCGTAAACGAGCGTACGTACCATATTCTAAATTTCAAGTAGGTGCAGCTTTACTAACTCAGGATGGAAAAATATATCGTGGATGTAATGTTGAAAATGCATCATATGGTTTATGTAACTGTGCAGAACGAACAGCTTTATTTAAGGCAATTTCTGAAGGGGATAACGAGTTTGTAGCTATTGCAGTCGTAGCGGATACAAAGCGTCCAGTACCTCCTTGTGGAGCATGTCGACAAGTTATGATAGAATTATGTAAACAGGATACGAAAGTATACCTATCAAACTTACATGGTGATGTTCAAGAGACAACAGTCGGAGAATTGTTACCAGGAGCATTTTTAGCGGAGGATTTACATGAATAGAAAAGGTTATAAATCAGGTTTTGTCTCTATTATTGGCAGACCGAATGTTGGGAAATCTACATTTTTAAATCGTATTATTGGCCAAAAAATTGCCATTATGAGCGATAAGCCACAAACAACTCGTAATAAAATTCAAGGTGTATATACAGAAAATGATTCACAAGTAGTTTTCATTGATACACCAGGAATACATAAACCTAAACATAAACTAGGCGATTTCATGGTGAAGATGGCTCAAACGACATTAAAAGAAGTTGATATTGTTTTGTTTATGGTCAATGCAACTGAAGGATATGGTCGTGGTGAGGAATTTATTATTGAGAAATTACAAGAAACGAAACAACCGGTATTTTTGGTAATTAATAAAATTGACCAACTTCATCCAGAGCAATTGCTGGAGTTGATTGATCAATATCGTAAATTATATGAGTTCGCGGAGATTGTGCCAATTTCTGCATTGGACGGTAATAACGTTGAAGCGTTAATCGGAGCAATTAAAAAGTATTTACCAGAAGGACCGCAATATTACCCGGATAATCAAGTAACGGATCATCCAGAGCGATTTATTATTTCAGAGCTTATTCGTGAAAAAGTATTACATTTAACACGTGAAGAAGTACCACATTCTGTAGCGGTTGTTATTGATGCAATTCAAAAGCGTGAGGGCGGAGCGGTTTATATAAACGCAACGATTGTTGTTGAACGTGCATCACAAAAAGGAATTATTATAGGTAAGCAAGGGAAGATGTTAAAAGAAGTCGGTAAGAGAGCTCGTTTTGACATTGAAGCACTTCTTGGTTCTAAAGTATTTTTAGAAGTATGGGTGAAAGTGCAAAAAGATTGGCGTAATAAGATGTCACAGCTTCGTGACCTTGGTTTCCGTGAAGACGAGTATTAATATGAAGTAAAGTTGTGATCAGTGGATGTTTTGTTCATCCGCTGATTATTGGTTTTTATGAACCTTGATAAATTAGGAAAAATTTTTCTCACATGAAAATGAACAAAATGGGTCAACTTAATAACAACAAAAGAAATTGGTTTATAGGCTACGCTTATTGAGAAAGGTGGATTCTTATGCTAGATTTTACCTGGAAGTTTTTCTCCAAAACAGGAAGCATTGAAACGTATTTGCTTTTGAAAGAAATGGAAAAAGACGTAAACGATGAGATGGATCAACATGAAGAGGAGTTAGCGCATCTAGACTCTCCAATTTCTTGACCCGTTTTGTTCAAACCTTGGATGGTGACGAACATGTTTCAAAA
The DNA here is from genome assembly GCF_056401715.1 of Bacillus sp. P4_E1. Lineage (NCBI taxonomy): Bacteria > Bacillati > Bacillota > Bacilli > Caryophanales > Bacillaceae > Bacillus > Bacillus sp. P4_E1. The sequence goes on from NZ_JBFUIV010000006.1 coordinate 204,497, forward strand.
AGTTGAGGGCATTGTTATCCGTACGACAGATTACGGAGAAACAAATAAGATTGTTACAATATACTCACGGGAATTTGGTAAGGTAAGTGCAATGGCAAGAGGGGCGAAAAAGCCGAAGAGTCGGTTAGCAGCTATTTCGCAACTTATGACACATGGTCATTTTCTTATTCAAATGGGATCTGGACTTGGAACTTTGCAACAAGGCGAGATTATTTCATCTATGAAAGAAATTCGCGAAGATATATTTTTAACTGCTTATGCATCATTTATTATTGAATTAACCGATAAAGCAACAGAAGATAAGAAGCATAATCCATATTTATTTGAAATGTTATATCAAACGTTGCATTATATGTGTGAGGGTGTTGATCCAGAAGTATTATCATTAATTTATCAAACGAAAATGCTTCCGGTATTAGGGATGCGCCCGTACTTTGATACATGTGCTATTTGTCATCAAGAAACAGATTTTGTCGCCTTCTCTGTCCGGGAAGGCGGTTTTCTGTGCTCGCGTCATGCGGAGCAAGATCCGTATCGCATTCCGGTGGGAGAGGCTGTTCATAAATTATTACGTCTCTTTTTTCACTTTGATTTACACCGGCTCGGTAATGTATCGGTGAAGGATAGTACAAAAAAACAAATGCGCACAGTATTGAATACATATTATGACGAATATTGTGGGATTTATTTGAAAACAAGGCGTTTCTTGGAACAACTTGATAAGTTTCAAATATAAAAAGGGCCGTATACGGTCCTTTTTACATACTTTCTTTTTCGAATAGCATATTTAGTATATAATATTTAAGAGATAGTATAACTTTTTTCGTTGTGCATTAAAGGTGGTGATTATCATAGAGCTGAATAAACGGCAAGAGCATATCATTCAGATTGTAAAAGATCACGGTCCTATTACAGGGGAGTCAATTGCTGGGCAATTGGGTTTAACACGTGCAACGCTAAGACCAGACTTAGCAATTTTAACGATGGCTGGTTATTTAGAAGCGCGTCCACGTGTAGGTTATTTTTATACGGGTAAAACCGGGGGACAGCTATTATCTGAAGCTGTTAAGAAAATTAAAGTGCAAGATTATCAATCTAGACCGGCTGTAATTGATAAAAATGTATCAGTATACGATGCAATCTGTACTATGTTTCTAGAGGACGTTGGTACATTATTTGTTGTAGATCAAGCTACTTTATTAGTTGGCGTTGTATCTCGTAAAGATTTATTACGAGCTAGCTTAGGAAAGCAGGATTTAACCTCTCTTCCGGTTAATATTATCATGACAAGGATGCCAAACATTGCGATGTGTCGCAGGGAGGATTCTTTATATGATATTGCGATGGAATTAATAGAAAGACAGATTGATGCGATGCCGGTTGTGAAGGATACGAAACAAGGTTTAGAAGTGATTGGACGAATTACAAAAACAAATATTACACGTGCGTTTGTAAATTTAGTAAATAACGAATAAGTGTAATTTGTTTAAAGTGAGGTAATGTAATGGATAATAAAATCGTATATGTCGTATCTGACTCTGTAGGAGAAACGGCTGATTTGGTTGTTAGAGCGGCAATGGGACAGTTCCCATTCGCTCCTGATATTAGGCGTGTACCGTATGTAGAAGATACAGGGACATTAAAAGAAGTAATCTCGATTGCCAAGAGCAATCAAGCGCTTATTTGTTTTACGTTAGTAAAGCCTGATATGCGTCAATATTTATTGACAGAAGCGGCAAAAGAAGGAGTAGAGGCATACGATATTATCGGACCTCTTATCGATCAAATTGAAGAAATTACAGGGCAAGTACCAAGGTATGAGCCAGGTGTCGTTCGAAGATTAGATGAAGAGTACTTTAAAAAAATTGAAGCGATTGAATTTGCAGTTAAGTATGATGATGGTAGAGATGCACGTGGTATTTTAAAAGCTGATATCGTGTTGATTGGAATTTCACGTACATCAAAAACACCACTTTCACAATATTTAGCGCATAACAAACGTTTGAAAGTTGCTAATGTACCACTTGTACCGGAAGTCGATCCGCCTGAGGAATTATATCAAGTGGCAAAAGAGAAATGTTTCGGTTTGAAAATTATACCAGATAAGTTAAATCATATTCGAAAAGAACGATTGAAATCACTTGGATTAAGTGATGGAGCAACATATGCAAATATTAATCGTATTCAAGAAGAAATTGATCATTTTGAGGAAGTAATTAGTAAAATAAATTGTCAAGTGATTGATGTATCAAATAAGGCAATTGAAGAAACAGCAAATATTATTGTGAATGCAGTGCAAAACCAAAAAATGTTTTAGCACATTTACCAAAGGTGAATGTGCTTTTTTCGCTCGTGAGAAGGCGTTAGAGGAAGATGCGAAGTAGAGCATGAACTTTCGGCTTAGTAATAGAATATAGCGGAATGGTTATACTTATATTCTTCTGTTTTTTAATTATGCTAAAGGAACGATTTCGTTATCTTTAAGTGTAAGATGAAAATTAAAGGGATATGTAGCGTAGTTGAAGAAAATATATTATAATAAAAAATTGTGATAAAAACCTATATTTTACGTTTAGACTTTAATTTTTCAGAATAAACTAGGGATAGGATTTTCGAAAAAGACATGTATTTACGTTAAATCGACAAAATCTAGACAAGAAAACGCACATTATGGAAGGATTCACAGAAGGGATGTAGAATACAGAAATATGCAAAACATCAGATAAGATATTATTTGATGCAGATGCGTATCCCGTGAAGAATGCAATTGTGCAAGTTGGAACAAAATTTTATGTCGAAATTTTGTTTGTCGTATCCTATGCTCATCGTTCAAGAAAACAGCAAGGTAATTGGGTCTATGTAGATTCTGAGCAAGATGAAGTTGATTGTTATATTTATTAACATGCAAAAGCTACAGATCACATGATCATACAGGCTATAGTGCTTCTTGCTAGTCTTCTTGTGAAAAAGGAGTATATGTATTGTCTCCAGGAGATACATTTGTAACAGATGAGCAAATGTATACAATTTTATATAGTAGTATGTATCTGCGAATTTACGCAGACTGGGAACTTATACGAAAGGTCCAAAATCGTTTACACAATGTGATCGACAGTACTTTCTAACAAATTTAGAAAAATATTGTCGAATTATAAAGGAATCTTTTAATTTATATCGAATACAAAATACGACACGGAGATGGAGTTATGGGGAACAGAATTCCTGAAGAAGTTGTTGAACAGATTCGGACATCATCCGATATTGTAGAAGTGATTGGTGAGTATGTTCAACTTAGAAAGCAGGGGCGTAACTATTTCGGCCTTTGTCCATTTCATGGTGAGAATTCTCCTTCATTCTCTGTTTCATCTGATAAGCAAATTTTTCATTGTTTCGGATGTGGAGAAGGTGGAAATGTATTTTCTTTTCTTATGAAAATGGAAGGACTTGCTTTCACAGAGGCTGTTCAAAAGCTTGGCGAAAGAAATGGAATTGCAGTTGCAGAATATACATCAGGGCAAGGACAACAACAACAAGAAGACATATCTGATGACACTGTCATCATGCAACAGGCTCATGAACTTTTGAAAAAGTATTATCATCATTTATTAGTAAATACAGAAGAAGGAAATGAAGCACTTTCATATTTATTAAAACGTGGTATTACAAAAGAGATGATTGAGAAATTTGAAATTGGTTATGCATCACAAGCTTGGGATGCAGCAACGAAAATTTTACAAAAAAGAGGTTTGTCGCTATCTAGTATGGAACAGGCTGGCCTTCTTGTAAGAAGTGAGAAGGATGGCAGTCATTATGACCGCTTCCGCGGAAGAGTTATGTTTCCGATTTATACTTTACAAGGTAAGGTGATAGCGTTTAGTGGAAGGGCATTAGGAGATGACACTCCGAAATATTTGAATAGTCCTGAAACACCGATTTTTTACAAAAGTAAGCTGTTGTATAATTTCCACCAAGCAAGGCCGTTTATTAGAAAACGTGGGCAGGTTGTCCTTTTTGAAGGTTATGCCGATGTACTAGCCGCGGTGAAAAGTGGTGTGGAAGAAGCTGTTGCGACAATGGGAACAGCTTTAACTGAAGAACAAGCGAAACTTCTGCGACGTAACGTTGAAACTGTTGTTCTTTGCTATGATGGTGATAAAGCAGGGCGAGAAGCGACGATGAAAGCAGGGCAATTACTATTGCAAGTTGGTTGCCAAGTGAAAGTTACATCCTTGCCAGATAAGCTTGACCCTGATGAATATGTGCAACAATATGGGACAACCGCTTTTGAAAATCTTGTGAAATCAAGTATAAGTTTTGTTGGTTTCAAAATAAATTATTTGCGTTTAGGGAAAAATTTGCAAGATGAGTCTGGCAAAGAAGAATATGTAAAAAGTGTTTTAAAAGAGTTATCATTGCTACAGGATGCGATGCAGGCGGAATCATATTTAAAATCATTATCGCAAGAATTTTCGTATTCAATGGAAACACTTTTGAATCAATTGCACCAATATCGCAAAGAACAAAAGGTACAGCAAAAACAAATAAAGCAGGTTTCTAAGCCATCTCAAATTGTTCAAACGAAACCGAAATTAACAGGTTTTGAAAGGGCAGAAAGAGAAATTATTTACCATATGTTGCAAAGTGCAGAAGTGACAGTGCGTATGGAACCTCATATAGAAGATTTTTATACAGAAGAACATAAAGGGATTTTATATGAACTATACGCATATTATGAAAAGGGAAATGAACCTTCAGTCGGAACATTTTTAAGTTGGCTCTCTGATGAAAAGTTGAAAAATATTATTACTGATATTTCGACGGATGAATTTATTAATCCAGAGTACACAGAAGAAGCGTTACAAGGTCATTTGGAGGCGCTAAGACGCCATAAAGAAAAACTTGAAAAGATGGAAATTATCTTTAAAGTAAAACAAATGGAAAAAACAGATCCTGTAGAGGCTGCTAAATATTATGTGGCATATTTACAAAGTCAAAAAGCAAGAAAATAGCTTTTTCGATAAAGTTTTAGTATAATGAATGTTTGTATCTCGCGTAAGGAGGGGAACAGATGGCTGATAAACCAGCTCGTTCTAAACAAATTGAAACTGAAATGACCCTTGAGCAAGTGAAAGAACAACTCACTGAGCTCGGAAAAAAACGTGGCGTTCTTACATATGAAGAGATTGCAGAACGCATGAATGGATTTGAAATTGAATCCGATCAAATGGATGAATACTATGAATATTTAGGTGAACAAGGGATTGACTTAGTTGGTGACAATGACAACGACGAAGGTCCTAATAATCGTCAAATTACAAAAACGGAAGAAGAATTTGACCTTAATGATTTAAGTGTGCCGCCAGGTGTGAAAATCAATGACCCTGTTCGTATGTACTTAAAAGAAATTGGTCGTGTAGACTTACTATCTGCTGAAGAAGAAATTCGACTTGCGACACGTATTGAAGAAGGCGATGAAGAAGCAAAACGCCGTCTTGCAGAAGCAAACTTACGTCTTGTAGTAAGTATTGCAAAGCGCTACGTGGGCCGTGGTATGCTTTTCTTAGACTTAATCCAAGAAGGAAATATGGGTCTAATTAAGGCAGTTGAAAAGTTCGACTACCGTAAAGGTTTTAAATTTAGTACGTATGCAACTTGGTGGATTCGCCAAGCTATTACACGTGCGATTGCAGACCAAGCGCGAACAATTCGTATTCCAGTTCATATGGTTGAAACAATTAATAAGTTAATCCGTGTACAACGTCAATTATTACAAGATTTAGGACGCGAACCATCTCCTGAAGAGATTGGTGAAGAAATGGATCTTGCTCCAGAAAAAGTACGCGAAATCTTAAAGATTGCACAGGAGCCAGTTTCTCTTGAAACACCAATTGGTGAAGAAGACGACTCCCATTTAGGTGACTTTATCGAAGACCAAGAAGCAACATCGCCTGCGGACCATGCAGCGTATGAATTGCTAAAAGAACAATTAGAAGATGTGTTAGATACACTAACAGATCGTGAAGAAAATGTTCTGCGTCTTCGTTTTGGTTTAGATGATGGACGAACTCGTACGCTTGAAGAAGTTGGGAAAGTATTCGGCGTAACGAGAGAACGTATTCGTCAAATTGAAGCGAAAGCACTTCGCAAATTAAGACATCCAAGCCGTAGTAAGCGTCTTAAGGATTTCTTAGAATAGGCTACCTTTAAGTTTACTTCACTTTTGTGAAGTAAACTTTTTTATTTTGTTAATTTTTGTTAAAATTTATCTATCGGCAACGATTACAATTTCTTGTAATTTATTTTACAGAATTGTCTTTTGATTTGCAAATGCTCATTTTTCGATTTTTCGATTTATTTTGTTTATTATATACAAAATAATATGTAGAAAAGTAAAAAATATGATGAGAAACGTTAGTAATTATCGAAATAATATGCGATATAATAGTGGAAATCAATAAAATGAATTTACGGAATATTTTTAACAAGTAGTAGTTTACTCTTTTCTGATAGGGCGTTTTCAAGTACAATATAAATGACTGAATCATCTAACTATTTAGCGGTATAGAGGGGGGAGAAGAGATATGAAACGTAATCCGTTGATTCCGTTCGCTCTTATTGCAGCATTAGGTATTATCGTTATGTTTGTATTTTCATTTCAGGGGCTAAATAAATCTAAAGAGTTAGCTGATGCAAAAAATGGTGGGAAACCAGCACAAACAGCATCAAAGCCAGAGGATATTGTAAAGCAAAGCTGTACGAGCTGTCATGGTGATCAGTTACAAGGAGCGGTAGGCCCTAATTTACAAAAAATTGGTGGGAAACTTTCAAAAGATGAAATTAAAGAAGTTCTGTCAAAAGGAAAAGGAAATATGCCAGCTAATTTAATTCCAGCTGATCAAGCAACGAAAGTAGCTGATTGGTTATCGAAGAAAAAATAAAGTATAGAAAAACAAGTCTTTTGCTTTTTGCAAAAGGCTTGTTTTTCTATACTATCTAAAATACGATTAGTAATAGAGAATTGAAGTATTGTTATGGACTTGCAACAACTACTATAAATTCATTATCATGGAGACAGACTGAGAAGAGAAGGAGTAATGGAAATACATGAATGAAGTAAAGCTTTCGAAACGATTAGAAGAAGTTGTGAGGGAGATTCCGGTAGGCTCTACAGTAGCTGATATTGGATCGGATCATGCGTATTTACCGTGTTATACAATTATAAATAATATTGCTACAAAAGCAGTTGCAGGAGAGGTTGTAGATGGACCGTTTCGCTCTGCACAAGCAACTGTAGCTGAAAGTGGCTTACAAGATAAAGTAGACGTTCGTAAAGGGAATGGATTAGCTGTTATAGTGCCAGGAGAAGTAGATGTTATTACGATTGCTGGTATGGGTGGAGCGTTAATTCGTGACATTTTAGAAAGTGGTAAAGAAAAATTAGAAGGTGTAACACGTTTAATCTTACAGCCGAATATTGCAGCACACCATATCCGTGAATGGTTTATTGAAAATGGATGGGAGCTTATCCGTGAGAAAATTGTAATAGAAGACGGAAAGATTTACGAGATTTTAGTCGGAGAGCGAGGAGATACAGCAGTACCTTACTCTGAAAATAAACAAGCTGAATTGTTTATGGGTCCATTTTTAATAAAAGAAAAAAGTGAAGCTTTTATTGAAAAGTGGGAAGGGGAATTGAAAAACTTCCAAAATATTTTAAAACAGTTAGAACGTGCAGCAGAGTCTGAAGAGACAAAAGCGAAGCGTGCAGAAGTAGAAGCGAAAATGAAAATGATAGGAGAGGTTTTATCATGAGTAAAATTCCGAATGGTCATGAAATTATTTCTTTGTTTGAAGGTATGTATCCGAAGCATTTAGCGATGGAAGGGGATAAGATTGGCTTACAGATTGGAGCGCTTAATAAACCTGTCCAGCACGTATTAATCGCGTTAGATGTAACTGAGGAAGTTGTGGACGAGGCGATCCAATTAGGAGCGAATATCATTATAGCGCACCATCCTTTAATCTTTAATCCATTAAAAGCGATTCATACAGATAAGGCGTACGGAAGAATTATTGAAATGTGTATTAAAAATGATATTGCGGTTTATGCCGCACATACAAATGTAGATATTGCTAAGGGCGGGGTAAATGATTTACTTGCTGATGCGTTAGGGTTACAAAATACAGAAGTATTAGCTCCTACATATGCAGAAGAAATGAAAAAAATTGTTGTATTTGTTCCAGTAACCCATGCAGAAGAAGTGCGCAAAGCTCTTGGAGATGCGGATGCAGGTCATATCGGTAATTATAGCCACTGTACGTTCGGTAGCGAAGGGGTAGGTACGTTTATCCCTCAAGAAGGTACAAATCCTTATATCGGAGAAACTGGGCAGTTAGAACGTGTGGAAGAGATACGTGTCGAAACGATTATTCCAGCTTCATTACAAAGAAAAGTTATTAAAGCGATGTTGGCAGCCCATCCATATGAAGAAGTGGCATATGATGTATATCCGCTTGATAATAAAGGTGAAACATTAGGTCTTGGTAAAATAGGGTATTTACAAGAAGAAATGACGCTTGAGCAGTTTGCTTTACATGTGAAACAATCATTACATGTAAAGGGTGCAAGAGTTGTTGGAAAGTTAGATGATAAGGTGCGTAAAGTAGCTGTACTTGGTGGTGACGGTAATAAATATATAAACCAAGCGAAATTTAAAGGAGCAGATGTATATGTAACAGGTGATATGTATTATCATGTTGCTCACGATGCGATGATGATTGGTTTAAATATAGTTGATCCAGGACATAACGTTGAAAAAGTAATGAAGCAAGGTGTACAAAAACAATTGCAAGAAAAAGTAGATGTGAAGAAATTCAATGTACACATTCACGCTTCGCAGTTACATACAGATCCATTCACATTTGTATAAGAAAAATAAAAACCGTTGCTCATGTAGGCAACGGTTTTTATTATTGTTCTTTTTTCACTTTTACACGAGGTAGTATCTTTTGAAGTGGTACTTTTCGAATTCTGTCCCATGTAGCTGGATTCATTGGGTCATATTGATCTAAGAAAGCAATAACTTCTTTTGTAATTGGCGTTGGAGTAGAAGCACCTGCTGTAACAGCTACGTTTTCTACACCTTGTAGCCATTCTAATTGGATTTCACTTACGTCTGCAACGCGGTATGCTGTCGTACCAGCGATTTCTTGTGATACTTGTGCTAAACGGTTTGAGTTGTTACTTTTCGGATCACCGACAACAATTGTTAAATCTGCAACATCAGCTTGTTTAGCGACAGCTTCTTGGCGAACTTGAGTTGCTAAACAAATTTCCTTGTGGAATTCTGCTGTTGGGAATTTTTTCTGAATGTCCTCCATTAAATGTTGAACATCCCATTGACTCATTGTTGTTTGATTCGTAACTAAAATTTTATCCGTTGGAATTTCTAGTGTTTTTAAATCATCAGCTTTTTCGATAAGATGAACGATATCAGGTGCGATACCAACTGCGCCTTCTGGTTCTGGATGATTTTTTTTGCCGATATAAATGACATGGTATCCTTCAGCTTTCTTTGCTTCGATAAGGTCATGTGTTTTTGTAACATCTGGACAAGTTGCATCAATTGTCGTTAAACCTTTTTCTTTTGCACGTTGTTTAACTTCTGGAGAAACACCGTGTGCAGTGAAAATAACAGTACCAGAATCGATTTTATCTAAAATTTCTAATCGACTTGGACCGTCTAATGTAATGATGCCATCCTCTTCGAAAGCATCTGTGACATGCTTATTGTGAACAATCATACCTAAAATATAAATGGGTCTCGGTAATGATTTATCTAATGCGGCGTTACGTGCAATAACCATTGCGTCAACAACACCATAGCAATAACCACGAGGGGAAATTTTAACAATCTTCATGTGAGTAATCCTCTCCTTCTAAACAAGGGATACTTTTGTGCATAGTCCATTACATTATAAAGGAGGAGTGGATAGAAAACAAAGGATTGTTACACATATAGTTTTGGTTTTGTTGCTGATTGTTGAACGGGTTCTTTCGGAACCTCTTTTTCTATTACCGGTTCAAGCACTATTTTTTTTCGTTTCCTTTTTGGAGGTGGAGGAGGTGGAGTTGCTACCTCAACCTGTTCTGTTGCATCTTCAGTTTGATTTTTTTTCGTACTTTTTCCAGAGGTGAGGATTTTAACAATGCTTGGTAGACTACGCATAATGGGACCGTACTGTTCGACAACAGGACCGACAGATTGCACGACTTGAGATACTTTTTCGATATTATTTATCATATTAGTTGGGTTCGAAATTAAATTTGAAAAAAAACTACCGATGCCGCTGCTAGATGCCGCTGCAGTTGTAGCTGACGCAGCACCACGTGTATCATTTGATTCATACATTTGAGGTGGTATCATCTGCTCTGGATATTGCTGCATGTATGGCTGATATTGTTGTGTATATTGTTGTTGGTATGGCTGTTGCTGTTGATATTGGGGCGGCGGTTGTTGGTGCATCATCGGTGGCCCTTCCATTTGTCGATAAGGAGGGACCATTTGCATGAAAGGTTCGGTTGGATCGTGTTTTTTAAAGAGTTTAGCAAGGAAACCTTTCTTTTTTTGAGCCATCGGTGGTAGTTGTGGAATCGGATATGGTGTGTAAGATTGTTGTCCTCGATTCGGATACATTTGTCTTATAGGGGATTTCGGAAACATGTGGGAAATCCTCCTTTCTTCAGTTAGGTATATACACATACAATATGCAATGGAAGGAAAGAAGGTTAGTTTTTGAGATAAAAACCTAAACTAAAGATGGATTTTACTTGTAGATTTCGATATAATGTAGACTTGACTGATTTGTGCGCAGTAGAAATTTTAGAAAGAAGGTGTAACTTATGACACTACAAACTTTTACACAGTATGATTTTAAACCATTTTTAATAGATGCAGTTCGTGAACTACGCTTTACAGAGCCAACAGGAATTCAAAAGAAAATTTTCCCGGTCGTGAAAAAAGGTGTGAGTATAATTGGACAATCCCAAACTGGTTCTGGGAAAACACATGCATACTTACTTCCTACATTAAACAGAATTGATGCAAGTCGTGAAGAGGTACAACTTGTTATTACAGCGCCTACTCGTGAGTTAGCACAACAAATTTACGAAGAAATTGTGAAACTAACAAAGTTCTGTGCAGAAGATCAAATGATTACAGCACGCTGTTTAATTGGTGGAACTGATAAACAACGATCAATTGAAAAGTTGAAAAAACAACCTCATATTGTAGTTGGAACGCCAGGACGTATTAAAGATTTAGTAGAAGAAAAGGCGCTATTTGTTTATAAAGCGGATACTATTATTGTCGATGAAGCGGACTTAATGCTTGATATGGGATTCATTCAAGATGTAGATAAAATTGCGGCACGTATGCCTAAAAATCTGCAAATGTTAGTTTTCTCTGCAACAATTCCTCAAAAATTAAAACCATTTTTGAAGAAATATATGGAGAATCCAGAACATATTCATATTAATCCGAAGCAAGTTGCAGCAGGAAATATTGATCATTACCTTGTGCCTTCAAGACACCGTAATAAAACTGAATTAGTGAAAAATATGCTACTTCAATTTAAACCATATTTAGCAATTGTCTTTACAAACACAAAGAAGAAGGCTGACGAAGTAGCCGATGGATTAGCAGAACGTGGATTAAAAGTAGGGCGTATACACGGTGATTTATCACCACGTGATCGTAGAAAAATGATGAAACAAGTTCGTGATTTAGAGTTCCAATACATTGTCGCAACAGATTTGGCGGCACGTGGTATTGATATTGAGGGAATTAGCCATGTTATTAACTATGAACTTCCACCAGATTTAGATTTCTTCGTTCACCGTGTTGGAAGAACTGCACGTGCGGGTCATTCAGGTATTGCAGTGACGATTTATGATCCAGCAAATGAAGAAGCGTTAGATAGTTTGGAAAAACAACGTCATATCGAGTTTAAACATGTAGATTTACGCGGAGATGAATGGGCGGATTTAGGTGACCGTCGTCGTCGTAAGAGCCGTAAAAAACCAAGTGATGGACTAGATGTTATGGCAACAAAAGTTGTTAAGAAGCCGAAAAAAGTAAAACCAAACTATAAACGAAAACTTGCAACAGAACGTGACAAAGTGAAGAAAAAATATAGCAATAAAAAAAGATAAGGGATTTCCCTTATTTTTTTTTATCTCACTGCTTGAGAGAAAGTCGATTAATGTAGACTAATAATTAGTGCGAGGTAGAAAAAACGTTGACTAAAGTTTCGCTTTATTGGGTTAATTTAAGTATAGAGTTCAGATTGTTTGAATAGTCTGTTTGATTTATGTAGTGCCTTTTGTGTAAACAAACAATTCGCTACATATTTCTACAAATTATGCTATCATTATATCTATTGTATATTGAAGAGGTGATTGTATGTTAAAGATTGGATCTCATGTTTCTATGAGTGGTAAGAAAATGTTATTAGCAGCAAGTGAAGAGGCTGTTTCATACGGTGCAACGACGTTTATGATTTATACAGGTGCACCGCAAAATACACGAAGAAAACCAATTGAAGAATTGAACATAGAAGCAGGAAGAAAACATATGGAACTAAAAGGTATTGAAGAAATTATCGTACATGCGCCATACATTATTAATCTTGGGAATACGACGAAGCCAGAAACATTCCAATTAGGTGTAGACTTCCTTCGCATGGAAATTGAAAGAACATCGGCATTAGGTGTAGCGAAACAAATCGTTCTTCACCCAGGTGCGCACGTTGGTGCAGGAGCGGATGCTGGTATTCAACAAATTATTAAAGGGCTTAATGAAGTATTAACGCCAGAGCAGACGGTTAACATTGCGTTAGAAACGATGGCAGGAAAGGGAACGGAATGCGGTCGTAGCTTTGAAGAAATTGCGAAAATTATTGATGGTGTGAAATATAATGAAAAACTATCTGTATGTTTTGATACGTGTCATACGCATGATGCAGGTTATGACCTTGTAAATGATTTTGACGGTGTGTTAAACGAATTTGATAAAATTGTTGGGATAAATCGTTTACAAGTACTTCATATTAACGATAGCAAAAATGTACGCGGAGCTGGAAAAGACCGTCATGAAAATATTGGTTTTGGTCATATTGGCTATAAGGCATTGCATCACATTGTGCATCACCCACAACTTACGCACGTACCAAAAATTCTTGAAACGCCGTATGTAGGTGAAGATAAAAAAGATAAGAAGCCACCATATAAATTAGAAATCGAAATGCTGAAAAATGGTACTTTTGATGAAGGAATTCTTGAAAAAATTAAAGCACAATAAGGAGGGGATTTTCCCCTCCTTATTTTAATAGCTGCTGAAATAAAATATTTACTTGTTGGGCAGTGGCAGGAGTAGTTACTTTAGCGATTTGTTTTAACAAATCTAGTCGCTCGGTATTATCGTAAATGTTAATGTTTTTCCCTTTCATAAGTAAAACGATTTTATCAGCTTGTGCAGTTGTGATTGGAACTTCGTATTCTTTACTATATTTCAATAGTTCTTTTGTAGAAATATGATTTAATTTTTTGTTCACAATTTGTTTAATGAGGTTCATCGTGTTGTCCTCCTTCACACGTTCTTCTATCGAAATATATGTACGCATAGCTTGTACATATTCGTATCAAGGTGCATTTTTTCAATGGGGAAAAGAAGCTTATGTTATAATATAAGAACAAAACTATAGATAAAGAGTATAAGGAGGACTTATGGAAAAAAAGCAACATCGAAAAGAAAGTGTTATTCATCTTGTATATCGTTTAGTTATGATTGTCTTTGGGGCAGCGTGTGCGGCGGTAGCGATTGAACTGTTTTTAATGCCAAATAAAATTATTGATGGTGGAATTATTGGTATTTCTCTTATATTAGATTATCTTACTCCTAATATTTGGTGGTTAAGCTTTTCTACTTTAGTTGTTATCCTCAACATTCCTTTTATGTACTCCGGGTATAAGCAAATTGGAAAAACATTCATGTTATCTTCAGCATTTGGAATTGTAGCTTTAGCATTTATTGAATCAACGTTGCATGCTATTCCGCCATTTACAACAGAGCCGATTTTAGCAACAGTTTTCGGCGGTCTTATTTTAGGAATTGGTGTAGGACTTGTTATTCGTCATGGTGGATCGTTAGACGGGACCGAGATTATGGGGATTCTATTAACGAAGAAATTACCGTTTTCTGTTGGTGAATTCGTAATGTTTGTGAACTTATTCATTTTTGCATGGGCAGCATTTGTTTTTGGTGTTGAACAAGCGATGTATTCTGTTATGACGTACTATATCGCATTCAAAACAATTGATACGGTAATTCAAGGATTAGACGAAACGAAAGCAGTTTTAATAGTATCGGATCAATATGAGGAAGTATCAAATGCGATTTTACACCGCCTTGGTCGTGGAACAACAAAACTTGTTGCTAAAGGTGGCTATACAGATAAAGAAAAAGAAGTTATTTATGCAGTTGTAACACGTCTGGAAGTGACGAAGTTAAAATCAATTGTGCATGAAATTGATGAAAACGCATTTGTTACGATTATGAATACACAAGAGACAAATGGTGGTAAGTTTAAATCAGCAATTCACTAAAAAGTTAATTGTAATATCTTTTGAAAGCAGAGAATTCTTCTCTGCTTTTTGTTATAATAATAAGATTTCTTGAAATAAAGAATATATTTTAGGCAGATTGGTTTACAACTATAATAAGCTGTACTATAATTCAAATAGAGATAAATCGGAATCATTCTGAATTAAAATAGGTGAGATGCTATGAATAATATATTGGAAATAGAAGGATTAACGTTTCGGTATGAAGATCGCAACGTGTTAGAAGATATTAATTTGCAAGTTCCGAAGGGAGCTTTTTTAGGTTTAGTTGGACCGAATGGTTCAGGGAAATCGACTTTACTTAAATGCTTATTGGGTGTTTTAAAACCAAAGCAAGGAAGTATTAGATTGTTTGGCATTGATAGTAAGAAATTTAAAGAGTGGAATAAAGTTGGTTATGTATCCCAAAAGGCAAGTAGCTTTAACTCAGGTTTCCCGGCAACTGTTTTCGAGGTTGTTTCAATGGGGCTCGTTTCGAAAAAAGGGCTTTTTCGCTTTTTTACGAAAGACGATAATGCGAAAGTAGAAAAAGCGATTGCTGATGTAGGTATGAGCGAGTTTCGAGGTCGCAACATTGGAGAACTTTCTGGTGGACAACAACAGCGTGTATTTATTGCTCGTGCACTTGTAAGTGATCCGGAATTGCTTATTTTGGACGAGCCTACTGTTGGGATTGATGTGAAAAATGTGGCAAGTTTTTATGAGATACTAGAGGATTTAAACAAAAGATTGGGAATTACGTTAATTCTTGTTACGCACGATATGGGTGCTGTAACAGAGAAGGTGACGCATGTTGCATGTTTGAATCAGCATTTACATTTCCATGGGAATGTAGAGAAATTCCGAGAGTTAGAAGATGCAGAAATGTCGATTTTATATGGACATCATGTTCATCGCTTAGAACATGAACATGGGCATCACGGGAGGATATAATGATACAGGATTTTTTACAATATGATTTTTTACGTAATTCCTTATACGCTGGTATTTTAATAGGGCTTGTCGCACCACTTATCGGCGTGTTCGTTGTAATTCGCCGCATGTCGCTTATTGCGGATGCATTAAGTCATGTGACGTTATCAGGAATTGCAGCAAGTTTATTACTTGAAAAGACAATCTTTACCGGTGGGTTTTTAAACCCTTTATATATGGGGATGTTTTTTTCAATCGGTGGAGCATTGCTAATTGAAAAATTACGTACTGTATATAAACATTATCAAGAGTTAGCAATCCCGATTATACTTTCAGCAGGGATGGGGATTGGAGTTATCTTCATCTCACTTGCTAATGGATTCAATACGGATTTATTTAGTTATTTATTTGGTAGTGTAAGTGCTGTAACAAGTGCGGATTTAATTATTATTGGTATAGTAGCAATTGTTGTTATTGCGACGATTGTTTTATTATACAAAGAGTTGTTTTTACTATCATTTGATGAGGAATACGCTGTATCAACCGGTTTAAGTGCAAAGTGGATTCACTTTATCTTCATTATATTAGTTGCTCTTGTAATTGCGGTATCAATGCGTGTTGTAGGTGTTCTTCTCGTATCATCTTTAATGACGTTACCAGTTGCAGCAAGTATTCGTATTGCAAAAGGATTTAAACAAACAATTTTCTTTTCCATTTTATTTGGTGAAATTGCAGTAATTGGTGGAATGTTTGCTTCGTATCAACTTGATTTAGCTCCAGGTGGTACAATTGTTATGATAGCGGTTCTTATTTTAATTGGTGCAATTTTATGGAAAAAGAAAAAAACTGCATAAAGTAGGGATAGGTATGAATCTAACAGAAGCTTTACGCCTAATGAAGGAAAAGGGATACAAACATACAGGGAAAAGGGAAGAGATGCTGAGATTATTCGCAGCTCATAATCGTTATTTAACTGCGAAAGATGTTTTAGAGCATATGAAGGGTGATTATCCAGGACTTAGTTTTGATACGATTTATCGTAACTTAACGGTTTTTGCTGAAGTCGGTGTTTTAGAGCAAACGGAATTAAATGGTGAAAAGCATTTCCGTTTTACATGCTCCATTATGGAACATCATCATCATTTCATTTGTTTAGATTGTGGTGGTACGAAAGAGATTAATTCCTGCCCGATGGATTTTATGAATAAAGATTTTAAAGGTTATGAGGTAACGGGGCATAAGTTTGAAATATATGGTCGTTGCCCAAAATGTGCAAAATGAGAGGGCTCGTCAGTTATATAACTGACGAGTTTTTAATTTGAATGTAAAAAAAGGTTGCTCACAAAAATTGTGGCAACCTTCTTTTTATTGTTCTTGTTCTTGTTTTTCTTTTTCTTTTTCTCGTTCGGCAGCCATTTCAGCAGCGATTACATCAATTTCTTTTTTCAGTTCTTCTACCATTGTTTCTTCTGGTACTTTACGAACGACTTGCCCTTTACGGAATAATAAACCTTCTCCGCGTGCACCGGCAATACCGATGTCAGCTTCACGAGCTTCACCAGGACCGTTTACGGCACAGCCGAGTACTGCAACCTTAATTGGAACTTTAAGTGTGGAGATGTATTCTTCGACTTCATTAGCAATGCTAATTAGGTCGATCTCAATACGACCACAAGTTGGACAAGAAATAAGTGTTGCGGCATTAGATGCAAGACCGAATGATTTTAATAGTTCGCGTGCAACTTTTACTTCTTCAACTGGATCAGCGCTTAAAGAGATACGAAGTGTATTTCCGATGCCTTTACTTAAAATTGCTCCAAGACCGGCGGCGCTTTTTACAGTCCCAGCAAACAATGTTCCTGATTCTGTAATACCTAAATGTAATGGATAATCAAAGGCGCGAGCAGCTTTTTCGTATGCTTCAATTGCTAAGTTAACATCAGAGGCTTTCATTGATACGATAATATCGTGGAAATCTAAGTCCTCTAAAATTTTAATATGGTGCAGTGCGCTCTCGACCATACCATCAGCAGTTGGATATCCATACTTTTCTAAAATATGACGTTCTAATGAGCCGGCATTTACACCGATACGGATTGGAATGCCACGCTCTTTCGCTGCATTTACAACAGCTTCTACTTTATGGCGACGTCCAATGTTACCTGGATTGATACGTACTTTATCAATGCCGCCTTCGATTGCTTTTAAAGCAAGGCGGTAATCAAAATGAATATCAGCAACAAGTGGAATGTTGATTTGTTTTTTAATATCAGCAATAGCATTTGCTGCGCGTTCGTCTGGAACAGCAACACGAACAACTTGACAGCCAGCTTCTTCTAAACGTTTAATTTCAGCAACTGTAGCCTCAACATCATGCGTTTTTGTTGTCGTCATACTTTGTATAATTAATTCATTGTTACCGCCAATTGTTAAATTACCGACTTTAACTGGACGTGTTTTTGTGCGTTGAGTCATTTCATTCACGAATTGATCGCTCTCCTTATAAAAGAAGTTTCTTATTTTAGTCCCTTACATCAATGATAGTATGTGTGAGAAAGGGCTATAGAAACCAAAGTACTCGGTTTCACTTTTACTATTGTATCAGCGCCTTTATGTAATTGACAAGGATTAAGTGATTGCTTATTGATATAAGGGGAATTTATAAGACTTTCCAACTTGGATTTTTGTAGCAGATGTATTTTTATTTAATTGCTTAAAATCATCAATTACTTTTTCAATAGAAGGAATTTTTTTCTTATTAATCGCTTCTGTAATAGAAAGAACGGTATCGCCAGTTTTTACTTCGATTGCTTTATAAGCTGTATCCGTTTCTTTTTCTTTTTCTGTTTCTTTCTCTTTATTTTGTTTTGTATCTGTATTTTCTTTTTTTATCGTTTGGGCAGCAGATGTTTTTTTGTATGAACTTAACATCGGTAAAGTACCGATTTTTATGTCGTAATAAAATATATAACCGAGGACAAGCACGAATAAGAGTACACCTAATCTCTTCATATCCTTCACTCCTTTGCTAGGAATATATGCTTGTCCAAAAAAAAAATGCCTATTTAGGCATTTTTTATAGTTCTTGTTTTTCTTTCGGCTTTGGAACTTCTTTAATTGTTAAGTATAGAACGATTAAAACAACTGCAATGTAAATGAATGTTGCGCCAGGTACGTTTATTTTGAATAAATCCATAATCATAAAGAAGATTGTTGGAATTGTGTAGCTGTAAGCAGTTAATGTCCAAACTTGTTTATAAGATAATTTGCGTTGACCGCTCATCGCAGAACCGATGAAGGCAAGCAATGTAACTCCTACAAAGGTAATAAATAATTGGAACAAGTACAGTAAGAACCCAATAACGAATAATAAGATTGGATAAATACTGTCAAATAACGAAATGAAATCTTGTAAATCTTTTTTCTCAAGAGATGCGCCTAATAAGTCATTATAGGAGTATGTTTGTGTTTGACCATTCCCCATGGAGACTACTTTATCTTTTAAAACAAATAAACCTGTTTTATTTTGATATTTTTCTAAGTCTGTTGAATTTGGATCAAATACGAAAAGGGCATTTCCATCTTCTTTTTCGATAGGTTGATCAATATCAGCTGTTAGCTCGCCATTTTCAATTTTAAAATCAGGTAAATCTTTTTCGATTACTTTATTTACCATGTTAACACCATCTTGAATAACGCTACCGTACAAGAAAGTTCTTGGAATAGTAGTGATTAGGCAAAGAAGCATAATATACAAAATGGTTTTACCGATTTTTTGAAAACGGAAAAGCGCCATATCTTTAGGCGAATATACGCTTTTTGCTAGCTGTGTAAAAATGGACATAGATTCACTTCCTTTATGTATGTATAAAATCATTGTAACGTACGAATCTAGAGAAGCTCAAGATATATTATATTTACATATAGTAGAGAGGACTAAATTCCTTCTTATTAATTTACTTCTTTTAGTAGAGAAAAATACAATTGACACTTTTCTTTCGTATATGGTAAATTTATCTTACATTTTTCAAACGATATACCTGATTGGAATTTAGTTGTTTTTAATGGTACATACATAATCGTGGACCCTTAGCTCAGTTGGTTAGAGCAGACGGCTCATAACCGTCCGGTCGTAGGTTCGAGTCCTACAGGGTCCATATCCATTTCATATGTTTATTATGTCAGCAGGAAGCTTCCTTGTAGAAGGAAGCTTTTTTTCGGAATATATGAGCATTTTAATTGAAAAGAAGTGGGAATTTTGCTACTTTAATGATAGCAAGACAAAGCGATTTATTTGTTTGCACCCTATGGCAATTAGGGTAGAATGAAGTTGTATGTCACTTAAGTGGCAATACATAAACCGGGAGGAATATAACAATGGCAAAACACGAATTACCAAATTTACCTTATGCGTATGATGCTTTAGAACCTCACTTTGATAAAGAAACAATGAACATCCATCATACAAAACATCACAACACGTATATTACAAACTTAAACGCTGCTTTAGAAGGTCATGCAGAATTAGCTGACAAAAGCGTTGAAGAATTAGTTGCAAACTTAAACGAAGTACCTGAAGCAATCCGTACAGCAGTACGTAACAATGGTGGCGGACATGCTAACCATACATTCTTCTGGACAATCCTATCTCCAAACGGCGGGGGACAACCAGTAGGCGAACTTGCAACTGCGATTGAAGCGAAATTCGGTAGCTTCGATGCATTCAAAGCAGAATTCGCAAAAGCTGGCGCAACTCGCTTCGGTTCTGGTTGGGCTTGGTTAGTAGTAAATAATGGTGAGTTAGAAGTAACAAGCACTCCAAACCAAGATTCTCCTCTAACTGAAGGTAAAACTCCAGTTATCGGTTTAGATGTTTGGGAGCATGCTTACTACTTAAATTACCAAAACCGTCGTCCTGACTACATCGGTGCATTCTGGAACGTTGTAGATTGGAACGTTGCTGAAAAACTTTACCAAGAAGCAAAATAATTAAAGTTAATATAGCTAGAAAAAAGCTAGGGGGTTTTCTCCTAGCTTTTTTCTATGTTCTCCTTTTACATAATTGAGCTTGTCTTTGGAAGACTAGAACATGAAGTAAAGGAGAGTTGTGTATGAAGTGGAAACATGTAATCGGTGATGTTGAAGTGAATCGGGATTTAGTATTATTGCTCGTTATAGGAGGTTTATACACGCTCGCAATTTCTTTATCGAATACGTTTGTAAACATTTATTTATGGAAGCAAACACAAAATTATGTGAATCTGGGCTTGTATAATTTGGCCAGCGTTGTATTGCAGCCTCTAACATTTCTTGTGGGCGGGAAATTAGCGAAACATATTGATCGCTCGATTTTATTGAGAATCGGTGTAGGCACGTTAGCTGTTTTTTTTATCGTCGTTTTAGTAGCGGGAAAAAGTGCATCTCACTATATTTTATTAATGGGAGCCCTTTTAGGAGTTGGTTATGGTTTTTATTGGCTCGCTTTTAACTTGTTGACATTTGAGATTACAGAACCAGAAACAAGAGATTTTTTTAACGGTTTTCTAGGACTTCTTACATCGTTCTCTGGAATGATTGGACCGATAGCAGCAGGATATACAATTTCACGTATGGAAAAATGGAGTGGTTATACTGTCGTTTTCTTCCTCTCGTTAATGCTATTTGCGGTTGCAGTCGTTCTAAGCTTTTTTTTATCGAAGAGGGAATGTGAAGGACGCTATGAAATTGTGCAAGTATTGAAAGAGCGGCAAGTTGATGAAAACTGGGGAAGAATTACGCGCGCTCATTTCTTCCAAGGTTTGAGAGAGGGAACGTTTATTTTCGTCATTTCGGTATATGTCTATTTAGCATCTGGTAGCGAGTTAGCACTAGGGAAATATAGTTTAGTGAATTCTGCAGTATCATTTGTATGCTATTATTTAGTTGCTCGTATGTTAAAGAAAGAATGGCGAAAAAAAGCAATTTTACTTGGTGGCATTATTTTATATGCGGTCGTATTTTTAGTTATTTTTAATGTTACATATACGAAATTACTTATTTATGCAGCATGTATTGCGGTTGCATATCCGATTTTACTCGTTCCGTACGGCTCAATGACATACGATGTAATTGGTAGAGCAAAACAGGCGAGAGAATGGCGTGTAGAATATATAGTGGTCAGGGAATTATGGTTAAATGCCGGAAGAATTTGTTCCATTTTAAGTTTTTTATGTGCTGTCATATTTTTTCCGCCTGAAAAAAGTTTACCTTTCTTACTATGTATTTTAGGAGCTGGACATTTTCTTATTTATTTTGCAGTTAAAAATGTCAAATATGATGAGGGGAATGTGAACAAAACCAGTGTTGTAGCGCAAGGAAGCACGCAGAATCAAACTGAACCAGAAGGTTAACTTATCGCGTGTTTTATGCTAGAATAGAAAAAGATGTAAGACAGCAGTGAGGGCACCTGTATGAAGGTGTCCCTTTCACATTACATAGCTGTTGGTAGAGGGGGTTTGTATGAGCA
This sequence comes from Bacillus sp. P4_E1, assembly GCF_056401715.1. NCBI lineage: Bacteria > Bacillati > Bacillota > Bacilli > Caryophanales > Bacillaceae > Bacillus > Bacillus sp. P4_E1. Next base: position 226,597 of record NZ_JBFUIV010000006.1, read on the forward strand.
AGAAGCAGAAACAACAAAAGAAAAAGACCCACGTTCCTTTTCGGTTAAACGTGTTGTTTTTTTGCGTGTTTTTAATGTTCTCCGCGGTTATTGTAAGGCTTGGATACGTACAAATTGTTCGTGGTGAGGAATATAAAAATGAAGTTGAGAAAAAAGAAAACTCAACGATAAGTAATCCTGTACCACGCGGGAAAATATTTGATCGTAATGGAGAAGCGGTCGTAGATAATGAGCCTATTCGTACAATTACATTTACAAAAATGAAGGGGTCAACTGCAGCAGATCGCTTAGAGACGGCGAAAAAGTTAGCAGATTTAATTGAAGTCCCAACAGATAAGTTAACAGATCGCGATAAGAAAGATTATTGGCTTGCTTTACATAAAGAAGAAGCAGAAGCAAAAATCACAAAAAAAGATCGTGAAGAGTTTAAAGCGAATAAAATTGACGATAAAGAACTAGATGAACGTCAACGAAATCGTGTAACAGAAGAAGAGATTAATCAACTGTCAGCAAAAGATTTAGAAATATTGGCGATCAAAAGTAAGATGGAAAGCGGATATGCAATGACGCCGCAAATCGTTAAAAAAAATGCAACACCGGAAGAATACGCGATTATTAGTGAAAATTTAGCGAAATTACCAGGTGTAGATACAAATGTTGACTGGGAGCGAAAATATAAGTATGACGATATGTTCCGAAGTGTACTTGGTGGTGTAACTTCTTCTGATGAAGGGTTACCGAGAGAAAGATTAGATCACTATCTTGTTCGTGATTATAATCGTAACGATCGCGTAGGAAAAAGTTACCTTGAGCAACAGTACGAAGATAGTTTACACGGCACAAAAGCTGAAGTTAGAAATGTTACAGATAAAGACGGTAATATTTTAGAAACTATTAATGTGTCACAAGGACAACGAGGTAACGATCTGAATTTAACGATTGATATGAAATTACAAAAGCGCGTAGAAGAAATTCTTACAAAAAACTTAATGAGATTTAAAGGGAGCGAGCCTCTTTTAGACCGTGCATTCGTTGTAATGATGAACCCGAAAAATGGTGAAGTTTTATCTATGGCGGGGAAACAATTAGTAAATAAAGACGGTGAAACGAAAGTAGAGGATTTTGCATTAGGAACGATGACAAGTTCTTATCCGATGGGTTCAACTGTAAAAGGCGCGACAGTACTTACGGGATATCAAACTGGTGCAATTCAACCTGGATCTGTACAGTTAGATGAACCAATTAAATTAAAAGGGACACCTACGAAGTCATCTTGGAAAACGATGGGGTATATTAATGACCTTACAGCGTTAAAACAGTCTTCTAACGTTTATATGTTTAGAACAGCGATGAATATTGCAGAGGTTCCATACGTACGAGGCGGTACGTTAGATATCCAGCAAAAAGCATTTGATACTATGCGTTACTATTTTGGGCAGTTTGGGCTTGGTGTGAAAACAGGAATTGATTTGCCAAATGAAACTGCTGGTCAAATAGGTAAAGGGAATCAACCAGGTTTCTTATTAGATTTATCAATCGGGCAGTATGATACGTATACACCGCTTCAATTAGCGCAATATATTTCGACGATTGCAAATGGTGGATATCGTATGCAACCCCAAGTTGTAAAGGAAATTCGTCAGCCATCGGCGAAGCCAGAGGAAGTTGGAAAAGTTGTTCAATCCATGGAACCGAAAGTATTAAATCGTGTTGATATGCCTGAATCACAAATTAAACGTGTTCAAGAAGGATTTAGACAAGTGTTTAACGATACAGGTGGTACAGCTACAAAATACTTTGCAGGTGCAAAATATAAAGCTGCAGGGAAAACTGGTACAGCGCAAACTGTATATGGCGGAGATAAAGAGATTGGTAAAAAAGCAGATGGTCAGCGTGTGGAGACTTATAACTTAACATTAGTAGGTTATGCCCCGCTCGAAGATCCAGAAGTAGCATTCTCTGTTGTTGTTCCGTGGGTACATGATGATAAGACTGGTATTAATGGATATATTAGTCGTGAAATTATGGATGCTTACTTTGATTTGAAAAACCAAGAAATAAATGGTGAAGCTCCAAAAGATAATAAAAATCAAAAAGAAGATCAAGATGAAGAATAAAAAGGTTGTAAAAAAAGCACACTATCTGAAAAGATAGTGTGCTTTTTTTTATGGTTTATGCATATGGTTTAGTAAATGTGGACAAGCGTAAAATGTTGAAAAAACATGTAGTTTCAAAAACGATGAACACAACAAGGTTAGTGCATACGCTCTAAGTTTGTTGTGTGTGATAGGAGATAGCAGTTTTATCCCGCTATTTGAGGGCAGTAAAACTGCTACCTCAAAATCAGCTGGAGCAAAGAAGTTAGGTGGGAGCCCTGCTGCCCGTAAACGCCTGATTGGTGAGGGCTAATAATCAGTGGGGGATGAACAAAACCCCCACTGATTAAAGTTTCAATTTATGGATGATTAGAAAATTTCCTGCATCTAAAGTACAAAAGTGGAAATAAAGTTTGTGTATAAAGTTGTTTTTTGTGGAACTTTACAAAACTTTTACAAACAATTAAAACCGAATTAATAGTTTAGCAGTATTCTTATATCTGTAATCCTGTTATTTCCGGTTACTTCTAGGAGGAAGAACACGTGAAATGGATGAGCGCATCGATTAAAGTTTTGACATTATCGACATGTTTCCTTTGTTTTAATATGTCTACTGCATTCGCTACAAATGAAATGGGAGAAGTGAGAGTTGATGGATCCTCAACGGTTTTTCCTATTATAGAGGCAGTAGCAGAGGAATATACAAAGGCCCATCCGAACGTGAAAATTTCTATTAGTATTTCTGGGACAGGGGGAGGATTTAATCGTTTCAGTAAAGGAGAAGTAGATATAAACAATGCTTCGAGATTGATGAAACCGGTAGAGGAAAATGCAATGCAGAAAAACTCTATTCAATTTACACCATTTGAGGTTGCTTATGATGGTCTAACGATTGTTGTGAATCGTCAAAATACGTGGGTAAACAATATGACGATAGATGAGTTACGTCTATTATGGAGTGAAAATGGAAGATTGAAACGATGGTCACAAATTCATTCATCATGGTCACGTGAACAAGTTAAATTTTATGCGCCAGGCGTAGACTCTGGTACTTATGATTATTTCCAAAATGTTGTCTTACAAAATAATCGACTTGTAAAAACGGTTTCTTTATCTGAAGACGATCAAGTTATTATGCAAGGGGTAATGAATGATAAAAATGCCATTGCTTTTGTAGGATATGCTTATTATATGGCCAATCGAGATAAGGTAAAAGCAATACAGGTGGATGGTGTATTTCCAACGAAAGAGACCATTCAGTCGGGTACGTATAAGCCATTATCTAGGCCGCTATTTACGTATGTGAATCATGCATCTATCAGAAATAAAATTAATGTAGCAAATTATGTTGAGTTTATGATTAAGCATGTTGGAAGCCTTGCTGAAGAGGTCGGATATGTAAAATTACCAAAAGAAAAATATAATGAACAGCTGCGAATGTTAACAGAAATAAAAAGGTAATGTCAGGGTGGAAAGGGGTTTTCATCTTTGGCTCATAATGACAAAAGTCAAATTACATTTTCTGTACAACATTTGATTGAGAGAAATACAAATAGAAGAAAAAAAACGCAGCGAATCAATCGAATTGTTCCGTTAATACTAAAAGCCATTGCTAGCGTGTCCATTGTAACGACACTTGGAATTATTATTACGTTGGCAAATGAAACAATCATGTTTTTTCAAAAGATATCATTGTATTCTTTTTTGACAGAAAAGGAATGGTTACCTTTTTTTGAAGATCCAAAGTTCGGTATATTACCACTTATATGTGGAACAATCCTTGTAACAGCAATTGCCATGTTCGTAGCAATTCCTATTGGTTTAGGTTGTGCCGTATTTTTAAGCGAATACGCTTCGAATGGCGCTCGGAAAATATTAAAACCGTTGTTAGAGCTACTAGCAGGTATCCCGACAATTGTATATGGTTTTTTCGCGTTAACAGTTGTCACACCACTTTTACAACGGATTATACCAGATTTACAGTTTTTTAATGCTATTAGTCCAGGTATTGTTATAGGGTTTATGATGATACCGACGATTGCGTCTCTCTCTGAAGATGCGATGAGAGCTGTAGAAAAAGGAATTAAAGAAGCCTCATTAGCGCTAGGAGCAACTCGTTTTGAGATGGTAAAACAAGTGGTGTTTCCATCGGCTTTTACGGGTATAATGGCAGCGATTATATTAGCAGCTTCCAGGGCAATTGGTGAAACGATGATTGTTGTTATTGCTGCTGGATCAACACCTAATGTATCAATAGATCCGACTCATTCTATTCAAACATTAACAGCTTATATTGTACAAGTGAGTTTAGGTGATGCTCCGCACGGAACGATTACTTATTACAGCATGTATGCTGTAGGTGCAACGTTATTTATGTTTACTTTTATTATGAATATCATTTCGCAATATATTATGCGCCGTTTTAGGAGGGCGACATAATATGCGAATGTTAAACCATAAAAAAATACAAGAAAATATGGCATCGCGTTTTTTAAAGGATCGGATTTACAAGTGTTTGTTTTATATAGCAATTTTGTTTTCAGTAGTAATACTTTTTATATTGCTTTTTCAAATTTTTGAAAAAGGTATAAGTTATCTTTCAATAGATTTCTTTACAAACTTCGCCTCACGTAATCCGAGAGAAGCTGGGATTGTAGCTGCTTTGTCAGGAACAATACTATTTATGAGCATTGTTATACCGGTCTCTTTTATATTTGGAGTCGGAACAGCTCTTTATTTAGAGCATTATGCGAAGGAGTCCGTTTTTAAAAAGTTAATAGAATTAAATAATCAAACATTAGCAGGGGTACCTTCCGTTGTGTTTGGTTTACTCGGGTTAACTATTTTCGTATACGCTCTCCATTTAGGAGAGAGCATAATTGCAGCGGCACTGACGATGAGTTTACTCGTCTTACCAACTGTTGTGGTAGCTAGTCAAGAAGCGATTCGAACTGTACCGAGCTTATTACTAGAGGCTTCTTACGGATTAGGTGCTACGAAGTGGCAAACGATGTATCAAATTGTATTGCCAGTAGCTTTACCAGGGATTGTAACGGGATGTACGTTAGCGGTATCGAGAGCAATTGGTGAGGCAGCACCATTATTAGTCATTGGAGCCCTTGCCTTTGCAAATTATGTTCCGTTCAGTATGTTTGATAGATTTACGGTTTTACCAATTCAAATTTTTAATTGGATGAGTAGACCGCAAGAAGAATTTCAGTATGTAGCAGCAGCAGGGATGATTGTTTTGCTAGGATTGTTGCTCTTTATAAATATATTTGTCTTATGGTTACGAAATCGAAAATAAGTTGGAAGTGGATGAAAGGGGAATTCAAATGGTAGCAACAGTAGTAAATGTACAGGTGAAAAATGAGAAAAAGATTGAGACAGCACCAAAAAAAATAGTATTTGATACGAAAAATTTAAATTTATGGTACGGAGAAGACCATGCTTTAAAAGATATCAACTTAAGTATTCATGAGAATGAAGTAACAGCGATTATCGGTCCGAGTGGTTGTGGGAAATCAACATACTTAAAAACGCTAAATCGTATGGTAGAGTTAGTGCCTATCGTTCGAACTACGGGCGTTATCGAATATAGAGAACGAAACATATTTGATAAATCATATCCGGTTGAAGAATTACGTACGCATGTGGGTATGGTGTTCCAAAAGCCAAATCCATTCCCAAAATCTATTTATGAAAATGTAGCATATGGTCCGAAAATCCATGGTGTTTGTGACAAAAAAACACTTGATGAAATTGTTGAAAATAGCTTGCGCGGCGCAGCTATTTGGGATGAGTTAAAAGATCGTTTGCATGATAATGCATACGGTTTATCTGGTGGTCAGCAACAACGTCTATGCATTGCACGCTGCTTAGCGATTGAGCCAGACGTAATTTTAATGGATGAGCCAACATCGGCGCTAGATCCAATTTCAACATCAAAAGTAGAAGAATTAATTCAGGAGTTAAAGAAAGATTTTAGTATTGTTATCGTAACGCACAACATGCAACAAGCAGCACGAATTTCAGATAAAACTGCTTTCTTCTTAAGTGGAGAAGTTGTGGAATATACAGATACGAACAAATTATTTACAACACCTGCAGATAAGCGTACAGAAGACTACATTACAGGACGATTTGGTTGATATTGCTAGCAAGGCTAAGAGTAAATGCCCTCTTAACAGAGGGCATTTCTCATTTTTACCTCATTTTAAATAGGGGAGTAATATTTCTCTTTTCTCAAGGCTTAATAAACATACAAGAGGCTGGGTAGGGGATTTATATAAAATGGCACATAATATTGAGGGGGAAGAAATGATGGTAAGAGAACAGTTTCAATGTGATTTAAAAACGTTACAGCAAAAGGTGATCGAGCTTGGTGAGTTAGCAAGTGGAGCTTTATTGATTGCTATGGAAGGTCTTCACAACAGGGATGTAGAGAAAGCGTTAGAAGTCATTGATGGGGATTATCGCATGGATAATTTAGAAGAGGAAATAAATGACCTTGCGCTTATGCTTATTACAAAGCAGCAGCCTGTAGCAAGTGATTTAAGAAGAATTTTCATTTCAATTAAAACAGCGACAGATTTAGAACGTATTGCAGACCATGCTGTTAATATTGCGAAATCAACAATTCGTCTTGGTGAAAAAGAAGTGGTTGTTAGTTTACATAATCTTGAGGAAATGTTTGAGATTGCTCATAAGATGTTAAATTTAGCATTAGAAGCATATGAGCAAGAAAATTTAACTTTTGCTAAACAAATTGCTGAAATGGATGATTCAGTTGATGAAATTTATGGGAAGGCGATTCGTGAATTTATTTCATCTATCCCTGGACAACCAGAAGCGATTACACAAATTACACAACTATCCTTTGTTGCAAGATATATTGAGCGTGTAGCAGACCATGTTACAAATATTGCCGAGAATGTATTTTATGTAGTAAAAGGAAAGCATTATTTATTGAATGAGTAGGGGGAAAAGTAGGTGATGAGAAATCACCTGCTTTTTTTAGTCAAAACATGACAAAAAAAGCTCATTGTTTCCTTTAGTCTATGATGATAAGATGTATCATAATTAATGGAAAAATAAGTACATATATGTTAGTTACGTCTTATTAATTATTTTACCAAGTTAATGGTAAGCGCTTTCTTTTTGGTGGGAGTTAAAAGGTACATTTATTTATAAAGTGAGGCTTTAATTAGTGGGGCTGTCTCTCGCTGATTGTTAGATCATACCAAACCGGACTTTTACTGCAGTTAATGTGGGGTAAATGATATACGGAGTTCTTGAACATTATATAAGTGGAGGCTGAAGTATATGAAGGGGGTTATTTTAGCTGGAGGAAAAGGGAGACGCCTTAGACCATTAACATGTAATACTCCAAAACCGATGTTACCATTGTTAGAAAAACCAGTTCTTGAATATAATATTGAATTATTACGTCAGCATGGTATTCGTGAAATTGCAATTACAGTTCAATATATGAGTACCGCTATTAAGCAATACTTTGGTGATGGTAGTAAGTGGGGAGTTAACTTGTATTATTTTGAAGATTCTCCTCCGCTTGGAACAGCAGGGAGTATTAAGCAAGCCGAAAGTTTTTTAGATGAAACATTTGTTGTTATTAGTGGGGATGCACTAACTGACTTTCAATTATCAGAAGGAATTGCATTTCATGAACAGAAGAAGAGAATGGTAACGATGTTTGTGAAAGAAGTAGAAAACCCACTTTCATTTGGGTTAGTTGTAATGAATAAAGAACAAGAAATTATACGATATATAGAAAAGCCGAGTTGGAATGAGGTAGTTTCTAATATTGTGAATACAGGTATTTATATAATGGAGCCAGAAATCTTTTCTTACATACCATCCATGGAATTTTCGGATTTCAGTCATGATGTGTTTCCTTTATTGGCAAATAAAAATGCTTTATTTGCATATTTATCAGAAGACTATTGGCTAGATATTGGTACATTTGATCAATATCGGCAAGCTCAATTCGATTTGTTGACGAAAAAATTGAAGGTGCCTATTCCATATACAGAAGTATTACCGATGGTGTGGATGGGAGAAGGTGTAACGATAGGAAAAGGGACGAAAATTCATGGCCCTTCTTTTATTGGAGAAGGAGCAATGATTGGTGCAGGGGCTGTAATTGAACCGTACTCTATTATCGGGAAAAATAGTATCGTTTCAAGTTATTCTCATCTTCAAAAAAGCATCATTTTTGCAAATTCTCATATAGGAAAAAATTGTGAGTTGTTAGAAACAACAATAGGAAATCATACAATGGTCGAAGATGATGTTACACTTTTTCAAAAAAGTATTGTAGCGGATCATTGTCATATAGGGAAAAGTACAGTAATTAAGCAAAAAGGAAAAATATGGCCATATAAGGAGATAGATAGTCATTCGATAGTAGGTTCTGCCGGTGTTAAAGAGAGTGAAAAGAGTGCAGGATGGTTACAAAAAAGCCGAATTGTAGGAAGGGGTAATGTTGAAATTACTCCTCAATTTATTGTGAAAGTTGCAATGGCTTATGGATCTCTTTTTGCCAAAGGGGAGAGTATATTGATTGGAAGTCAGGAAAATATAGAAACAACTTCCTTTAAAAATTTATTCCTCCATGCCATTCATGGCAGCGGGATTCATACGATGGAATGTAAAGAAATGAATGAGTCGCTTTTTCAGTATGCCATTCATAATTTGCAATGTGCAGGTGGAGTTTTCGTTCAAGTGGAAAGCGAAAGAGGGATTGTTATACAACTGTATGGCAAGGAGGGCTCGTTTTTAACGTATAAGCAGCAAAAAGAGATAGAACAAGTATATATGTCTGAGTCGTTTTATTACGCTTCTGAGAAAGAACTGGGGCGAAATAAGCTAGTTCACGTTTCTGCAAATAATTATGTAGAAGCTGTGTTAGAGCGTATTGATATTGAAACGATACAAAAACAGAAGTTTCATCTTCTTATTAATAAGAGAAATGATATGTTACAACATTTACTTATGATTTTTTTGCAAAGGCTCGGGTGCACAGTTACATGGATTTATGCGGGCGAACAAAAGCATCATGTGAAAGCCTTGATGAAATCAAGTAAAGCAAATATGGCACTTATGTTTTCAGAGCAAGGAAATTATTTCGAGTTATATGATAATTATAGTAATATTTACCAGGGAACAGATTTTGAAGAGGTAGATATTCCAGATTTATTACTTGAATCGGCAGGAAATATTTACCCGATGTCTTTGAAGTTAGGAGAATGTTACCTTCTATTTTATACGCAGGATGAAAAAAAGTCGTTTCAAGCGAGATGGAAGCGAGATATTTTATATCGAATTGGAAAATTATTCGAGCTAATAGCATTGCAGGGAAAAACATTTCTCAGCATAGTAGAGCAATCACCTCCGCTCTATCTACTTTGTGATGAAGTTGTATGTTCATGGAATGAAAAAGGGAAAGTAATGAGGAAATTATTGGCTGATATGGAAAGAAAGGAAGAAGGTATATTTGAAGGAGTACAGTTCAAATATACCGAAAAAGAGTGGTCTTATATCGTTTCTGACACAAAACAACCGAAATTTTTAGTGTATTCGCATGCTAGAAACCCAGTAATAGCAAGGGAAAACATGAAAAATCTTATAGAAAAAATTAGACAATATCAAAAGGTGTAGAATTTTTATTTTAAAAGTGGTATTATAGTATAGTCTGATTTAAGTTATTAGTACTGGAGGGAAATAAGAATGCGTGTGAATATTACTCTAGCATGTACAGAATGCGGAGATCGTAACTATATCTCAAAGAAAAACAAACGTAACAACGCTGAGCGTATCGAGCTTAAAAAGTATTGCAAGCGTGACAAGAAGTCTACGTTACACCGTGAAACAAAGTAAGCAGTAGGAATATTTTCCTACTGTTTCTTTTTTTATTCGGTTCCTCTGTTAAAAGTGATACACTATCATCGTAGAGCAAAGTGTCACTGTGAGGGGGAAAATGTGTGAGAGAAGAGAAACTACGTTTACGTAAACAAATAATAGAACACATGAATTCTTTATCAGAAGAACGGTATACAACTTTATCAGAGCAAATTGCAGCTTCGTTGTATGCGCAAAAAGAGTGGGTTGAAGCTAAAACAATTGGAATCACCCTCTCAATGGAAAATGAAGTGAATACATATCCTATTATCGAAAAAGCTTGGGAAGAAGGAAAGAAAGTTGTTGTTCCGAAGTGTAATAAAGGAACACGAACGATGTCTTTCCGGAAAATTAGTAATTTTGATCAATTAGAAACAGTGTATATGAATTTACGTGAACCAATTCCAGCGCTTACGGAAGAAGTGAATGCAGATGAAATTGATCTTCAAATCGTGCCAGGCGTAGCTTATACAGAGCGAGGAGAACGGATTGGATATGGCGGTGGCTATTATGATCGTTATCTCGTGCATTATAAAGGGAAAGCGCTATCATTAGCTTATAGTTTTCAAATGGTAGAACATATTCCAGTAGAGCCATTTGATAAAAATGTAGAAAAAATTATTACAGAAAAAGGAACAATGGTTAAAAATGGGCTTGTATAGACAAATAAAAATTGACGAGACTTTTTCTTCGTGATTATAATAAAATATGTGAACGTTTTCTTATTATAATTTTTTATAGTAAGTGAGCATAGAGGGTGATGAAATGGTATCTATTTATGATATTCAGCAATTGCTAAAGAAATTTGGTACGATTATTTATACGGGTGATCGAATTGCAGATTTACAATTAATGCAAGATGAATTGCGTGAATTAAATCAATCACAGCTAATCGACCCACAAGACTATCAAACAGCTTTATTTTTATTGAAGCAAGAAATTCAAAAAGAGCTAAATAAGAATTAGATAAAGGTAGGTAAGTAACATGGAAGAGAAATGGTTAGTTGGTGTTGACCTTGGTGGTACAACGATTAAATTAGCATTTATTAATGTGTATGGTGAAATTTTACATAAGTGGGAAATCCCTACGAATACAAATGAACAAGGAAAACATATTACACTTGATGTAGCGAAAGCTATTGATAAAAAGTTAGAAGAATTAGGTGAATTAAAAAGCAAGCTAATTGGTATTGGTATGGGAGCTCCTGGTCCTGTACATGTGGCATCTGGAATGATTTATGAAGCGGTTAATTTAGGATGGAAAAACTATCCGTTAAAGGATTTACTAGAAGTAGAAACGGGATTACCTGTTGTTATTGATAATGATGCAAACTTAGCGGCGCTTGGTGAAATGTGGAAAGGTGCTGGTGAAGGAGCAAAAGATTTAATTTGTATGACACTTGGCACTGGTGTTGGTGGTGGTGTTATCGCCAATGGTGAGATTGTACATGGTATAAGCGGTGCTGCTGGTGAGATTGGACATATTACAGTTGTTACAGAGAACGCTTTTCCATGTAATTGCGGGAAGTCGGGTTGTTTAGAAACGGTAGCCTCTGCAACAGGTATTGTACGTGTTGCTATGCAACAAATACAAGAGACAGATAAAGAAAGTGTTTTACGTTCTATGTTAGCAGAAGAAGGGCTTATTACATCAAAAGATGTATTTGAAGCACTTGGACAAGGTGACGAACTAGCAGGTGAAGTAGTGGAAAAAGTAGCTTCTTATTTAGGATTAGCTGTAGCGAACCTTGCTAGTACGTTGAACCCAGAGAAAATCGTAATTGGTGGTGGCGTATCTAAAGCTGGAGACGCACTATTAGAGCCAATTCAACGTTATTTCGAGCAATATGCTTTCTCTCGTGCTGTAAAGAGCACAAAGTTAGCAATTGCAATACTTGGTAATGATGCAGGTGTAATTGGAGGAGCGTGGCTTGTAAAAAAGCACAAATACGAGGCGAAGATGATATAAGTTGTGAATAATGAAAAGAGGAAGGGGCCCCCTTCCTCTTTTTATGCAAGATCTTGTTGGAGAATAAAAATGTAAATGGATTAAGCTGGTGGGTACCCATTATATAGAACAGTCATGATTGTAAACCATCCGAAAACAAGTACGGTTGCAATAGCGAAGCCGCCCGCGAATAAGTTTTTTTCGCGAAGTGTTCTAAGCGTAGCAAATACAGCTAACAGAGTGACTAGCGTAAAAATAATAACAAGGCCCATACAATATCCTCCTCTGTCTACTCATTCCTTAGAATGAGTTTTTAGAATATTTACTCTTTTATATTGTACATGTTTTAAAAATGATTGTCGAGATAACACGCCTTCTTTTCCTAAGAGAAAGAAATGTTGTATCATTAAAAGTAAATTAAATAACTGGAGGAGATTTTCATATGAAATGGATACAAATGCCTTTAGGCCCATTACAAACAAATGCTTATATTTTAACGAATGATCAAAATGAGTGTATTATTTTTGATCCTGGTCATGAAGGAGAGAAACTTGTTACATATTTACAGGAAGCACAGTTAAAGCCACTTGCGGTTTTATTAACACATGCTCATTTCGATCATATTGGTGCTGTTGATGCCGTGAGAGACGCTTTTCATATTCCGGTATACGTACATAAAGAAGAAGCGAATTGGTTAGGTGATGCAACTGTGAATGGCTCGCAAATTTTTATGATGAACCGCAGTATTACAGCAAAACCAGCAGATCATATTATTGACGAAGAGGGTACATTAACGATCAGTTCTTTTAGTTTTGAAATTTTTGAGACACCAGGACATTCTCCAGGAAGTATCTCTTATTATAGTAAAGAAGCGAATGCTGTATTTTCTGGAGATGTATTGTTCCAAATGAGTATTGGAAGAACGGATTTACCTGGTGGAAGTTTTGCTGAATTAATTGGAAGTATTGAAGAGAAGCTATTTGTATTACCAGATGAAACAGCAGTACTATGTGGACACGGTCCAGAAACAAGTATTGGATTTGAAAAAGAAAATAATCCATTTTTACAATAAGGAGTCATTATGGGGATGGAGCTCAATTTAAGAGAATGGATGGGAAAAGAAAAGGATCATTCGATTTCATATAGTACGTATATGAACCTCGTATTATATGCAGAGGAACATGGGTATTATATGAGGGAACGTGAAAAAATTGGAAGACAGGGAGATTTTTTTACGAGTAGCAATGTATCTTCTGTATTTGCGAAGACTTTTGCTAAGTTTTTTATTCGGCTTGTTGAAAAGGGAGAAGTTTTTCCAAATATTTGTGAGATTGGTGGGGGAACAGGAAAGTTTGCCTATGATGTTTTACAAGAATGGAAACAATTATCTCCGGAAACCTTTATCAATTTAAACTATTCAATTATTGAAGTGAGCCCTTTTCATAGAAGGCTACAACAGGAGAGGCTTTGCTTATTTGATAATGTGTCGTATTATACATCTTATATTGAAATGGGAGAGTCTTTCGAAGGAATTATTTTTTCGAATGAATTATTTGATGCGTTTCCTGTTGAGATAGTTGAGAAAAGAAATGGAATTTTGTATGAAGTACGTATCACGTATACAGATGAGGGAAACCTTACAGAAGTATTTAGACCGATAGAGAAAAGAGTCGGTCGTTACTTATTGAAATATAACATTCATATTGCTGAGGGGCAGCGCTTTGAAGTGCCTATTGCAATGGAAGAGTATATAGAAGAGATTGCGAAATGGTTTCAGAAAGGTATATGTATTACAGTTGATTATGGATATACAAAAGAAGAATGGATGCATCCTGCACATCGTGAAGGAAGTTTAAGAGGATATTATAAGCACAAGCTAATTCGTAATCCTCTTGCATATCCAGGAGAAATGGACCTTACTACGCATGTTCATTGGGATGAGTTGAAGATGAATTTTGAGCTACAAGGAATTAATACGATATGGCATAGGAAGCAATCAGAGTTTTTGTTAGCAGCAGGAATATTAGATCAGCTTGCTAGCCATCAAGATACCAACCCTTTTTCTGAAACTCAAAAACTAAATAGAGCTATTCGCTCTATGATTTTGAACGGAGGATTAGGTAATGCTTTCGATGTTGTTATACACACAAAAGATATGAAGAATTTACTTTTGAATCAATATTTAACAATATGAAAAAAACAAGACACAGTATTTTCTGTGTCTTGTTTTTTAATACGACTTTTAATTATGTAGCATTATATATTTTCTCTCATGATATATATTTATATTAAAGATATGAGATGAAAAATATAGAATACACTCTTTTTCTCTGTCTATAGGTCCCTAACCTAATAATACGCGAACGAGTTGAATGATTGTTTCGTTTTCTACTTTGTAGTAAATTTCCAATCCTTTTCTTTCACTAGAAACGATTTTAGCACTTTTTAACTTTGCTAAATGCTGTGAAATTGTAGATTGTGGCATGTTTAAGCCTGTGTACATTGTAGAAACGTTGCTTGGGCCACGTTCAATTAATCCCTTTACAATACATAAGCGAACAGGATGAGCAAGCACTTTCAATAATTCTGCATTGCTTTCATATAGTTCTATTTCTTTTTGAAAGGTTTCTAACATGTTCTTTTCCACCTCCGTGTGAGCTGTTATACCATACTATACATACCAAAAAATCAAAGAAAAGAAAACAGTTGTTGCAGAAAAAAAGTCCTAAAGTAAAGAAATTGTAAGAAAAGAGACCCTGATGTAAATAAAATAGATAAATTTGCACAGTTTTGTAAAATGACATTTTTGAGTGAAAATTTTGATGCGTTTCAAAAATTGAAAGATATAGATATATTCGTAACACAATTTTATCATGATTTTCTTATTCTTTCAAATGAATATACAAAATTTTTAAAATAATATGACAAAGGAATTATAATGTTATATATAGAATATATAACAGGTTAAAAGAAAAGAAGCTGATTATGATGATAATGAAATGTTTGGATGTAACTGATACATCTTAGAATAATCAAGTCATCAGTCATTTATTCTAGAGTTCATCTTTTTAAACAACTATTTTATTTCTTGAAGAGTTTTATTATTCGTACACAGCTTCGTTTCTTCCCTTTATGCATTTACAGGTTCTTCTACATAAGAAAGGGCATTTTCAAAATCGGATATTAAATCGTCAACATTTTCAAGGCCAACCGATAAACGGAGTAATGAATTGGAAATCCCTCTTTCATCACGTGCTTCCTGTGATAAAGCTGCATGTGACATTTTAGCTGGGTAGGAAAGAATCGATTCGACAGCACCTAAACTAACTGCGAAGACAGGTAATTTTACTTTTGATAAAAATTGGCGGAGTGCGTCTTCTGATTGTAAAGTGAAAGATAGGACAGCTCCGGCTGATGTAGCTTGAGATTGTTGAATGTCAAATCCAAGATGTGTTTGTAAGCCAGGATAATAGACATTTTGAACTTTAGTGTGCTCTTGTAAAAAATTTGCGATTTTGTTGGCACCTGCAGCTGAATGTTCGAGACGTACATGCAATGTTTTAATGCCGCGAAGCACGAGAGAACAATCTTGCGGTCCTAAAATAGCACCAAAAGCGTTTTGTAGAAAGCCGAGCTTTTGAGCGAGTTCTTCATCTTTTACGACAGCTAATCCGGCGGTGACATCGCTATGACCAGCAATAAACTTTGTAGCGCTATGAAGAACGACATCAGCGCCAAGATCAAGCGGTTTTTGAAATAGTGGTGTCAAAAATGTATTATCAACAAAAGTAAGAGCACCAATAGATTTTGCAAGATTAGAAACAGCGCGAATATCTGTCACTTTTAAAAGTGGGTTAGAAGGTGTTTCTACATAAAAGAGCTTCGTATTTGGTTTAATGTTTTCTTTTACTTCTTCCACATTGGTCATATCAACAAATGTATGTGAAACACCATAACGGGAGAGAACTTCAGTAACAATTCGATAAGTGCCTCCATATACATCTTCTGAAATAAGAACATGGTCACCTTGTGAAAGAAGGAGAAATGCAGTAGAAATGGCTGCAATGCCTGATGCAAAGGCAAATCCTTTTGTCCCGCCTTCTAATAAAGCAATGATATCTTCAAGAGCTTCACGTGTTGGATTTCCAGATCTACTATAGTCATACTTTCCGAAAGCATCTACATCAAACTGATGGAATGTTGATGTGTTATAGATGGGAACGTTAACAGCTCCTGTATGTGAGTCATGCTTGTATTGATTATGCAGTAAAAGCGTATCTATGGAATAACTCATATTCTTACACCTTCTTTTACAAGTTTAATTGCTTGCTTTAAGTCTTGAATTAAGTCGTTGCTATTTTCGATGCCGACTGAAAAACGGAGAAGACGATTACACACACCACGTGCTGTTCGAACATCTTCTGGAATATCGGCATGAGTTTGCGTTGCTGGATAAGTCATTAAACTTTCGACACCGCCAAGACTTTCAGCAAATGTAATTAAGGATAAAGATTGTAAGAAAGGATTAATCCAAGTTTCATCTTGAAGGCGAAATGAAATCATACCACCTCTTCCTGGATAAAATACATCTGTCACACCATCTTCATCATTTAAATAAGCAACAATTGCATGAGCGTTTTCTTCATGCTGTTTCATGCGAAGTGCTAAAGTCTTCATGCCTCGAATTAATAGCCATGAATCAAACGGGCTTAAGACAGCACCAGAGGCATTATGATAATGAGCAAGCTCCTCGCAAAGAGATTTCCCTTTCGCAACGACAAGTCCGCTTAGTACATCGTTATGACCGCCTAAATATTTAGTTGCGCTATGAAGGACGATGTTTGCACCTTCTGTTAATGGTTGCTGTATATAAGGCGTATAGAACGTGTTATCTACAATAAGAAGTAGTCCGTGCCTTTTCGCTACACTTGCTACACTTACGATATCAGTTACTTGCATTAATGGATTAGTCGGTGTTTCTATGAAAATAGCCTTCGTTTGAGATGTGATTGCTTGCTCAATTTGTTTAATAGATTGTGTATCTACGTATCTACATCGAATATTCCACTTGTCTTCATGTTCGGAAAATAGACGATATGTTCCCCCGTATAAGTCTTCAGATACGATAAGCTCATCTCCGGAACGGAATAGTGAAAGGACAAGGAGAACAGCCGCCATTCCTGAACTACAGGCATACCCTTGCTCACCGCTTTCTAAGTCTGCAATTGCCTGTTCTAAAAGGCCACGAGTCGGATTTCCAGTTCTTGAATAGTCAAATCCAGTAGATTTACCAATTCCTTCGTGACGATAAGCAGTTGAGAAATAAACAGGTGGATTAACCGTTCCTGTTGTAGCTTCGCTACGGTTCCCGATTTGTGCTAGTTTTGTTTCGATTGTTGACATGTGAAAATTCCCCCTTTTTAAAGTGAACGACTAAGTGAAAATAAAAAAAGCCTTCTAAGAAGAAGGCTTTCGGATTGAATAGAGTCTTCTTCTCATCTGTCAAATCTTTCACAATTTGCTGGAATTAGCACCTTATTAACGAATGAATGTTAATGGTTGCTGAGGCGTCAAAGGGCCAGTCCCTCTACCTCTCTAGATAAGAATGTTCGTATGAAATTTTATTATGGTTTTAACTTTACAACAAAAGATATTTGAATTGCAACTTTATTTTAAATAATTTTTATTTTTCCGCAAGTGTCATTGACTTTTATTTTAGTGCGTGCTAAATTTATAAAAAATTAACAAACATTGTTAAAAGGGGAACGTATTTCCTTTTAGCTACATAAATAAAATAATAAAGACAAACTCTTATTGAGAGCGGTGGAGGGAAAGGCCCTGTGAAACCCGGCAACCTTCAAACTAAATGTTTGAAACGGTGCTAAAACCTGCAAAACGTGTGTTTTGCATAATAAGAGGAGGAACAATTATGTCCCCCTCTTCAAAGTGAAGAGGGGGTTTTTATATTGATAGAAATGAGGGAGATTCGTGAAATTACTAGATTTATTATCAAAAGGAATTGTAATAGGTGATGGTGCGGTTGGAACGTTATTACATTCGCATGGTTTACAAAGTAGTTTTGAAGAATTGAATTTGTCTGATCCGGACTTAATTATATCGATCCATAAACAATATGTAGCTGCTGGAGCAGATGTTATTCAAACGAATACGTATGGTGCGAATGAAGCGAAACTCCGCATGTATGGTCTAGAAAATCAAGTTGTCCAAATTAATAAAGCGGCAGTGAATATTGCGAAAGCATCAGTAACAGATCGGAATGCAATTTTAGGGACAATTGGAGGTATGAAACATATTGGTGCTGTTACAACGACTGATATAGAGCGAGAATTTATGTTACTTGAGCAGGCAGGTGCTTTACTAGAAGAACAGGTTGATGGATTACTATTAGAAACTTTTTATGATGAATTTGAATTATTGCATGCGGTTAAAGTATTGCGTAAACAAACGAATATTCCGATTGTTGCTCAGTTAGCGTTACATGAGGCAGGTACGACTCAAAATGGGAATGATGTCAATGAAATATTAAAACAGCTTTTAGATTACGGTGCCAATGTTGTTGGGTTGAACTGTCAACTAGGCCCGCTTCACATGACGGAAGCTTTCAAAATGATATCGATTCCTCAAAATGGCTATTTATCAGCATATCCGAATGCAGGTCTCCCGAATTATGTGGAAGGGCGTTACGTATATGAGGGAAGTCCAGCGTATTTTGAAGAAATGACACCGAAATTTATTGAACAAGGTATTCGTTTATTAGGTGGTTGTTGTGGTACTACCCCGGAACATATTGAAGGAATGAAACGTGCTACTCTAAATGTTGCACCTGTAATAGCAAAGGAGACGATTCAAAGGCCTAAAGTGGTCCATACACATGAGAAGCGTTCGAGAGCTCATGTTACTCTAGCAGAAAAGGCAAAGAAACAAACGACAGTTGTAGTGGAATTAGATCCACCGAAAACGTTAGACACGCAGCGTTTTTTTGAAGGGGCAAGAGCACTGAAAAGGGCTGGAGCGGATGCTATTACTCTAGCAGATAATTCATTAGCATCTCCTCGTGTTTCGAATATGGCTATGGGTGCATTATTAACGAAGCATGATATTCCAGTATTGACGCATTTAACGTGTAGAGACCATAACGTCATTGGACTACAGTCTCACTTACTTGGATTATCAGCATTAGGTATGGAGGAAGTGCTAGCTTTAACTGGTGATCCAGCGCGCGTTGGTGATTTCCCAGGTGCAACTTCTGTATATGATTTGTCATCGATAGAGCTCATTAAAATGATTAAAGAGATGAACGACGGACGCTCTATTTTAGGGAAATCAATTGGTCCGGCAACAAGATTTTCTGTTGGAGGTGCATTCAATCCTCATGTAAGGCATTTAAAAGCAGCGGTCAAGCGAATGGAACGAAAAATTGATGCTGGTGCTGAATATTTCTTAACGCAGCCGATATATGATGTTGCTTTAATAGAAGAAGTATATGAAGCGACAAAGCATTTGGAACAACCTATCTTTATTGGAATTATGCCGTTAGTAAGTAAGCGGAACGCAGATTTTCTTCATTTTGAAGTGCCGGGTATTACTCTTCCTGAAGAGATAAGACAAAGAATGGATGGACATGAAACGAAAGAGGCAGCCATAGAGGAAGGGATTCGTATTTCACAAGAGTTGATCGATGCGGCGATGAAATACTTTAACGGTATTTATCTTATTACACCGTTTTTAAAATATGAAATTACAGAACATCTCGTGAAATATGTGAGAGAAAAGCAAGAAGTGAAAGAAGGTATTAATTGATGAAACGAATAGAAGAGAGATTACAACATGAAATTTTAATATTAGATGGTGCAATGGGAACGATGATCCAGCAAGAAGACTTAACAGCGGAAGATTTTGGAGGAGAAGAATACGAAGGTTGTAATGAATATTTAGTAAAAACAAGACCGGATGTTATTTTAAATATTCATAAAGTCTACATTGAAGCTGGAGCAGATATTATTGAAACGAATACGTTTGGTGCAACAAATATTGTATTAAGTGATTATGCATTGTCTCATTTAGATGAAGAGTTAAACGAAAGGGCAGCGCTTTTGGCGAAGCAAGCGGTTAAAGAAAGTGGGAAAGAAGTGTATGTTGCGGGAGCGATGGGACCAACGACGAAAGCGATTAGTGTTACAGGTGGTGTGACTTTTGAAGAGTTAATTGAAGCCTATACAAGGCAAGCGCGAGGACTATTAAGAGGAGAAGTTGATGTATTACTCGTTGAAACGAGTCAAGATATGCGTAATGTGAAAGCTGCGTACATTGGAATTCAATCGGCGTTTGAAGAACTAAACAAAATAGTACCTATTATGATTTCTGGAACAATTGAACCGATGGGAACGACTTTAGCGGGTCAAACGATCGAAGCCTTTTATTTATCGGTAGAGCATATGAAGCCATTATCGGTTGGATTAAACTGTGCTACTGGTCCAGAATTTATGAGGGAACATATACGTTCCCTATCTGATTTATCGGAGTGTTATATTTCGTGTTATCCAAACGCTGGTCTTCCTGATGAAGATGGGCATTATCACGAATCTCCAGCGTCACTTGCTGAAAAAGTAAAACGTTTTGCTGAAGAAGGATGGATTAATATTATTGGTGGTTGTTGTGGCACAACACCAGAACATATACGTGTAATGAAATCGGCGCTTGCCTCGATTAATCCTCGTGAGCATCATGAAAGGGTTGGACATGGAATTAGTGGACTAGAAGCGTTGCAATATGATGATTCTATGAGGCCTTTATTTGTTGGAGAAAGGACGAATGTAATTGGATCGCGTAAGTTTAAAAGATTAGTAGCAGAAGGGAAATTTGAAGAGGCTGCTGAAGTGGCAAGAGCGCAAGTGAAGAAAAATGCTCATATTATTGATATTTGTATGGCAGACCCTGATCGTGATGAAATAGAAGATATGGAAAGATTCTTGGCAGAAGTTACGAAAGTGTTAAAAGTACCGATTATGATTGATTCAACAGATGAAAATGTTATGGCGAAAGCTCTTACTTATATTCAAGGAAAAGGTGTTATCAATTCTATTAATTTAGAGGATGGAGAAGAACGTTTTGAAAAAGTGACACCCCTTCTTCGGAAATACGGTGCTGCGATAGTTGTAGGGACAATTGATGAAGATGGTATGGCAGTTAGTGCAGAAAGAAAGATAGAGATTGCTAAAAGAAGCTATGAATTACTAACGAAAAAGTATGGTATACGCCCATCTGATATTATTTTTGATGCGCTTGTGTTTCCTGTAGGAACAGGTGATGAAGAATATATAGGTTCAGCGGCAGCGACTATAGAAGGAATTCGTCTTATTAAAGAAGCGTTACCAGAATGTTTAACGATTCTAGGTGTGAGTAATATATCTTTTGGTTTACCACCAGCTGGACGTGAAGTATTAAACTCTGTCTTTCTATATCATGCAACGAAAGCAGGATTAGATTATGCGATTGTTAATACGGAAAAATTAGAACGCTATGCGTTAATTCCAGAGGAAGAAAAACGTCTTGCGGATGCATTATTATTTGAAACGACGAAAGAG
The DNA here is from genome assembly GCF_056401715.1 of Bacillus sp. P4_E1. NCBI lineage: Bacteria > Bacillati > Bacillota > Bacilli > Caryophanales > Bacillaceae > Bacillus > Bacillus sp. P4_E1. The sequence continues at coordinate 248,166 of NZ_JBFUIV010000006.1, forward strand.
ACGTTAGAAAAATTTACAAACTTTTATCGTGTTGCCAAAAAGAAAGATGTCGTTATACAAGAAACGCTAACACTTGATGAACGACTGGCAAATTATATTGTAGAAGGTACGAAGCAAGGACTACAAGAAGATCTAAGTCTCGCGCTTACAGAAGGACGAAAACCTCTGGATATTATTAACGGGCCGCTTATGACAGGAATGGATGAGGTGGGGCGATTATTTAATGGTAATGAGCTTATCGTTGCTGAAGTATTGCAAAGTGCTGAAAGTATGAAAGCTGCCGTAAGTTATTTAGAGCCACATATGGAATCTAGTGAGAGTGCAAAAAAAGGGAAAGTATTATTAGCGACTGTTAAAGGAGACGTACATGATATTGGGAAAAACCTTGTTGAAATTATTTTATCAAATAACGGATATGAAATTATTAATTTAGGAATTAATGTTCGTTCGGATCGAATTGTTCAAGAAGTACAAGAAAAGAAACCTGATATTATTGGCCTTTCTGGTTTGTTAGTAAAATCAGCGCAACAAATGGTAACGACTGCTGAAGATTTAAAAGCAGCGAATATTGATATTCCAATTGTTGTAGGTGGTGCAGCACTAACGAGGAAATTTACAGATAATCGTATTTCTCCATCTTATAAAGGGCTCGTATGTTATGCAAGTGATGCAATGACAGGTCTTGATATTATTAACAAATTACAAAAAGAAGAAGAACGTGAAAAGATGAAGCGAGATAAAAAGGAACGCCATCTTCATATTGTGAAACAAGAGGAGAAAAAAATAGAAATTCCCGCAGTTATTGAGCCGTTGCCAAAAGCAACTGTTATAGTGCCAGATTCGACGAAACGAGTTGTATTACGGGATATTCCTGCCCTTCATCTTGCACCGTTTTTAAATAGACAAATGTTAATTGGACACCATCTTGGGTTAAAAGGAAACGTAAAAAAACTCTTGCAAGAAGGGGATAAAAGAGCACATGAGCTAAATGATTTAATTGATGAATTATTACAAGAAGGACAATCTTGGTTACGCCCAAAAGCGGTGTATCAATTTTTCCCGGCGCAAAGTGATGGACAAAATATAATTATATACGATCCGGAAGATCACACACGTATTATAGAGCGATTTGAATTTCCGAGACAAGGGAAAGCACCATACCGTACTTTAGGAGATTATATACGCCCGATTGGAGATGAGATGGATTATGTCGCTTTCTTATCTGTTACCGTTGGAGAAGGGGTTCGAGATATTGCAGAGGAGTGGAAGGCGAAGGGAGATTATTTACGCAGTCATGCGATTCAGTCGTTAGCACTTGAATTAGCAGAAGGACTTGCTGAAAAAACACATATGCTCATTCGTGATCGTTGGGGAATTCCAGATTCACCTGAACTGACGATGGAAGAGAGATTCCGTACAAAATATAGAGGAATACGCGTATCATTTGGTTATCCAGCATGCCCAGAACTTGCTGATCAAGAAAAATTATTTCGCTTAATTCATCCAGAAGAAATAGGTATTTCATTAACAGAAGGATTTATGATGGAGCCAGAAGCGTCTGTAACGGCTATGGTATTTTCTCACCCTGAGGCAAGGTATTTTAGTGTACTATAGTGTAGAAGGGGGAGACGTATGAAAAAAATAGTCTTTACAGGTGGCGGTTCGGCCGGGCATGTAACACCTAATTTAGCAATTATTCCACATTTACAAAAGCAGAACTGGGATATCTCTTATATTGGTTCTCATCAAGGGATTGAGAAAACGATTATAGAAAAAGAAGGAATCCCATACCATAGTATTGCAAGCGGGAAGCTACGTCGTTATTTTGATTTAAAAAATATAAAAGATCCTTTTCTCGTGATGAAGGGTGTTATGGATGCGTACGTAACAATTCGTAAACTAAAACCGGATGTTATTTTTTCAAAAGGTGGTTTCGTATCCGTACCAGTCGTAATAGGAGGGTGGCTAAATAGAGTGCCAGTTTTATTACATGAATCTGATATGACACCTGGACTAGCAAATAAAATTGCGCTCCGTTTTGCCTCGAAAATATTTGTTACATTTGAAGAAGCAGCGAAACATTTACCGAAAGAAAAAGTAATATATACAGGATCGCCTGTACGTGAAGACGTACTAAGAGGAAATCTTGAAAAAGGTTTAAAGTTTCTAGGGTTTTCCCGGAAGAAATCAGTTATTACTGTTATGGGAGGAAGTTTAGGCGCAAAGAAAATTAATGAAACGGTTCGATCGGCACTTCCAGATCTTCTGAAAAATTATCAAATTGTGCATCTTTGCGGAAAAGGAAATCTTGATGAATCCTTACAAAATAAAGAAGGATATAGACAATTTGAATATATACATGAAGAGTTACCGGATATATTAGCAGCAACAGATTTTGTTATTTCACGTGCGGGATCCAACGCGATTTTTGAATTTTTAACAATGCAAAAGCCGATGGTTTTAATTCCGTTATCGAAATTTGCAAGCCGTGGAGATCAAATTTTAAATGCTGAATCCTTTAAAAGACAAGGGTATGCATCGGTATTATATGAAGAGGATGTAACGGTGAACTCACTTATAAAGCATATAGAAGAGCTATCTCATAATAATGAGACGTATAAAACAGCATTAAAAAAATATAATGGAAAAGAAGCGATTAAAACTATCATTCAACATATTTCAGAGGCATGATTAAACAATCATGTCTTTTTTAGTAGGATGAAAGATTCCAAGAATTGATATTTTTATGTTACAATAAAGTGAAACTTTAATCAGTGGGGGGTTCATCCCCACTGATTATTAGCCCTCACCAATCGGGCTTTTACGGGCAGTTAATCCCACACCTAACTTCTTTGTTTTCGCTGAATTTTGAGGTGGGGGTCTTACTGCCCGTTAATGCGGGGTAACAAATGGTTAATAGGGAAATTCCAATTGATTAAGCGTGAAAATACGAATGGATTAGGAGTGACTGTGTTGGAGCTAAGTCTCTATGAAAATACTGCACTTATTATATGCTTTGTGTTGTACGTTGGTAGTGTTATTGTTTATATTTCACGGAAATTTTCACAAGAACGAGAGCTTGAAAAATCAGAAATAACAGCTGAACTAGAAATGTTAGCTGATGAAAGTTATAAAAAACAAAAAATAAAAGAAGATCATGAGGCACCCCATCATTGAAACGCAAATAAGTTCTAAGGATGGGGATTTTTTTTGAAAAAATCCCATTAACGCTAAAAAAGGAGTTTCCCCATACATATTTAAGGAGTGAATATAAATGAAATTTTATATTGCTTCAGGATTTCAAAATAAACATCTTGTTCGTTTCGTATCAAGCCAGTTGAAAGAAGTGGGATGGCAGCATACATATGATTGGACGAAAAATGAAAGAGCAACCAATAGAGAACAATTGCAAAAGATTGGTGAAGAAGAACAAGAAGCGATACGAGAAGCTGATGTTTTCTTACTCATACTAGAGGGTGGGAATGGAAGTCATACAGAATTAGGGATGGCAATTGCTTTAGAAAAGAAAATTTATATATATCACAAGGGCAATGAGTTGCAAACGACATTCTACCATTTACGAGAAGTTGATATTTTCGAAGGAGAAATTGAGGGGCTTGTCTCATATATATTGAATAAAGTGGAATGTTAGACGTGGGAATGCAGTGAGAAATATTTCTTGCAAAAAAAGAGTGAAGGTTACCATTAGGCTATTTTGGGCACAGTTATTATAAGTAAAGCATATAAAGGAGTTATAAATATGAAATTAGAAAATGGATGGGAAACAAGTTTTTTAGAGGTTGTACAAAACAGTGAATTTAAGAAAGATGCAATTCTTAGTCAATTGCTTTTTGCGGATAGTGAAGAAGTAGAAGAGCTTGTTGATGATTACGGTTATGAAGAGATTATTGAACGCGAACATGATGATGAGTTAGCAGGAATTTTAGGAGAAGAACTTTTCAGTGAGCTGGAGCGAAACGTATTCTTATCTCCACAGCCAGAAGAAAAACTTATTTCATTCGTAAATGGATTAGGCTTTCATGTGTTAGATTGGATTGTGCTTCTTGAAACAGAATTTGGCATTGATAGCGCAAACTTCACATCGGATGCAGTGAAAATGTTAGAAAAGCGCTTTAGACAGTTTCCCTATATAGAAGAGAAGACAATTTTTGATATGACGTTTGAAGAAGCGATGGATGTATTAGAATCTGTTACAGGATTACAGCTGAAGGGGAAAATGAACGTATAATGAAAAAGAACGTGATAGCTTCACGTTCTTTTTTTTTTTACATAATAATAATTTTATCATCTAGCTTTGTTTGTCCAGTAAGAAGTGCATTTAAATACTCTACTTTTCGTATGCAAGCTTGTATATGTCTTTCAACCTCTTGTAACTCTGCTTGGTGATGCGTTTCAATTGGATGAATTTGTACGTTAAATTTTTCGAATTGACTACTATATGTTATTTCTGCATAGCCGCTCATAATATCGGTTTCGTTATGAAATAAAAATTGCTTCGTTTCTTCACAGAATGATACATCCTGAAAGCCATATACTTTTAATGCTTCAATTACTTTGTTAATCATGTTTATATTCATTTTTTAACCCTCTTTACGAAGTTCTACTTTTATATTATAACATAAAAAATTACGTAGAAAGCGCTTCCAAGTGTATTTTATTATAAACTTTACGTTTCAATCATAAAAATGCAACAAAGAAAAAATAATTGTAAAGAAGGAAGGACTCTTTTATTGTTTCGTCATATATATAGAGAAATAGTGCAATGAAAGGAAATTTTCCGAGGTGGAGATTGTATTTCCAATTTGAGCGCAGTAAAAGAGGTGAGAATCTTGAACTTTGATATTGTAGGACAAAAAGCATATATAAAAGATGGGCCGCATCGGAACCGAATTGGAACTGTAAAGAAAAATGAAAAACAATTAGAATCCCATTTTGCTATTGTAATTGGAGAACAAAGTATTGATGTAGAGCTAAAGGATATCGTGTTAGTTGGAGTAGATGTAGGACAATTTCATACATGGTGCGAGCAAAATGGTTATTTGTGAAAGGGACGGGCTGTGAGATAATGAAATATATTTGAGAAAAGAGAATATGTTATTGTATTCTCTTTTTCTATGTTTAAGGAGGCGGAAATGAAATATAAAGCACAGGAGCTTACATTGGAGTTGAAAGAGAAGATTCAATGTATGGAGAATGAAATAGAGCGAATATCACTTGGATTTTTTAAAGCCTATTCGCATTTATACATAGGGGAAAATATGAAATTAGATATGGGATTTGAATGAGAAAAAGAGAATCCCTTTGAAATAGGATATTATTCATCAGTTTCTATAGCGGTATTAGATGAAGAAGGAGAGATGATTGAATTTTACATTATTCCAATTTGGAGATGCGAAAATACTTTTTTAGGGATGCCAACTCAGTCGAGAGTTTGGGGGAGTAAGAAAGTAGGGGAACTTGTTGATGAATCTTGTTATGAGATTGAGGAAGAGTTAAAAGAGCAACTAGAAGAATACTTGGAGTGATAACTTTCAAGAGAAGATGTATAGAGATGGAACATAATAAAAAAGACGCTAACAGTATAAATTGTTAGCGTCCTTTTTTATTATGAAGCAATCTCACCAGTTTTTACATCATCTTGATTGTACGTATCCTGATCTAATTCACCAAGCCATTTACTAGAAATAAGACCTGCTGTCATAGAACCACTTACGTTAAGAGCTGTACGACCCATATCGATTAATGGTTCAACTGAGATAACAAGAGCGACAATGCCGATTGGTAAGTTCATTGTAGATAGTACGATTAACGCTGCGAATGTTGCACCGCCACCAACACCGGCAACACCGAATGAGCTAATAGCAACGACAGCGATTAAAGTTAAAATGAATTGTGGTTGTAATGGATCAATTCCTACAGTTGGAGCGACCATCATAGCAAGCATTGCTGGATAAATACCTGCGCAACCGTTTTGACCGATAGATACCCCAAAGGATGCAGCGAAGTTAGCGATTCCTTCAGAAATACCAAGCTTTTCTTTTTGAGCTTCAATATTTAATGGCATTGCACCAGCACTAGAGCGAGATGTGAATGCAAATGTTAATACAGGGAACACTTTTTTCAAATATTGAATTGGATTTAAACCAGATAATGCGATTAATAATAAGTGAATGATAAACATTACGATAAGAGCTACGTAAGATGCTAACACGAAGTTACCAAGTTTTAAAATAGCGTTAATATCGCTACCAGCAACTGTCTTTGCCATAAGAGCTAATACGCCGTATGGAGTAAGACGTAAAATTAATGTTACCATACGCATCACGATTGCATATACAGCATCAAGCATTTTCTTAAATAGCTCTGCTTGTTCTGGATATTTTCGTTTTACACCTATAAAGGCAATCCCGATAAAGGCTGCAAATATTACAACAGAAATTGTTGATGTTGGACGAGCACCTGTTAAATCAAGAAAAGGATTCGTAGGCAACAGTTCTAACAATTTGTCTGGAATTGTTGTCTTTTCAATAGAAGTAAATCTTTCTTCTACTAATTTCAGACGAGCAGATTCTGCATCACCTTGTTGTAAACCTGTTGCTGATACATCAAATCCTGCGCTTGCAGCTATACCGACAGCTGCGGCAATTCCTGTAGTAAGAATTAAAATTCCGATAATAAGACCACTGATTTTACCAAGGTTTTTCGTTAATTGTAATTTTGTAAACGCTGAAATAATAGATACTAAAATAAGTGGCATAACGATCATTTGAAGTAATTTCACATAACCGTTACCAATTAAACTAAACCAGGTATTTGATTCGATAATTACTTTAGAAGTAGGTTCATAAATAAATTGTAATATAAGACCAAAGATAATTCCGACTCCTAAAGCAGTAAATACACGTTTATTAAAAGATACATGCTTACGTTGCATATAATACAATACGCCAACTAAAATGAGCATGACTGTGATGTTAATCCCGACAAGCAGTGTATTCATGTTGATTCCCCCTAATTCCAATGTGTTATATAGAATATAAGGTAATAAAACCTATAAGTCAACTAGGGAATTACGGAATTAAAAAAAAGATGGCAATTTGCCATCTCTTAATGCCCAGCTCCAGGGACAAGTAAAAATGTTGTGTACCATGTAAATCCGATGAAGAAAACGGTTAAATATGCCCCGAATACGTATATATACATACGCTCTGTTAATTTTAAATAACTTAAAAGTACGAAGAATCCTGTTTGTCCTAAAAATAGTAGTGCGGTCGAATGCATATCCCCTACGTAAAACATAACCGAGAAAATTCCAGTCCAAAAGCCGAGAACGCGAAACATGCGCTCCATGCCATCTCCCTCCTTTTCTAAAAAAAGTAAAACCTCTTTTCATTATAGTTTATTTTTCTAACTATTGTAAATATTCATTCATATAAAAAAGAAGCCAATTATAATATTGACTTCTTCTTAGTTGAAAAACTAAATTTGAACTTTATCCCGCTATTTGTGGGCAGTAAAACTCCCACCTCAAAATTCGGCTTGAGCAAAGAAGTTAGGTGGGAGATCAACTGCCCGTAAACCCCCACTGATTAAAGTTTCACTTTATAGTTACAAGATTTGCATCCATCTAGTAGACTATCGTTTCGTGTTAATTCCACGTTCGGGAATAGGATTTCAAAAATCCCCTTCATCATATCTCCGTGCATGTTACAAATTTCAGTCGGATGATGCGCAGCAACTTCTTTAAATGGGCAATTGTGTACATCATAGAAAATTTTTGTGCCATCTGTACTTAATTCAAAAGCAGGGGATAAGCCAGCTGTTGAGAATGCTTCTTTTGCGATTAGCATTTTTTGTTCTATCGTCAATGCTTCTGCACTTACATTTAAGCGATGCATATGTTGTTGCATTAATTCTTTGCCGAATTGTTTCCCTGTTTCATATAGCGCTTTTTCACCAGCACTACCTAAGCTTAGCAGTGAATTAAATGCTATCTGCGCTAATAATTGATAATCGCGAAATGGGAATTGTAACTGGATGACATCTTGAGACAAGACGTATAGTCTGCTTGGTCTGCCGCCTTTCCCAGTTTTTTTTGTTTCTGATTTGAGCATATTAACATCTTCTAATTTTGATAAATGTAAACGCGCCACGTTTGGATGAATGTTAAACTCATCTGCAATTTCTTGTACAGTTACGTAATTATGTTTTTGCGAAATATATTTATAAATGTAATAACGAGTAGGGTCAGATAACACACCTGTAATTTTTAAAGCTTGTTCCATGAGGATCTCCACCTTTATCACTTTATCCAAGATATTAACATTATAATACAGATAAACTTCTATATAGGTAATTTCAGACAATAGTTCAGAAATTGTTCATAATTTCACAAACATATTTTTCCTTTTTCTCTTAGTGAAAATACAAAATCTCTAATTTTTCTTGTGCATTTTTTTATGATATATACATAGTGAGGAGGGAAACTTGATGAATAGTGTCGAGCTTTTTGCAAATATGATTATGAAAGAAGCTTGTAGGGTGCAAGCATCGGACTTACATATTGTGCCCAGGCAGAAGGATGTGGCGATTCAATTACGTATTGGAAAAGATTTAATTACGAAACGGTGTATTGAGAAAGAATTTGGAGAAAAGCTTGTTTCACACTTTAAATTTTTAGCATCAATGGATATAGGAGAGAGGAGAAAACCTCAAAATGGTTCGTTGTACTTACAAATTGATGGACAAGAAGTGTATTTACGCCTTTCAACACTTCCAACAGCATATCAAGAAAGTCTCGTTATTCGCCTCCATTTACAAGCATCTGTACAGCCACTGTCTCATCTTTCGTTATTTCCAAGTTCAGCGGAAAAATTACTCTCTTTTTTAAAGCATTCTCATGGGTTACTCGTATTTACTGGGCCAACTGGTTCTGGAAAAACAACAACAATGTATGCGTTATTAGAAGTAGCTAGAAAATGGCAAACACGTCGCATCATTACACTGGAAGATCCAGTTGAGCAAAGAAAAGACGGTTTATTACAAATTCAAATAAATGAAAAAGCTGGTATCACATATAAAACGGGATTAAAGGCTATTTTGCGTCATGATCCAGATATTATTTTAGTTGGCGAAATTCGTGATGAAGAAACAGCAAAAGTAGCTGTAAGGGCCAGTTTGACGGGACATTTAGTAATGACAACCTTGCATACAAATGATGCGAAAGGAGCGATACTACGATTTATGGATTATGGTATTACAAGGCAAGAAATTGAACAATCATTATTAGCAGTAGCTGCTCAGCGGCTCGTCGAATTAAAATGTCCATTTTGCAGAGGGAAGTGTGCAACTTTATGTAAATCAATGAGGAAAGTGAGACAGGCAAGCATTTATGAACTGTTATATGGATATGAATTAAAACAAGCGATTAAAGAAGCAAGTGGAGAACATGTTACGTATCACTATAAAACGTTGGAATCGTCGGTTCGAAAAGGGTATGCTTTAGGCTTTTTAGAAGAAGATGTATATGTTTAAGAGAAAATGGAGTTTAAGTGATCAAGCATTATTATGTAAAAGATTAAGTGATTTATTAGAGAAAGGTTACTCACTTTTGCAGGCGTTAGAATTTTTGCAGTTGCAACTACCATTAGGAAAGAAATTACAGTTACAGCGTATGATCGAGGGATTGAAAAATGGACAAAGTTTGCACGCTTCTTTTCACCAATTAATGTTTCACTCTGAGATGTTAAGTTATTTGTTTTATGCAGAGCGACATGGTGACATTTCTTTTGCTTTGCAACAAGGAAGCGTACTTCTTTACAAGAAAGATAAATATAGGAAAGATATGATGAAAGTAATGCGATATCCTATGTTTTTATCATTTTTTTTAATGATTATGCTTTCTGTTTTTAACCTCATTTTATTGCCTCAGTTTGAAATGATGTATAGTTCTTTACGTTCTACAGCACCACCACTTACGGAGCAAATTTTAGTTGCAATTAAATTATTACCCTACTTCATTTATATGATTGTTCTTATCGTTATAACGGGATTTAGTATATATATATTTTATTTCCGAAAACTTCCGCCTACTCAAAAGGTAAAGATTATGATCCGTATTCCCCTTATGAAAACATTTCTTATTTTAAATCATTCGCATTATTTTTCCACTCAATTAAGTGGTTTATTACACGGTGGATTGTCCGTACACGAAGCATTAACAATAATGATGAAGCAAAAGTATCATCCGTTCTTTCAGTATGAAGCAGACCGAATTGAGCGGCAATTAATTGCAGGAGAACCGTTACAATCTATTATTGATAAAAGCGGTTATTACGAGAAAGAACTTTCTTATATCATTACGCATGGACAAGCAAACGGTAATTTAGCAAATGAGCTTGGTGATTACAGTGAGCTCATTATTGAAAAGGTAGAACAAAAAATTAAACGTATGTTATTTGTGATTCAACCCATTTTATTTACATGTCTTGGGGTTATAGTCATTTTGATGTACTTAGCGATGATTATGCCGATGTTTCAAATGATGAATTCTATATAGGGGGCATTTACATGCAGAATGAGGAGGGTTTTACTCTTTTAGAAATGTTATTAGTTATGGTTGTCATAACTGTATTATTACTATTAATTATTCCAAATGTAGTTACACAGCGCTCATCCGTCCAAGGAAAAGGATGTGCAGCCTATGTGAAATCTATAGAAGCACAAATACAAGCATATCACTTGCAACATAATAAGATTCCATCAATAGAGGAACTTGAAACAGGAAAGTATATTACTTCAAAAACTTGTCCGAAAGGTGAACCAATCCATATTTCCGATGATGGTACGGTATCAGCTGGGAAATCGTGAAGCAAAAAGGTTTTACTCTTTTAGAAATGCTACTTGTCTTATTTGCTATTTCTGTACTGAGTGTTGTTACGCATTTTAACGTTACTTCATTACATGAAAAACAAAAAGTTGAGCAGTTTTTGAAACAGTTTTCAAATGATATTTTGTATATGCAGCAGTTAGCGATTAAGCGTCAAAAACATTATACGTTACGCTGGTTTAAAGAGAAACATATGTATTATATTTCGGAATCGGAGACAGACCTATTAATTGTTAAGAGAGAATATGATAAAGATGTCCAAATGGATTTGCATACCTTTCCAAATCCAATGACATATAATCCGAGCGGGAATATTAATAGGGGTGGTACGATTTTACTTTCCTATCGAGGGTATAAATATGAGATTGTATTTCAGCTTGGAAGAGGGAGATTTACGTATCGTGAAGTGTCAAAAAGGATCAGTAATGGTTGAAATGGTTGTAGCGTTAAGTTTAATAATGATGGCGGCATCGTTATTGCTCCCGCAAACATTATTAATTATGCAAGAAAGAAAAAATATAAAAATGAGCTATAAAGCATTAATATTATTAAAAAAAGAAGCGGCCTTATTTAAGTATGAGAATGAGGAAAAGCGAGTAAAAGAGCAAGTCATAAAAGGAATTGTATATTACACATATTGGAGAGGAGATGAAGTTTGTACGATGTGGAAAGATATGAGAGGAAAAGCGATGGAGCAATGCCTTTATGCAAAGGAAAAATAAAAAAGAAGCGGGATTTACATTAATAGAAATGATTGCATGTTTGTTGCTTTTATCAATGTTCTTTTTACTTTTACCGCGTCTTCATATTATGGGGATAGAAAATACACATTCAAAAGGATTAAATGACTGGGAGTGGGATGTGTTTTTAGGACAAATGCAATTAGAGTTTCGTGAAGTATTAAGTGGGAGGAAGATAGAGCTAGAAAACGGTGGGAATATTTTACGCTTCCAACTTCGTAATGGTGATCAGGTGACGTATGAAAAGTTGAATAGTAATTTAATAAGAAAAGTAAATATGCGCGGAAGGGAATTTATATTACAAAGGATTGAAGCGATTTCGTATAAATTAACACCTCATTTGTTATATATATATGTGAAAGATATAAGTGGTGAAATATATGAAGGCGTGGCTGTGCGCTATAGTGAAATTGAGATAGAAACATGAGAAAACAAGATGGATTTGTAATGCCAGGAACAATTATTTTTCTTATTTTATTCATTTCATTTTTGATGTACGAAACGAATATGTTACTTTCGGATAAAAAATTTTATTCTGAAATAGAACAAAGTTTTTTCATGGAGGAACTTGTTGATCGAGCTATTTCAGATATAAAAAGAGACTTACAGCAACAAGAAAAAGAGGATGTTTTTTTATTTCAGTATGAAAGAGGAGAAGTGAGTGGAAAGTACGTCTTTGAAAATGATGTTACTATCATTTCGTTGCAATGTGTTACAAAACAGAGAGTTTTCTATACAGTGAGCTTTCGGTATAGGGAAAAGGATAATAAAATATTTGATTGGGTAGAAGGATAATATGTAAAATATATGGAGAAGAACCATGAGTTTCTATTGTGGAGGGAGTCAATTTCTTTGAGGAAAGGGATAAGAACGATGTTCAAAAGTTTAAATTTTCTCAAAAAAGAGAAAGGTAGAAAGAATATGATATATTCATGCTATCCAATCATTTTTTCTAGGGAGATAAGAAAATGACAAATAACAATCAAATAGGTGAAAGTAAGGAACAAACTATTTTTGATCATAAAGGAAATACGATTATGACAGAGGATAGGGAAATACAAATTATTTCAAAATTCGAAGAACCTCTTATTGTTGTATTAGCAAATGTATTAAGTGATGAAGAGTGCGCTGAATTGATTGAATTATCTAAAAATAATATGAAACGTTCTAAAGTTGGTTCATCACGTGATGTAAATGATATTCGAACGAGTAGTGGTGCATTTTTGGAAGAGAATGAACTTACTTCGAAGATTGAAAAACGAATTTCATCTATCACGAATGTTCCTGTAGCGCATGGAGAAGGATTGCACATTTTAAATTATGAAGTGGATCAAGAATATAAAGCGCACTATGATTATTTTGCAGAACATAGCAGGTCAGCTGCTAATAATCGTATAAGTACTCTTGTGATGTACTTAAATGATGTAGAAGAAGGCGGGGAAACATTCTTTCCGAAATTAAATCTTTCTGTACACCCTAGAAAGGGAATGGCAGTATACTTTGAGTATTTTTATCAAGATCAATTACTAAATGAGCTTACGTTACATGGAGGAGCACCTGTAACGAAAGGTGAGAAATGGATTGCAACGCAGTGGGTGAGAAGAGGTACTTATAAGTAAAAGTGAGCCAGATTGTTTGATTACGAGAAAATAGTGAGTATGTTACGTTTTGTTCTTCATAGCATAAGAAGAACAAAACGTTTTTTTATTAAATAAAGTAACATCTTTCGTTATAATAACAAATAATAACGGATGATTGAGAGGAACGAAAATGAAATCTATATACATAACTGGCTATATGGGAGCTGGGAAAACAACAATTGGAAAAGTGTTAAGTAAAGAACTTCATATGGATGTTGTAGATACAGACCAAAAAATTGAAGAGAAGCAAGAGAAGGCAATTCGTGATATTTTTGCCGAAGAAGGCGAAATGGCTTTTCGGGAATATGAAAGTGAAATGTTACGTTCACTACCGGTTCAGAATGTAATTATTACAACGGGTGGAGGGATTATTGAACGAGCGGAAAATCGAAAGTGGATGAAGGAAAATGGAACTGTTGTGTATTTATATTGCGATCCACATGTAATTGCAGAAAGGCTTCGTGAAGATACGACACGTCCACTATTTCAGAAGAAAGATATAGATGCATTTATAACGAAATTTGAATCGCGCCGAGCGTATTATGAAGAGGCTGATATTCATATCGATACGACAAATAAGTCGGTAAAGCAAATTATGAATGAATTAAAGCAAAAGATTAATGAATAAAAAAGTGGACATACTAATCAAGTAGAGGTGATGATAATATGTCTACTAATGATTATGTACGCTTTGTGACACAGCAATTTGTGTCATATATGGATGCTCCAAAAGAGGATCGAAAACAACAGAAACAACAACGTCGTGCGGAGAAAGAGCCATTCTTAAATAAATGGTTTGGTGTTATGCCACTGAGCGCTGCTTTGTTTTATCGAAATGTAAAAAATAAAAGAAAAAAATCAAGCTAACTTTTTCGTAATATGTTTAGCAAAACAAAAATCCCCTAGTATAACAAGATGCTAGGGGATTTTTGTTTATTGCACAGACTCTTTTTCCTCAGTAACCGCATGTATTTTATTGTTTACCCATACAAATCCAATTCCGATACAAATAGAAATCCCCCAGCCAACAGCGGTCATAATAGCTCTCATTTCACCATATCCATCTACACCGAAAACAGAGATGAAATAGATTTTCAAGAAGCTTTTTAATATAAATTGAAGGCCGAAAAATAGTGTTAAATATTGCAGTGCTGGATATATACGACTATCACGATAAAGCTCACGACTTTTATCACGATCATGACCTTGCAGTGCTGCGATATCAGCTGCGAAATATAACATGAGTGGTTTTTTTATAAAGATTGTACATATAACGATGCAGCCAAGTACGATATGATAATATGCATCATTCCATAGCATTCGTTCAGCCGACCCAGATATTAAGTCTACCGCTGTATTAGAAATAAGTGTAATTAAAATAAAGAACCCTGTAACGTTAAGCTGTTTTTCTTTTTTAAAGGTATACAGTGTATAAATAATCCCCGGAACAGAGGAAATTAACATTGCGTAATAAGGATCGATATAAGGTTTTGCAAATTTCCAAATGAGGAATGGGAATACGAGATAAAAGACAAGATCTAATATAGCTTTTTTATTTTGATTCATACATGGCCTCCTTAAGTCATACATATATTTTATAATATAATTTCTGAAAATTGTATAAGGTTAATGAAAAAAAGAAAAGTAGATGATTAGTAGATTAAAAAATTGCCCCTAGCGTAGTAAGTTTTTTTAGTATATAATAAAGGAAACGCTTTCATTTTTAGTTTGTTCACAAAATGGACGGAAAATCACATATTTACTATTGATATGTTGCTTTATAATGAAACCAATTAAATATACATGCATACAATATTGTGAAATAAATAACATAAATAATCTATATAAATGTAAACGTTATCAAAGAGAGAGGTGGAGACAATGAGTAAATTTTTCTTCAATCATAATCCAGCAACATTAGAGGATGGAAGACTTGTTAAGTATGCTGAAATTATTTATGGAGAAGGTGGCCGTTCTGTATTAGAAAATTTAATGGTGAAGGCATCTATCAGATTGCGTGATCGTTATCCGAATAAATCTGACGAACAGATCTCGAACCTCGTAAATCAAGGCATCCATGATATGTTTCAAAAATACGTGAATGAGTAAGAGCAGCTACTGGCTGCTCTTATTTTTTTGTATAAGGATTGTGCCTCTAGCTGAAAATAAAGATGTATTTTGAAACATGCAAAAAGGAGGCGAAAAAGATGAGTAATGGAATTGGTCGTTCAAAAGAGAATCTTCCAACTGATGCAAACCATGTAAGTGCAAAGGATCGTGCATATCAGAAACGTATGACAGAGAAAAAACAGCAAGAGCGCAATGAAGATAGAGAATAGGCTGGGAACATATTTTAAAAGAAGCTCCTTCAATCTGCAGTGACCCCTGTCAAGTAGACAGTATTTAAAAAGCGCAACTAAGCAACCTGAGTTCTATATTTATATGGACTCAGGTTATTTAATTTCTTTTGAAATCTTTGATGATTATAAAAGTGCATATATTTACGCACGGCAAGTTTGACCTCATTCGCTTTACGGAAGGAGTATAAATGAAAACACTCTGCCTTAAAGTGACTGAAGAAGTTTTCCATACAAGCATTATCCCAACAGTTGCCT